>CAMBTP010000045.1 GCA_945870855.1 Prosthecobacter debontii
GTCAGGCAGACGATGGAGCGTAGCGGAATCGTCTGCCTGACCGGCGGCGCGCCTCCCCACCCCGGGGTTGTGGTGTCCGCCCAGAACTGGTTGCTGGAGGTGCAAACCAAGAAAACAACAGCAATGGACGAACACCACACCACCACTACCACCCACCATGATCTCATCAACCTCCTTCTTCAGGACGGCCTTGGCGAAGGGCTCCCCAAAATCGCCGAACTGCTCATGAACGCCGCCATGCTCATGGAACGCGCCAAGCACATCGGTGCCGGCCCGTATGAACGCGTCGAGGCGCGCAACGGTCACGCCAACGGCTTCAAACCCCGTAGTTTCCACACTTCCATGGGTGGACTCAACCTCTCCACGCCCCAGGTCCGCGGCAGTGACATCCCGTTCAGGACCTCTCTTCTGGAGAAAGGCAGCCGCAGTGATCGTGCTCTCAAGGCCGCCATATCGAGCATGTATCTCCAAGGCGTCAGCACCCGCCGCGTCACCACCGTCATGGGCGAACTCTGCGGTTTCGAAGTCTCCTCCACCCAGGTTTCCAAACTCACCGCCGAGCTCGACGGGGAGTTTGAAAAATGGCGCGGCCGCCCCCTTCCAGAGATCTCTCACCTCTTCGCCGACGCCACCTACTACAAGGTCCGCATCGATGGCAATGTCAGGGACTGCGCCACCCTCATCGCCATCGGCATCCGGAGGGACAACGGCAAACGCCTCGTCCTAGGAGTCTCCTGCGCTCTCTCTGAAGCCGAAGTCCACTGGCGCGACTTCTTCACCAGTCTCAAGCAGCGCGGCATCGGCATTCCCGACAGCGTCACCTCCGACGCCCACGTTGGCCTCCGCGCCGCACTGCGCGCCACACTCAATTCTAGCCCCTGGCAGCGCTGCCAGTTCCACCTCCAGCAGAACGCCCAGGCCCATGTCCCCACCAGGGATCTAAAGCAAAAAGTCGCCACTGAAATCCGCCGCATCTTCAACGCCGAAGACCGCGCCCATGCCGAAGCTAAGCTCGCCGAATTCATCAAAACCTATGAGAAGGGCGCGCCCAAACTCGCCACTTGGGCCGAGCAGAACATCCCGGAAGGACTCACCGTTTTCGGCTTCCCGGAAGCCAGTCGCCAGCGCCTGCGCACCTCCAACATGTGCGAGACGCTCAACTCGCAGATCAAGCGCCGCACGCGCGTCGTTGGTTTATTCCCCAACGAGTCCTCGCTGCTACGCCTGGTGACCGGCGTCGTGATCGAGATCTCCGAGGAATGGGAAACCGGCAAAATCTATCTCCAACCCGAAACCAAAAAACAACCGAACTAACAAAACTTCTCTAGCTTTCCAGATCTCAATCAGAAGATTTTACAGAAAAAAAATTGCGCGGCCCGAGACATGGCACCTGCTCGCGAGTATGATCCGTGCCTGTGTGGTAGGGGTCGTTGCCATGATCCGCAGTGATGATGAGCAAATCATCGGCGGCTATTTTTTCAAGAAATCCACCGAGCCATGCATCAAACTGCATCAGACATGTTGCATATCCTTGAGGATCACGCCGATGACCGTAGAGCGAGTCGAAATCAACCAAGTTTGCGAAAAGGAAACGGTCATCATGTGCGGATTCGATCCAAAGCCTGCTGATCACATCCATTCCATCAGCATTGTCTTTGGTCGGGTGGGATTCGCAAATCCCCTTCCCCGCGAAGATATCCGAAATCTTGCCAATTCCAATCACCCGAACTCCACGCGCCTGGATCCGATCCAACACAGTTTCACCTGGAGTGAGCGAGTAGTCGTGCCGATTTGCTGTTCGGTGGAAGTTTACGGCACCCTCTCCAGCGAATGGACGAGCTATCACTCTTCCAACTCGCAGTCCGCGTGTATCCAGTAATTTGCGCGCTATCTTGCAAATATCTAACAATCTCTCGAGTCCGAAGGATTCCTCGTGTGCTGCAATCTGCAAAACGCTGTCCGCACTCGTATATATGATTGGGCGACCACTGCGGAGATGTTCCTCACCGAGTTCGGCGAGAATTTCCGTCCCTGAAGCTGCCTTATTGCCGATAAATCCGGTTCCACAAGCCTGTTCCAATTCATCAAGAAAGTCTCTGGGAAATTCTTTGCAGGTGTAAAACGGCTCATCGAGGGAGTAATCCATCAATTCCCAATGCCCGGTGGTGGTATCCTTTCCGGCAGAGCGTTCGGTCAGACGAAAGGCGGATGATTGATCCAAAGTAGAGACTGTTGGCTGCCTACGCGTAACACGAGCGAGCCCCATTGAATCTAGATTCGGAAGCGCCAACTCAGTGATCCCGGCAAACAAGTGTCCGAGAGTATCGGCACCCGCATCACCATAAGCGACCGCATCCGGGGCTTCGCCGCAACCGACAGAGTCCAAAATTATTACTAACGCCTTCTTTGCCACTACCGAGAGGCTTTCACAAATCTGACTTCAGTCCACGAAAAAGGGCTGGGGAATCTCTTCCCCAACCCTTGTAAATGTGAGATCTGCAACCGATTACTCGGCAAGATCCTCAAGCGGCGGTAGGACTGATGTATCAAGTTCTCCACCACCGGTGCTGACAGGAACCGATCCAGCACCCGACTCAGCACCGCGCAAGGGACGACCAGTAGCATCAATAATCTGTGCTGTGACAAATATAATCAGGTTACTCTTGATGCGGTTTTCACCCTCCGATTGGAATAGGCGTCCAATGAGAGGAATATCACCGAGAATCGGCACCTTGTCCTCAACGATCTGGACATCCTCACGCATCAGGCCACCGACAGCGACGGTGTAGCCGTCATAAATCGTGAGGGAGGTATTGACACTGCGCTTAGAGAACACGGGCATTTCAATGCGGTTCTCGGTGATCACGGAGGTGACCGCGTTACCCAAAAGATCTGTGCCAGGCGATAGGATCGGACTGCCGTAGTTGATGAAACCTTCGAATTCCACGATTTCCGGAAGGAAACGGAGATCAATCACGAAATCATTCTCACCAATGGTGGGTTCGATCTCAAGTGTGACACCGAGATTCTTCGTCTCGAATGCTGTGGGAGTTGCGGGGGTTGCGATCATTGCAGCTGCATTGCCACCGCCAACACCACCGATACCACCACCACCGTTGCCACCACCACCCTGAGGGAGTTCCGGGGGTTCGTATTCAGTCGGGTAAATAAATTCACGGATGACCTCAATAGTCGCTTTCTGGCCGGAGCGTGCCGTGATCGAGGGAGCTGTCATAAGGTCTGTGCCCTTCTTTTGGGCAAGACCGCGCATGATCACCTGCACCTGACCGTCGGAGAAGAGGCCTGTGAGACCGAGGATACCGGGTGCCACATTGGCAGCTTGGGCAGTGCGATTCGGATTGTTCAGAAGCGAGTCGATGCTGTTGCGGTTGATCGCCTGATCACCGCTGCGGAGACCGCTTGTAACGATATTGCTCACTTGGCTGTCGCCTACCGGAATACCTGGAATTGTGCTATAATTTACCGGGTTGATGAAATCGCTGCCCGTGCGTGGACCACCGTTGCCCACGGTTCCGCCTGTGCCGAACAAATGGTTCGCAGAAAGACCGAAAGGAGAGACGATCCAGTCGAAGCCTAGCTCATCGTTGTTCTCCTGGGCAATTTCGACAAACTTGGTGGTAATCTTGACCTGCTTTGGAGTGGTGGACGTCGCTGTGATCAACTGCTCGATCTTGTCGAGTTCGGAAGGAGTATTGGTGACCAGAAGTGAACCGGATGCACCGAGAGTCGCAGCACTACCCTCAGAGAAAACGATACCTGAGTTTTTTAGGAGTTGGATAATAGCCGGGCGGGGCTTTAGTAACCCACCAGATCCTCCACCGCTATCGGTCGCAAAAGGATCTGGTTCAGCACCGCCTTCCTCGCTACCGGCGGTGTTTAGATTTGCAGCAAAGTCAGGTGGAACGCGGAATGTGCGAGTAAAGAGTTCCTCACCGGTATCCGTCTGAGGCACGAGGGTCACTGCGAAGTCATCCACTTTGAAGCGGAGCTTGGGATTCGTCATGTCACAGATAAATTCCAACGCGGTGGCAAGTGGAACGTTGCGAAGACGGAGCGAGTTATTGAGTTGTAGTGCACCCATATCAGCACCACTGAGCAGAGCATCATCTTCAGCGGCCTCATCGAGTTCACCACCACCCACCGTACTGGAGCGGGGACTTTGAATGACGATATTGACTCCTTTTTTCTCGGGATCGATTTCAAGGGTATCAAGTTCACCGGCACGGAGGCGGAGGAAATCAATAGCTTCCTCGAGAGAGGTATTCTCTTCAAAATTTACGCTTGGGATGACAATCCTGCGTAATTTTTCGGAAATGTAGGCTACACCGTTGGACGGAGCGTTGGAGATATCGGATCCGACTTCCAAATTGGGAAGATCGGCTGGGACAGAAAGCGCCCATGCTTCGTCCACCGCCATCAGCATTTCGGCGCGGGTGTGGTCGTAGGCGGCTCTGTAATAATCGCTTTTGGTAGTCGCGATTTTTTCCATACCGCGGCGGGCAGTCGCGTTGTAAGGATCAATACGGAGAACGGCCTCGTAGTTCACTTTCGCGGCGTCGTATTTGCCTAGGTCGTAGTTACCTTGAGCCATGTAAAGGGCACGACGAACCTCGTCGACGTTTTTGGAATGCTCGAATGTAAGAGCGGGATTGGTGCGAATTGGATCATTGAGATAACCGAGCTCCGTTTTGGCAGCAACATTATCAGGATCGATCTCTGGGATAAGAACCCCGTCAAGAAGAGCGCGGGCTTCGTCATATTTACCGACTTTGCGGAATTCCTGTGCAAGTGCGACGCTGGAATCTGCGAGGTGCTCGGTGTAGCTGGCTTTGCGATCGGAAAGAGTGGGAGCCTCGGGCAGGGTGCTGAGGGCGGCGCGGAATTTATCCACAGCCATCTGGAAATCCTTTTTGGCATAGGCTTCGCGACCATCGATAAACAAACGGTCTGCCTCGGCGACAGCCTCTTGACGACGGATGATTTCACGCTGTGCCAACCCGCTCATCTCTGAATATCCTTCTCCGGCATTAGCCGAGGAAAACGTGAATGGCATGGTAGCGGCAGCGGCCATCAGAGTTGCGGCTGTTCGGCTGTAGTAGTGGAAAGGATTTTTTTGCATAAAGAACGGAGTTGTCTTGTCTGTATTTGCGAACTTTGGAAAGAGTTTTTTAAGTAAATTTTTGAAATGTAAATTTAGGGAGCGGCTGGACCGGTAGCGCCTTTGATGATCTCGAAGGTCTGGACTTTTCCATCCTCGCCGGTGAATTCAATGACAATGCGATTAGGAGTCACTTCCTTCATTTTGTAAGGTTTCTTGCCATCGCCAATCGGCAATGAGAAAGAGGTGTTTTCCTCGACCTTTATCTCATGATCGGCAAGGCCGAGGGCGGCAAGAGTCAGCACAGCAGTTCGATCAAAGCGAGCGTGCTTGCGTTGGTCTGCAACACGGAACGAGGCGGGAATCTCATATACGATTCCCTTTTTGTTGGGCTTTTGATCCTCGATGCGCACGAAGGTCACATCCTCCTCGGCCTGAATAGACTGATTCATAACCCTACGCTTCTCGGAACCAAGCAGTTTGAACCTTCCCATGGCTGCGCCTTGTTCAAAGAATACGCCACCTGGAGGCACAGGATTAGCCGCGCTGACACGGTTTTGTTCTTTTCCTGCACCGTAGGTAAAAGTGAAACTACCACCTGCCGATTCGAAGCCGGGACGCAGCACCCATTGCACCGATTCCTCACCGACGTAGGTGAGCTTGTTGATGAGCGACGGGAAATCCTTCTTGTCACTTGGATCTGTCTTGGCAGCGTATTCATCCTCATTGGAGAAACCGTCTTCATCCTCATCGCGCAGCGGCGAATCGCCGAAACCGGGGTCGATGCGATACTGAATCCACCAACTGTTGGGAATTCCCGAATGAACGTCCTTGCCCTCGATCAGATCGACGGGGGTTTTTAGATCATTCTTGTTCACGAAAAGCGCAACGCCTGTGAAAAGATCGACAGCACGCTCTTCATCCTTGCCTTTACTACATTCCCGCTTGAGTTGAAACGAAGATTTCGTCTTAGCCACCGTATCCGCGCTTTTTACGCCCGGATCGCTCTTAGCAGGTGGACCTTCGGGTACACTGCCGAAATCCGTATCGACGGAGTTTAGCTTGTTCCAGCCTGAGTAAGCTAGGCCTGCCGCCGCGAGGACAGCGGCGCCCAAGGCAGCTTTTTCATAATTTTCTGAGATCCAGGACATGATGGGAAATTGAGGTTAGTCAGGGTTTGGCTAGTTCCTTGGATGGCAGGAACATTGCGATGTCGAAACGAACGAAAACGATGAGTTCCTCGTTACCCAGCACCTGCGCAAGGATACGGGAAGTATCCGTGACCGCTGCAGCTTCGGGAACGGCCGCCTCTGGATCGGCCTCCTCACCGCCCGCGGCGGCCGATTCTTCCTCAACCGGCTCTTCTGCCGCTTCGGGTAGATCGAAAAACGCGGTGCCAAAACGGTTGGCGGGTGCTACAGCCGCTTCTTCGGCTTCGGCATTTTCAAACTTCGCATCTGACACCTGTGGTGGGGTATCGCGCTCATTCTGAATTTTAAGGGTGCGGATGATGAAATAGTGGGAGTCCATCGCGCCGAGCGCACTAAGGAAATCTCTTGCCGATTGCTCGGAGCCTTTGAATGTGAACTCGCACGAGAAATATCTGGCGATATCATTAGGTCCCGCTTGAAAATTACTACCCGCCTCCTCTGGAATGGCCACGCGGTGAACCTTAAGCAGGGCGCTTGGGCGAGCCTTAGCCAAGCCCATGAACGCCGCCTTGATGCCATCCATTTGATGCAACAGAATGTCGGTCGCTTCGGATTTGGCAAGCTGGCTCCGATAGGCCTCAAACCCGAGGAAAAAGTCTGCCGGTAGTTCGGTTTGATCAAATGCCTTCGTCACTTCTTCATTCGCGGCTAATAGGCGATCCGTAAATGCTTGAGGGGAAATGTTATCGGTCTTTTTCGGACGGTATGTATCGAAGAGTTTCGTAAGATCCTCAATAGCGGCACGGTGCTCTGCCAGCGCCTTGCTTTTACCATCGCGGAGATCGTCGCGAGGATAGAGTGGAATGCTTTCGGCGTTTTTAACGCCCATGTAGGCCTCGTCAAAACTTACCTTTGTCTCGGCGTATTGAGCTCCCCACTGTGAGGCGAGGAAATACAGAATGCCGCAAAGCAGAATGGTGATTCCTGCTAATCCGGAGACGAATGGGTTGCTTTTGATCCAATTCATAGAAGTCTAATATGAAAAAATGTTCGCGATTACTTGACCGCGACAGGACGGGCGAGAGGCAGAGTGATTTCGAAGGGAAAAGCCAAATCCCCTTCCTCGTCAACGCTGCTGGAAACTTTGACGATGATTTGTTCGTCGCTGAGCGGCGTTTCCTTGCCGTTCGGCGCTTTCGCAGTGAAACTGAATGATTCGGAATTCTCACGGAGCCGCTTGAGGCGATTGGAAACGATATTCTGGGTATCTTTATTCTCACGCCAGTAGCCCTTGATGAGGATGGCATTGGCTACCGGGACTGGCTTAGGTTGGTTCGGCTTGGCACCTACTCCCGTCGGTGGCGCGGGAGCGTCAGAGATCGCGCTGCTATTGCCCTGAGCGTTTGTGAAATCGGATTTTACAACAGGGCGAGCAGTGGACTTGGACGTGCCAGCTGCCTGAGGAGCGAGCGGGTTGTAATCATACAGAGGGGTAATTTCAGTTAACCACATGGAATCGCTGGCGAAGGCGCTGTTCAGCTCGTCGATTAAATCGAACCAGAATGCACGATCCTCCACGATCTGGTTGTAAGATCCAGCGACGCGCGCCAATTCTGCTTCCGTCTGGAGCAGCTTGCGAATTTGGGATTCGACAGGAACGAGCGTATCGCGTGTATCCGACATCCTGAGGTTTTCTTCCTGCGCTTTGCCGGCCGCAATAAATTGGAATGCAGCCCATACGGAAAAACCAACTATTAGAAGGGCAGCTGCCGAAATAAAGAACGGCTTGCGTTTTGCTTCTTTTCTGGCGATTCCTACAGCGGATGGGACGAGATCTATGTTGATCGTCGATTTCCCGATTCCACGCAGTCCCAAGCCAACAAGTTCACCCATGGTGTGGGCTTCGTGACTGACAGTTTCGACATTCACTCCCTTACCAAGGACAATTTGGCCTAGCGGATTGAAGAATTCGACCGGAATGCCAAGCTTTTCTTGGAAAAATTCCAGTGTGTAAGGCAGGTTTGCGCCACCGCCAGCGAGGAGAATTTTTCTAGGTTGGTTACCGGCATGCTGGCTGCGGTAATAGTTTGTGGTGCGGGCGATTTCAGCGGTGAGCCGAGTCAATGAGTTACGGATCACCATCGCGAGCGCTGCGAGCGATTCATCCATTGTTTCAGTGTGCCCGCCGCCAAGAGCCACAAGACCGTTGGTGATTTTCTGATGCTCCGCCTCAGGGTAAGTAATATTGTATTCCTTGGCTATGGCGGCACTGATCGAGGTGCCGCCGATCGCCACACTGCGGGTGAAAAAACTTTTACCTTCGCAGTAGAGTAAGTTGCTGGTTTTCGCACCAATATCAATGATCAGTGTGGGTTCTTCCGGAGCTCCGTAGGCGTAGCGGTAGGCATTGTAGAGAGCCATCGGAGCGACATCCACATCCAAAGTGGAAAGGCCGGCTGCCGTGACAGTGTCGTTAATCTCGTCGAGCGCGTCCTCCTTGATGGCTACGATGACCACTTCCTTGTCATCCCCGCTCTCGATCATCTCATAGTCCCAGACGACCTCGTTGATCGGAAATGGAACGTGTTGTTGAGCCTCGAAAGTTACGATCTGCTCAATGTTATCATCTTGCAGGGGAGGAAGCTTTACGAAACGGGTGAAGACGGATTGCCCTGCAATCGCATATCGAATTTTTGACTTCGAAATATTGAGCTTTACGATCATTTCATCGAGTGCAACTCGGATCTGAGCTTCCCGCGATGCTTCGAAGGCCGGATCGGCAATGATCGTATCCGTCTCGAAACCTTTCAGAATAAGGCCGCCGCTCTTCGATGTTTCAAAGACGGCTAGGGAGATGCGTTGAGAGCCTAGGTTTAGGGCTACAGTAGTCTGGGTTTCAGCCATGGTGATGTTGCGATCAGTGAAACTTAAATTGTGTCAAAAAGCGGTTGGGTGCAAACCGGGCGGATTAGAATTTCTCCTTGGAGATTTCCGCATAGCGATCCCACCACATGTGTGCGAAAGCGGATTCGCTCTTGTCGAGAAGTGGAACCGCCTCGCTGCGGGAGATTTTGCTGGAGGAGGTATTCCACCAACCGGGGTCGCCCTTGCTGGATTTATCGGCGACTTTCACGCCATTGACCAGGACTTCATATCCGACCATGTAAACCATGCTTTTCCCGGCACGGTCACCGCCCGTGATGCGACGAACGGATGAGGGCGATAAATAGACAGAGCTGAAGACGTCTTCTCCAAGTGGGATGTTCACATGTGTTACATCCTTGGTAAGAAGGAGGTAGGTGCCCTGTTTATCAGGATTCTCCACTGCGACATACCATTTTACAAGGACACGGTCTGCTGTCTTGGATTTTGGCGCGGGTGACATATCCACCTTGAGTTTCGCTTCGATCTCCAGCCACTCCTTGGGCTTAAAGCCACTTTTTGATTCACCGAGATCCGGCGAGGAAATATCCTCGAAATTCGGTTTATCACCCTCGACCTTGAAAGATTGGGCATTCGCTGCGGAATGAGAGATCACACCGACAACGGCGCAAGAGATGATTTTGAGAAGGATGTTTCGGCTTATTCGCATTTGCTTTGGGTTTAAGAGAAACTAAGGAACATAAAACCGGATTGACCAGACAAAAGAAGGGGCGAGCGCAAATTTTTCTGAGGCAACGGTGTTGTTTGTGCCCGAGTCTCTACAAGCCATTGACGAAAGGGGCGGGCGGTGGCTTCACTTCACGCATGCAGCGCCCTCATTTCACCTTTCCGAGATGCTTGCCTTTAATCGTTGGAAGCATTGGTGATGCCGCTGCACTTGCAGAAGCGACACCCGAATTACTCGCTGAGCAATGCGATCTCGCGGAGATTCGACTGGATCTTTTCCATGAAGATTTCCGAGAACGGGGAAGCGCCCTCTGGCGGCACCTACTCCCATTCCCTCTCCTTTTCACGGCGCGCTGTCATGCAGAAGGCTCCCCATTCGACCTTGATCTATCCACAAGGACATCGATGTTGCACGCCGCGCTGCCGGACGCTTGTTTGATCGATATCGAGGGAATTTCAATCTCCTCTATGGTGGAACTGATTTCCGAAATCACGAAGAGGGGGATTCCATGGATCGCCTCATACCACGATTTCAGCAAGCTGCCGTCAGAACAGGAACTTGGGGCTCAAGCTAAGATCGCTAAGGAAGCGGGAGCTGCGGCATTCAAGGCAGCCGCTCGCCTTCGCACTCCGGATGAAGTCGCCGCCCTCGCCCGTTTCCAAACGAGCGATCAAGGCATTCCTCTCTCTACCATGGGAATGGGCGCGCTAGCACCGGTCTCTCGCCTGCTTTGCGCCCAGGCCGGAAGCGTATTGAACTACGGATTCGTGGGTGAAACTGCCACCGCACCCGGTCAATGGTCGGCGAGGCAGCTCAGGGACAGCATCCGATCCCTCCAACCCCTACTCTAAATCATGCATGCATTCCATACACTGGATACACTGGCGCAAACGGCGACCGGCACGAAGCCCGCGCGACTTGCTGTGCTAGGCAAACCCGTTTCTCACTCTGCCTCACCCCAACTCCACCAACCCGCTTTGGATGCCCTCGACATCCATGCGACATACATCCGGCTCGAAGTCGAAACAGGCATGCTGGGCGAAGCATTTGCGAGGATGGCAGAGCTGGGTTTCATCGGCTGCAACGTGACGGTTCCCCATAAGTTCGAGGCGATGGAAAGTTGCACCGAAGTATCCGCCCAGGCGCAACTACTCGGCGCTGTCAACACGGTGCTTTTCAAGGACGGCGCGATCATCGGATACAACACCGATGGCCCGGGTTTCCGTGAAGCAATTTCCGATTCATTCGGGATCAATCTGGCGAAATCAAAGACTCTTATTCTGGGCGCTGGCGGCGGAGCAGGACAAGCCATCGCGACGCAGTGCGCTCTGGAAAGGCCAGAGGAACTCATACTAGTGAACAGGAATTTGGCGAAGGTCGAATCCCTAGCTGAAAGACTGCGCGACATCTCACCTGGCACGGAAATCCACACTTTAGGATTCACTGACGCCAATCTTAGCAAGTATTGCAAATGCGCCGATCTGATCGTTCAGACCACATCGCTCGGCCTTAAAGAAGGCGACGACCAAGTGATTCCAGACAGCTATTTTGCCGCAGCTTCCCGCGCCTACGACACCATCTACCAACCTCCTGAAACGCCTTTTCTAACAGCAGCAAAGCGTGCTGGATGCAAAACTGACAACGGCTTAAGCCTGCTCATCCATCAAGGTGCCATTGCGTTTCAGCACTGGTTCCCTGGAACAAATCCGCTTCCCCAGATGCGGAGAGCAATGAAACGCTAACAACAGGTCTCATTCATCGAGCCAACTCAATCTCACCACTTTACTGATGATCCATTGATTGGGCAGGAACTCTGCGGAACCACGAGCCAGCACCAGCACCACGGGGATCTCTGAGGAAACCTCACCGATTAGCTGGCCGGGAGTAAATTGAGAGATTAGCTTTTGATCGATAACACTTTTAAGTTTGGTGTAAGCCCAGATGTTCGCCATCCTGTCAGGCGAAGACAACTTGTAGCAGCGGTATACACCCTCAGGCAGCGTAAACGTGTGGAAATCATCAGGCGAGAGGATGGCGCGGATCTCTTTAGTATCACCCTCTCCCTTCATCAGCGCGGAGTAATCCGCAGAGGAGTGAGCGGTTGTTGCTCTCCAATCCATTTTCATACTATCCCCCTCCTTCCTGAAGATCGCTGTGAAACCAGAAAGGTCGGCAAGCATGCCAGATAGGATTCCGAATTGAGCATCTGCATCTTCATCCACCGTCCAAGTGCAGAACTTATTTGGCTCCCATCCTGGTTCCACATCCATCGGTTCCCAAATTTTTGAAATCAAATTCCTATTCTTGTCTGAAAGATAAATCGTATCAATGAAATCATCCACCGATCTAGAGGTAGCATACTTGGCGAAAATCTTTTTCGCCTGATCTTCTCCATCAAAAAGCTCACTAAGTAATTGCTCCCTCTTAGACATACTTTCTTTCTGAGCCACCTCCTGTTTGATTTCTTTATAAATTGATACTTTTGCTATCTCGGATTCATCTTTAGAAAAAACGCTTAGTGAAATTGCTCCCACCACAATTGCGATGACCAGAGCACCAGCGCAAATGATCCAATTCCGAGTAACGTGGGTATTATTCGCATGGGATGAGATCGCCTTCGCTCCTCGGATGCCGCGTCTGCGCCGCCCGTGCAACCGATCGGGATCCCATTTCAATCTTTTTTTATAAACCTCATGAGGAGTCTTCTGCATCCGCTGCTCAAAGGGGCCCTGCGGGGAGATTTCGTTGACCCGGGAGCGCTTGCTACTAGGCGCCGATGTGACTGGAAGAGGAATCTCCCTATTTACAGATTCTGGCTCTAGCGCAGATACCCGATTCAACTTTATCTTGGTCGATATTCCGTAGCCTAACCTTCTCGGTGGGATAGCTATCTGCGGCATCTTGGATGCTTGATTCAAAACCACTGAATCATCGCCGGGATGGGCCGAGGATGCTTGGTAATTTGGGGTATGATCATCAGGACCCATAAGTTAATTTGTATGATCTGAATGAGGACAGCCCATTACGCAAGCACCTAAAAAACAACTCCGTGTCGCTTAAAAACCCGATGATAGAGTCGAGGCAAGACTTCGCCCTGCCCTACCTAAAGCGTCAGGTAACGCATTTCTTCTAGCTGTCTGGAGATTCGAATCCACAAAAAAATTGCTATTACCGGAACTGGTGCCGCTGGCGAGGATCTTTGTCGGATCCCTTGCATCGCGCAGTGTCCAAAGAATGCTGACATCGTTGGTGAGCTCCTCGGGCAAGAGCGAATCCAGCTTGGAACTGCGTAGCTTGGAATATCGGATGGAACTCAGTGAGCCTTCGAGTACTGCGTCGGCGCTATTACGGTCTGCAATTTGGTAAGTTCCGTCGGCTACTAGCGCATCGGTCACCGCGGTGGTGGCAAGAGCCTCCGCGCGGGGCTCCTGTGTGCCGTTGGAGAACATGGGGACGGCGATCGTTTTCACGCCAACGAGGGAAGGCGGCTTCGCCCCGCCGAGCTTGTATCCAGCACAGGAAACAAGTGGCAGCGTGAAAAGGAGCAATAGTGCGTATCTCATGAGAAAAAGTTGTGGGCAGCACTACTCACCGAGAGCTTTTAGACGGGACTTCGCCTTATCGTGAGCTTCGCCAGAGCCGGCACGTTTCAAAACTTCGCGGTAGTAAATTTTGGCAGATTCGGTCTGGCCTGACTTATCGTAAAACTCGGCAATATCCAGTGAGCGATTAATCTCTCGGCCACCAATTTGACCCGACAACATACGTGCTTCCGCATTTTTCGAGTGTCCTGGGTATTGAAGTAGATAATCGCTAAAAGCCTCACGGGAGAGTTCCAAGGTCGCTTGATTCCGGTTGCCACGATCCGCCTCCTCCAACAGCACAACACCGACGCGGAAGAGCGCTTCGGGCGCGTAAGAACTCTCCGGTTGGTCACTCACCGACTTACGGTATGCCTCGATGGCATTCTTCGATTCCTTCTTACCTTGGTATAGCTCACCGATCGTGAATTGCGCCTTCGCAGAAGTGTTCGAGCGCGGGGCATTATCACGCACAGCCGCCAGCATCTCGACGGTCTTCTCGATGGATAGTTTCGTCTTCAAGCCAGCGAAGGAGGATTTAACATCACCGTCCGCTGCCGATTGAGCCATCCGGGCCTGGCGTTCGAGCGCTTTCGAATACAAACCACTGCTCTGATAACGGGTCAGGAATTTTTGATAGGCATCGAAAGATTTCTGAATGTCGCCTTTTTGCTCCAGAAGTTCCGCTTGGCGGAAGCGTGCCTGCGCTGCGGAGGGCGCGAAGGGATACTTCTCAGCCATTTTATTGTATTGCTTGATGGCGGAGGAACTTTTCCCGGCATCATCAGTCGCCTTAGCCTTAGCATAAAGCGCCTCACCTTCCGAAGAAGCCGAATGGGTGTCTCCAGCGAGCATGATCATGTCGTCGTCGCTGCCGCAAGAAGCGGAGAGTGCCACACAAACCGCAAGGGTCAAAAGGGAGGGAATTCGCATCGTCATGGATCAAATATAGGAGCTTTGACGCGGGGTGAAAGAGGAAATTGCTCGAGCATATACAACTCAAGCCTTGCCAAGCTCTGCAGATCGCGCGGATGCCGCCATCACGGCATCGATCAGCGCCGAGCGGACATTCCTGCCTTCCAACACGGACAAACCAGCGATCGTAGTTCCGCCCGGTGACGTGACCATGTCTTTCAACTTCGCGGGATGCTCGCCGGTGCGCAGCACCATCTCCGCAGCTCCACTTACCGTCTGCGCAGCGAGCTTGATCGCTTCGGGGCGCGAAAGCCCGGCCATCACGCCGCCATCCGCCAAGCCCTCAATCATCAGAAACACATAAGCAGGTCCGCTTCCCGAAAGACCCGTAACGGCATCCATCAGCTTTTCTGGAACATGAACAGCCAACCCGACGGCTTCGAGAAGTGAAACAACCAGTGCCTCATCACCATCCAAACAACGACTACCCAAGCAATATGCGGCGGCGCCCTTACCTACTAATGCGGGCGTGTTCGGCATGGTCCGGATCACACGCACCGTTTCGGGTGTCTTGCTCTCGATATCCGCTAACCTGACACCTGCCGCAATCGAGATAAGCAGTTTTCCAGACGCAGCATCGGGCTTGAAATCGGCAAGCGCCGCGTAGATATCCTGCGGCTTTGTGCATAGTAAAATGACATCACTCGCACGGAGCACCTCACCGATATCCGCGGTGAATCTTGCGCCAGTTACATCTGAGAAATTTTGCGCCGACGCAGCGATTAAATCCGTCCCGATCACATTACCGGCATTCACCACACCGGCATGGATCGCCCCTTGCACCAACGCGGTTCCCATTTTTCCACAACCGATCACTCCTAAATTCATGTGGTGAAAGTAAGATGCTTTCCGGCTCGGTGCGAGCGTCATTTTCCTCGTAAATGAGAGGAATGATGGATTACACCCCAGCCACAACCACTCTCACCCGTCCGGCAATCAAGTCGGCGAGACTCGCATCGCCCTCTTCCCTAAGGAAATCGCAGTAGTTTGAGGCTACTGCCTCAAGATCCTCTGCATGGCCCGTGACGAGTTGCTCAAAACCGGCCAAGGCTTTTTCAAAATGCCTGCGTGCCCAAGCGCGGTCACCTGTCTGCAAGAGAGCCAGCGCCAGATTATTGTGTGACTGAGCGGTATCAGGATGGTTTTCTCCGAAAAGCTCACGTCTCGCTTCCAGAGCCATCATGTGCATCTCCCGTGCCTGATCGAGGAAACCCGCAGCGAGATAAACCGCTCCGAGATTATTCGAAACAGAGGCCGTCTTCTCGTGCTTCATCCCTACCTCGGCATGCATGATCTCCAGAGATTTTAGGAAATAATCCTCCGCCCCATCGAGATCGCCGCTGGCCTTTGCGATAAATCCAAGATTGTTTGTAATCGCCGCTACATCCATCAACAAGGGCGGCTCGTGCTTCTCGAAATATGCCACCGCACTTTGCCACGCATTGATCGCTTTATCAGGACGTTCCTGACCATCATAAGCAGTCCCAAGCAGCGCGTAGAGCCTTCCCTCCTGCGCGATGCGATCCGGCCTGTTGTCCAGCTGGTCGATTGCGTGCTTTAGATCATCCGCAGCCTCCGCATAATGCGCCAGTTCCAAAAAAAGATCCGCGCGACTCTCCAGCGCGTTCACAAACGCGTCGATGCTATCCATATCCGGCCCGAGTTGCTGCTCACATTTCTCGACCGCGGCATTTGCGGCATGCAAAGCCTCGTGGAGATCTCCTTTTTGTCGTAGTGATTCGGTGCGATCCCGCATCATTCGGATTAAATTGGCTGTGGCAGTGTCCATAGGCGCATAGTTGTATGTATAGACAATGAATACGCACAACCCCTTCCTCATGGCGAGCGGAAATCACAGCGATTCCAAAAAAAACGCCACATTACCGCCGCCGATTTTAACGAGTTCTCCCTACCCGCCCAGCCTCTCCATGATTTCCTTTCTCGTGCCCGGCAGCATTCCGATATGACCGCGCAGGGCATCCTCACCGCTGCCCGCACCGGAGACACCGAGAATTTCAGCTAGCTGCGTCTCGAAATGCCACAGCGCTTTGAGGCTTGGCTCCTCAGCATCCAAGTGATCGAGACCTCGCCGCAGAAGATCATACAAGGGCGCATCCGCATAACCCGGCTCCACCGCCCCCTCCACGAGCTGACAGAAATACCCGGCCATCAGGGTCGGCGTATATTGGCGCCGCAGACCCTGCCGCCAGTTAGAGATCGCGACCTCGCGTAAGATGTGCAAATCGCCTTTCCGCGCAAGCGTAACACCGATTTCGCCAGAAAAAAATAAGTCCAGCTTTCCCGCAAAGACGCTCTTCGGGCGCAGTGCACCTTTCGCCACCGTCTTCAGCAAACCCTCTCCCTCCGTGAACCAATGGACGATAAGACTGGTGTCCGTCAGGCGGGTGGTGCGGATCAGAATGGCATCGGTCGCGATCACAGGATTAGAAAGGAAATGAAAATTCGGCTTGATACGTTCGTTACGCTGCCCTAGCCACTGTTCAGCAACCATGGGACAGCAATCAAATAAAATCATCAAACGCCGCCGCCGGGCGGATTATCTGAAACGTAAAAAAGAACAGGAGAAGCTCGAAGGGCTACTGCCCAAGGCAAAGGTGAAGAAAGCCACGCCGAAGGCCGAGGCCGGGGAGACACCAACTCCCGCCAAAAAGACAGCCGCCAAAAAAGCTCCTGCCAAAAAGGCAGCTGCTAAAAAAGCTCCTGCCAAAAAAGCCGTAAAAAAGGCAGCCGAAGAAAGCTGATCCTTCCTTCCTAAAAATACTCAGTAAAGCCGGCCTCCCACACATAGGAGTCCGGCTTTTTCCGTGACGCAGAAAAAATTCCACTGAAAAAAATTCCACTTCCCTCCCCCGCCTCGCCCCCTACTCTCCCGCCGTCCCTTGGATTTCTTCTTTAGGGGTTAAAGTTTAAAATTTAAAGTTTTATGAAAATCGTCGTCGCATACTCGGGAGGCTTGGATACCTCCGTCCTCCTCCTCTGGCTCAAAGAAAAATACAACGCAGAGATCATCGCTTATTGTGCCGATGTCGGCCAAGGCGATGAACTCGATGGCCTCGAAGCGAAAGCACTCTCCACCGGCGCGTCGAAGTGCTACATCGGCGATCTCAAGGAAGACTTCGCCACAAACTACATTTTCCCAATGATCCAGGCTGGGGCAATCTACGAAGGCCGCTACCTCCTCGGCACCTCGATCGCTCGTCCCTGTATCACTGCAGACATGATCAAAATCGCCCTCGCTGAAGGTGCCGATGCCATCGCCCACGGTGCCACCGGCAAAGGCAATGACCAGGTTCGCTTCGAACTCTCCGCCGCCGCCCTCGCCCCAAATATCAAATGCATCGCCCCATGGCGTGATGCGGAA
Source organism: Prosthecobacter debontii (assembly GCA_945870855.1). Lineage (GTDB taxonomy): Bacteria > Verrucomicrobiota > Verrucomicrobiia > Verrucomicrobiales > Akkermansiaceae > Luteolibacter. The sequence goes on from CAMBTP010000045.1 coordinate 17,819, forward strand.
TTCCGCAAGCAATTCCCCGGCCGCGCCGAGATGATCGCCTTTGCCGAGGCAAATAATATCCCGATCAAGGCTTCCATGAAAAAGCCCTACTCGATGGATCGCAACCTCCTCCACATCTCCTTCGAAGCCGGTGCCATGGAAGACCCTTGGTATGACGCCACAACTCCCGCAGATACCGACATGTATGTCCTCTCCGTTTCCCCCGAGGACGCGCCCGACAAACCGGAATACATCGAGATCCTTTTCGAAAAAGGCAATGCAATTGGCCTGAAACACGACAACCTCGATGCGCTCCTTACCGAACTCGGCGATGTGAAACCCACCGGCCAACAAGACGGATACGCCCTCCTTTCCCCCTACGGCGTGATGCGCGTGCTCAACCTACTCGGCGGCCGCAACGGCATCGGCCGCGTCGATATCGTCGAGAACCGCTTCGTCGGTATGAAATCCCGCGGCATCTATGAAACCCCCGGCGGCACTATCCTGCTCGCCGCCCACCGCGATCTTGAGACGCTCGTCGTCGATCGCGAGGCGATGCACATCCGCGACTCCCTCATACCGAAATATGCGCAGCTCGTTTACAACGGCTTCTGGTTCGCCCCCGAGCGCGAGGCCATCCAAGCCCTCGTCACCGAGACACAGAAAAAAGTCTCCGGCGAAGTCCGCATGAAACTCTACAAAGGCAACGTCATGCAAGCCGGTCGCCGCAGCCCCCACAGCATGTATTCCGAAGCCATCGCCACCATGGAAGGCGGCCAGGAACAAGCCTACAACCAAGACGACGCCACCGGCTTCATCGCCCTCAACGCCCTGCGTCTAAAAGCCGTCGCGAGGCAAAAGTAGCTACCGCCTCTCGCGGCAGTGCGTAATCGCCCCGTCTCGGGGCGATGCCATCCCCAATCACCCACCCGATAGAACCTGATCTGGCCGACAAGCGCTGGGTCAGCGCCAAAGGCATCCTTTTTGCCCCATTTTTCTCTCGCCGAAGGCAAGCACGCCGCGCAACCTCCGCCCGCCATGCTCAAAGCCGGAATCGTAGGTCTGCCCAACGTCGGAAAATCGACACTTTTCAATGCCGTAACCCGAACCCGCAAGGCGGAGGCGGCGAATTATCCATTCTGCACGATCGACCCAAACATCGGCATCGTGATGGTTCCCGACGAGCGCCTCGCCGTTCTGTCAAAGATCTCCAACTCGCAGAAACTTGTTCCGACCGCCATCGAGTTCGTCGATATCGCAGGGCTTGTCGCGGGCGCTTCAGAAGGCGCGGGACTCGGTAACAAATTCCTCGCGAACATACGTGAAACCGATGCCATCGTGCAGGTGGTGCGCTGTTTTGAAAACGACGATATTATCCACGAGCTCGGCTCCGTGGATCCGATCCGCGACATCGAGATCATCAACTCCGAACTCATCCTCGCCGACATGTCCGCTTTAGAAAAACGCCGATCCTCCCGCGAGAAGAAGGCGAAGGGCGGCGACAAGGAATCGAAAAAGGAAGTCGAGCTGATCGATATCATCATGCCCCACCTCGATCAGGGTAAACCGGCATTGACCATCGATTTTTCCGCCGACGACGCCGAAATCGTAAAAGGCTTTTTCCTGCTTTCCTCGAAGCTTACCATCTACGCCTGCAACGTCGCCGAAGACGAACTGGCGGGAGCAACGGAAAACCCCGATTCCCACCCACTGGTGGCGGCAGTGCGGAAATTCGCCTCCGAACACTCGGGAGCTGAGGCTGTGGTGATCTCCGCACGCATCGAGGAGGAACTGTCCGACCTCGCACCCGAGGAAGCCGCCGAATTCCTAGCTGATATGGGCGTAAAAGACTCCGGCGTATCCGGCTTGATTCGAGGCGTTTACCATCTCCTCGGTCTCCGCACCTACCTCACCACCGGCGTCCAGGAAACCCGCGCATGGACTATCAGGCAGGGCGACAAAGCACCTGCCGCAGCGGGCGTGATCCACACCGATTTCGAGCGCGGATTCATCGCGGCCGAGATCGTCCACTTTGACGATCTTGTGGCGCTCGGAACCAAGCACGCCGCCAAGGAAGCGGGCAAGCTACGCATCGAAGGCAAGGAATACATCGTGAAAGACGGCGACGTGATCGAGTTCCGCTTCAACGTCTAAGGCAGAATCACTTCTCCAGTTTTTCAACCGCCGGAGCTGCTTTCTCGGCCCGATCCTCTTTATTCACGATCGCCTTTATCAGCGATTCGCCGGTCTCCTTCTGGTGGCGGATCGAAAGCCCGGTGAAAAATGCGGCAGCGGCCAATAACAGGAATATCAGAATTATTCCGATACCTACTTCCGATGGCTGTGGCGCGAGCGCCGGCGCTGGTTTGTCTCTAGGCTTAGGTTTCGGGTCTCCCTGCTCCGGTATTGCGGACACGATTTCCTCTCGAAAAGGTGCTTCGCCGGGAGGTTTCTCGCGGGCGATGACCTCGATTTCCTCATCTGTCAGAGTGAAATCAAAAGAAACGTCACCCAACCTGAGAGATATTCCGGAAAAGAGTGTGATCCGATCGTGCCTGTCACTGTGGTGCTTGATGCCGTTCGTCGAGCCTACATCAGCGAGCTCGTATCCGCCCTCAACCCTGCGCATCTCTGCGTGCTTGACCGAAACCGAGCCAGAATCAATGACGATGTCGTTTTCGCTACCGCGCCCGATGCTGACGCTTTTGCGGTCAAGGCTGAAGCGATAAGGTTGCGCGTTTTTCTCCGGAACGGTGATGATGACTCTGGGCATTGTAGTATAACGTGTGGGATTTCCTTCTTCTAACTAAAAACTTTCAGGCAAACAGCGCAAAATTGCAGGGATTGACCATATCTTTGCGGTTGCAAGCACTTCCCCGCTCTGCTTACCTTCCTCCCCATGGCTAACGCAACCAACGTCCTCTCCACCGGAATCGAGATCATCGGTTCGATCCGTTTCTCCAACGACATGATCATCGACGGTAAAATCGAAGGTGAAATCACCTCCGAAAAGGGTAAAGTTACCATCGGTGAGAACGCTAAAATCAAGGGCGACATATCCGCAGGTGAAGTCAAAGTTTACGGCAATATAGAAGGCAAAATCACCTCCCAACGCTGCGAGCTCAAGGACAAATCCAAGATCAACGGTGACATCAAATCCAAGGTTTTCTCCATGGAAGAAGGTGCCCAACTCACCGGCCGCACCGAGATCGGCGGATAAGCCACATAGCGCACCCAATTTCCGAAAGGCGAGCTGCAAAGCCCGCCTTTTTCGTTTTCAACCTCTTCCTTGAATGAATGCTACGAATTGGCTTTTGGGGTCGAGGCCGTTAAAGTGCCGGGAGCCAGACCAGAGGCGGAGAAAAAGGGTGGGGCGACCATGGCAGTCGAGGGTGGTGGTGGTGGCAATTTTTGCTAAACCCTCACCCGCAGATCTCTCACACTCCACAGCGTCCCACTCGCTCCTTTCCCTATCCCTCGCATCTTTCGCGCTCCGTCTTTTCGATTTTCTGAAAATCTCTCTCTTGCCGCGTCAAACGCCTCATTCACGAAACTCTTACTCCCGATCACCGCTCCATCCGTGAAATACCTCACCCGCGTTCTCAAGATTTTCGCCATCCCTAGCTCAGGCAAGCGTGACTCATCGTGGGGACAATCATGGGTCGACATCCTCGCTTCTTTACTTTCCTCAATCGCCGCAGAACGTTGAATTTTCGCATTCGATGGCTTCCGCTCCAACGCCATTCCCATCAACCGCCGATACTGCTGCGATGCCTGTTTCCACATCGTAGCATCAAATCCCACATCACGTTCCGACATCATCGCCCTCACTAATCCCTCCCGCGCTTTCTTTCCATTTCCTCTAGGCCCCCCGCCCACTGCTTCCCCATAACTACTCCAACGGTATTCAGCAGGATCTTCCACCATCCCCGCCCTAACAGGATTCAGATCAATGTAAGCCGCCATCACACGCGCCGCCGTGCCGCTCTCTACGATCACGCTTTTAAATCGATCCTCCCACAACCGCCCAATCCGCTTGTGCTGACCGTTAAACCATTGCGTAAAACGCTGCATCAACCCTTTCATAAACTGACTCAAATCGTGCATCCGATGCGTGAACCGACCCTTGATTTCCTCCACCCGCTCCGGATTCCCTCCCTCTAAACCGCCCTCATGCCTTGCTTCGTAAATTTGCGAGGCAACATCAGCCACAAACACCTCACTATACAAGGCCGAGAGACGTTTGAGAAACACATCATCGGCAATACCTTCCTCCGGCTTAGGCGGCACCTCCACCAGCAAATGGATGTGATTGCTCATCAAACAATACGACAAAACCCGGCAACCACTGAAATTCTCATACATCCGCATGAACATCCGG
>CAMBTP010000046.1 GCA_945870855.1 Prosthecobacter debontii
GCCGATGTGGGTGAAGATCGTGTCTTTTTCCTTCGCCGGGATGCCGTGGGTGACGGCGAGGTAGAGCTTTTCCATGGTGGAGCGCTCGGAAAACTGGGTGGAGAGGGATTGGTGAGCGATGTCGGATTTCGCGACTACGAGGCAGCCCGAGGTGTCTTTATCGAGACGGTGGACGATGCCGGGGCGCTCGACGCCGCCGATACCGGAGAGCTGGCCTTTGCAATGGTGGAGGAGGGCGTTGACGAGAGTGCCATCGGGATTGCCGGGGGCGGGGTGGACGACGATGCCGTGCTCTTTGTGAAGGACTAGGATGTGGTCGTCTTCGTAGAGGATATCTAACGGAATGTCCTGCGGTGCGGCGATGTCCGGCACGGCCTCGGGAATGACGACGGAGATGGAATCGCCGGATTTTACGGAGTCGCGCGGCTTGGCGGGATTGCCGTTGAGCAGGATATATTGCTCGCGGATGAGAGTCTGGATGCGGGATCGGGAAAGATCCGGAAGCTTGGCGGCAAGGTAGGCGTCGAGCCGGTCGTGAGAGCCTGAAACCTCGATCTTCACGCGGGTGATGCGGTCTGGATGAGGATCTGCGTGATCGTATTAATTTGCTCTACGGGGAGGGCATCGGGCAGTAGTGCGCCGAGGACGATGCTGCCATAAGGAGTTTCGCAAGGGATCACTTCTAGGATGGCGGAGGGGCCGATCTTTACGTGGATGTTTCCCGACCCGCGCGAGGCGGCGGCAAAGTTGCGTGCCATGAAGTGGAGTCGCCCGTGGCCGCTTTCGTCGAAGATTACTTTACCCTCACGATCTAGGATAAAGATATCGGTGGCTTGGAAATTTTTCGAGAGCCAATCACGGAAGATGTGGATGCGCTGCAAGAAACGAGTAAGCGAAGAAGCGGCGGCCAGCGGCTCCGGCACAGGTTGGAAAATGGGCGGGGCGGCAGGTGATGGCGGAGCCGAAGCAGTGGGCTGGATGGTTGGCGGAAGGGGCGGGACGGATGAGGTGGTTGGCGCTTGCTGCACGGCGACGGGTGCGGATTTGGTTGGCTGGGGTAAATCCGCGACTACACCGCCTGATACAAAGCCAACAAATGCCGCATCGAAACCGGGATCTGCGGCGGACAGGCGGGCTGGCGCGACAGGACGCAGAAGTTGCTCGGCGAGGCGCCGAACTTCCGAAGGGTCTAGCCATGGGTTAACGGGATCCATTAGTGGGGCTGGTAATTGGTCGTGGCGCGGGATCTTGCCAGCTTTGCTTGCACTTCCGCGCGAAGTGAATCGAAGACTATCTCCGCGCCTTTGCCATTTTCCAATGCTCCAACAGGCAGCCCTTTTGCACTGGCACGAATGAAAATGTCGTCGCGGGGGATGAATGTTTGGAAAAGCATTTCTGCGGGCAAAAGCTGGTGGAGGGCGGATGCTGCCTCGGTACTTTCGGCGAGGCCTTGATGAAGCATGGTGAGGCAGACGCCAAGAACATTGAGGCGCGGGTTCATAATGCGCAGGCGGTTGAGTCCTTCGAGCAGTTTCGGCACCGAGCGGATTCCGAGGGGTTCTGCCTGTTGCGGAATGATGATCGCATCGGTGGAGGAGATGATGTCATTGGTGACTCCGAAGAGGCCAGCCGCGGTGTCGATTAGGCAGATATCGTATCGGCGAGCGGCGGCGTTGCGAAGGAAAGCACGGACGCGGGCAAGGTGTGCGCCTGAGGATCCGTTGCCCGCTTCGTAATCGCTGGCCTGCCCTGCTGCGACAAGTGCGAAGGTTTCCAGTCGCGTCGGCACGATCAGACGCTCCATCGGGATGCTGGGATCAGCGAGGAAATCGTAGAATCCGGAGAGCAGGCGTGATTGGCGGGTGAGGGATAGACCGACGGATCCCTGAGGGTCCGCATCCACTAGCAGCGTATTAAATCCAGCACGTGCAAACGCATGAGCGAGGTTGATGGAAAGTGTGGTTTTTCCCACACCTCCTTTTTGACTTGAGATGGCGATGCTGATCACTCGGTTTTTGGAGAAATTGTTGGCAGAGATTACCGCTGGCTGGACGCAGCGGAAGTTTTTTTTCTTCGCTTGGCAAGTGGGGCTGATTTATATACAAAATTTGGAATTAGCCATGCTTCTCTTTACTCAAAAGCGTCTCGTTAGGACTGGTCTTGCCCTCGTGGGGCTTGTTTTGTTGCTGGGATGTGGAGATAAAAAGGTGAATGAGGGGGTGCTTCCCGAGGAGGTGTCTGGAGATGTGTGGGGAGTTCCTGTCGAAAATTCTTTGGGTGGCCTACCAGGACCGGTTTACGGATCGCAGGCCACTTCGCCGATTCATTGGCAGCCTTGGACCCAGGCCAGTCTTGATATGGCGCGTAACTCAAAACGCCTAGTTTGGGCTGTGATTGTGTTGCCACAACAGCCTTCGTTCGTGGAAATTCTTCAGACTCTCTCTTCGGATGCCGCGACGGTCAATTTGATCAACTCAACCTATCTCCCCATTCTAATTGATGGTGATGCGATCCGGGAATTTGGAATGCTGAGCCGTGACCTTTGTGCGGAAATCGGCAAAGGACTGCAAATCCCGCTGATGGTTTGGATGACTCCGGAGGGTAATCCGGTCGCATGGACGCCGCTGCCATCCGTGGATGGTGATTCTGCGACTAAGATCTTCGCCCAATCGCATTCAATGGTCGCGCAGACGTGGGTCGATGATCCTGACTACGTCAAGACAAACAGCCGACTCGATCAGTCAAGCCGCCGGGAGCGGATACTGCAGCATTACAAGGAAACCAAAGCCAGCGATGAACCCGCCGCCGATGCGCTGCGCGCTCTTCGTCAACTCACCTCGCTCTATGATCCTTCGCCGGGCATTTTCGACGAGGCAGGCGGATTGTTTCCTGTCGGGGTGTTGGATGTTCTCTCGATGTCTTCCAGAATGACAAGTTTGCCCGAGGAGCAGCGAGACAGGTCGTTCAAGGTTCTTGATGCGTTGGTGGACGATATTGTGGTCAGCCCGATGTTTGATCCATTGGACGGGGGTGTTTTTAATTCCAGACAAGGCTCATCATGGACGTTTCCCAACTTCAGCCGGGATTGTGCCAGCCAAGCGCGGGTGATTGTGAGTCTTCTGAATGCGTATGAGTCGACTGGTGAGCAGCGCGCTCTCGACAGAGCGCGGGGTGTTCTAGAATTTGTGGAGGGAAATCACATAACGGAATCTGGGCTTTTCACGTATGGTTCGAATGGTTCGGGCGATGCGGGGAAATGGCTCTGGCAGTATGAGGAGGTGAGGAATATTCTGAGTCCTGAGGAATTGCCAGTATGGATGGCCGCCTCCGGCATGGAGCGGAGCGGGAATCTGCCTACCGAGCTAGACCCACTAAGCAAGTATTTGAAGAGCAACAGCATCGCTTTCGCGAAATCTCCTGATGAAGTGGCGGGTCTGGTGGGTATCGACTCCACCCGGGCGAAAGAGCTTTTGGAAAGCGCGCGGGTAAAGCTCTTGGAAGTGCGGAACGGGCGGATGGATGTGTCTTACAAAGACAAGGATCCCAATGCGGTCGCGACGTTCAGGATGATCTCGGCTTACGCAACGGCCTACCGGATCACCGGGCAAGATTCTTACCGCGATCTTGCCGCAGAAACACTGCTCAAGGCAAAAGAGCATTTCGCGAAAGGCCCGCGCCTTAGGATTTATCCAGGTGACGGGCCAGATAGTCTATATGCCGCGCGAGCCTTCGTCTACGCTGTCGCAATACAGGCTGCGCTCGATGTCGAGGCGGTGACTCTCAAAGGGGAATGGTTATTATGGGCTGGTGACCTTTTCAGTACGGTTTCCGAGGAGTTTTCGTCTGAAAATTACATCAAGGAATGCTCTAGTTCTGGGGATTTAACAGGATTGCCGATCACGGATTCAGCCATGCTTTTCGATGAATCTACTTTGGGACTTCTAGCTATGTCGCAGTCGCGGTTGGAGGCGCTGGACATTCCCCTTGCGCCAGACCTTAAGAAAAAGCTAAACGCCTTCCCGATCACCGCTATCCGTTTTCCCATTGTTCACGGTGATCTGCTTCAAGCCGAACTGATACGAAGCTACGCAGTTACATTTATATTTGGCAAAGATACGCCCGATACCGTGAAAGAAGCTTTGGCCAGAAGCCCTTTGAAAGATGTGAACCGTCGCCTTGCGCTAGCTTCGGATCCTCCTCATCTGATCCCGAAATCCGGCGAGGCGATTCGCATTGCTCCAGATGGAGGGGTAAGCCCGGTCAGATCTGCTTCAGATGTCCGTGTTACATCCTTGCCATAAAACGAAAAGCATCCACCATACATCAAACCCAATCCATGACAATGAGATATCGAATCCGATCCTTCGCCGCCGCCTGCTGCTTTCTCTCTCTATTTCCCGTCAATGCAGATGTCCTGACGATCAAAAACGGCAAAAAGATCGAAGGAACAGTCCTACGCGAGGAGGGGGAGAATTATGTGGTCGAAGTGCGTGTCACTGCCACGATTCGCGACGAGAAACTTGTTCCCCGCTCCGAGGTATTGAGAATTGAGAAGACACCCGAATATGAGAAGGCTTTCTTGGAAATTGCGACTTTAAGTCCGGCACCCGAACTTCTCTCCGAAGAGGGCTATGAAGAGCGCATCGAAAAATTAAAAAAGTATATCGCGACTTTTTCAAATAGTAATAAAATCGCGAAAGTCGAGGAGATGATCAAGTCTTTGGAAGAGGAGCTGGATCTCATCAAGGGTGGTGCGATCAAGTTCGGTGAGGGGATCATTCCCGCTGAGCAATACGAGGCGAACGCATACGAATTTGACGCTCGGATCGCGGAGAAAAAGATCCGAAGTGCCGTGGCTATGCGGGATTATCTCACGGTGCTTAGGAGATTCGATTCTTACGAAACGAGCTTTGGGGTGGCAGAGGGGTATGCCGCCCTCGCGCCTCTGATACAACAGGTTTTGGAATCTTATAGCGAAAGCTTGGCTGAGAGCTTGGCAAGCCTCGAAAGCCGCTTGGTGAGCAGGGATTCTGGTCTTGCTAGAATGTCAGCTGGCGACAGGGCTAAATCCATGCGCGCCCTGGATAATGAGCAGTCGCAACTCGCGGCACGCTTGCAGGAAGAAAAAGCAGCAAAAGTGAAATGGATCACTCCGCATGCCTACTATAAGGAATCCCTCGAAGAAGCCGTAAAGCAGGCGGCTTCTGAAATAGCTAAACTCGATACCTTCGTTAATGCAGTCAATACGCCTCTGGCAGAGCTTTATCGGACGGCTTGGAAAAAGCTACAAGCCGCTGATGATAATCAGAAAAAGCAAGCGATCCTCGACGAGGCAAAGGCCAAAAACCTACCGGAATCTTATCTCGATAAATTAACCAAACGCGCCGGTCTTACAAAAGAGGTGGAGAAATAATCATGACGGGTAGAAACGCGCAGCGAAGCCGCAAGACGGCGGAGACAGATATTGATCTTTCGATCGATCTTGATGGAACCGGCATCTCGGAAATCGATACCGGCATCCCGTTTTTTGATCACATGCTCAACTTGTTTTCCAAGCATGGGTTGTTCGATCTCAAAGTCCGTGTCCAAGGTGATATCGAGGTCGACCTCCACCATTCTATCGAGGACACCGGGATCGTGATCGGTGAGTGCATGCGCGAGGCGCTTGGTACGAAGGAGGGTATCCGCCGCTACGGGTGCGCCTATCTGCCGATGGACGAGACGCTCGTCCGCGTCGTCGTGGACCTCAGCAACCGCCCGCACCTTGAGTTCCGCGCCCCAGCCGGCACGCCCTCCGCGCCGAACATGCCGTTTACCCTCGTGGAGGAATTCTGCCGCGCCGTCGCATCCAATCTCCGCGCGAACATCCACGTCGAGCTGCTTTATGGGCGCGACGGACACCACATCGCCGAAGCGATTTTCAAAGGTCTCGCCCGCGCCCTCCGAGATGCCTGCGAGAAGGATGCCCGCGTGAAAGGCATACCCAGCACCAAGCAAGCGCTGTGAAAATCGGTCTCGTCGATTACGGTGGTGGCAACCTCCGCAGCGTCCACAACGCTGTCCACGCGCTCGGCCATGAGCCGGTGGTTATTGCTGATCCAGGCGGCCTGGCTGATGCCACCCACCTCATCCTGCCGGGTCAGGGCGAGTTCGGCGATGTCATGACGCGCCTTGCAGCGCGCGACCTTGTCGAGCCTCTGCGCGAGTGGATTACCGCCGGGCGTCCCTACTTCGGCATCTGTGTCGGCTATCAGATTCTCTTCGAGGGTAGCGACGAGGCACCCGATATAACCGGTCTCGGCATTGTAAAAGGCCGCTGCGTTCGCTTCTCGGATGCGCCCGGACGCAAGATCCCGCAGATGGGCTGGAACAGTGCGAAGCCCGCCCAGCCGGATTCCCCCTTCTGGAAAGGTCTTGGCGCGGAGCCGTATTTCTACTTTGTCCACTCCTACTACCCTGTCCCGGAGGATGACACATGGGACGCCTCGGAGACGGATTATGACGGTGAAAAATTTGCAGCCACCGTGGAAAAAGGCAAGGTTCTCGCCTGCCAGTTTCATCCCGAGAAAAGCCAGGACGCCGGCCTCGCCATCATTGCGAATTTCTTAGCCTGATCAGGGAGTCAACCCGGCATCGAAACTGCTAATTGCCCTCTCACCAACCATGACCGATTCGGAAAAACCAGGCCTCGCCATCATGACCTCCGGCGGCGACTCCGCTGGGATGAACCCCGCCGTGAAATGCGCCGCCGACTATGCCGCCCAGCGTGGATACGCCCCTTTCCTGATCTATGATGGACTCAAAGGACTGGTTGCAGATCGCATTTTCCCCGCTACTGCTGAGCGCCTCTCCGGCATCATACACAAGGGCGGCACCGTCCTCCGCTCCTCCCGCTCGCCGGAGTTCTTCGATATCGAGGTCAGGAAAAAAGCCTACGAAAACCTGAAGGCACGCGGCATCGGAAAACTCATCGTTATCGGCGGCGATGGCTCCTTCCGCGCCCTTAACCAGTTTTACTCCGACTTCCAGATCCCTTTCGCTGGCATCCCTGCCACCATCGACAACGATATTGCAGGAACCGACTATTGCCTCGGCGTCGATACCGCGCTGAATGTCATCCGCCAGTCCATCGACTCCATTCGCGATACAGCATCGTCTTTTTCCCGCGCCTTCGTGGTCGAGGTCATGGGTCGACACTGCGGCTACCTCGCACTCACCTCCGCGCTCACCTGCGGAGCCGAGATCTGCCTGATTCCGGAGATCGAATACGACCTTCCCAGTATCGGCGCGCGCGTCTCGGCAGAAATCGCGGAAGGTCGCGGCTATATCATCGCGGTTGTCGCGGAGGGCACAAAAATGGCGGAATACGTCACCCGATATATTAACGACTCCATCGGCATGGAAGCGCGCCTCACCGTTCTTGGTCATGTCCAGCGCGGCGGCTCTCCCACCGTTTACGACCGCATGATGGCCTACCAGTTCGCCAACGCCGCCGTGGATGCGCTCGAAGCAGGCGAGACGAACTCGATCATGGTTTACCGTGACGGCAGCTATGGGCGCATACCCATCGCGGAGGTTGCCCACAGGAAATACAAAATGGATCCGGCGCTCCTACGGCTCGCCGTGCCACTGGCCTGCTAGCGGTTTTTACCAGTCGATTCGGTGCTGGTTTTCGTCACCGGCAATATCAATTATATTTACATCTGCAATTCCATAACGCGAGTACATCCCACGCGCTCTGGAGAGCGCGTCTCCGGTAATCGCCGAGTCTTCGCGGAAATCTTACGCCTTCCTAAGCGGGAAAACTGTAACATTTACCGCTGCCGCCGTGAGCTGGGAGACGGGCGGAGTTTCCGGTTCGGGGAAGCCGTTGAGGGCGAAGGGGATGGTGGAGCATTTTCCCTCGGGCATGGGCTCGATCAGGTAGGGGCTGTGGTGGACGCGGCCGGTGTGGATATCGCCGCGTGCGTTGGTGGAGAAGAGGAGAGTTGCAATCGAGGGAGAAGAACCAGACGCCGGGGTTGCCCGCGTCGTCGTGGACGTAGGTGCGGAGGTTGAGCTCGTGAAACCAGGAGAGCCAAGGCAGCGGCGGTAAGCCGACGGGGCGGATGCGCTCCATGCAAAAGGGGACGATGCCAAGGTATGCTTTGCCGCCGAAGGTATCGACATGAAGACCCACAGGGAGGCGGGCGGCGATGATTTCAGGATCGATTTCCCAGTGAAAGAAGCCGAGGCCGGCCCAGCGCTGCTTCATGACGGAGAGGCCTGCGGGTCGTTGCGTTTGGGCGAGGCGTTGTGAGTCGGTGGGAGGCATGGTTTTTTCAACTGCGAATGAAGAGTGATATCCAGTTTAAGGTTTAGAGTTTAAGGTTTTTGTGAGAGAGCATGAGTGCGCGGCAAAACCTGCTCCGAAGGCGGTGAGCCAGAGGGAATCAGAGTCCGGGTGTGTGCGGAGGCGTTCCTCCAGGGCGAAGAGGAGGGAGGGGCTGGACATGTTGCCGTGGCGGCGGAGAATTTCGCGCGTTTCGGTGAGGTGGAAGCTCGGGAGAGCGGTTTCGAGGGCTTCGATGACATCGCGGCCGCCGGAGTGAGCCAGGATTTGGTCGGGCTTTTTCGGGAGTTTTTCGAAAAGGATGGAGACGGCTTGGGCGGCGAGGTCGGGGACGCTGCGGTGGAGCTGGTTTTTGAGTTTTCCGGCGGAGTTGACGAAGCGGATTTTCTCGCGATCGGCAGGGACGTGGTGGGTGTCGAAGTGTTCGAATTTCCAAGCGGTTTTCGTGGTGGATTGGCCGGTGAGGAGGGCGGCGGCGGCACCATCTCCGAAGAGGCAGAGGGAGATGAGGACGCCGGGGTCGTCATCGATGTAGAAGGCGGTGGAGGAGGTCTCGACGGCGATGACTGCGACGTTATGGTCGGGGTTCGCGGCGAGGTATCCGTGGGCGGCGCGGAGAGTTGGAATGGCGGCGCCGCAACCGAGGCCTACTAGATCGCACAAGTAGGTATCGGGGCGGAGTCCGAGGCTCTCGGCAACGTGGCTAGAGGGGCCGGGGCAGAGGTAGCCGGTGCAGGTGCAGAGAAAGAGGGCATCGATTTTCTCCGCTGCGAGGCCGGATTTTTCCAAGGCTTTGGCGAGTGCTTCGGTGGCTAGTGCGGGGGCGTGGGTTTCGAAGGAGCGGTTCAGCGCCTGCGCGTCCTGCCGGAAGACGGGGGCGAGATCGGCGGCGGTGAACTGGCGGTGGCCGATGCCGGAGTTGCCGTTGGTAAGGATTTTTTCTAACAGCGAAACGGAGCGGGGCTTGAGGCTGGGAAAGGCGGGGTGGGACTGGAGTGCCAGCCATGTTTCCGCCTGAGTGAAGGTGTGGGGCGGGTTGGTGGTGGCGAGGGAGAGGAGGAACATTGAGTGGGGGAAATTGATTATTGGAAATTGATTATTGATTATTGGGGAATTGCGCCTGAGGCGGGCTGATGGGGAATGGATTCGTGCTCTTTCCAATCAACAATAATCAATAATCAATAATCAATCAGCGTATCAGGTTAAGGAGCGGGCGGAGGGGGGCGTGTTTCAGGAGGGGCTTGGCGGCTGGGTGGAAAAGCAATGGGTGGAGGAGTTTGGCGGAGGTGAGGCGTTTGCTGAAGCGTTTGGCAAGCTGGCGTTGGATGGCTTCGCAGGCTTCGGGCCATGACCGGCTGCCGTTTGCGTAAGCGATGAGGTGGGGCAGGGCGGTTTCGGCGGATTGGAAGGCCATGGTCATGCCGTTGCCGGTGAAGGGGGGGATGATGGCGTGGGAATCGCCGAGCGAGAGGAGGCCGGGTGTGTGGGCTTGCAGGCCGAGGCTGAAACCCGCTACGGCGGTGAACGATCCCTCGCGCCACTCGGCCGCTGCAATACGGCGGGCGAGGGCGGCGTTGCCGTTTTTCAAAAGGTAGGCGGTGAGTAGATCGGCGTGGCGGGCGGTGATGGTTTTATCGATACGGAACAGGCCGCAGGCGTTGTGCCAGCCGTCCTCGACCGGGGTGATGCCGAGGTATCCGCGCGGGCCGCTGTGCATTTCCAGATGAGCTGTGGTGCTGATGCCGCGGATGTGCGCCTTGAGGCCAATCCACTCCCCTTTCGCGGGTTTGCGGCCAGCGGTCCAGACTTCACCGGCTTGCCCGGGGTTCATTTTTAGCCGCGATCCGGTGTGAATCTCGACGCCGAGGTCGATGGCGAGTTTCTGGAGGCGGTCGTCGAGGAGGTGGCGGGACAGTGCGAGAGCGGGTTTGGGAAGGATGTTTTCGCGCAGGAGTTTGTCGCCGGAAAACCAGGTGACGCTGCGGTGGAGGTGGGCATCGGCGAGGGTTTCGGCGATGCCGAGGGTCTCCAATGTTTCCCGGGAAACGCCGGAGATGAACTCGCCGCAGACGCGGTGGCGCGGGTAGCTGCCCGCCTCATGGAGCGCGACAGTTACGCCGTTTTTTCGGAGGGCTATCGCGAGGGAAAGTCCGGTGAGCCCGCCTCCGGTGATGGTGATCGTTTTACTCAAACGCGTGACAGTAGCACGGGGTCGGGGGGACGCTATGGGTAAAAAGCCGATTACACCAAAGTATGAAAGAATTCAATCCACGGATGGACAGGCATAAACACGGAGAAGAGGTGGAGGGCACTGGAGATACCAAAAGGCGAATTTCGCGTTTGAATAGTTCGCTGATTGGTGTATTATTTCGTGCGTGATCAGGAGCTTCGCAGATACCACCACCGAGAAACTGTTCCTTGGTGAGGAACTGAGCAGGAAAGAAATCAAGAAGCTTGGAACCCTCAATCCAGTCAAGGCCTTCGAGCGTCTCGCCATTCTCAATGAGGCGGATGAAAAATCACTCCTACGACTTCCCGCCTTTCACTACCACAAACTCAATGGAACCTCAAAATACTCCATCGACGCAGACTCCAGGAAATCCCCATGGCGGATCACCTTCCAATGGGAAAATCAGGAAATGAAAGACGTCGAACTCGTCCGAATCGAAGACACCCACTGAACCCCATCCAAATGAAAACGAAACCAATCGCCATTTCCCGTGATCTGCTCAAGATCCCGAAGCCGCTTTCAAACCCCGCCGCCGCCCTGATCCGGGATACCATTGCCCATCACGGCATCACCCAGATTGAAGCTGCGGAGGCCATGAAAATCAGCAAAGCCCAGCTCAGCGATGTCATCCGACAGAAGAAAGGGGTGAGTGCCAACCTTGCGCTCCGAGTCCAGTTGTGCTTCGACATCCCCGGTGATCTGCTCACCCGCCTCCAGGCCCAGTTTGATTTCCAGAAAGCTTATCATTCCAAAAACAAGGATCTCCGGACGGAAGTCAGGGCCATCGCCTGAACCACCGAGCTTCCCTTTAGTTGCGCCTCTGGCAGGCGATGCGGATGGCTCCCCGCCAGTCAGTGATTTCACGTAAAACGAAGCCGTGCTGCGCGAGAGCTAGCGTTGCTGCCAGCTCGCCGGGGGCGAAGCCCGCCTCGATGCTGACGCGCATGTCGTGGCGGGTGATGGGGTGGATAAAAGGGGTAGCGAGTTTTCCCAACAGCAGCGGCAGGCGGGCGCGCAGGGGCTCGTTGATGATGAGGGTGTCGAAGCTTCGTATCCATGCGCCGAGATCGGCGAGTTGCGGGTCGGTGAAGTGGTGGAGGAAGAGGTTTGCGATGAGAGTGCCGCCATGGGAGGGCGGGGTTTGGGTGAAAATATCTCCCTGCGTCCATTTTACAGAGAGCGGGAGATGGGCGGGGCGTGGCGCGAGATCGTAAGCAGTGATTTCGGCTTGTGGGTGTTTGCGGGCGAGCTGGCAAAGCAGCTGGCCATCGCCCGCGCCGATCTCGGTGATGTGTCGGGTGCCCTCCGGAATCAAGGATGCGATCCAGCGTTCATTGCCCATAAAAAAGTTGATGCGGCGCAGGTCTTGGCGCGAGCGCAGCGCGCCGGGGTCGCCGTGCGGAAGGTGATCGAGGAGTTCCGGCGTGAGCTTGCGCATGGCGGTATCTTCGGCGTGTTGGGCGACGGAAGAAAGCGTGGAAACGATGAATGCCTGACGGAAAAGGCTGATTTTTCGTAAAACTTGGCTTGATTCCCCAGGTTTCCAGACTAAAACCGCCGCCCCTGCGCAAGAGCGGAGTATCCTTGTAATGTCCAACTCACTGAAAATCGCCATCCCCAAGGGCAGCCTACAAGAGCCTACTATAGAGCTCTTCAGGAAGGCTGGGTATGACATTTATGTTTCCTCGCGTGGACTACGTCCCGCCTCGAACGACGCGGAACTCGATATTTATCTGATTCGCGCGCAGGAGATCGGGCGCTATATCGCACAAGGTTTCATCGACTGCGGCATCACCGGTCTCGACTGGGCTTCGGAAGGCGGCGCGGAGTTGGTGGATTTTGCGGAGCTGCCCTATTCCCGCGCTTCTGTGAACCCGACGCGCTGGGTGCTGGTCGTGCCGGAAGACTCTCCGATTAAGACACCGCAGGATCTGGAGGGGAAACGCATTGCCACCGAGGGCGTGGGAATCACCCAGCGTTATCTCGACAAGCTCGGCATCAAGGCGGAGGTCGAGTTCTCATGGGGAGCTACCGAGGTGAAAGTCCCGGATCTCGTGGACGCCATCGTGGATGTCACTGAAACGGGTTCCTCCCTCAAAGCAAACCGCCTGCGCATCGTAGACACCCTGCTGGTTTCTTTCCCACACTTTTACTCAAACCACGCCGCCGCCGCCGATCCTTGGAAGCGCGCGAAGATGGATAAGATTTCCATGCTCCTCAAAGCAGCCCTCTGCGCCCGCGATAAGGTCGGCCTGAAAATGAACCTACCTGCCGACCGGCTTCCCGAGCTTCTCGCGAAACTCCCGTCTCTGCGTCGTCCCACCGTTTCCCACCTCTCCGAGGAGGGCTGGGTGGCTGTCGAAACGGTGATTGACGAGTTGCTCGTCAGGGACATGATCCCCGATCTCAAGAAGCTCGGAGCGGAAGGAATCATCGAATACCCTCTCAACAAGCTCGTTCCGTAATCTTTTCACTAAACCACCAACCCCGCACAAACCATGGGCTCCATCAAGAAACGCCGTAAGACCAAGATCAATAAGCACAAGCGCAAGAAGCGCATGAAGCAGAACCGCCACAAGAAGCGTCTCCGCTACAAGTCGTAGCCCCCGCGCTGGGACAATACTTTTTGATCACGCCGCAAGTCCGCTAAACACGGGTTTGCGGCGTGCTTTTTGAAAACCATCTGATATACCGGAGGGAAGATGAGCCTGCAGGTGGTGGTAAATTTCCGCGTGGTCGATGAGTCCGCGGACTGGGTAGTGGTGGACAAACCCGCGCCACTCATCGTCCACCCCGCGAACAATAAACCAGAGCCGACCCTGCTCGGCGGGTTGAAAAATCTCTATTCCTACGAGGTGGAGAACGGCGCGTGCCTGGGGATCGTGACGCGTCTCGACCGCGAGACGAGCGGACTGGTGCTTGTCGCGAAGCATACGCAGGCAGCGCGGGAGTTGGGTATGATGTTTGAACGCCGCGAGGCACGGAAGGAATACCTCGCCATCGTGAAAGGCTGGCCGGCGGAGGAGGAATGGGTCTGCGATGCACCGATCCTCCGCGCAGGAGAGATCGGCTCATCGGAAATCTGGGTGCGTCAGATTGTGGATGCACGTGGAAAAGAATGTTCTACTAGGTTTGTCGTAGAAAGCCGTTTTTTGCGGGACGGCATGGAGTATTCCTTAGTGCGGTGTTTTCCCGAAACCGGTCGGATGCACCAGATACGCGTCCATCTCGCAGAGTGCGGTTTCCCCATCGCCGGCGACAAACTTTACTCCGGCGGCGGCTCGGAATACTTGGAATGGATGGAACAGGGCTGGAACGCAGGCTTGGCGGAAAAACTGATCTTACCAAGGCACGCGCTCCACGCAAGCCGTTTGGGTATATGCTGGCAGGGCGAGGAAATTTCATGGGAGGCGGGGCTCGCGCCGGATCTGATGGCTTTTATTGAGGGAATGCCTGTGGAATTTGCCGAAGGCGTTGTCAACTGGTGTAGAAAAGAATAGAACCCCGTCATGGCGGATTTAAAAGAGATCGTGGCGTTCCTAGATGCGGAGCTGAGGCTTTCCGAGATCAAGGATTATCCCGGCGCGATGAACGGCCTCCAACTCGAGAACGACGGCACGGTCGAGCGTGTGTTTTCCGCCGTGGACGCCTCGCTGGCGGTGGTAGAGGAGGCGGTTGCTGCGGGTGGTGGGCTGCTCATCGTGCATCACGGCATGTTCTGGCAGGGCGCGCAGCAAATCACCGGAGCCTATTTTCGCAAAATCCGCGCCGCGATCCGTGGCAACCTCGCTATCTACTCCGCGCACCTGCCCCTCGACTGGCACCCCGTCCACGGCAACAACGTTCTTTTGGTTAAAGCGATCGGGTTACGGGAAATTTACCCAATTCTCGAAAAAGACGGCTGGCCGATGGGCGTGGCAGGCTTGTGGGAGGGTAGCCGTGAGGATTTGATTGCCGCCACCGCCGCCGCTGTCGGGCGCGAGGTCACGGTTTGCCCTGGCGGAGCAGATTGGCTTGGGAAAGTGGCGGTTATCACTGGCGGTGCAGGCTCTGAAGTAGGAAAAATCGCGGCATTGGGCATCGACGCCTTCGTCACCGGCGAGGGGCCTCACTGGAGTTTCATCGAGGCTGAGGAACGCGGAATGAATGTCCTGTATGCAGGCCACTACGCCACGGAGACATTCGGGGTAAAAAGCCTCGGCTGCTGGATTGGTCAGCGTTTCAGGACAGCCGCCGATTTCATCGAGCGTCCCGGTGGCCTGTAAGTGCGGCACAGTGTAACAAATTTTGTCACGTATAATTTAAAAAAAGGGCTTGTTTTCCAGCCGTTAAAGGCCAAGATTGAAGGCGAAAGCGGGCATAGCTTAGTGGTAAAGCGCTATCCTTCCAAGTTAGACATGCGGGTTCGATTCCCGCTGCCCGCTCCAGCTTTCCTAACAATTATATCCAACCAACAATCCGATGAAAATTAACTCAGTCAAAACAAGCAGGATTTTGTCCATCCTCACGGCGCTCGGTTTCTCGCTGGCATCTGCCTCCGCGCAGACCACCACGCCCCAGAACGCGGCGACTGCTGTTGCTGCGATCGTCGCAAAGGGAGGTTCAAAAAATGCCATTACCAGAGCTATTGCAAAAGCCGTCGAACAAGCGATAAAGACAAATCCAGATGCTGCAGCAGCAATCACCGCAGCTGCAGTGACTGCAGCGCCGCAGTTTGCAGGCGCTATTACCGCAGCTGCGGTAACCGCAGCGCCTACAGCCGCACCAGCAATCACCTCGGCTGCTGTCACCGCAGCCCCTACAGCCGCAGCGGCGATCACCACAGCTGCTGTCTCCGCTGCCCCTAAATCACTGGCACCAGCAATCGCCGCAGCTGCTGTTACCGCAGCCCCTACAGCCGCAGCGGCGATCACCACAGCTGCTGTGACCGCTGCCCCTAAATCACAGGCACCAGCAATCGCCGCAGCTGCTGTTACCGCAGAGCCTACAGCCGCAGCTGCGATCACCACAGCTGCTGTCTCCGCTGCCCCTTCATCCGCAGTGGCAATCACTACGGCAGCAGTTACCGCAGCCCCTACAGCCGCAGTGGCGATCACCGCAGCAGCCGTTACCGCAGCCCCTTCATCCGCAGTGGCAATCACCACAGCAGCCGTCACCGCGGCTCCGCAAGCCGCTGCGGCCATCACCGCAGCTGCAATCGCAGTAGCGCCTCCCGGGACGGCTGCGGCTATAACGAACGCTTCGTCTGTTGCTGTCGCTGCAGTGGCGTCAAATCCCGCAAACTTCCCAGGCGAAAGTGCAAATAATACTACGCCTTCAGTAGCTACAAACAACCCTTCAACGATTAATCCAGCAACACCTGTAACTAACCTAGATCCTGATGATTCTGATGATTCTGATGATTCTGATGATTCTGATGCGTAACCGGCGAATTTTCCAACTAACTAATATTTTCCACAGTGTATTTTCTTATCATTTATGAAATCTGAATTTTTATCATTATTGTTCGTTGCTCTGGCTGCACCTGTCTATGCAGGCGAGGGCCTTTATAACACGGGCGCCGAGTTAGTGGAGGGTTTACCGCTCAAGTGGTCACTTTCTACCAATACAATTTATGACGATAACGTCGCAGCTGGATCTTCCACGACCGCGGATTCATCGCTGGCCATCAGCCCAAATCTTGGATTGTCTTACACCAGTGATGATCCACAATCCTCCCAAACCACTATTGATATCCTCGGTAAAATTGGCATCATTCATTACTTCGATGCGCCGGATACACTCGCCGATGATACCTTCAGCCAATCAAGAATCTCTGGTTCCTTAAATCACCGCTTCGACGAGCGTCTCACATTTAGGAGCCAGAACACCATGGCCAACGAACTTGAGCCAGATTATTCCTATGGAACAGCTTCTTCGCGGAGTGGTAGTGAGTCCTTGAGCTGGCTGACCGATAATTCTTTGGGTTACAGGTGGTCCGAAAGATATGCCACTTACACAGGAGTTAAATACAGCGGAAATCGTGTGGACTCCACAGGACCAAACAACAACGACCGGACCACGATTGAGGGATATAATCAGATTCGTTATCAACTTTCTCAGCAATCGGTGTTGACCTCCGACTATCGCGCTTCCACCACAGATGCTACCGGTGTCGCTTCAGATTCAGTTGACCAGTATTTCTTAGTGGGTGTCGATCATCGGTTTTCATCAAGCACCGTGGGTATCTTCAAAACAGGCGCTCAATACCGTGAAGTCGATCAAGGCGATGGTGGCCTCGGCCCCTACCTCGAAATTGCCTTTAAGTCTCAAGTCAATCAACAGCTCACACTGAACGCCTTCACCCGCTACAGCGCGGAGGTGAATGACACAGTCCTGCCTGGGCCGGGAACATCATTCGATTACGAGGATCGTCGTGCGCTGCGGATTGGTAGCACCGCCAGCTACATCGTCTCCCCCGATTTATCGCTGCTTTCGGGTATGGATTTGATTTTCTCGGACTACTTGGAAGGTCGGGATGTAAGCAATCCAACCACTTATGGACCGGATAGGTATGAGACCAGCGTCAATGCGTATGTGGGATTTTCCTGCCGTTTGACCGAGTTCCTCACGGCTAACATGTATTACACCTTTGCCGAGACATACACCGACATCAGCGCTGCCCGTGAATATGTCCGTAACCGGATCTCAATTGGCTTGTCTGCCGAATTCTAAGTAAGCGTCGCTCAGTGTCGGTGTTCCAAATACCATAAATCATCTAACGTCTCCCGCGATGAAACCATCGCGGGAGTCTTTTCTTTGATTCTTTTAACCAAATAATTTCAACTCGATGAACCAATCCCCTAAGCAACAGGAAGTTTCTCTACACGCCTTTGACTACTGGCATGTGATCAAAAATCGCTACGGGGTGATATTACTTACCCTGCTTATCGTCTTTGTGACCTCATCGGTCATCACTTATGTGATGCCTCAAAAATATGAAAGTTTTGCCACGATTGAGGTAAGACCCCGCGAGCGGACGATCGACCCGCTTGGTTACATGATCCGCGATAACGGTCCAACAAT
The DNA here is from genome assembly GCA_945870855.1 of Prosthecobacter debontii. Lineage (GTDB taxonomy): Bacteria > Verrucomicrobiota > Verrucomicrobiia > Verrucomicrobiales > Akkermansiaceae > Luteolibacter. The sequence goes on from CAMBTP010000046.1 coordinate 17,628, forward strand.
GTCCGCGAATTTTTTCGGGAACGAGTTCGAAAAAATAAAGACCCGGAACGCACTCAACAGGGTCATTGATAAACTTGATCTGACGACAAAGTGGGCGACAGACCGTGAAACGGTTCTGAGGATACTAAAGGGTATTGTAAATACGAATAACATCCGCGGCACTGATCTTATCCAGATCACTGTGCGCCATACTAGTAAGGAAGATGCTCGTGACATCACCGCCGAAGTTGCAAGCGCCTACAAGGAATACCGAACCGACCTTGAGGACAAAAACCACGATAGGGGTGTCAGTGAAATCAAAAGTGCTGTCCGCCAACAGGAGGACAAGGTCGAGGAACGCCGTAAAGTCCTCACCACCATCAGCCGGACGAAAGAAATCATATACCGCGGATTCGGGGAACTAAATGCAAATGGGGGCTTGGACGAAGAATCCGAGGCGTCCTTTGCGCTAAGTAGATATACCGAGCTGCAGAGTGAAGTGAGTCAGTTGGAATCTCAGATTGAAGCCCTTCTCAAGTATGATAGTGAGGCACTTCTGATTTATGCCTCCGCACTGGATCTTCCTGATAATATCATCAAAAATCTCTATCCTCAGTATTTGGAACTAAAGAGAAGTATTGAAGGCCTGAAGGCTAGCGGTCTTGGAAATCGACACCCCACCATTGTTTCTAACCAAAAGATCATTGATCAGATGAAAGCAGACCTTGATGAAGGGGTAGTGAATCTTCGTGATCGTTTAAAGGGTCAGCTCGATGAGGAGATAGAGAATCTGGAAAAAGCCGAAATCAAAAGGGCAGAGACAAAGACTGCCGCTTTGGAGCGGAGTATCGATACCTCTGATTATGTTGATGCAAAACGCGACTTCGAAACAGAACTCGGGCTGCTCGAGCAGATGAAAATTAAACTCATGGGGGAAGAGATCAATTCTGAGTTACCATATGAAACCATCATAATTCATGATGATCCTGTTATTTCATATTCACCCGTCAGCCCAAATGTTACGCTGAATCTTGTTCTTGGTGCGGTTGTGGGTCTCATTTTCGGAGTCGGCATTGTCTTCTTCCTCGAGTATATGGACACCTCGGTCAAGAGCCTGGAAGACATAGAAAGCTTCCTTCAGGTGCCTGTTCTCGCCGTGATTCCCCGAGGTGTCGGGGTTCTCCACAACCAGAATGGCATGAGTCCCGATGCGGAGGCTTATCGAATTCTGCGTTCGAATATTGAATTTAACCGGAAGAATCCAGAGGATAATGTGATCAGTGTCGTATCCGGTGGTGCTGGCGAGGGGAAATCGACCACTCTCGCAAATCTTGCATATATCTGTGCCCAAGGCGGCTACACTACTCTGATGATCGACGGTGATCTTCGTCGCCCCACTCTGCATACGTTCTTCGATATCAATAATACCGTTGGATTAACCAATTTCCTTACTACGAAGCTTATGCTGGAAGATGTAATTCTCCAGACTAATATAGATAATCTCTATTTCATGCCATCTGGAATTCTTCCCGCCGATGCAGCGGGTATCCTCAATTCTCGGCGCATGTCTGAACTCATTCAGGATGTCAAACAGCGCTTCGACTTGATTCTCATCGATAGCCCACCTATTCTTGGCGTAAGTGACGCATCAGTTTTGGCCAGTGAGGTTGATCTTACTATAATGGTTGTTCAGCACCGAAGGCTGCCCAGAAAAATGATCATGCGTGTCAAGCAAGCGGTTGAGGACGTCGGCGGTCGCGTCATCGGCGTGGTGCTTAATAATGTGGACGTTAATAGTGACAGCACATATCAGTATTATACTAGCTACTATAATTACTATACTCCTGCAGATTCCCAGATCGGAGCTCCGGTCGGAATTAGTAACACGAGCCCTAATCAAAAGGTCTCAGCTACTTCAGAATCTAAAGAAGACGACTTGTATTAAACGATTTCCTGTATAATACTAAATAAATAAATTTATCGCCCAAGCGATCCAAACACTTACTTCTACCAGTATGAAATGCTTCACTTTAAAATCTCTGGCGACGTGTCTTACGGCTTTAATCATCCTAGTATGCCCTGTCCTATCTCAGATCGAGGTGGGTACTGCCGTTCAGATCACGATCCAAGGCGTTCCCAGTGAAGAGAAAGCTAGGATCGATGGACTGTATCCGGTTTCCGAAGGCGGCGATGTAAATCTGCCGTTTATCGGTAGGATGCGCGCTGCCGGTCTCCGCCCGGAAGGATTGGCCTCATCGATTCAGAGCGCGTATAAATCTTCTGAGATTTACACGGATTTGACGGTTCAAGTCATTTGGACAACGCAAGGCAGTGGAGTAAAAATAGAAGTTGTTCATGTGGGAGGTGAGGTGAGAAAAACAGGGCCAGTCACTTTTCAAAGAAACCTAACCATTTGGCAAGCGGTGCAAGCTGCTGGTGGAGCCAATGAATTCGGGAGCCTTAAGCGCGTGAAGCTTTACAGGGCAGGTAAAACAACAACATACGATATCGAGAATCCGCAATTTAAGCAAATTCCCCTCCAGCCAGATGACACCTTGGAAATCCCCAAGAAAAATCTTTTCGGAGGCTGATTTTTCTTATTCTCACCAATAACGAATTTGTTTGTGGAAATGACCAATGCGATTACAGCGCGGGTCATTTGTTTATCTCTGTTGCTACCTGTGCTTTGTCAGCTTCACGGGCAGGAGATTCCGCCAGCTGATTTGATCAAGAATTTAGGATCTGAGGTATTTGTTAGTAGAGAAAATGCGCAGGCTGAATTAATTATTTGGGCGTTGAAGCATCCGCGTCCTGCCACAGCCGAGTTCGTAAGGCTCTACCGAGAAAATGATGACCCGGAAGTGAGAAAGCGTGCTCTAGTAGTTCTCAAGGAGCTAGCTGCTGTCGATTATCTCTCTGATGGCCAAGGCTACTTGGGCATCCTGATGCAGGAGGAACCTATTGAGGCTGCACAAGGTGGAAAGTTGCGATTTGGGATCAGAATTCTTGATGTAATGCAGGGGAGTCCGGCGGAACAAGCGGGTCTTAAGATGGGTGATCTGATCATTTCACTTGATGGCAAAGGGTGGGAAGTAATGGGAGCCTTGACTTTATTAAGGGAGACCATAGCGGACAAGAAGCCATTGGTGGAGGTGAGCCTCTTGGTTAAGAGAGCTCAGGGAGATCCGATCGCTATCACCGTGAAGCTGGGAAAACGTCCGACACCCGATTTACAGGTGGGAGTTGATCTCGGATTGCTTGAGCAACAGTCGAAAGAACGGCATTTCAAGCAATGGCTTAAGAAGCAGGAGGAAGAGTGATTAGCGCGATTCACCAAGTTCAGCCAGCTCCTGCTTATTCCCGTCTAATTTCTTCCAAGCTCCAGGTGCAAGCGATGAATCCGTAAGGCGACCGATGGCGATGCGAATTAGTCGCAGTGTAGGATGCCCAATCGAGGCTGTCATCCGTCTGACTTGTCGGTTTTTTCCTTCCGTGAGCGTGATTTGTATCCAGGTATCGGGGATTTCTTTTCGAACGCGGATCGGGGGATCACGGGGAGGAATCTCCGGGCGGCGAGACAGGATTACGGCCTGGCATGGTAAGCAACGGTGTCCTTGAATGACGATGGAACCTTCTCCCAGCAGGCGCATCGCGGAAGAGTCCGGCACGCCCTCTACCTGGACGAGGTAGGTGCGTGGATGGGCGTGCTTGGGATTAAGCAGGCGGTCATTTAACCCGGATTCATCGGAAAGCAGGAGCAAGCCTTCTGAATCCATGTCCAGCCTGCCCAGTGGATACACGTTCTTGGGAAATCCAAAGTCTGCGAGTGTGCGTTGTCCGGGCTGATCGGGTGTGAACTGGCAAAGGACTCCGTATGGCTTATTGAATGCGATGACCATGGGGTTAGGTTACGACCGCGATCTTTACCAAAGGAGAAGGCTTCGACGAGAAATCCGGCGAAGCCTTGAGAAAATCCATTAATTATTAAGCGAGGGCGAGGAGCTTCGCCTTGAGTTGTTCCTTGGTGATGTTCGCACCGACGATCTGGTCTTTTACCTCTCCATTCTTGAAGAATAGGAGTAGTGGAATAGAACGAACATTGTATTTTACTGCCAACTCGCGGGCATCATCCACATTGACCTTGGTTACTTTTGCTTGGCCTTCGATTTCATCGGAGAGCTGATCAAGAATGGGGCC
>CAMBTP010000047.1 GCA_945870855.1 Prosthecobacter debontii
CGTCAAATGGCACGCCACTGCCCTCTACGGCCAAACGGGAACGGGACGCCACCTGAACCGCTACAGCCACACTTTAAGCGATGACGTTGGCTCACTGGTTCGCCAGATGGAGCGCAACTCCAATCCTCAACGCAAAGCCGATGCAGCCATCCGATGTGGACGCGGGATGATCAATTTCCAAAAACTCTTCACTCACGGGGTGATCGAATTTCGGGTCTTCGCCGGTTCGCTCAATCAAAGCAAGGTTCTCCATCACCTAGCCACGGTGTTGGGGCTTTGCCGCCGAGCCGCCGAAATCGAATGCCTCGGTGCCTTCGGCAAAAACAAAGCGCAAGCCAAGCGCACCGCCACCGCCAAGGACGCCCTCCGCTTCCTTTGGGATTACCTCGGATGGACCGGCTCCAAGCGCCCCGTCGCACTGGGTCTCGTCGGCCCCTTGCACACGGAATTCAAGCACTACCGCAAAATAGCCGACCGGATGTGCCGCCGCTTCGATGCCCGCTTCCCCTACGCCAATCTCTAACCAACTCAATACCATGTGTGTGATACTCGTATGCCCTGCTGATGTGCGCCCCGACCGCGCCACCCTCGATGCCTGCCACGATGCCAACCCCCACGGTGCCGGTGTGGGGTGGCGGGAAGACGGCGAGGTGCGATGGTTCAAAGGACTCGACCCGCAAGAAGTGGAGCGACTGATCGCCAAGCTGACTGGGGAAATCGTCATCCACTTCCGGTGGGCGAGCGTGGGGGAGGTGACGCCCAAGCTCTGCCACCCGTTCCCCATCTCAGCCAAAGCCACCACGCGCCTGTCCGGACATGCTCGCGCCGTGCTCTTCCATAACGGAACGTGGAGCCAGTGGCGCGACACCCTGCGGCGTATGCCCAAATACCGTGCCCCCGACGGCGTGTTGTCCGATACTCGGGTGGCTGCCTCGATGGTCGATCTCTGTGGCACTGACGCTCTCAATCTGCTGCCCGGTCGTTGGGTGCTATTCGAGCGCGACTTCACCGAACTCTACGGTGACTGGACTAATTGGCGGGGGATGATGGCGAGCAACCTCGGGTTCACCTATGGGCTGCGCCCGTCCTTCCTAGCCCCCCGTAATAGCTGGCATCAGCCCTTTCTCGATCTCTCGGACACCTGCGGCAACTCGGATACCTGAGCCCATCGCACGTGCCCATCACAACGAAACCATGAACCCCAATACAGAAACCATGAAGACCATGATACAGATGAACGAAACCATTAGCTGCAACTTCCTGCCGGTGGTTGTTGAATCGGTTCCCAGGCCGTCGCCTGCCGGTACGGAAGGAATCAGTTTACTCACCGAACAAGAGCTTGCCGGCCATCTGAAGATTTGCCGCCGCCAACTCTACAACTGGCGCGTGGCGGGCCTGATTCCCTACCTCAAGCTCGGCAAGGCGGTGAGATTCCGCATCTCCGACGTCGAGTGTGTGCTTCAAACCCTGACCATCGGAAGCAGAGCATGAAACGCACCTACAAACTGATAGCCAGCCGAGGGGATGACATTGTCTTTGATGACCGTGTGCATGCCGATACTCCGCGCCACGCCCGCCGGGAAATGAAGAAGCTGCTCGGACTCGAAAGCCTGAGCGGGATTGTCTATTCCATCACTAAAATCCCCGTGGATCTGATCCGCGAGATCGTGGACGCCAGGATTGCCGAACTCGCCGGTGGAGCGCCACTTCAATCACCCGTGCCCGCCGATGTGGAAGCTCTGGTGATGGAACGACTTCAACCGATCCTCCGCCGCCTAGCTGCACTTGAACAATTACCCGACGCTCCACCACGTAGCACCCGCTTCGATCCGCTCGCAAACCTGCCCGACACTCCACCGGAACCGGATTGGAACCTCGTCAAACGCCACCTGCGCCGATACAGGCTCCCGCACAAGACGGCTGAGAAATACGGCATATCAGCCGATTACATCATCGCCCGCGCACGATCGGAGGGCTGGTTATGATCGAGGTGAAGAAATACCGGCAAACCCGCTTCTGGGCGGTGTATGTGGACGGAGAGCTACTCGCGGTGGTCGTTTACCGGAAAGGGGCGCAGGCCATTGCGGATCGCCTCATTCAAGTTGCCAGAGGGAGGGAGACTGATCATGCCGCGTAAGCAACCACCCATCCCGCCCACCTGCTTCGTCCCGTCCTGTGCAGCGGACTTCGTGGGACAAGCAGGCAAGGTGGCAGAGGTGCTGATGCGGAAAGCCGAGCGACTGCGCACCACGCCCGACCAACCGCTCAAGCTCCTGATTTCCGGCGCTCCCGGCATCGGTAAGACCAGCCTAGTCAACCTGATCGCCCGCACGCTTGCCAGCCACCCCGTGCCATCGAGGACGTGAACGGCAAGGAGGTGGGACTCGAACTCGCCCGTGAATGGACACGCTCACTCGCCTACGGATCAATCTTCGGATCGTGGTCAGTGAAAGTCGTCAACGAACTCGACCGCTGCTCCAAGGACGCCCAAGACATGCTCCTCACCTACCTCGACCGCATGAAGCCCGGCCACGCGTTCCTCGGCACCACGAACCTCGACCTCAGCAGCCTCACCGAACGCTTCCAAACCCGCTTCCAATCCGTCCGCCTCCAGCCCCCCGACAACGAGGCTCTCGCGGCATTCCTCGCCAGGCGCTGGGGCGCTCCCATCTCCACCAGTCAGAAGATTGCGGCAGGAGCCGCAGGCAACGTCAGGGCGGCGATGGCGGATTTGGAGATGTGGTTGGGGTGAGTGTCTATTGGAACAATAGCTCACCCACAAACTGATGGAAAAGAATTGTGCCGATGCAATAGTCCTTGAACTAGTCCTTCGGCTTATCTGGCACAGATGCCCCGTCTTTTGGGTGCTGCGCCTTCTGCTCTTCAGATTTTTGCGTGTTGGATGCGGTTGCTTGACGAAGACGCACTGGCTCACCAATCAAATTGAACTGGTTCTCACTGAGCTGATATTGCTCCGACATGAGGCCTGAAGCTCCCCGTTCCACTTTGTCAATTAGTTCGTCGTTCCACGAGGATTGTCGCTCTTTAACACCATCACGATACTTAACATCGACCGATCCATCCTTGAGGATATCCACCTGAACCAAAGCGAGCGCGAGCGGACCACTTAGTTTGCATATATTCTTTGACTTTGTGAGAATCCATTTTCCATTATCAAGTCTGTAATCGAAGTAGGCGATTCCTAGTTCGTCGACCTGCATTGCAACTTCAATTTGATTTTCAGATACTCGAACATCAGCAACGCGGGTTCTCATGCCAGAAGAGAAAGTTGGTATTTCTAAATCCGGCTGTTTGGCATTCATCTCGGTGGAACGGATTCGGAAAACTGCATCAGGCTTTCTTTGATCTCCTGCGGCTGCCATAGGCTGTGCAATTTTTTCCTTCGTGACGGTAATTTTTGGCTCGGCTGCGGATGAAAATCCATTCGCAAAAATGAGTATGGGTATGATGATTTTTATTTTCATGGTGTTGTTACTTCTTGAGTTCCTTTCGTGTCAAGCTTGCGCGTCCAAAACTTAAAATCAGCAGACAGGCCAGACGGATGAATGAACTGCACTCCATATCCATCAATGGAGGCATCCTCCCATTCAAGAATTCCTGCAAAAGGTCCTGTTCCGTATGATGGATCGTATATCTCTCCGTCGTATTCGATCAGCGCATGGTCGGCGAAAATCCCGATCGGGTCGTCATTCCCTTGTGCGGGAACGCCTGAAAGATCGGTAACACTCCATCTCGCCGCAGTCGAAAGCGTCCAACTTTTCACGAAAAATACGTCGCGAATTGCGTCAATACCTGGGATCGAATAAATCGTATCTGGATCGACTCCATAGGTCGCAAGGTAATCTGCTTTCGCGGCGACAACCCCGCCAGCCGCTCCTGAAGGAGCGTAAACCGTCTTTTGTGTCGAGGCGATTCCTTGGATTCTCAGAACTTCATACAATAGTTCCTGAAAAGCTCCGCAGCGACCATCTCCAGTCGCCATGAGCTTAACCACACCATTGCAAGTGCTGTATGGACTTGCCGAGTTTGCGTAGTAAGTCATGGGTGCAGGCGGACCAGCGGCACCAGGCGGAAGAACACGCAAGAGACGCGGAATCCCATCCGAATCAGGCTGGAAGTCCGGCCAGATGGCCGTCACAGCAGACTTCTCGATGTTCTGCCCATCCCCGTTGCGGCATCCGAGGTCGAAAAGTGTTTCCTGCTGCAAGGCTGTGGTCGGGACCCCGAGCGTCACATATGTTCGGTTGGCGGTCTCCCCTGCCTCGCACCATTGGTCTCGACCGTTCACATCGACTTCCCATGACAAAGTCATGGGGTTCATGTAGTCGATCTCGTTGACGAAGTTTCCTGTTGATGCGGTAGTCGGAAGCTCGATCTCGTCGGTGCCGATGGTCGCGGCTGTTTCGTCGATCTTGATATTGCCCGGACCAGTGACCTTAATCTTCGCGCTAAAACCGCTGACTGAGGTCAGCCCGGAGGGCTTGACCTTGATCTTTCCTGCGATGGTCGGCGGGGTGTTGCGGACGTAGGCGATTGGGTAGTTGCGTTCGCCCGGCATTTGTGCAACACCATCGTCGTTTCCGTCCTGCCAATGGGGAGCATCGTAGGTAATGCTGACATCGTCATTGGTAAGACTGCCAATGGTCGAGTTTGAGAATGTAACTTCCATCGGCTTAAACAACGGCACGTAAAGCGTCGCGTCCTTGCCTTCTGCGAAGAACTCTTCGCTGTCTCCATTAAAGTCCGTGATGATCCCGTCAGGGTCATCTACTACAAGGCAGTTGGCATCTAAATCAAACTCAAGCTGGTAATCATAATCGGGGCTTGGATCACCATCGTAATCGGGATCTGTGGCAATCCACTCAAGCGTCACCTTATACTTGGCTCCCTTGGGAAGTTGAAATGTATCGGTCTGCGGTACGCCGTAGTCACGGTTGGTGCGGATCCGCACACCATTGCCGCTGGTGTCACCTTCCAGGGGGGTGAGCTTCACCTGATATTTTTCGGAGTTGCTGCCGCTGGGATCGCCAAAGGTGACGTTCACCGGAACGGTGCCGTTGGGTGGCGGTTGGCTATCGTTCGGATCGTTGGGATTGCTTCCTTGTCCAACCTCAACGCCATCGTCCACACCGTCTCCATCGGTATCGGGGTTATTGGCGTTCGTGTTGTTGTCTGCTTCTTGTGAATTATTCAGACCATCTTCATCTGGGTCCGCCGTTGCATTATTGGCCGCATTGCCATCGGTGCCGTTGTGGACGGTCGGATCAAATCCATTGGCAAGTTCCCAGCCATCGGGAAGAGTATCCATGTCTGTATCCGGCTGGCTCGGATCGGTGTTGTGAGTGGTAAGTTCAGCTAGATTCGCGAGGCCATCCAGTTCCCTGTCTTCCAGAGCGTCGCTTATGCCGTTGCTGTTGGAGTCAGTGAGGCGTGGATTGAGCTTCAGCTTGTATTCCCACAGATTACTCAAACCATCCGAGTCTGCATCGCTGGCTGCATCGCCAGAAACCAATGGGTTGAGCAAATAAGTGACCTCAAACCCGTCATTCATTCCATCACCGTCAGTGTCGGCATTCGTCGGCAAGGTGTTGGTTTGGTTTACCTCGATACCATCCACAAGGCCATCTCCGTCAGAATCTGCGGAATTCGGGTAGGTTCCGTAGATCCAATACTCATCGCCATCGCTTAACCCATCATTGTCTGAATCCGGATTGTTCGGGTCTGTGCCCCACCAACTCTCATAACCATCGTCGAAACCATCATTGTCCGTGTCAGCATCTAAGGGATCGCTATTGTAATAGCTGACCTCGTCCAGATTACTGATAGTGTCGCCGTCGAAATCGTCGTTGTCGGGGTCGGTCGTTGGCTGGTCAGTGTATTTGAGTCGGAAAAAGCCCTTGTCCGCCGTGCCATCGACTTCGTAGCTGATGTTCTCATCGTTGCCCGTCTCGATGATCGGTGCCCAAATCCACTTGCGGAGGTGATCGTTTGGATCGGAAATCTGGACGAAATAGGTCCTGTACGCATGTCCATGCCAGCGAAGGAACATGTCCGGGGAAACCTGAATGATCTCGGAGTTTTGCTCCTGCGCCACGGTAGGAGAAACCGCCGCAGTCGCGGCGGCTAAAATGGTAAGAAGATACGATCTCATCGGTCGCCCCCTTCCTGTTTAAGATAGCGACTGCCGCGATGCGGCTTCAGCCAGAACGTGTGGCTCTGAGGCTGCGGCGGGTTGGCGGCGTGCCAGGCGGCGGCAGCCGCCTGATACTCTTCCCTCGCCTGCCTGATTTGCCCGAGCCTCTCCTTGTGCTTGAAGTAGAATTCGCGGATGGCGGTCAATGCCTTCAACGCTTCGGCGTCGTCCCTATCACCCTTCGTGATGGAAAAAGCCCCCTCTTCCAGTTCAGGATGATCGGGCATCTTGAATTCATGTCCCGCACGGCGGAATGCCGTCGTGTCGATGTTCGAGGCTATAAGATGAAACGAACTCACCCGCTCACCGAGAACGATCTCGGGCATGGATGAAAGTAATGTCCAATCCCATCCGCACCACGCCTCGAAATACTTCTCGCTGCGCGAGTCGAACCACTTCACGTGACTGATTCGGTGGTCATAGACCGTTGCGCCGAATGACAGCAGATAATGCGGCTCGCCAACCGGGCCTTGCACAAAAGGCTTTGGCTCAGGCGGCGGCGGAATATCCTGTAAAGTCGAAGCATCGCCGCGCAATACAGTGATCTGGTGAGTCGGCAATCTCCGTGTAGTTATCGCCTCAATCTTTATCGCCGGAACTTCCTTCGGTGGCGGTGGTGGAATGAACTTGGTGCTGGGAATTGGAAGCAACTTCTGGATGTCCGCCTCCGTCTGCCGCTTCGATTTCTGTGCGAGCAGTGAAGCGTTGCAGCCCAGAATGAGTAATAGAGTTACGGGTAGTTTCATTGCCGAATACGAAATGCTAAATGGACTTCGCTTACAAGGTTAACGTCATGATGTGGTCTTTATTTTTCACCGAACAGTGTTATTGAGTAGCGTGCAGATCAACCGGTGCAAATACGGCACGGAAGGATACTTCTCCGAGAATTCCGTTCATGAAGCGGTCTTTAAGCCGCCATGGAGGAACTGCCAAGCAAGAAACGCGGGGATCGAGTTGGGCGAGACTTTTTGGATTAGTAACCTTCAACGCATCCTGGTCACAGAACACCGATTTTACCTCCTCGAATGTTACGCCTTGTTTGCGGCATGCTCACCGCCTTTCTCAGATTCCACTTGGAGGCAGTTCGTCCATGTGGCTAAGCAATACAATATATTGCAGAAATATTTAAAATTTTTGGTTGTCTACCTACTAGATTTCTAACAGAAATGGTGACAAAACACTTGTTTGAGATCGCGTGGAACGTATGTGGAACAAGGAGGAAATCTATTTCGAGTGGTGACAAAGTTCTTGGGTCTCTGGACTTTCACTCAAATTCCATGAGAATTATTTTTTTCCATTTTACACTTTTTTCACATCGTAATTGGGGTCGTGTTCCGAAATTGACCGCCCGCAAAGCCATATAAATACAAGGTTTTTTGTGTGACGGCTGGGTTTTTTGGTGGGTTTTCGGAGGTGGCAATTCTGTAAAATGGCGGTGGTTTTTGTAGCGGTTTTGTAAAATGGGGTCATCCACCAGTGAACGGGTGGAGAGGAGTGAAGCCGAGCAGGTTTTGGGATTTGCGTGGATCCGCTAGAGTCTGCTGGACGTCGGCTGGATGGGCGGGGTGATGCACGATGGTTGGTTCTTTTCCTGCCTTCGCGGCGGCGTGGGCGACCATATCCATCACGGAATGGTTTTGGCCTGTTCCGACGTTGAACGTTTCGAATCCTCCTCCCTGATACCCGATGGCGAGTTCGATGGCGCGAACCACGTCGGACACGTGGGTGAGATCGCGGCGGTGGCTGCCGTCCCCCAGAACTGTGACTGGGCGGTCTTGCTCGATGGCTCGCTGAAATGACTCAAGAGCCAGATCGGGACGTTGCCCCGGTCCCCAGACGGAGAAGAACCGCAGGGCGCACACCTGGATGCCGTGCTGGCGGGCGTAGAGGCGGCACCAATGCTCGGCGTGGAGCTTGGTGAGCGCGTAGGGGCTGCATGGGTCGGTGAGGCCGTCCTCGGCGAAGGGGAGGGCAGGCTGATGTCGCCCTTCCACGGGTCAAGTCCGTCGCCTTTGCGCTCGCCGTAGGTTTCGATGTCCAGCGCGATGCGGGAGGCCCCGGTCAGGTCGAGGGCGATGCGGTCGAGATCGGTTCGGAGGGAGCAGAAAACGCCCTTGTGGGACATATGGACATAGTGGGACGTTTCCCTACCCCTCTCATAGAGAGTATTTAATACATTCTGTTTTTTATTTTTTTCATGAGCATTTTTTTCGCCTATGTGAGGCTTATGAAAATGTCCCTCAATGTCCCAATGTCCCACAGAATTTGGGGCTGAATTGCCGATTTCGGGACTTGTGGGAAACAAACTGGGTTCCAGTTGAGAGAAACGATAAACTCCGCAGTTCTTTGACGTCTGCTTGAGGCGGAAGGTGATGCCACCTAATTCGCGTTTGTCAAACTACGCGACGAGCTTGCCGAGCCTGATCATTCCCCGCCGCGCAGCGAAGTCGATCCGGTCAGGCAACTCGCGGACTCTCTCGTTCTTCAGATTCACGGTCGGGGCTTGTGCTGCGTCTAGGGCTATCGGGCGTCGAAATCGCCCGTCATTGCTGCGTTGCTCACGCGCGAGGAGGGGTTAATGAAGCGGCTTGACAGCCGTGTGATGGTGAAAAACCCATGGCCGAAAACTCAAGCCGAGTTCTTCTCGGATCCGGAGATGGGGTAGGAATGATTACCAAAACCAATCCCATGAACGCCACTACCACCTCACCTCAAATCATCAATCCCACCTCCTATCCGAGAACACATCCTATGACCGTAGCACTGCGCAGAGTGGCTTACTATTGGCCCGACGCTCATGCCAAGATCCTGTCCATGCCCTGGGAGTGGAGCGACAAACATCCCTACGGAGCCACCGACGGCGACCGCCTGTTTTTCAACCGTACCGGCTTGAACAGACTGGCCGCCCGCGATGCCGGTCCCGGACTGATCGCCTTCCTGCTGGTGCATGAAGCTCTCCACGTCCTACTGCGGCATAGGCAGCGATTTGCTCATCTGCGGTGGAAAAGAACCCTCAATGAGGCAGCCGATTATGTCGTCAACGCGATGATCGTCAGGCGTAACCGTGAATTGAAACGGGAAATATTTCCGCCTATCGATGGTATCTACCTAGATGAGTCCTTCTCAGGCCACAAGTCGGTCGAGCAGATTTACCGTGAACTGATCCTCGCCAAGCTCGCGGAAAGGCAAAAAGCGAGCCAATCTAAACCCGTCCGCCTACTTCTTCGCTCCCGTCGGCGGAATCGTCACGTGCGTTCCGGTCACGCATGCCCCGCTTCCCGTAATCTTTCCGGTGTATCGTCCGGAGGCATCGCGTCGAGTGGTGGTCATGGTGCTGGTGCCTTGGGTGCTTTCGGTGCCTGTCAACCGCCCTGATGCGTCGCGATACTGGGTGCGGCTGCCATTGCCCGAGGATTTGCTCGTGGTGGCGCTGCCCGACGTGCGCCCGTTGGCATCCCGGTAGGTGGTGCGGGACGAACCGGATGAACTTCCCTGCGTAGTCGCCGTTCCTGTAGCCCTTCCGTGCGCATCACGGAAAGTGGTTTGCCCACCGCCGCCCGCGCTTACCTGGGTCGTAGCAGTTCCGATTACACGCCCGGAAGTATCGCGGATCACCGCTCGCTCCGTGCTGCCCGCCTGCTTTTGGCGCTCGATGGTCTGAACCACCCGCCCCGAAGCGTCACGAACCACCTCCCGGCAAGTCTGTGCGCGTGAAACTGTGGAGAGAACGAATAACAACAGCGCAGGGAGCAGAATGGCCTTCATGCAGGGATGGACGGGCGGGGAGGGGATTTATTCGATTTTGAGAAGAAATAAGCAGCCTTCGATTCAACTCCATCTTCGGCTTTCGCTCGGACGACAAAGGTAGCCACACCAGCCGCACGATGATACTGGCGAAACTAAGCGCTCTTCTGGCCGATTAACCTTGAGGGAACACCCACTTATTTGGTGAACTGCGCCTGAAGTGGAATTTCAGATTTTCCGCATAAATCGCATTTTTTTTACAGCCTGCCCCCGTAGATGTCCCACCCCACCTGCTAAAGCTGGCCGCAAGAACCGCAATCTCCGTAACTTCCCATGGGTCTTATTTACCGCAAATCTATCAATCTAGGACCGTTCAGGGTGAACCTGAGCGGCTCTGGCATCGGCTATTCCGTGGGCGGTCGGGGATTCCGGGTCGGCAAGAGTTCGCGCGGCCGGAACTACACGGCCTTCAGCATCCCAGGAACCGGCGTGGGCTACCGCAGCAGCAGCAAAGGTAGCGGCTGCCTTATTCTGCTCGCCGCCATCCCTGCCTCGCTTGTATTCGGTCACTGGATCCTCACCTCACTCTCATGAACCTTACTTGGAAACGCACCCTCCGCACGCCCTCGTCCGAACGATTTCTCGCCCAGCGCGGCGGGAATGATGTCGCGGCGGTCGATCTCCACTACCTCACCAATGGCACGATCGCCGGCACGGTCATCATCCTCAAAGGCTCCGGCCTCGATGAATCAAACATCCAGCCCCTTCTCTCCGCCCTCGACGACGAGTTCCTGCCCGATGTAGATCTTGAGCACGGCAACCTCACCTACACCGTAGTCCTCGGCGAAGTGCTAGGAAACTGGGAGGCGCAAAAACCGTCGATGGGGTCACTTTAAATTCGATTTTCTGCATTTTAATTTTATGGATCAAGCCACCCACAATAAAATTGTCTCCTTCATCTGGGGCATCGCCGACGACGTTCTTCGCGACCTTTTCAAGCGTGGCAAATATCCGGACGTGATCCTACCCATGTGCGTCCTGCGCCGTCTCGACGCCGTTCTGGAACCGACCAAGAAGGCCGTCCTCGAAACCCGCAAGATGCTCGATGACGCCGGGATCACCGAGCAGACCGCCGCCCTTTGCTCCGCATCTAACCAAGCCTTTTACAATACCTCCAATTTCACTCTCCGCGACCTGAAGTCCCGGGGCAACCAGCAGCAGCTTCTCGCCGACTTCGAAGACTACCTCAACGGCTTCTCGCCGAACGTGCAGGACATCCTGGAAAACTTCAAATTCCGCAACCAGCTCTCCACCCTATCAAAGGCCGATGCCCTCGGCACGCTCATAGCGAAGTTCCTCGACCCGGAAATCGACCTCACCCCAGCCGGCATTGACAACCACTCGATGGGCACCGTGTTCGAGGAACTGGTCCGCAAGTTCAACGAGGAAAACAACGAGGAGGCCGGTGAGCACTGGACGCCGCGTGACGCCGTGCGCCTGATGACCAATCTGGTTTTCCGCCCGATCAGCAAGCAGCTCAAATCCGGCACCTACCTGCTCTACGATTGCGCCTGTGGCACCGGCGGGATTCTGACGGAGGGAGAGGAAACCCTCCAGTCGCTTGCTTCCGATCTCGGCCTGCAAATCGCCGCCCAACTTTACGGTCAGGAAATCAACCCGGAAACCTACGCCATCTGTAAGGCGGACATGCTGCTCAAGGGCGAGGGTGAGAACGCCGAAAACATCATCGGCGGGGCCGAGTGGTCCACGCTCTCCCACGATGCTTTCCCTGCGCTCTGCTTCGACTTCATGATGGCCAATCCGCCATACGGCAAGAGTTGGAAAAAGGATCTCGAAGCCATGGGCGGCAAGGACGGCATGCGCGATCCCCGCTTCAAGGTCATGCATGACGGCGAGGAAATGTCCCTCGTCACCCGCACCAGCGATGGGCAGATGCTCTTTCTCGCCAGCATGGTGTCCAAGATGAATCATGACACCGCGCTTGGCAGCCGCATCGCCGAGGTCCACAACGGCTCGTCGCTGTTCACCGGGGATGCCGGCCAGGGCGAGAGCAACATCCGTCGCTGGATCATCGAGAACGACTGGCTGGAAGCCATCGTCGCCCTGCCGCTCAACCTCTTCTACAACACCGGCATCGCCACCTACATCTGGGTGCTTTCCAACCGCAAACCGAAGAACCGTAAGGGTCAGGTCCAACTCATTGATGCCTCCCAGTGGTTCAAGCCGCTGCGCAAAAACCTCGGCAAGAAAAACTGCGAACTCTCCCCGGAGGACATCGAGCGCATCACAAAGACCTTCCTCGACTTCAAGGAAACGCCCGAATCAAAGCTCTTCCCGAACGAGGCCTTCGGTTACTGGAAAGTCGTCGTCGAGCGCCCCTTGCGGCTTCACAGCCTGCTCAGCCTTCCACGCATCGAGTCCCTACGCTTCGCCTCCGGCGACGAGGAAATCCGCTCGGTGCTCTATGACGAGTTCGGCGACGACCTGTTCCGCAAGTTTTCGAAAATCTCCGACGCCTTGGAAAAACGCCTCAACGAATGGGGCGACGACGAGGAAGACGGCGACGACGAGGACGGCGAGTCCAAGAAAAAAGGCCTGCCCGAGAAGAAGAAAAAGAAACTCCTGGATTCCAAAACCTGGGAACGCGATGGCCGCCTGGTCGATACCGCCACAAGTCTCCGCGAGGAACTCGGAGGCGAACTTTTCGAGGATCACAACATCTTCCGGGAAAAGGTCGAGGCCGCCCTCAAATCCGGCGACATCAAGCTTCCCGCTCCGGATCTCAAGCAGATCTACAAAGCCGTGAGCTGGCGGGATGAAAACGCCCCACCCGTCATCTCCAAGATTCATAAACCCGGCAAAGCCAAGCCCGATCCCTTCCACGGCCTCTACGAAATCAAAGGTAGGGACGGATCGCCGAGCCGTCCGATGATTGTCGAATACGAAACCGACGGCGACCTGAAGGACACCGAGCAAGTCCCGCTGTTGGAGGACGGTGGCATCGAGGCCTTCATCACACGCGAAGTCCTGCCCTACACCCCGGACGCCTGGGTGAAGAAGGGTGCCACCAAGATCGGCTACGAAGTCAGCTTCACCCGCCACTTCTACAAGCCCCAGCCACTCCGCACGCTCGATGAAATCCGGGCCGACATCCTCGCGGAAGAAGAAGCCGCCGAAGGACTGTTGGGCGAGTTGCTGAAAGGAGGCAAGCCATGAAGGAAATCCTAGGCAAAGCCAAATCTATCCGCGAACTCCTCAGCGGAGCGAAGTATTCCATCGACTACTACCAGCGCGAATACCGCTGGCAGACCAAGCAAATCGCCGAGTTGATCGAGGACCTCACTACCAAGTTCCTCGAAAGCTACGAACCCGGCGACGAGCGTGCAGCAGTCGAGGGCTATGGTCACTACTTTCTCGGCTCTATCATCATCAGCGACCGGGACGGCCAGAAATTCATTATCGACGGCCAGCAGCGCTGCACCTCGCTCACCTTGGTGCTGATCTATCTGCACCGTTACCTTGAGGATGCGGAGGAGAAAAAGCAGCTCGCCGAACTCATCTTCTCCCAGAGATTCGGCAAGCGCTCCTTCAATCTCGACGTGCCCGACCGCACGCCCTGCATGGAGGCACTCTACATCAACGAACCCTACGACCCGAGCGACGCATCCGAATCCGTCACCAACATCCTCGCCCGTTTCGCGGACATCGAGGAGCAGTTCCCGGATGAGGCGAAGGGCGAAGCCATGTCCTATTTCTCCGACTGGCTCATTGAGAATGTCCACTTCGTGGAAATCACCGCCTATTCGGACGAGGACGCCTACACGATCTTCGAGACCATGAACGACCGCGGCCTGTCGCTCACTCCCACCGACATGCTCAAGGGCTACCTGCTCGCCAACATCACCGATCCCGAGCAGAGAACCCGTTCCAGCAAGACCTGGCGGGACCGTGTGGCGGAATGCCAGAAGTGGGGCAAGGAAGAGGATGCTGATTCCATCAAGGCCTGGCTCCGCAGCCAACACTCCCGGAAGATCCGGGAGCGGAAACGCGACGCCAAGCCGGAGGACTTTGATCTCATCGGCACCGAGTTCCACCGCTGGATCAAGAATCAGGAGGACATGCTCGGCCTGGCCAAGTCCGCCGACTTCGCCCGTTTCATTGATCGCGACTTCAAGTTCTACACTGCCGCCTATCTACGTGCCCGTCAGGCCGGTGCCCAGCTCACGTCCGGCCTGGAAGCCATTCACTTCAATGCCCAGCAGAACTTCACCCTCCAATACGCCGCCCTGCTGGCTCCGCTTCTGCCGGACGATCCGGAGGCGGACATCCTGCGGAAAATGCGGGTCGTCGCCACCTTCATCGACATCCTCATCACCCGACGCATCTGGAACTGGCGGAACATCAACTACTCGGCCCTCCAGTATGCCATGTTCACTGTGATCCGGGACATTCGAGGACGTCCGGCTATCGAGGTGGCGGGAATCCTCACCAAACGCCTCGCCGAGGAGCAGGAAACCTTTGCCGGCAACGAGCGATTTGGCATGCACTCCATGAACGGGCCGCAAATCCATCGCCTGCTGGCCCGCCTCACCGATTATCTGGAAACCTCCTCCGGCATGGCATCCCGCTATGCCGAATACATGGCCACCGGCAAGAAACGCTACGAGGTGGAGCACATCTGGGCCAACCACGCCGACCGCCATAAGGACGAGTTCTCCCATCCCACGGATTTCTCCAACACCCGGAACCGCATCGGCGGCCTGCTCTTGTTGCCGAAGAGCTTCAACGCCAGCTACGGCGACCTCGTCTACGAGGAGAAACTGCCGCATTACTTCGGCCAAAACCTGCTAGCCCGCTCGCTGCACCCCACCTGCTACGAGAACAACCCCGGCTTCCTCAAGTTCATCCAGGAAACCGGCCTGCCCTTCAAGCCGATGGATTCCTTCCGCTCCGCTGAAATGGAGGAACGCAGCGATCTCTACCTCCGCCTCGCTGAACGCATCTGGAACCCTGAACAACTCATGGAGGTGGCCACGGCATGATCGCGGATCTGAAACCTTATCCGGAATACAAGGAGTCGGGGCACTTGTGGCTCGGTGACGTGCCGACGCATTGGGACGTATTACCGAACCGGGCAATCTTTTCGGAAATCAAGGATCGAGATTGTCCGGATGAGGAGATGCTCTCGGTGACGATCACTCGTGGAATTGTCCCTCAGAAGGCGCTCTTGGCCGGTAGCTCTAAAAAGGATAGCTCCAACACCAACAAGGCGGCATACAAGCTCGTTCAGCCCGGTGACATCGCATACAATAAAATGCGAGCGTGGCAGGGGGCACTGGGAGCCTCGAATCTCAGGGGTATCATTAGCCCAGCCTACGTGGTGATGCGTCCCATGGCTGATGCCAACCCTTTGTATTTTCACAACCTCTATCGAACTCCGATGTTCGCGAAAGAGGCAGAGCGATGGTCATACGGAATCACTTCTGACATGTGGAGCCTTCGACCGGAGCATTTCAAGCTCATCGGATCTTTGCTCCCGCCCCCCGCCGAGCAATCCGCCATCGTGCGCTTTCTCGACCACTGGAACGGGCGCTTCGAGAAGGCGATCCGGTCGAAGCGGCGGGTCATCGCCCTGCTCCAGGAGCAGAAGCAGGCCATCATCCACCGCGCCGTCACCCGCGGCCTCGACCTCACCGTCAAACTCAAGGACTCCGGCATCCCTTGGCTGGGGGATATCCCGGCGCATTGGGAGGTTTACCGGCTATCTTTCCTGGCGGACTTCTCGAATGGGAAGGCTCATGAGCAATTCTTTGATTCCGAAGGAGAGTTTGTGTGCGTGAACGCTCGTTTCGTTTCGACCAGCGGCACTGGGATCAAATACTGCACGCAGAATTTTTGGCCCGCCCGCCGAGGCGACGTCCTGATGGTGATGAGCGATCTGCCAAATGGGCGCGCTCTCGCAAGAGCATACTTGGTTAACGATGACCGTAAGTATGCTGTGAACCAACGGGTTTGCCGTTTGAGGTCCAAACGAGTCGAAGCAGGGTTCCTGGCCTACGCGGCCAACCGGAATTATGGACTATTGCGGCATGACGATGGCTCAAACCAGACCCACCTTTCGACCGGTGATTATAAAACCCTACCAATTCAGTGTCCACCAGCTGCCGATCAGCAGGCGATTGTGCGATACTTAGATGCTCATGTCTCCAAAGCAGATGTTCTAGTCGCATCTCTTGAGCGCGAGATCACCCTGCTACGCGAATACCGCACGCGCCTGACGGCGGACGTGGTGACCGGCAAGCTCGACGTCCGCGCCGCCGCCGCCCAAATGCCGGAGGAAGCGGAAGAAGAGACGCTGCCCGACCCCGAAATCCCCGAGGAAGAAACCGAACTAGAGGAGGTGGAGGGATGAATGCGGGGCAAGCGTTAGCGAGGAGGCCGGGAATCTTATTTGTGTGGCTCGCGGCATTTTGCTGTAACTCATTGATTTTAAGCTGTTTCTTATTTGAGTGGAAAACGTCCGCATGAAAACTTGGATGACCAAAGCCCTGGAGCTGCTGGGGGCGAGCCTGGAGCCGCCTAAGCACGAATTGAACGAGCTGGATTGGAAGGCGGCTCTGTCTTCGGACAAGAAGCGACTGACGGAACACCTGTCGGCGCTCTCCAACCAGCCCGGTGGCGGTTATCTGGTTTTCGGGGTGGATAACACCGGCACTCCGGTGGGAGTGGACGGTAACAAAGTCGAGACCACCGTGAACCAACTGGCCAATCTCGGGCGCTCGGGTCTTGAGCCGCCGTTGGCACTGGATCACGCTGTCGAAGATTACGAATCTGCCCGGCTGCTGATCGTGCACGTGCCGGAGTCCGCAGTGAAACCGGTGCATCTGCGGGGCAAGGGGCTGGAAGAGGCGTACATCCGCTCGGGCGGCACGACGCGCAAGGCATCGCGGCAGGAGATCGGCACAATGATGCTGAACAGCCGCACACCCCGCTGGGAGGAACTGCACGCCTCGGTGTTGCTACCGGACAAGGAGTTCACGTCCCAACTCACCATTGAGCCGATTTTCCGGATGCTGGATCGTCCCATGCCCTCGAATCATGAGGATACTCTGACGTGGATGGAGGGAGAGCGGTTTATCTCCCGCGAGCCGGCGGGTGGCGGATACGTGACGAACCTCGGCGCGATCGCGACAGCGCGAAAACTTGCCGATTTTCCGGATCTCAGTCGCAAGGCGGTGCGGGTTGTGGTGTATGACGGGCTAAACAAGGCAAAGACAAGACTGGAGAAGGAGGGCACCAAAGGCTACGCCATCAGCTTCCAAGGCCTTATCGAATACATCATGACGTTACTGCCGCAGAGCGAGGTAATCGAGCAGGCGTTGCGAAAGAAACGCACAGTTTACCCGGAAATCGCCCTCCGCGAGATCGTAGCCAACGCGCTGATTCACCAGGATTTCTCCATCACGGGTGCGGGGCCGCTCATTGAAATTTTCGACGACCGCATCGAGGTATCAAATCCGGGTGGACTGCTGCCTTCCAAACGGCTCGATCGTCTCATCGGCACTCAGCCCGAATCGCGCAACGAACTGTTGGCGCGTGCGTTCCGGCGTTACAAGATTTGTGAGGAGCGTGGCTCGGGATTGTTGAAAGCGGGATTGCAGATCGAGCTTTATGGATTGCCTCCCATCGAGTTCACTTCCGGATCAAACTTTTTTAAAGTGACACTGTATTCGCCGCGCACTTTTGCCAAGATGTCAGTCCAAGAAAGACTGGATGCATGTTACCAACATGCGGTGCTGAAATACTACTCGGACAGCGCGATGACCAACACCACCCTGCGGGAGCGCCTCAAAATGCCGGAGAAGCAACGATCGATGGTATCGGTGCTGATTCAGGAAGCCATAGATAGGAAGATGGTGAAGCCTGCCAACGCAGCGAATAAGTCGCGGAAATTCGCCGAGTATGTCCCGTTCTGGGCATGAAGAACCAAGAAAACGCAAATGCCAACCGACACCACCGAAAAAGGCCTCGAAACCCTGATCATGCGTCACATGACCGGAGAGGATGGAATTTTCCCCGAAGGCGTGGCGACGATCCAAGAAACGCCGGATGAAATCGCAGCAGCCAAGGCGAGTGGCAGCGGGTGGTATGCCGGACAACCGACGGCCTATGACCGGGCGCACTGCATCGATGTAGAGCAACTCTTTACTTTTTTACAAAGTACTCAGCCACAAGCTTTGGCCAAGCTGAACATCAGAAATTACCGCGATGCGAAGAACATCACCCGCCAGAAGTTTCTCGCCCGCATCAGCTCGGAAATCGGCAAGCGCGGCGTGATCGACGTGCTTCGCAATGGCATTGCCGACGGCCCGCTGCGCTTCGAGATGTTTTACGGCACACCTTCCCCCGGGAATGAGAAAGCGGCGAAGCGTTTTGCCCAGAACCGTTTCAGCATCACCCGTCAACTCCGCTACAGCCAGGACGAAACCCGGCGCTCTCTCGATCTGGCGGCATTTATTAATGGACTGCCCGTTTCCACCTTCGAGCTGAAGAACAGCCTTACCAAACAGACGGTGGAAGACGCCGTGGAGCAATACCGCCGCGACCGAGACCCGAAAGAGAAACTTTTCGGCTTTGGGCGCTGCATGGTTCACTTCGCGGTGGATGATGCAGAAGTCCGCATGTGCACGGAACTCAAGGGCAAGGCTTCGTGGTTTCTCCCATTCAATAAAGGCTGGAACGATGGCGCGGGCAATCCGCCGAACCCGGACGGACTCAAGACCGACTACCTGTGGAAGGAAGTGCTTACACCTGCCAGTCTTACCAATATTCTGGAGAACTACGCTCAGATCATCGAAGAGAAAAACCAGAAGACCGGAAAGAAGAAGCCGAAGCAGATCTTTCCGCGCTTCCACCAGCTTGGCGTGGTGCGCGAGCTACTGACCGATGTGGAGGACTTCGGGGTCGGCAAACGCTACCTCGTCCAGCAATCGGCCGGCAGCGGCAAGTCGAACTCGATTGCATGGCTCGCTCATCAGTTGGTTCGCGTGCAGCACAAAGATAAGGAAGTTTTCGATTCCGTGATCGTCGTGACCGACCGTCGTATCCTAGACGACCAACTCCAGAAGACGGTCAAACAGTTCATGCAGGTCAGTGCCACTGTTGGCCATGCCAAGAAGTCCGGGGATCTCCGGAGCTTCATTGCCGGGGGCAGGAAAATCATCATCACCACCGTGCAGAAGTTCCCGTTCATTCTGGATGAAATGGAAGGCGAAGGAGCCGGGAAAAACTTCGCGATCATCATTGACGAAGCGCATAGCAGCCAAGGCGGCAAGACAGCATCAGCGATGAGCAAGGCACTCGGCGAAACCGACCCCGAGGACGAGATCAACGACGCCATAGAGAAGCGCATCAAGTCACGCAAGCTCCTGACCACTGCCAGCTACTTCGCATTCACCGCCACGCCGAAAAACAAGACGTTAGAATTATTCGGCATTCCGCTGCCCCCGGATGCCGAAGGCAAGATCAAGCACCGCCCATTCAACAGCTACACGATGAAGCAGGCGATCCAAGAGGGTTTCATCCTCGATGTGCTGCGCTCCTACACGCCGGTGGAAAGCTTTTACCGCCTGATTAAAAAAATAGAGGACGACCCGGAGTTCGATAAAAAAAGGGCGCGCAAGAAACTGCGCCGCTACGTCGAAAGCCAGGAACACGCCATCCAACTCAAAGCGGAGATCATGGTGGATCATTTCCACGAGCAGGTGATGTCCGTCGGCAAGATCGGCGGCAAAGCGCGGGCTATGGTCGTATGCAGCGGCATCGAGCGGGCGATCCAGTATTATCACGCCTTCAAGGCATACCTCGTGGAGCGGAAGAGTCCGTATCAGGCCATCGTCGCGTTTTCCGGGGAGTTCGATTTCAAAGGAGAGAAAGTGACCGAGGCCTCATTGAATGGATTCGCCAGCAACGATATCGCAGACAAGGTGAAGGAAGATCCTTATCGTTTTCTCATCTGCGCCGACAAGTTCCAGACCGGCTACGACGAGCCGTTGCTGCACACTATGTATGTGGACAAGGTGCTCTCCGGCATCAAGGCAGTGCAGACGCTTTCGCGCCTAAATCGCGCCCATCCCGAGAAACGCGATGTCTTCGTTCTCGATTTCCAGAATAACAGCGACACCGTCACTCAGGCATTTTCCGACTACTACCGCACCACGATCCTCAGTGAAGAGACGGACCCCAACAAACTCCACGACCTCAAGCTCGCTCTGGATACGGCCCAGGTCTATTCGCAGGAGCAGATCGACAGCATCGTGGAACTCTTCCTCGCCGGTGCCAGCCGTGAGAAGCTCGATCCCATCCTCGACGTCTGCGTCGCCACCTACCTCGAACAACTCGACGAAGACGGGCAGGTGGATTTCAAGAGCAAGGCCAAGGTCTTCACCCGCGCCTATGATTTCCTCGGCTCCATCCTGCCCTACGGCAGCCGGGAGTGGGAAAAGCTCTCGATACTCCTCAACCTGCTGATTCCGAAACTCCCCGCGCCGAAGGAGGAAGACCTTTCCAAAGGTATCCTTGAATCCATCGACATGGACAGCTACCGCGTCGAGAAGAAGCAGGCTATTCAGATCGCCTCAGCTGATGAGGACGCGGAGATCGATCCCATGCCAGTCGAAGGCGGAGGACGCAAGCCCGAGCCGGAACTCGACCGCCTCAGCAACATCCTAAAAGCCTTCAACGAGCAGTTCGGCACGCTTTTCAATGACTCAGATAGGATCTTCGCCCGCATCAAGGATGAGATCGCTCCGCTTGTCGCCAAGAACGAAGCATTTCGTAACGCCCGCGAAAACACCCCTGGAGC
Source organism: Prosthecobacter debontii (assembly GCA_945870855.1). Lineage (GTDB taxonomy): Bacteria > Verrucomicrobiota > Verrucomicrobiia > Verrucomicrobiales > Akkermansiaceae > Luteolibacter. Next base: position 20,844 of record CAMBTP010000047.1, read on the forward strand.
CGCTCGCATCGAGCACGACAAGGCTCTTGCAAAAGTGATGCTCACCCTCCTCAAGGACGATACCCAGGTTTACAAACAGTTCGTAGAGAACGAGGCGTTCCGAAGAGCGGTTAGCGATTTCGTTTACTCGCTTTCGGCGGCATAACTGAAACAGCCACTACACCGGCGGCTTCGAGTCGATCGGCAGCTTGAAGTAGAGGAAGATGTCGCGGGTGCGGTGGTAGATGTCCATCTCGCTCATCCCGGCGCGTTCCATCATCCCCAAAAGCAACCGTGCTCATCCTCGTCCACGATCGCGAGGAACTCCTCAAATAACACCGCCTCCGGGTGCGGCGGGTAGGCGTGCCACGAACTAGGAAAGTTATTTATCGGTGTTATTGGTTTTGTTCTTGGCCTTCCGAATAGAGCCTTGGATGGCGACTGGAACTGCGGCGATCGCTGCACCCCAGACAATGAATCTTGCGACTGCGTCGTAAAAACTTCTATTGGTCAGCATCCCGTCACTAGATTGGCTGATAATTGTAAACGCAGCGACTGCGCTGCCGCAAATTACCCAGAGTATCAGGAAAAATTGCAGTTGGCTTTTCGGTTTTGTTTTCATCTTAATATTTTTTAATTGTCTGAGTTGGTTGGTTTGGATGGAGAAAAGCTCATAGGCTTTGCGACATAACGCCAAATCTTGGGACTGTGCGGAAGCTAAATCGCTAGAAGCTCAGTTGCAAGCAGCGGGGTGCGATCTAGGCGCAGCAGTCATGGCACCCGCATCCGCTCCACCGCCGCCGCCACATCCGCCACTCGAAATCTCACGGCCTTAAACCCTTAATAGTCGGAGACATTCCTCCGCGCGAACAGGGAGTTGTTCTCCTAGAACACCGATTGTCGGGTGATTGAGACCTTCGGCATGGAGAGCGGAAACTACCCAGCCTGATGCGGCCGGCAGTGCGTTGGCAAGAG
>CAMBTP010000048.1 GCA_945870855.1 Prosthecobacter debontii
TAATTGGTGACGGAGGAGCCGTCCGGGTTCACGCGGGTGATGGCGCGGTCGAGGACGTAGAGGTTTTTCTCGGGATCGGGCGAGGTGGGATCGGGGCGGGGGACGGCGAGGATATCGCAGAGTTCGGAGAGGAACATCTGGTAGTTCGCCCGCTCGGAGGCACCGGAGTTTTCCCAGCGGGAGATAAATGCTTCGATGGAATCTGTGGAGGAGGAGGACACTTCCGAAGTGATAGGGGGATATGCGAGGGTGGGCAATCAGCAAACTTTCTACCTCTTCGCCTTCGGCGTTTTCAGGAAAGTCTCGATCTCCGCCGCGCTGCGCGTGTTCAGCACGTCCTCGCGCCGCAGCCAGCCTTTTCTCGCCACCGCCACACCTTGCTTGATGTGGTGAAGACGAGCTCGCGAATGGGCATCGGGATTGATCGAGCACAGCACACCCTTGTCCCGCGCCCGTTTCCACCAGCGCCAATCCATGTCGAAACGCATCGGGCTGGAATTCAGCTCGATCACTGTCCGCGTCGCTGCCGCGCAGTCGATCACACGCGCGTGATCCACCGCGTAGCCATCGCGTTTCAGAAGCAGCCTGCCTGTTAGGTGTCCGAGCATTGTCACATGCTCATTCTCCATCGCGCGGCAGATGCGGGCGGTCATCGCCGCTTCATCAAGCGAACCGAAGTTGTGGACTGATGCCACCACGAAATCCAACTGTGCCATGATCTCATCCGCGAAATCCAGCGAGCCATCCATCAGGATATCCACCTCGTTGCCCGCGAAAATCCGGAACCCTCCGAGAGTCGCTTCCAACTCGCGAATCGCCGCCACCTGCTTGAGTAATCTTTCCTCATCCAGTCCGCCCGCAAAGGCGGTTGATTTTGAGTGATCAGAAATGCCGAGATATTGCAGCCCCAGCTCCATCGCCTCCTCGACCATGCCTTCCAGCGTATCGTGGCCATCGGACTCCGTGGTGTGGTTGTGGAATGTCCCGCGCAGGTTCATCAGTTCCACCAAACGTGGTAGCTTATTCTCCGCCGCCGCCTCGATCTCACCGCGATTTTCGCGAAGTTCCGGCTCGATGAATTGCAGGCCGAGCACGCGGTAAATATCCTTTTCCTCAAAAACCTCCGGCCTCTCCGTTGAGTCATCGACCGGATTAAGGCCGTATTCATTCAGCGACCAACCCTTTTTCAGCGCCAGTGATCGCAGTGCCACATTGTGCTCCTTGGAGCCGGTGAAATACTGCAACGCGAAGGGAAACTCCTCGTTTCTAACAGCGCGCAGATCGCAGTGCATGCCGTTTTTTAAACGCACCGAAGCTTTCGTATCTCCACAGGCGATCACCGCATCCACTTGCGGCAGCGTGGTGAAATCCTCGCACACCAGCGCGCCCTCTTTGGTTGCGACGAGGAAATCTAAATCGCCGAGAGTCTCCTTCGCCCTGCGGTAGGAACCCGCCACCGCCACCCGTGAAATCTCAGGATGCAGCCGCAGGGTTTCCAAGATCCCCTCTACCAAATTGCCGATGCTGCCGTAGAGATACCGATCGGCAAATTTCTCATTCGCCGCCATCCCCTCCAAAATTTTCGTCTGCGTCTTCGCGCCAAAGCCCGGCAGCCCCGCCACCTTGCCTTCCTCACACGCGGCTTTCAGTTTCTCCAGCGAATCCACACCCAGCGCGTCATACATCGCTTTGATCTTTTTCGGACCAAGACCTTGGATCTCGAACAGCGCGAACACAGTCTCGGGAAACTCCTTTTTTAGATTTTCGTAAAAGCCCAGACTTCCCGTTTTCGCTAGCTCCCCGAGCTTGTCGCGCAGCGCGTCGCCGATGCCCTTGATGCCTTTGAGCTCGTCGTTTTTCGCTAACTCCACGACATCGCCCTCCATCGCGAGAACGGTTTCAGCGCCCTGGCGGTATGCGCGCACTTTGAACGGATTTTCTCCTTTCAGCTCCAGCAATAGAGCAATCCTCTCCAATATCTCCGCCATCCCTTCCCGATTCATCTTGGCGGGAATATGTGCGTCGGGCGCTACCCGCGCAAGCGCTGAGGAGAGTAGGCTTGAGCCTACCAAGGAGCGCGGGTTTTAACCCGCCGCAACTTACACATCTAAACACAGCGGGTTGAAACCCGCAGTCCTCGGTAGCCTGAAGGCTACTCTCCCTGGCCAATCGGCCCATTTCAAAAATGGAGCGGCCATAGTCATCTGACGGGAGTGAAATCCCGGAAGAAAGCATTCCTCCGCGAGATTTCACGACCTTTCCGAGATTACGGCTTCTGCTTTTTCGATCAGGGCGGACCGAGCCGGATCAGCCCTACCTGATGGGGCGCTGCGCGACGTAAACCGTGCTTTCTGAAATTGTGTCGAGCAGTGGATTGGGAAACGGCACGACCACCGATTTTACATCCCGGAAAACCGCGCGCAGATCCGCCATGAAATCCTCGTCCGGTGCATCATCCGACCAGAGCGCGAATACACCGTCCGAATGCAGCCGTGAAGCGAGTTTCCGTAACCCATCCGTTGTGTAAAACGCAGCGTTGCGTGGGGCGAGGAGGTTGCGCGGGGAGTGATCGATATCTAACAGAACGGCATGAAATTTCCGTCCGGGCGTATCGGGATCGAAATTTTTCCCGTCCTCCGTCGCCAGTGCGAAAAAATCTCCGAGCACATATCGGCAGCGCGGATCATCGTTCATCGTTTTCCCCAGCGGCACCATCTCCCGCTCATGCCAATCGATCACGCCCTCCAGCGCATCGACGACGAGCAACGACCTCAGCTCCGGAAAGGCCAACGCCGCGACCGCCGTGTATCCCAGCCCCAGCCCGCCCACGACAACATCCCAATCTGCCCCATTGAGCGCCCCGAGTCCAAGCCGCGACAACGCCTCCTCGACCTCATGAAACATGCTCGACATGAGAAAGGCGTCGCCGAGTTTCACCTCATAGACCACTTCGCCATCGAGCTGGAGATATTTGCGGCGTTGGAGGATGAGATCCCCGATCGGTGTGGTGCGGAAATCGAGTTCCTCGAAAAGCTTGTCCATGTCCTGCGAGCCTCGCCTGTGTGGACGCACCACGGCAAGCTGCGAATCATGCGACTGGAGTCGCAATTTTCGCAGGGGAGCGCACGCGCCCTCGCGTGCTGTTTCCGGCGCCCACGCCGGAAACTTGGCTGGAGATAGGGCGGGCGTTGTTATTTCTTACTTCGCACACGATCATTCCAGCCGGCGGAGAGCGAGGGCGCACTCCGCGACACGCGGGGGCGCGTGTGCTCCCCAACGAAGTCTCTCGCTGATTTCCTGTTCCCTCCCTCCGTTTTCATGATAGGACTTGGCGCATGGAAGAGAACACAGAGACATCATTCTGGAAAGGCAGCCCCTCACAGTGGCTCAACATCGGGCATTTTGCTGCGGCTCTGCTGCTTGCGACAGGCATCACGATCGGTGGGGTGTCTTTCCCGCCCGCTTTCATCGCGTTGATCTTCCCGCTGGGTTGGATTGTCTGGTGTTACCTCGTGGTGCGCTGCCAGACTTTCGAACTCACGAACGAACGCCTGCGCGTTTCCAAAGGCGTGATCAACCAAGAGATCGACGAGGTGGAGCTCTACCGCGTGAAGGATATTCTCGTGGTCAGGAAATGGTGGATGCGCATGACCGGCCTCGGCACGATCCATCTGGCAACCTCCGACCGCTCGCAGCCGCAGATCGAGATCCATGCGATCCGTGATTCCTTGGAATTGCGCGAGTCGCTTCGTAAAAAGGTCGAGGCGATGCGCGACAAGAAGCGCGTCCGCGAAATGGATTTCGACGAAACCGCCGTTGAGGACGGCGGTTCCGAAGAAATCGTTTAGATCAGAATTCGACGGTCACGCCTGTGAAGAAGCCTAGCCCGGCACCCGGTATGCGAAGGCTGTTAAAGTTGGAAAGCTCATAGCTCTCATCTGCCAGGTTTTCGATCCGCGCGTGGAGCGAGACGGTTTCCCTGAGTTCGTAGCTGCCGTAGAGGCGCAGTAGCAGGTAATCATCGAGCGGTGCACCTCCGTAGGAGCGCTCGTCCACGTAGCTCGCGCCGAAGCCTAACAGCAGCTTTTCCGTAGGCTGCCAGTCGATGGATGAGGTGGCGGTATTCTTTGGCTGATCATCAAGAGACGCACCGAGCCATGTCCATGCGATTCGGTAGGAAAGATGTTCGCCAAGCGCTCCGTTCAATGCGAATTCGAGACCGCATGTCGGTGTGTCGCTAGGGAGGTTCACTGGCGGAGTAGGTGAGGAGCGGATGCGGTTTGCGATGGAGTTCTCAAACCAAGTTGCGGAGACCATGTGGTTTTCGCCGACACGTTGTTCGACTCCGAAATCCCAGCCGATGCTTTCCTCGGCGTTCAGGTTCGGATTTCCAGCTCCAAAGGTGGTGCCGTAAAGATCCAAAAAAGTAGGCGTGCGGAAGGCTTTTCCCAGCCCCGCCCGGAGACGGGTTTTCTCCAATGCCTGCCACGAAGCACCGATGCGCCACGTCACTTGGTCGTCGTAATCCGCATAATCCTCCCAGCGGACGACGGCGTCGGTGACCACGCTTTCCACCGGCGTCCACTCCCAGCCGAGGTGCGCGCCGTAGCGAATTTCGTCCGAATCGGAGCCTGTGGTGTTGCGGAAATCGGATTGCTCGACAAATGCTCCGCCCAGCACGCGGTGATGGCGGTTGATTTCGAAAGATTGATCCGTAGATAGAACGGTGCGGTCGAGATCTGTGCCGTAGTTTCCGTAAGCCCCGTCGTTATCGTAGCTTTCCCGGTAATTACCGAGTGTGAAACGGGCTTGCCATCCGGATGCGAGTTGGGTGTTCGCATAGATCGTGGCCAGACCGCTATCGATATGGTCAATATTTGAACCGTAATATTCGAAAGGTCCATAACGCATGTCCACAGCGCGATAAGTCATGCCGAGCGTGAGGTTTTCCGATTGCGCCCATTCCATTCGCAACGCGGCGCGAGCTTGGTCGAAGTTCTGGCTGTCTACGTCGTTGTGGGTGCCGTCATAGCCGCCGCCGAGGAACCATGTGAACGGACCTTCTTGTCCTGAATGGGAGAGTTGGCCGTTTAGCGAATCGAACGAGCCGCCTTCGATGCGTAGGCGTGTCTTTGGAGCGCCCTCGCCGCGCGCCGTTTCCAGCCAGACCACTCCGCCGACGGACTCGCCGCCGTGGATCGCCGCGTGGGCGCCACGCAAGACCTCGATCCTGCCCAGATCATCCAGACGTGCGCCTGAGAAAAAGTTCCCCATGGGTGCTGTCGAGTCGCTGAGGCGTACGCTATCCACCACGAGCTGCGAATAAGAGGTGCTCGTGCCGCGGATGAAAACCGAGCCGCTACCCCCGGTTTGGGCAGACTGTGAGGTGGCGAACACTCCGGGCACTTCGTTGAGTGCTTCGATTAAATCTAGCACCCCGCGCTCTTCCAGCTCTCGCGTATCGAGCGTTGTCACCGCCGATGTCGTTTTCGAAGCCTCACCCGGCAACCGCTGAGCGGAGACGACGAGTTCCTCAAGTTCCTGTTCTATCTCCGCAGGCGCGTGCCCGCAGAGCGTGAATGCCGAGGCCATAAGAATGGCGCGGCGTATCCTTGTGATCCGGTTTTTTCCGGATCTTATATGTTTTGTCATGTTTTTATGTATCCATCGGGCTGAATTCCGCAGCCTTGTTAGACAACTTTCCGGGCTGGCGATCTGGCTCGGCCTGCTTTCGCAAACCATACAGTGGCGGTACCGCTCCGGATTCTAACCGGATTCCCCATCAATTTCCCGCCCCAGCGAAGGGCTTCCCAGAAGGTGCCGCTTTGTTTTTCGCGGCACGCAAAAATTAGCCATACCTCGGAACCGCACGCAACATATCTTCCTTGAACTTTGAATTTTGAGTTTTGAATTTTTCCCCTAGCATCCCGCACATGAACCAACCCCGCATCCTCGACGGCAAGGCCGTTGCCGCCTCCGTCCTCGAAGAATGCCGCGCGGAAACTGCCGCCTTGAAGGCGAAAGGAATCACGCCCGGCCTTGCTGTTGTGCTTGTCGGTAATGATCCGGCCTCTGCCGTTTACGTAGGATCAAAAGCCCGCACCTGCGCGGATCTCGGTTTCCACTCGGTGAAGATCGAGTTGCCCGCAGAGACAACTCAGGAAGAGTTGCTCAAGGTTGTCGCCGATCTCAACGCCGACCCCGCTGTCCACGGCATCCTCGTGCAATCGCCGCCGCCAAAGCACATCGACGAAGAAGCCGTGATCCGCGCCATCGATCCCCGCAAAGACGTGGACGGTTTCCATCCAGAGAACGTGGCGAAGCTTGTCCTCGAAGACCCCACCGGTTTCGTGCCCTGCACCCCGGCCGGCTGCATGAAGCTGCTGGAAATTTCCGGCATCGATACGAATGGCGCAGAAGCAGTTGTGATTGGGCGCTCGATGATCGTTGGTAAACCTATGGCTATGCTGCTGGTCGCGAAAAACTCGAACGCCACCGTCACCATCGCCCACTCGCGCTCGAAAGACCTGCCCGCCATCTGCCGCCGCGCCGACATCCTGATCGCCGCGGTAGGTCGCCCGGAAATGGTCAAGGCGGATTGGGTAAAACCCGGTGCGGTCGTCATTGACGTCGGCATCAATCGTGTTCCTGACCCCTCCAAAAAATCCGGCCACCGCCTCACCGGTGATGTCGATTTCGCGGAAGTCGCCCCGCTCTGCGCCGCCATTACGCCTGTCCCCGGCGGGGTCGGCCCCATGACCATCGCGATGCTTATGAAAAACACCCTCCAGGCGGCGCGGCAACTTGCGTAGAGCTGGCTCGTTTCCCCGCTTGCAATCTTTCTCCATCCACTGAAAACTCCCTTACGCTCTTTTTCACATTCACACTTAAAATCCGTAATGATCCGCAATCTAGCCTATCTGCTCGCACCTCTTTTTATTGGGTCGCTCCCTGCCTATTCGCAGGCTGTGGAGGTGAATGGCATTGCCGCCAAGGTGAACGGCAGCGCGATCACCAAAAATGAAGTGGCGTTCATGCTATCGCCAATCTACGCCCAAATCGTAACACAGTTCCCCCGCCGTGGCCCTGAGTTCGAAAAGCAGTTCAATGAGGCTCGTGAAAAAATTCTTCAGGAACTCATCGACCGCCGCATCATCCTTGATGAATTCAAACAGATCGGTGCCAACATCCGCCCGCACCTCATCGACGAAGAGGTCAAACGCCAGATGCGCGACCTCTACAACGGCAACGAGACACTTTTCCGTGAGGAACTGAAAAAATCCCGCATGACCATGGACGGATACCGCGAGATGACTCGGGAAAAAATGGTGGTGCAGGCGATGCGTGCGCAGCAATTTTCCGATGCCCCACCGCCACTTCCCAACGAGATCCAGAACGAATACGACGAGGTGAAATCCACTCTCCGCGATGTGACCAAGGACATGATTTCCTTTCGGAAAATTTTCATCCCTTCCAACGATCCCGAAAATCCTGTCGCCACACCTGAGACGCAACTCGCCCTTGCGGAGGATATCGCAAAGCAGGCCAAGGAAGGGAAATCCATTGAGGAACTCGCCAAGACTTATTCCAAAGACGCCTTCGCACAACTCGGTGGACTTCAGGAAAACCTGCCTCGCACCGATCTTTCCCCGGAGTTCTCCGCCATCCTTTTCGATGCGCCGGAAAATCAGGTCGTCGGCCCGCTGCTTGATCCGCGCGGCTTCACGATTGTTTGGGTTACAGGTAAAGCACTCGGCCCTGTGCCCGCGCTTTCAACTGTCCGCCCGATGATCGAGGAGCGAGTCCGCCGCAAGAAAACCTCCGAGCAATACGACCGTTGGATCGAATCCCGCCGCAAGCGGGCGATGATCACACGCTCCTCGAAATAGATTTTCGCCTAATTATTCAACGCTAAAATCCGATCTTATGGAAGAACGCTATGAAATTAAGGGGAAAATCGGTCAGGGTGGTCTGGGAGCGGTTTACCGTGCTCAGGATCTCCGCATGAACCGCGAGGTCGCGATTAAGCGTATCATCTCGAACGCCAACGATGAGATGATTTCCGAGGAGGCAACCCGCCAACTCATGCAGGAAGCGGGTGCCCTAGCCTCCCTACAACATCCGAACATCGTGACCGTTTACGATGTCGGCAAAGATGAAGATGGGCCTTTCGTGGTCATGGAGCTTCTTACGGGGGATACGATCGAGGATAGCATTGTCAAAGCCTCGTTCACGTGGGCGGACTTCCGCCAACTCGCGATGCAAACCTTGGAGGGGATGATCGCCGCGCAGGAACTCGATATGGTTCACCGCGATCTCAAGCCCGGCAACATCATGCTCACCTGGCTGCCTTCTGGAAAATTCCAAGTGAAAATCGTGGATTTCGGTCTGTCCAAGCTTTCTCCGAAACCCTCCCTCCAGACTATCGATCAAGCGGATGGTGTTTTCGGCTCGATTCATTTCATGGCCCCCGAGCAATTCGAGAGAATTCCGATAGATCTCAAGGCCGACCTCTACGCGCTTGGTTGCGTTTACTACTATGCGCTGACGGGAAATTATCCGTTTGATTCCGATAGCGCCGCTGGCGTTATGGCGGCTCACTTGCAGCACGATGTCACCCACATAAGCGAAGTTCGTGAGGGTATTCCGCTGTGGGTTTGCGACTGGATCATGTGGCATATTAACCGCAATCCAGCGGATCGGCCGGCCTCAGCCCGCGAGTCTTTGCGGGTGTTTGTCGAGAATGACGAACAATCCTCTCCACCGCTCAGCACGGGACAACCCGCCGCCGCAGTTGAGCAGCCAAAGCGTCCGCGCCTCATCATTCCTGGCTCGGCTCCTGTCCCCGAACTGGTCAAGGAGATAACACCGACCCAGCCTCTGAAGACCGCATCCATACCCCAGCCCTTAACTCCTCCAGTCGGATCGAAACCCAGTGTCCACATCACGGCACGGGTCCTGGAATCAGCGAAGCCCAGTGGAAGAGTCTTGCCAATTGAGCAGACCCCACCGCCCGAGGCACAGCCTGCCGAACCCTCGGTTCCCATCCTTGAAGTGGTGAAACCCGCCTCCACTATCTTGCAGCGCGCGGTGGTGCCGGGTATCTCTCCCACAGCAATTGCCATCTCCAAACCCAAGCTTAAGGCCACCTCAAAACTTGCTCCGAGTTCTGCTCCGACATCTCAGGTATCCCAAGTTTCCAATGCCAAACCCGTTTTCGTAGCGCCCAAGAAAAAAGGAATTTCAAACGGAGTAAAGACAGTCATCGCCGCTATACTTGGACTTCTATCGGTAGTCATGGCCGTCTATTTGCTCAAGAAAAGTGGAGATAACGCTGAGGCGAAACTTTACAACGAGATGATCAGCCTCGTTGAAAAGGGCGCGAAGGAAGTCCCCGTGGACAAGCGCAAGCTAGAGACTTTGCTCCGCACCGCCACCGATGTAGCTGCAAATGATAAGCGCGTGGCGATCTACACAGCACTTTACCTCGCCGTATCCACCGACGGCACAGACGTCGATGCACGTATTGCCGAATGCGCTACGACTCAGGAAATGATTCCCAATGTCAGGGTCATGCTACTCAGCCAGGTGCTCCGCAAAAGAGAAAATCCCGCCATCATCGGCACCTTGATAAAATTCGCTAAATCAACTGACGATATCGAGGCTTCAGAAGCCGCCATTCAGGCTACTCGTTTTATGGCAGATGACAGTCATTTTACTGAGATCCTGGAATTCATCAAAACCTCCAAGGAAACGCGTATCATCACAGCAGCTGAGGAAAACGCCGCGAAAATCATCGAAAAAAGTAAATCTAAACCCGATTTGGCCATCGCTGTTTCTGCGGCGTATGATTCTGCTCCAAACGACTTAGTGCGTCATACCATGCTGAGACTTCTGGGTCGGATCGGTGGTGAGAAAGCACTCGAACTTGCCAACAAGAACCTCCAAAGCGCGGATATAAAGGATAAGATCGCGGCGATTGTCGCGCTTGGTGTATGGGGGGATCGGAGTGGTTATACCGCGCTGATTGACTTTCTTAAGACCGCAACGGATCTCAATATTCGCAACCGCGCATACATCTCCGCCTACGAATTCACTGCCAAGAGCGAGACAGAAATCCAAGAGAACTGGACTCTCCTAGCCGGGGAATCCAAAACCAAAGACGAGCAACTTAAGCTCATCGGCGGCTTGGTAAAAAACAAGCCGGCGCCATGGATATATGAAATCATTCAGAAATTCGCCTCCAGCCCTCAATATGAGGAGGTGGGTTATCTCGCCGAACGTGCGATCGACAGGCTGAAGGATCTCGAAAGCGTCCAGAGCAAAGGCAAAGATGAGGAGTGATCCTTGACCCGCCATCAGGTCTAGGGCATTCCATCCGAACGCATGTCACTCATCCCGGAACAACAACTTGCTCTACTCACGGCGGGCACCGCGAAAGTCCTTTCCGAAAAGGAACTCTTGGAAAAACTCGGCCTCGGACGCCCGCTACGCATCAAGCTCGGCGTTGATCCCACCGCGCCGGATATCCACTTCGGCCACACGGTCGTGATTGAGAAGCTGCGCCAGTTCCAAATGCTCGGACACCAAGCCGTTCTGCTTATCGGCGATTTCACTGCCACCATCGGCGATCCCTCGGGGCGCTCCGTCACCCGCCCCCCGCTTACCCGCGAGGAAGTTCTTTCCAACGCCGAAACCTACACTGAGCAGGCTTTTAAGATCCTCGATAAAAGTAAAACCGAGGTCGTATACAACGGCGATTGGTTCCGCAAAATGAGCTACGAGGAAATCCTCAAGCTCAACGCCCGCGTCACCCTCCAGCAAATGCTCCAGCGGGAAGATTTCAGGAATCGCCTCGATTCCGGCCAGGAAGTCCGCCTCCACGAGCTCCAATACCCCGTCATGCAGGGTTGGGACTCCGTCGAGATCCGCGCCGATGTCGAACTCGGTGGCACCGACCAACTTTTCAATATCCTCGTCGGCCGCGACATGCAGAAGGCCGAGGGACAGCCCCAGCAGGTGGTCATGGTCATGCCGTTGTTGGAAGGACTCGATGGCGTGAAGAAGATGTCGAAATCCTACGGAAACTACATCGGCGTCTCCGAGGCTCCGCAGGAAATGTTTGGCAAGCTCATGTCCGTCTCCGACGAGCTCATGGATCGCTACTACCTGCTCCTACTTGGTGAAACACGCGACGCGTCCTCGCACCCCATGGATTCAAAAAAGTCGCTCGCGGAGAAACTCACCGCCCGCTACCACGGCGCCGAGGCCGGCACCGCCGCACGAGAGGATTGGGATACGCGCTTCTCGAAAAAAGACCTCACCGCCGCCGAGCTTCCGGAAATCAGCGTCCCCGCAGATTCCACTGTTCTCAGCCTCACCGCCCACGCCTTCCTCACCGCCTTCGGCATTGAGAAATCCAACGGTGAGTTGCGCAAGCAGTTCATCCAGTCCGGCTCCGTCCAACTCAATGGCGAGAAACTCACCGATCCTTTCCTTGTTCTCGCCACGAAATCCGGCGATGTCCTCAAACTTTCCAAAAAACACGCTGTCCGCCTGAAATAAAAAAACCGCCTTAACCGTTTAACAGTAACTATGAAACCAATCCTGACCCTCGCCCTTCTTGCCTCCCTCGCCACCGCTGGGGAAACCCAACTCTTCAACGGAAAAGATCTTACCGGCTGGCAAGGTGATCCCAAATTCTGGTCTGTCCAAGATGGCGCCCTCACCGGAAAATCCACCGCCGAGAACCCCGTTCCCCACAATACCTTCCTCATCTGGAAAGACGGCGAGCCATCTGATTTCACTCTCACGCTGAAATACAAGATGACCCCCGGAGATAATAATAAATACACCAATAGCGGCATCCAATACCGCAGTAAGGTCATGGAACCCGCCAAATTCATCGTCGGCGGATACCAAGCAGATTTCGAATACGGCGATTCATACAGCGGTATCCTTTACGAGGAAAAAGGCCGCGGCATCCTCGCCCAACGCGGAAAACAGGTCGTCATCAAACAGGGTGATGACCCCAGCAGGCCGAAACTCGAGGTCACCGGAGAAACCGGAGACAGCGCCGAGATCCAGGCTGGTATCAAAAAGGACGACTGGAACGAATACAAGATCGTCGCCGAAGGAAATAACGTGAAGCAATACATCAACGGCAAACTCACCATAGATGTCACCGATGAAACCACCGAAGCTCCAAAAAGCGGAGTCATCGCCTTCCAGATGCACGCGGGCGCACCCATGCAAGTCCAGTTTAAGGACATCGTGCTGACCACCAAGTAAGCGATAACCCGCCCTCGACATTCCCCGGCGACCTTGCTAACCCTGCTCGGTCGCCGTTTTTTGCGCCCGTAGCTCAGATGGATAGAGCATCCGCCTTCTAAGCGGACGGTCACTGGTTCGAATCCAGTCGGGCGCGCTTTGCGCCGTTTCCATGAGGAGTGGCTGACGCCTGTCTGCCAGAATAATACGTCCTCGTGGCACACGGGCATCTGTCACTTATTACTTTGATTTTCCTGTGGCGCGGGACGCGGGTAGCGGGCAGCTTGTTGTGGGAAAATGGACAACATTACTTTGCTCAGCGTTCACGCCACCTACGGGCTGGCGCTTGTTCTTTTTCTTGCGGCGGCGGTCTGGCATTTTATGGCGTGGAGGGTGAGAACATCAGACGTCCCGCCGGAACTCCCCGTGGGGAAAGTGGCGGTGTGGTTCTATCGGCCTATGGATTTACTGGGGATCGCGATGCTGGCGGGGGTTTTCTATGCACAGGCGGTAGGGAGCGCGGTGATGGGGGAAAGTGATAAACCGTTAAAAATTAATGCGGAAGCTATGGTGGCTTCCATCGGCTTGCAGTTCATGCTGGCGGGTATTGCGCTGGCGATCGTGATCCGCAGGCTCGGGCCAGTGCAGTGGTTGGGGCTGCGGTGGAAGGAGTGGCCATGGGTGATGCTCATCGCGCCGGCGACGGTGGTCTGCATGTGGTCGATTTTCGCAGGTCTGCAAGGACTGGGTTACAATGATCTGATGATCAAGTTGGGAGTGGAGCAGGTGCAGGATACCGTGGCGATTTTCCAGAAAGAAAACAACGTGGTTGTTCTGATACTCATGGGGATTACGGCAACGTTGGTGGCACCGATCTGTGAGGAAGTGGTGTTCCGCGGATACTTGTATCCGGCGGTGAAACGCTTCGCGGGGCCATGGATGTCCGCACTCTGCACGGCGCTGATGTTCTCGGCGGCGCACGGCAGTCTATCGGCTCTCGTTCCGCTGTTTATTTTCGGGCTGGTGCTAGCGGCTTTATACGAATTTACGGGTTCGATTTGGGCTCCAATAGCGGCTCATTTCCTTTTTAATGGAGCAACTGTCGTGATCCTGATAGCGAGCCGCTTTATAGACCTGCCGATGCCGACATGAGAACGCTGGCAGACATTGGCGAAGACGCGTTGATCGCAAGGCTGGTGAGCCTTGCTCCGACGGGTAATGCGGGCGAGGGGCCGGGGGATGATTGTGCGGTGGTGGATGAAGGCGGGGAAATGCTGCGGCTGCTGAAAACGGATGCGCTGGTAGAAGGTGTGCATTTTCTGCGGAACGCCGATCCCAAGGCGGTGGGCTGGAAAGCGGTGGCACGGGTGATCTCGGACTTCGCTGCGATGGGTGGGACGGGCGAGCATTTCCTAGTTACGCTGGCGCTGCCGGGGACGATGGAGATTGCGTGGATCGAGGATTTTTATCGGGGCATGGGCGAGTGCCTCGCGCTTTACGGAGGCCGGCTGGCGGGCGGGGAAACATGCCGGGTGCCCGAGGGATCGGCGGCGGTGATTTCAATCGCGGCAACGGGTTCGGTGGCGCGGGGAAATGCGGTCATGCGCTCCGGTGGGAAACCCGGCGATGCGATCTGGGTGACGGGGCGGCTGGGTGGTTCGTTGGTGGGGAAACATCTTTCGTTTTTCCCGAGGGTGGAGGAGGGGCGGTGGATCGCGGCGAACCTGCGACCCACGGCGATGATGGATCTTTCCGACGGGCTGGCGATGGACTTGCCGCGACTCGCAAAATCATCGGGCTGCGGGTTCCGTTTGATGCGGGAGGCGATTCCGATTTCAGAAGGTTGCTTACTCGATCAGGCACTCGGCGACGGCGAGGATTTTGAGCTGCTGTTCACCGCACCGCCGGATCTGGATGTGATCGGGTGGCGGGAAATGTTTCCGGGATTAGAGCTGACGCGGATCGGCGAGTTGGTGCCGGAAGGGCAGGGGGATAGCCTTGCAGGCGGCTGGGATCACTTCGGGTGAGAGGCGGTCAAGGTGCGCTCTCGGGGCTTTCTTTAACCTCGAGCATGGTCACGAAATCTTTGGCCCATTTCGGGGCGGATTCGTGGGAGAGGTTCTCGTCGATGTGTTTCAGCATACGCATGGCTGCGGCTTTCTCATCACCGACTTTGAAAAGATCTACCTCGGCCTCCCAGCGGAGCTTGGGGATGGTTTCGGAGAGGAATTTTTCATAGGCGGGCGAGTGGACGCCGGGCTTGGGCTTCTCGCCGGGTTTGCCGCTCCATGCGTCGAGAAGGGCACTTTCGTGAATGATTCGTCTTTTCCAAGCAGCTTTAAGGGACTCGATCCTGCCCGCGCTGCGAAGCGGGGGTAGCAGCACCTGCTCATAAACGGCGGCGACCGGGGCAGGAGAAAGCTGCCAGTTTTCCACCTTGAGACCGTTGATGTCGTAGGCTTGGGCGAAAACGCTGGAGGTGACGTCTTGTTGGATGACTTCACGGTAGGCGGAGAGATCCTCTGCCTGGACGACGATAGTTTCGACAATTTCTCCCGCCTTGAGCGCGAGTTTGTCGAGGTCTGGCATTTCGGAGGAGGCCTCGAGAGTGAGAACGAGCCAGCGCAACTGCTGCTGGAGCGCGAGGCGAAAGCTGGTGTCGGAGAGTTTGGCTTCGTTGTTCCTTTTCCACTCGCGGAAATCGACATTCTTTTTATTCATCTCGTCGAAGTTCACCATCTCCTCGCATTTCAGATAGAGATCGAGAGCGGTGTTGGGGCTTTTCGCCGCGCTACTGAAAGCAGATAGAGCAGTGCGAAAACGGGCATCGACCTTGGAGTCGGCTTGCTCACGGATTTTCTCCAACTGCTCCAGCAATGCTTCTCGATCCGAGGGGGAAAGAGCTTCCTGCGCGGCGAGCGGCTGCAGGGTAAAGAGAATGGCGAGGGAAAGGATATTCATTAGGGACAGAAGTAGCGGTTGGGGAGGAGGTAGCCAAGAAAGGAATGCCGGAAAACGCAGGGCAGTTCGCGGGAACCAGCCGTTGGTTAGGAGAACAAGGAGTTCCGGATAGGAGAGCAATCTGGATCGCTCTATACTACCCTGAGCAAGCTCAACGCAACTGATTGAAACCGCCCTGAACGGAGCCATACGCAGGGTGGTGTGGGACCGGGGAGCTAATCACTCCCGAGGACCCGATTCGGTTTCCATTATCCTGACTTTCATTGCGTTTAGCGGAGACAAACCTGTGCCGCCACCGCTGTATTTTACATAGAGATCAAAGAAACCTATTTTTGTATTCCATCGATAACTCACTTTTTCAAGAGTGCCCTCATCAGGGTCGAAAGTGATGGTCTTCCAATTCACTGTGCACTTCTGTTGTGGTATTATGACACCCCTTCCAATGGAATTGCGCAGATGTGGTGCCGCTCCACTGAATTCGTACATGGAATACTTCACGAGAGAGATCATCGGAAGTGCTATCGCGAAGATGACAATGCTCAGTTTCCAGTTCAGCTTTTTCTTCATTTCCGTTTTCATTCACCCCAACGTTAGAGTGGTGGCACCGGCGAGGGGAAGCACGAATTCAAAATAGGACGTTGTCGATGGTTGCCACTCATGGCTTGATCGTAGAAACGAAATCTCTGTGGCGTCTTGCGAAGACTCGGCGAAACCCAAGCACACATCCCGTGCCGAATATCCTGCAAAGACTCAGCGGAGAATCCCACTGAAGCATCTTTTTGGGGTCAGGAGAATTCATCGCAACAAAATTGCGGAAAATGTTCAAATAAATTAACAGACCTGAAAAAATGTCACAATGAAGCACCTGACCCCAGAAACTGAAGCATCTTTTTGGGGTCAGGAGAATTCATCGCAACAAAATTGCGGAAAATGTTCAAATAAATTAACAGACCTGAAAAAATGTCACAATGAAGCACCTGACCCCAGAAAGACAGGAGAATTCATCGCAACAAAATTGCGGAAAATGTTCAAATAAATTAACAGACCTGAAAAAATGTCACAATGAAGCACCTGACCCCAGAAAGACCTGACCCCAGAAAGACCCCAGAAACCTGACCCCCCAGAAAATGAAGCACCTGCCCCCAGAAACCTGACCCCAGAAACAGTAGCTCGCCTTGCTGTGGTATGGGGCTGTTAAATGACGAACTTTTCCACACCGATCGATAATTCTATTCCGAAACTCTTGTTGGATCCCATTTATTTGATGACAGGTTGCGTGAACCGGGTTTGAGATTGAGCCATGATGTCATGTTCAGAGGGGCACTGTCGGTTGAGGCATCAATACTGAAACGAATCCTGCCGTAGCTTCCATCTGAAAACTTTACGAAATATCGACGGTGTATATTATATAGCCACTTATCTTGAGGCAACTCGACTGAATATTCAATTTTTATAGTTTCCTGATAGCCGTTTTCCGGAGCTTCAAATTTGTAGTCGCTATCGCTTTCAAGAAAACCACCTCCGAGAATGCTTGCTTCTAAGCTCCAATCATAACGCTTGCCATACATTTCGTTGTTTTTTGGTAATTTACTCCAATCACTCTTGAATCGGAATTCTATCCTGTGATCGCCTTGTCCTTTTTCTGAATCCAAGGCAATCGCTCGAAGCGTTCCATCCACGGGCAATTTTCTATTGGTTCTCTCGACATAAAAGATTGGATCAACCAGACCAATTTCGTGGAGCGTCAGGACGAGCGGTGTCGCTGGATTGCTGTATCGCTTTCCTGCTTTTCCCTCTCCTCCATAGGAAACCATCGCGGAAGACGAAGGCCCATCGAGAGGCGGCAAAGTCATGTATCCGTCCTTACTTGCTCTGACTCCCATCGCAAATCCCTGTTTGCCTTTCACGGAAAATTCACCCGTAGCACCGCTTAAAAGTGTCATTGCTGATTTCGATTGGTCTCCAAAAGGGCGATCCACCGGAGAGAGCCTGACGGTCGCCCCTGCCACTGGATTGCCATGCTGATCGACAATTTTCCCATAAAGTTCAATGGGAGTTTTGAAAGCACCCAGAAGTGCTGCGGTGGGATCTTTAGGCTCAATCACGGCATGGCTGGAGGTCGAAGAGCGTGGATTTTTCGTGCGCTGTCCAGTTCCTGAAGAAGAAAGTTCGGAGTCACTACCGTTGCCTCGTAGTAGCCAAAACACTAGGCCGATCAGAGCGATCAGAAGCAACGAATACGTTTTAATTCTGTTCATGGGTTTTCCTCCTTGAGAATGAGTCTGATAGACAACTCCTTCCAAAACAATTCAGTCGAATGATTACTCCATCGCCATTGGGCACTGTGGGTATTTCCGAAGCCAGAATGGTTAGTGCCAGCCCCCCAACTAGACATATCAATTTTGTTTCCGGCGGTAATTTTCCCACTCGTCCTTAAATCTGCACCTGCCGTTCGTGTTCTAGACTTTGTCACATATCCCATCGCTTCGGGAACGACCGTCACCGATCTAAATGAACTAACGGGAGTTGCTTGATAAACCAATGGAAATGGCTGAAGAATTGAATTTTCAGTGTAGAGATATTGATTGTTGGGCTTAAAATAGAGATTGTTAGCACTCCAACTGCCAAGTGCTGAGTCATCAGGAAGGCCGAAATTGAACACTTCCGGCTTCCCTGGCAGATTGAATATATTCTCGAGTCCGTAGTTCGCCCTGATCGCCGGATCTGGATCGGTGTCCGGTGTGTCTCGAAGCTCTGGGATGGTTACTGGGGTGAATATGTTTTCTACGTTCCTCAAAATGGGATTTTGGTCGTAAGCCATCGCTGCCATGGCTGCATTACACATGGCGTATCGGTCAATCAACATTCCCGACCTCAAGGCCGCGCCTGAAATTACATTGCCCATGCTGTGCGCAAAGAGGCTTCGATTTCCAGGATTCGGCAGTTGGTTGACAAATGACGCAAGAGTGGGACCGCAGAGCCATGCGCGGTATTCGCTGGCATTGTAGGTAGTTCCGCCGGGAGGAAACGCAGTGCCTTCGATGTTTTCATCGTAGCCGTATGGAAGCCCGTTGTTGTCTCCGCTGAAAGTCGCCCAGCGGAAGGAATAGAACTTTCCTTTGAAGCCTTGATGCCAGAGCCGCTTATAGCTCGTGTCAGACCAATTCATGTAATCCATGTATTTCAAGCGCCAGCCATGGACGAAAATCGCTGTCTTTTCCGAAGCCTGAGGGTCTTCTGAATACGGCCAGTTCGACGGGTTCCAATTCCATGTTTGAGCGGGTGGCGTTGGATTCGTTGCAGGCGATGGGATTTGTTCCGCCTCATTGGCAATACGTGCTCGTTGATACATTTCACGAACATCGAGTAGATCCATCCAAATTCCCGAGCCTTCGCCAAGTTTTGCCCCGTATTTATCGTGGATCGTGACAACGAGTTCACCTTTGCCTTTTGAGGTTCCCTCGAAGATTAAATGCGCTGTGGAATCGTTTCGAGTTGCCCAGTAATCTTTGGGAATGAGGGTGACTTGAAGAGGTGAAAATTTTTCAAATGCGCCAAGGGCGATTTGGGCGGTTGCCGCGTTGTGATCCTTCAGATAATCGAGATTACCAACATCTGATTGGTTCTTCCAGATACGAATTCCCGGTGTGGCTCCCGAGCTCCCCCTGAACATCAAACCGATTTGAAAATCGCCGTCTCTGAGAGTCTGATTTGATAATCCGACGTTCAGTTTCAAACGACAGAAGTCTTCGAGATCTCGCTTTGTTTGGATGATATCGTTGTCGAATGAATCTGGCGTTTCTACCAGAATGGGTTCATCAGCTTCGACATTATCCCCGTCATTGTTGATCCAAAATCTGAACGGTTTTTCGGCGGTGGTTTTGTCTTTTTGATCGAACGTGATTTCCCCATCACGGTCGGCATCCACCGCTACCTCCACCGGGAGGAGGTTGACGCGGTGGGGGACGATTTGCTTTTGGTATTGTGCGGTTCGGTCGGGTTTGCCTTCCCATGGGTATTGGAGTTCGTTCCGATTCACCAGCAATTTCACGTTGTCTTTCGTCAGTTGTTTGGTTTGCGGGTTCCATGGGTCGAGGACGAGGTAGCGCTTCGAGGTGGTGTTTTGGACGTCTACCCAGTCGCCTTCTTCGTTTTTGTAGGAGACCTCCAAGGCCCAATCATAGTCGGGGTAAAACTTGTTATCTGGGTCTTCCTTCCGCCTTACAGGATCGGTATCCATCCAAATGAGCTTGAACTCGTAGCCTTTGCCTTTGCGGAATTGTTTAAAAACGGATTCCGCATCGGTGCTGAGTTCGCCGTATTTACGGGACGCGTGATTGATGACAAGCTTGCCTGTTGCGAGATCGCGCACTTCCACCCGCCAGCGTTCGGAGTGGCTGCCGCTGGGGTCGCCGACAATGATTTTAAATTCACGGAGCTCATCGGCGGAGGGCGCTTTGCCCTGGTCGCTGGAATCAGCTGGATTGCTCCCTTGATTGGCCTCTTGGCCGTCGCGGATTCCATCGCCATCGCTGTCACCGCCGCCAATGCCGGCTTTGGTGCCGAAGGTCCATTCCCTGAAATTGCTCAGCCCGTCGCTGTCAGCATCGCCATCTGCACCGTGGGTGCCGGTGGCTAGGTTTGGGTTGAGGCCATTAGCGACTTCCCAGCCGTCGGGAAGCAAATCGCTATCAGTGTCCCAGAAGTCCGGTTTGGTTTTGTGCAGGTTGAGTTCCAAAATATTGGTAAGGCCGTCGTTGTCGAAGTCACCATTCGCATCGAGAACTTCCCAGTCGAGGACTTTAGTGATGACATGCTTGCTTTGGCTAGAGTCCCATTTCCACTGTGCGGTGGCAGCTTCCTGCCAGTCTTTCATGCCATCGCGATCGCGGTCTATGCTCGCGTCGGCTGTGCCGCCGGTGCTGGCGTTTTTTGGGTGAAAGCCAAGGAGGTATTCAAATCGATTTTGGATGCCGTCTCCGTCGGGATCTCCGGTGCCGCCGTTGATGCCTGTTGTGTTGAGCGGGTCGAGTCCGTAGAGTTGTTCCCAGAAATCCGGCAGTCCGTCTTGATCCGTATCCTGTTCGGGGCTTTGCCAGTAGAAAGGGGAGAGGGGGTAAGTGGTGCCCCAGTCTTTTTCTACGATGTCTGGAAATCCGTCACGGTCAGAGTCTTGTCGGTAGAGTTCGGTGACTTCAGCATCAGAGATGTTGCGGGAGTAGAAGCGGATGCGATCCATGCTGCCGCGGAAGGTGTGGCCTTGGTCGGTGGCGACGGGGACGGTTTTTCCAAAAGAGATATATCCGGCGGTGGTGGCGGTGAGGGTTGGGTTGGTGATGTTGCTTTCCTTGATTTTCACCCCGTTGACAAAGAGGCGGTTGTTATTGCCGTTTTTTACGAAGGCGAGGTGATTCCAGAAGCCGTCATCTAGGTAATCCGCCACCGGGATCTCGCCGAAGAAAGTTATGGTTAAGGTCGAGCCATTGTAGCGGCTGACCGTGATCTTCTGAGTGGTGGATCCGGGGACCCCCTTGTAGATGGAGACGATGAGCTCCGGGTAAGTGTCGAGTGCGCCGTTGCAGGCGAAGAAAACCGTATGGATATTTCCCGCCTTATTCTGTATGTATCCAGGGGGGATTTTGAACCACATGGATGTGGAAAATGCGGTGCGATTGTGGAACAGGGTGCCCGGCGCGGCGAGATGGTCGTTGCCCGCGTCGAAAAAGGCACCCTTGGAAATCATTCCTGAGTTGTCGATGCTCATGCTGAGCTGGCGACAGTTAAGAGGTTGATCTCCGCCAGCGATGTCGGCAAAGCTATGGTTGGTTCCGGAGACGGCCATGGTCTCGAAATCCCATCTACCGATCAGGCCCGATTGAAGTCCTGCGGAAAGATTGTTGTTTCCGTCCGGATCTGCGACGACAGCGTTCACGGTGGGAAAGGGATCGGTGCTGTTAGGGATGCCGTCGCGATCGGTATCAGGCAGCTGAGCCATTAACGGGAAAATGCAGGCGGCTGTGACGGATAGAAATAAACTGCCAGCAACTGTCTTTTAAGATTTTTTTAGCAAGCGATTTCGATTTGTTGTAAGTGTTTCTTCATCAATGCGTTAAGGTAGCTTAGGAGCTTGCGCATAACGGCAATCAGGGCGAGCTTCTTTGGCTTACCTTTGGCGAG
>CAMBTP010000049.1 GCA_945870855.1 Prosthecobacter debontii
AGATCGGAGACTTCGAGGCGGCGGACAAAGGCCAGATGGAACTCTATCTAAACTGGCTGAAACGCCACGAAAGCGAACCTGACGAAGCCGCGCCATTGGGCATCATTCTTTGCGCCGGCAAATCGGCGGAGCATGTGGAACTGCTGGAAGTAGAAAAATCCGGTATCCATGTGGCATCCTACTCGACTAAGACCCTTCCCAAAGACCTGCTCCGCAAAAAACTCCACCAAGCCGTCGCCACCGCCCGTGCCTTGATCGAAGAGCGCAAATCCGCAGAAGTGGAACCCACATGATCCACCCCACCCACATTCTCACTCATGACGAAATCTCTTACACTGAATTGCCATGAACTCCGAACCTTTGGAAATCTTCACCTCCTCCCCCACCAAGCCGCCGCGCCCCAAAGAATAGCCGGCACTCCGATTCCGAACCCAAGTCCCCAGCCTGGATAATCCCGCCCCATGGTTCCGATCCATGCGAACAGGAAACCCATCGGCACTGATCCGCAGGCGAGCGCGACGCAGAATTTTCCGAATGGCATCCGCAGCAGTCCCGCCATGCAGGCCAGCACCTCTGGCAAAATCGGCAACGCTCGGCTTATCGCCACCACCCACGCCCCGCCGCGTCCAAAGAGTGCGCGTCCTCTCTCAAAATCCTTTTCTCCCAGCCAATGTTTGGCGAGATCCTCATTGAAAAATCGTCCCACTCCGTAACCGAGCATCCCCGCCAGCATCGATCCCACCGCCGCCATGACGCCACCGATCCAAAAGCCGTAAACCACGCCGAGCGCCGACATCACAATGGTTCCCGGAATCGGCAGCAAAAGATCTGCCAGCAGCAGCGCGATCCCCACCAGCCAAGCCCAGCTCTTCGCCTCGCGGAACCTCCCTGCCAGAACCTCCACATCCCAAGCCTCCTCCAGCCCCTGCCCGAACGCCCACCATCCGAGAAGGAAGAATACGCACAACAACAGCATTAGACCGATCAACCTCATCTACGTTTTCTTCCCAGTCCTTGAAACTTGAATTTTGAATTTTGAATTTTCCTCACACCACGATCTCCACCGGCGCATCAGGCAACGCCTTCATGAACGCGCTGCCGTAGCGTTTCGTGAGGATACGGTTGTCTAAAATGCAGACAAGACCGCTATCGCGCTTCGTGCGGATCAGGCGGCCTACGCCTTGGCGGAGTTTGAGAATCGCCTCGGGGACGGAGTATTCCATGAAAGGATTCCCGCCTGCGGCCTCGATCGCCTCCAGCCGCGAGGCGGTGAGCGGATGATCCGGCACTGCGAAGGGTAGCCGCGTGACCACCACGTTCGAGAGCGCCTCGCCCGGTACATCCACGCCTGTCCAGAAGCTGTCCGTGCCGAAAAGCACGCTATCCAAATCCTCACGAAAATCCTCCAACATCTTATGCCGCGGCATCCCCTCCCCCTGCATGATCAGCCGCCAGCCTTTGCTCTTAAAATACTTTTCGCAACGCTGCGACGCATCTCGCATCGTCCTGTAACTGGTAAATAGCACGAAGGCGCGCCCGTCACTTTCCGTCACTGCATCCATGATCCCCTTAGCCAGCAGCTCGTCATACTTCGGCGTATTCGGCTCCGGCACCGACTTGTAGATCCGAATTTTCATCTGCGATTTATAATTAAAGGGACTACCCACGCTCAGCGCTTGTGCCGATTCCGCCCCCACACGCTTGCGAAAATATCCGAGGTCGGGATCGCCGATTCCGAGAGTCGCGCTCGTCATTACCATCGATTTTTTTCCGGAAAAAAACAGTGGGCGCAGACGTTCCGCCACATTGATTGGCGCGCCGTGGCAACTGAAACTGGTCTCCTCGCGCCCACTCCGCTCCACCCAATACACGCAGCCCTCGTCCTTCTGGTCGAGAAATTCGCCAACAGAACCGTGCGTCTCGCGCAGCTTACGCGCAGCATCCATCAACTCGTTTTTCGATGACTCGTTCTCGGTATCTTCGGCCAGTTCCGAAAGCTCTTCCCACAGCTCGCGTAACGGCGCGGCCAGATGATTTTCCACCAACTCCGGGCGACGCACGCGAAACTCCTTCGACCACTCGCCAAACTTCGCTGCGTTACCAACATCACCGAAAAATTTCTCCACCGCCACCAGACCTCGCTCCACCGCAAGCATCGGCGAGGCCTTGCGGTATGCTTTGAGTAAACCTTTACGCGTCCGTGGGTTGTAGAGCCGTTGCAAATCGAACCGCAGCCCCGCCTGCGAAATCCGCAGCCCGAGTTGCACCGCCGCGACTTGCTCCACAGTGTGCGCTTCATCCATCACCGCGAAGTCATTTGGAAAAAGGAAGCCCGCCATTTTTTCCGCCTCTGGCCCCTCTTCGATCTCCGCCGTATTCAGCAGTGCGAAAAATAAAGTGTGATTCACCACCACCAGCTTCGCCTCCCCCGCCGCTTTCCGCGCCTCTTGAAAAAAGCAATTTCCCTTCGGCCCACAATACCGCTGTGTGCACGAATGCGCTTCGCTACAAACCTGCAGCCAGACCTTATTCGTCGGCTGGAACGGCATCCCGCTCAGTGTGCCATCCCGCGTGCCTTCCGCCCACGTCCGGATGCGCCCCAGTTCCTCACTTTCACTCGTTGTAAAAAGATCCGCCGACTGCTCCCAAGCCCTCCTCAGGCGCGCGGGGCAAAGGTAATTCTGCCGCCCTTTCAGAAGCACCGCTGGCAACTCCTCACCGAGGATCTTGCGTACGATCGGGATGTCTTTTCTAACAAGCTGCTCCTGCAAATTGATCGTATGCGTCGAAATCACACCCTTCCGCCCCGTCTCCAGCGCGAACTTCGCGGCCGGCACCAGATACGCCAGCGACTTCCCCACCCCCGTCCCCGCCTCCGCCACCAGCGGCCTCCCTGACGTAAAACTCTCCGCCACCGCGACCGCCAGCAACTCCTGCTCACGCCGGTATTCGAAATCCTTCGAAGCCGAAAGCGGCCCCTTCGCAGAAAAGATCTCACGAACCCTTTCCGCCAACGCCACACCCCCGCCATTTTCAGAAACCGAAATCATCCGCGCAGAGCATCACCAATTCACGTGCATGGCGCAAGGACGGCATCAAACGTTTCAAATGACGTAGGGAAAACGCACACGGGGATCTCCTTGGGGGAAATCGCGGGTGTTGCGGGTCACAAGAATGCAGCCCTCCACCTCGGCGCTGGCAAGCACCACGGCATCGGGGAGCTTAAGCCGAAGGCTTTGCCTCAGATCCACGGCACGGCGTGCGATAGCATCTGATAGTTCGACACGAGCCATGGTTGCCAACAAAACATCCACCGCCACTCGCTGTTCCTTAGTGCGGGCACCGCAATGCAATTCCATGAAGGTGATCACGGAATAAAGCGGCTGCCGATACCTTGCTAGCTCCTCCGCCGCTTGCGGTAGTCCCTGCAAGTAGTCGATAAGCACGTCGCTATCCAAAACCGCTTTCACTCAGATCTCCCTTCTTCCCAATCCGCGCGCAGGTCATCCACGATCTTCCGACTATCCTCACCTTCCTCCCAAGCTCCGAAAACCGAAGCGCGTTCTGCGGGCAAACGAGAAGCCAACCATGCCTCCAACGCTCTTCGTATCGCCTCCGCACGCGAAATTCGCTCCCGCTCGCAAAACCTACCCAAAGCGGTGAGCTGCTGTTCCGGCAAATCAATAATCGTTCTCATGCTGACGTCATCATTCATCATAATACCTCCGAGTCAAGAAATAGGGGCCGTAAAGGCAAGTCGCAAAGTTTTCTCAGATTACATTAACCAAAAAGATAAATTCCCATTGTATTTACTTCGCGTCTTGCCTGCGCGATTCGATAACTCATTCTGACAAAGTTTTGTGACTGGCTTCCCTAGTGTATGAACCCTAGGGAAAATCCAACGTTCCCGCGTTTTTCCCAAATCCCGCGCTTGCCCGAAACCGCCGCCGCGCCTACATCCTTCGGCATGGCATTAATCAATTCGAATTTCCTGAAACTGAAGGCGGGCTACCTTTTCCCCGAAATCGCAAGGCGCGTAAAAGCCTACACTGAGGCGAACCCCGACAAAGCCGCCCGTATTATTCGTTGCGGGATCGGCGATGTGACAGAACCCCTGCCCGCCGCCGTGCGCGAGGCGATGCACGCCGCAGTCGATGAGCAAGGCGACCGCTCGACATTCAAAGGCTACGGCCCAGAGCAGGGCTACGAGTTTCTCCGCCAAGCCATCGTGGAAAGCCAATACGCCGGACTCGATATCTCAGCGGACGAAGTTTTCATCTCCGACGGCTCGAAGTGCGATACCGGCAACATCCTCGACATCTTCGGCAAGGGCAACGTGATCGCGATCACCGATCCAGTCTATCCCGTCTATGTCGATACCAATGTAATGGCTGGCAACACCGGTGACGCGGATGAAAAGGGCGCCTATGCCGGATTACTCTATCTGGAGTGCAACGCAGCGAACGGCTTCGTCGCCGACGTGCCTTCGAAAAAAGCTGACATCATCTATCTCTGCTTTCCCAACAACCCCACCGGAGCCGTCGCCACCCGTGAGCAGCTAGAGGCATGGGTAGCCTACGCGAAGGCGAACGACGCGATCATCCTCTTCGACTCCGCTTACGAGGCCTTCATCCAGGACGATTCCATCCCGCGCTCCATCTTCGAGATCGAGGGAGCTCACGATTGCGCGATGGAGTTCCGCTCCTTTTCCAAAAACGGTGGCTTCACCGGCATACGCTGCGCCTACGTCGTCATCCCGAAAACCCTGACCGGCGCATCCGACACCGGCGAGCGCGTGCCCCTGCATCAGCTTTGGAGCCGCCGCCACAGCACCAAGTTCAACGGCGCTTCCTACCCTGTGCAGAAAGGCGCGGCAGCGGTCTTTTCGAAAGAGGGCAAACAACAAGTCGCAGAACTGATCGAGCATTACATGGGCAACGCGAAACTGCTGCGCAATGCCTGCCTTGCACTCGGCCTTGAGGTTTTCGGCGGTGTGAATGCTCCCTATGTCTGGGTCGGCTGTCCGGATGGCCTTACATCTTGGGAAATGTTCGATAAAATGCTCGGCGAGGCACAGGTCGTCATCACACCCGGCTCCGGTTTCGGCTCCGCAGGCGAGGGCTATTTCCGCATCTCCGCTTTCAACTCCCGTGCCAACGTCATGGAGGTTTGCGAGCGCCTCAAAGCGCTCATCGCATAATCCGTGATTAAAGGGTAATCACCTCGATTTTTTCCTCTCTCCAGCCTTGCGACAAAGAGCACTGCGTATAAAATAAACCATGCTAAAAACCAAAGCGACAGCACTCGCTGCCTTGTCATTCTTGCTTTGCCAGTGTGCGATGAACTCCTCATCGGCTGGCGGCCCGCCAAACATGGGTGGTCCAACCGTAGAAGAACGCAGCGCCGCCATCGCTAGCGAAGCCACCGGCGACTTCTATTACGGGAGGCGCTATTACATTCAGAAAACTCGTTTCTGGGGATACCTTCGCAGTCCCCGCCAATCCGCCGATAGGGCAAAACTCGTCATTTTTCGTGAGGATCAAAAACTCAACCCGGATCGCCTTCCTGAAAACGGCCCGCCCGGACAAAGTTATGGTTTCGATCAAAACTTCGAATACCGCATCCGTGGTAACTACACCGGCGAGACCGCTTACGATCCAAACAGCAACCAAATCCTACCCGTATTCCTATTGTCCGGATACGATGTGATCGATCGTAATCCCGGTTGGCTCTTCAGTCCTGCCGACCACTACAACCCTATCAGCGTCACGCTGCTGCCTCGATAATCCGATTCGTTTATGACAATCAAAAGGTTTACGTCAGGTGGTGAGAAATTCGAACCGAGGAAATTAGGTTCCCCCCCCGATATCGGTGCTGTGCCGAGGGCTTCTGTCAGAACTCCAGACACCCATGAGCGTAGGCCTCCCCGCTCAACACCTAAGGAGCAATCTTCCAAGCGTTATTTAGCATGGTTTTTCTTCGGTTTGTATGTGGCCATTTCCTTTATAATAATCGCTGTGGTAAAGAACATCCGCGATAAGATGATGATCGCTGAAACAGCGAAAATCTCGAAAAGCGCCATCGATCTCGATCTAATTTTCACTAAAGTGGACAAATCTAATTTGCCGGAATTAAGATCGGAGGAGGCGACCAAGATTGTGACTCAGGCGCTCGCAAACCGTAACCCCGCTTTGATTGAAGATTATTTCCTCCTTGGAACGGGAGATTTCCCGGTTGAAGTGATGAAGAAACTCGTTCGTATCCATGAAATGGAGGGTGAAATCACTCACACGGAATGGCTCGGGCTGAAATTTCCAAACGAGAGCAATGCCAGACAAATAGTTATTCACTCAGCTATCAACGATGTGAACAGAACCCGTCGTGCGCAGTTCGTGCCGGGTTCCGATGGGAAGTGGCGCATCGATCTCGATGCTTACCTCAGGAAATGTGATCCCCCACTTAATAAAGATGCGTTGGTCGAATCAGAGACATTTGTTGTCAGGGTATTCGTGACTGAAGAAAACTCCTACCTGGGGATCTATTCCGACAAGACTCAGTGGAGTGCCTACTCTTTAAACTCACCAGACATCACCGATGCGCTCTACGCCTACGCAAAGCGCGGATCCAAGCAGGACAAGGCTCTGAGGAGTATCGTTAATACAGATGAGAATCTCCAACACGCCACCTTGAGTATTATAAAGCAAGAGGATGGCGTCCCTCATCGATTCGAGGTCACGCGAGTCATCTCTGCGAATTGGATCGTCGGAGATAAGGATTATGATGAATCCTTCTAATACAGAATCCTAACGGATCTAAACCACCTCGGATTCAACCTCGCCGCTTCCGATCTCATCAGAATCCTCCGCAAGCTTGCGGAAATGCACCTGTCCGACCCTCCGTCCGTCGGTGCTCGTAACCTTCGCTTCATAGCCAAGGATTTTGAGCGTTTCGCCAGTCTCTGGAAACCTCTCCAACTGCTGCGTGATATAACCGCCCACCGTCGTCACCTCGCCGCTTTCAAGATAAAGATCTTTTTCATAGCCCTCAAGATCGTTGAGCGTCATCGAGCCCTCGACGATAAACTCACCATCGTTAATCCGAATGAACGGGGAATGTTCGTTGTCGAACTCGTCCTGAATATCGCCAACCAACTCCTCCATCACGTTATCAAGGAACACCACCCCGACTGGCGTGCCGAACTCATCGACCGCCATCGCGAGATGTGCGTGTTCCTTGAGAAAAAACTTCAGCAGCGAGTCGAGCGGCATGGTGTCGGGCACCATTTTAAGATCGCGCTTGATCCGCATGAGATCTGGATCTGGATCATTGAGTAGCTTGAACAGATCCTTGATATGGATCAGGCCGATTGCTTGATCAAGGTGACCTTTGACGAGCGGAAAGCGCGTGTGCTTACTGCGTATCGCGATGTCTAGAGTCTTTTCGAAAGGTTCGTCAGCATCAAGCACGACCACCTCGGTGCGCGGAGTCATCACGTCCCGCACCCATAGCTCATTGAGTTCTAGGGCATTGATCAGAATCTCGCGTTCGGTTTCTGTCACTTCCTTGTATTTCCCTGAATGCGTCACCAGAATCGCGAGTTCCTCAGCAGAGTGGACGTGCTCGCTCTCGCTGATCGGATCGATGCGGAAAACACTTTTCAGCAATATATTCGCAGTGCCTTGCAGGAAACTAATCGCCCAGCGCGCTATGCGGAAAAACACATGAAGTGGTCCCGCGAGTGCGAGGGTGGTCTGCACCGGGCGGCGAATCGCCACAGATTTTGGCACAAGCTCACCGATAACGACGTGCAGGAAAGTGAAGGAAAGGATGGCGATTGTGAAGGAGATCACCTTAATCCACCACACGGACATGCCCGTAAGCCAAAGGAAAGGTGAAACCACCGCATATACGAAAGGCTCGCCAAGGAAGCCCAGCGCCAGCGAAGCGATCGTGATGCCGAGCTGGTTGGCAGAAAGATAGCCATCGAGATGACTTACAACATGCAGCGCAATCTTGTGACGCTTCTTATCATTCTTGGATTCCGAATCGAGCTGGCTAGGTCTGACCTTGACGATGGCAAACTCTGAAGCGACGAAGAAAGCATTTAGCAGCAGGAAGAAAATGATGCCGAATATATAGAGCGCTGCCTTGCCTCCAGAGATCATCTCCTTGGGAGGATCCGAGGCGGTGCTTGCCAGTAGAAAGAAAAAGTCAGGGATCATGAGATTTTAAAGTTTTTCGTAAACCCCTTGGTCGCGTTTCTCGAGTATGGTGAAGCCCGCCTTTTTGGCATCCGAAGCCGACAGTGGCTTCGCAACGCGTGGCGAGTTCACCCGGGAAAGCAGTTTCCGCACCGGATGTTTGCAGATCAGGCATTTCACCAATGCCTCACGGTCAACGGGCCTGCGCAGGTCAAATCCTTTGCGACAAACCCGGCACGATCGCTCGGGATCGTCGGGGGCTTCGGATACGTATTCGTAAATGGGCATGGGGAATGGCGCGGACTCGGGTGGTTGTGGCCCGGCGCCTATCGGACTTGCAATGAAGTCCGGAAACCGGCTTACCAGCTCGATTTCGTCACTCCCGGAAGCAGTCCCGCAGAAGCATACTCGCGGAACGTAATACGGGAGAGGCGGAAGCGACGGAGGAAAGCGCGGCGACGGCCGGTCACCTCGCAACGGTTTACTACGCGGGTAGGGCTTGCGTCGCGGGGAAGCATCGAGAGACCGACGTAATCCTTCTCGTCTTTGAGCTTGCGCCGAAGGTCGGCGAATTTATCAACGGTGTTCTGTTTGCGCTTATTGCGGGCGATCCAACTTTTCTTAGCCATAATTAGAGGCGCGTTTGATACCCCACCCACCCCGCCGTGCAAGCACAAACTCGCCTTTTTTTCGAAAATAAACCCGGCAGGAGCCCAACCAACCTCGAAATACCCAACCTGACCGGCGATTTCAGCACCTCATGGTTTGATAATTTGCTGCTACATGCCCTTAATCGTCCAGAAACTTTCCGGGATTCAGAATATTGTGAGGGTCGAGCGTTTTTTTCAGCGCGCGATGCACGTCAAAGGAAACGCCGCCAAGCGCTTCTTTGATCCACGGTTTTTTGGCGAGTCCTACACCATGTTCACCGGTGATGGCACCGCCGCGTGCGAGAACCCACGCAAAGAGAATTTCAAGCGCCGCATCCGCCCGCTTCTTGGTCTCTGGATCCTCATAATTATTCACCATGAGATTCGCATGGATATTGCCGTCACCGGCATGACCGAAGCATGCAATCGGAATGCCGGTATCACGTTGTAACATTTCGGTGAACTCCACGAGTTCCACCAATTTACTGCGCGGCACCACGATGTCTTCGTTGAGTTTTGTTAGGCCAGTATCTCGTAGTGCATAGGAAAATCCGCGCCTCATCTGCCAGATTGCTTCGCACTCCTCTTCGTTGCGCGCCACCCGGATATTCACCGCCCCGGAGGCGATAAGAAGCTCATGAAGCTCTTCCAATTCTGAACGCACCGCAGCAGGCCGTCCGTCAATCTCGACAATCAAATGGCCATTGCCCGGCGGGAATACATCATCGCCATGAATTTTTCGGGAAGCTTGCAGTGTAAAGCCATCGGTAATTTCTAAAGCAGAAGGTAAATGCCCGGCCTGGAGAATATTATGCACCGTCTGCGCCGCCGCCGCGAAATCAGGAAACACCGCGGCGAGCATCCCGCGTGCGGGAGGTTTTGGGATAATGCGCAAAGTAATTTCCGTGACAATACCCAGCATCCCCTCCGAACCCACGAAGAGCCCGATCAAATCAAAGCCGGTCTTATTCTTGAGAGTTCGCCCGCCGCAGCGCATCACCCGCCCGTTGCAAAGGACGACTTCCAATCCGATGACATAATTCCGCGTCACGCCATACTTGAGACAGCGTGGTCCACCGGCGTTGGTGGCGATGTTTCCGCCAATCGAGCATTCTTTTAGAGAAGCCGGATCGGGTGGATAATCCCAGCCTAGGGCACGGACGGCTTTCTGCAGATCTCCGGTGATCACGCCCGGCTGGGTCACCGCGACGCCGTCCTGCGGACTGATCGCAAGAATCGTATTCATGCGAGCCATGGAGAGCAGGATGCCGCCTTTCACAGGAACACACCCACCCACATAGCCAATGCCCGCGCCGCGTGTCGTGACTGGTATCCGCTTCCGGGATGCATAAGCGAGCAGTTTAGATACATCATCCGTGCTTTCCGCAAACACCACCACCTCAGGCGGATAGCTGGCATACCATTTATCCTTCGAGTGCACCTCCCTTACTTCAGCATCTGCACTCACCTTGTCCTCGCCGAACATCGCGGTGAGAGCTTCTAACAGATCTTCCTCCGTCTCCTGAACGATCACGCTATCTTCGGTTTCGTCGTATGTTTTCTTGCCTTCCTCAGTATCAGGACGTTTCAAGCGTGGCACGTTGTCCTCACTGATTTCATTGGGAGTCAATTTCATCGATACCAGTATTATTTTCCACATATTGCCTGTGGTCAACTCCGCCTTGCCCTAAGATTCATGGCATGATGCAGCTAGGGATTTCCTCCGCCCTCCTTGAGACTACTTTTCTTGATTGGAGTGGCTGACGCCGGTCTGCCATGATAATCAATTGGTCGTGGCAGACTGGCGTCAGCCACTCCCGTCAGCCACTCCAATCACCTGAACCATGAAATTTTTCGACGCCCTGGCAGAAACGCGCGTCACGCGTAACCGCCTGCCGCACTGGCAGCAAGATGGAGCCACATATTTCATAACCTACCGTCTCGCGGATTCGATTCCGCAAATACTCATGAATCAGTGGCGTCAGGATAGGGCACATTGGATGGAACTAAATCCTCAGCCATGGGATACAGAAACGGAATACGAATACCACCGGCGATTCTCAGGTGAACTAGATCGCATCATGGATAGTGGCTTCGGATCATGCGTCCTTAGGAATCTGGAAATCCAAGATTTACTGGCAGAGAATTTCTCCAACTTCGATGGAAAACGATATCTCCTTCACTCATGCGTGATCATGCCGAACCACGTCCATCTGTTACTCTCGATGGCGGTGGGAAGCTGGTTGGAAAAAGCGGTTACGAGTTGGAAAAATTACACCTCCAAGAGGATCAACGCGATCACAGGAGAAGGCGGCGCTTTCTGGCAGAAGGATTACTTCGACCGGATTATACGCGATTGGGATCATTTCGCTAATGTAGCTCGATACATCAGGAGGAATCCGGTGAAAGCAAAACTGGAGGAAGGGCATTACAGACTTTTCGAGGATGAGACGGTGAAGAGGATATTAGGATGATGGGACTCTGCCACTCCCATCGCTCTACTCGTGGCAGACTGGCGTCAGCCACTCCCATCAGCCACTCCTTGCTATCGCGGGTGAAAGGGTGTGGAGTTGACGCGTATGGGTTTTGATTATCCGGAAAGTTTCCTGCTGCTACCGATCCTGGCGCTACTGGGTTGGTTTTGGCCGCGGCTGGGCTTGTTCCGTCCGCTACGGGCGATCATTGCGATTCTAGCGGTGACGATGATTGCGGGGCCGCGGCTCCAGATGCAGGAGAACGCTCTGGATCTGATTGTTTTGTTAGATCGCTCGGAATCGACGGAAGACCTCATCGACAAGGGCTTGCCGGAGTGGACACGCTTGCTGGAAAGCTCAAAACCTGGGAGGAAGGATAGCCTGCGTTTCGTGAACTACGCGGCGGAGGTGGCGGATGCGGGGATCGATGGTTCCTCTTTCACCGGATCCCGCAAGTTGACGAAAACAGGCCTCGCTGTTTCAAACGTGTTGGCGCAGGTGGATGGGAAACGTCCGACGCGGCTACTGCTTTTCACCGACGGATACTCAACCGAGCCGCTCACCGAGGCGGCGGCGCAGCTTGGAAAACGCGGCGTGCCGATCGACTTCCGGTTGGTGCGCGATGAAACCACGCGCGATCTCCGCTTGGCGCGGCTTTCGTTTCCCGAACGCGTGCAGGTGGGCGAGCCTTTCCTGATCTCCGTGCTGCTGCGCGGCAACGAGGACGGCAAAGTGCCACTGATCCTGCGCCGTAACGGCCAGACGCTCGTCGAGACCGAGGTGGAGCTAAAAGACGGCACGGCCACGGCGGAGTTCACGGATCGGATTACGAAAGTGGGCTCCTACGAATACGACGCGGAGATCCGTCCAGAAAAAGACGCGCATCTGGGCAACAACCGGATGAAACGCTGGATCGAGATCACTGGCGGGCCGCGTTTGCTGCTGGTGACAAAATACGTGGACGACCCGGTGGCAAAGGCGATGGCCGATATGGAATTCGACGTGCAGGTCGTCAGCGATTTCTCTCAACTCAAGGCTGGGATGCTCGGCGGGACGAAGGCGGTCGTTTTCAATAATGTCCCGGCGCATGAGATCCCTACCGGCTTCCTCAAGTCGCTGGATTTCTTCGTGAAAGAGCAAGGCGGCGGGTTCCTGATGGCGGGTGGCGAGCACTCCTTCGGCAGCGGCGGTTATTTCCAATCCGACATCGACGAACTCCTACCCGTTTCCATGGAGCTGAAATCCGAGCACCGCAAGCTGGCGGTGGCGATGGCCATCGTGATGGATCGCTCCGGCTCGATGGCGGTAGGCGTGGCCGGCGGGAAAACCAAGATGGATCTTGCGAACTCCGGCGCGATCTCGGCCGTAAACCTGCTCGGGCAGATGGATCAGATCACGGTCTTCGCGGTGGATAGCGAGCCGACGAAGGTAGTCCCTCTCACGAGCATCGGCGGGAAACAGAAGGAGATTTCCGGGCGGATCGCGAGGATCGCATCGAGCGGCGGTGGGATTTATGTTCACACAGGACTGAAGGCGGGCTGGGAGGAATTGCGGAAATCGCAGGCGGGCACCCGGCACATGATCCTTTTCACCGACGCCCAGGATACCGAGGAACCAGGCGATTATCGTAAGCTGCTTGAGGAAATGACCCGCGAAGGCGCGACGGTTTCTGTGATCGGACTCGGCACGAAATCCGACATCGACTCACCGCTCTGCGAGGACATCGCGAAGCTCGGCAAGGGCCGGATGTTCTTCTCCGATCAGCCGATGGACATCCCGCAAATCTTCGCGCAGGAAACGGTGACCATCGCGCGCTCGGCATTCATCGAGGAGCCGGTCGGCGCACTGGCTTCTGGA
This sequence comes from Prosthecobacter debontii, assembly GCA_945870855.1. GTDB lineage: Bacteria > Verrucomicrobiota > Verrucomicrobiia > Verrucomicrobiales > Akkermansiaceae > Luteolibacter. The sequence goes on from CAMBTP010000049.1 coordinate 13,183, forward strand.
CGATGGAGCGAGATTTCACCGAAGCCGCTTGAGTGGATGGGAAAAGTCGGTGGCTACAATCTCTCCTACGCACGGAAGGACGCGACGGTTTCCCTGATCTCAAAGGACGAATATGCCGCGCCGCTGGTGGCGCATGCACGGCGCGGACTCGGGCGCACGATGGCGGTTTCTTTCCCCCTCGGCGGCGAGTTTTCCGAGGAGGTTCGCGAGTGGGCGGGCTACGGTGACTTCATGCAAACGGTCGGGCGTTTCCTGATGGGACAGGAGCTGCCGCCGGGCATCGCTCTGCGGCACAAGATTCAAGGCACGCGGCTGGAACTGGATCTGCTTTACGACAACGAAGAATGGGGCGCGCGGCTCAGCAAAGATCCTCCGACCGTGAAACTTCAAGACGATGCGGGCGGCGCGATTTACGAGCTGCCGTGGCGGCGCATCGAGCCGGGTCGCTTCTCGCTGAGCCGCGATCTCGACGAGGGCAGCGTGGTGAAAGGCGCGATTCGAGTGGGCGACAACGCAATCGGCTTCGGGCCAGTGAGCGTGGGCGCGAGCGTGGAGTGGGCCTTTGAGCCGGAGCGACTCGCGGAGCTTCGCGCCGTTTCCCATCAGACGAACGGCCGCGAGCTTCTCAATCTAAAGGAAGCCTGGCTCCGCCCGCCCTACGTGGCCGCTGCCTCGCTGAATTTACCCGTCGGCATTTCTCTACTACTGCTCATCCTACTCGATGCGCTGATCACTCGCACCGGTTGGAAGCTGCCGGAGTTTGGAAACCGCGTGAAGCCCGCGAAAACTCCGAAACCGATCAAAGCCCCCAAGTCAAAATCCATCGTAAGGGCTCCGTCCATCATCGAAGATAAACCGAAGGTAAATCCCGAGACTGAGCTAGCACCTTCGGAGCGCCACTCCCGTTTCCAGAAAGCGAAGGATAAGAAATAATTTCTCACCCGCCCGCTAGCTGCTGGCAGGACTTGATGTCGAGTTTACCGGAGGCGAGGAGTGGAATTTCCTCAACGGAGACAATGATGCGGGGGCACCAGAGAGAGGTGAGGCCGTGGTCGAGGAGCTTGTAGCGGAGATCGATGCATTCCTGTTCCAGCGCGGGGCCGGCGATGGTGGAGAGGAGGACGATGGCCTCGCCTTTAGCCTCATCCGGGATGCCAACGATGGCGATCTTGCGCTCCGTTTCGGCGTCGAGGCCGAGCACTTGGTTGATAGCTGACTCGATCGTTTCATGCGGCACCATTTCTCCGGCGATCTTGGAGAAACGCGAAATACGACCTTGGATGTGGAGGAAGCCATCGGCATCGAGGAAGCCGACATCGCCGGTGCGGAACCAGCCATCGGCGGAGAGAACTTCCTTGCTGCGTTTCTCGTCTCGGAGATAGCCGGGAAAAATATTAGGGCCCTTGAGGACGATGATTCCGGGTTGATCGAGAGGGACGGGTGCGTCAGTGACGGCATCAACGAGGCGGATGGCAATACCAGGAAGGAGCTGCCCGACGGAGCCGCCGCGCTGGGCGGCGAGGGCGTGCGAGCCGGCCGTCTCCTGCGGGGAAGGCAGATTCACGTTGGTCGCGGGTGACGTTTCTGTTAGACCGTAGCCCTCCATGGGACGGATGCCGAATTTCTCCTCAAATGCATCGGCCAAGTTCTGTGGAAGTTTTTCCGCACCGGTGACGACGAGCTTGAGTGACTCGAGTTGCGCGGGGTCGATACGCTTCATATAGCCACGCAGGAAGGTGGGCGTGGCGAGGAGGACATCGATCTGATGGAGGGAAATGAGCTCCGCAAGGCGTTTCGTATCCAGCGGCGATGGGTAGGTGACGAGGTTGACCCCTTCGATCACGGGATACCAGAGAGTGACCGTACAGCCGAAGGAGTGGAAAAGCGGCAAGCAACCGAGGATGGAGGCATCGCGACCCATGTTCAGCCTGGTGGCGAATTGGGTTACGTTCGCGAGAACGTTGCGGTGAGTGAGGGGGACACCTTTTGGTTCGCCGGAGGAGCCGGAGGTGAAAAGCAGGATCGCCTCATCGTCGCCACGGCGTTTGTTGAGGCCAAGGATAGCAGCGAGGATGGAAGCCGGGAGGAGCTTGGAAATCATGCCCCATTTTACGATCTCCTTCTTGATCTCCGGGATGACGCGCTCCATTAAAATCATATCGCGGTTTGGTGGCCATGGGAATGAAGGAACTTTTCTAACAAATGGATCGGCCGTGATGAAGCGATCCACATCGGCTTGGCGGATCGAGGAGCGGATCGCGTTGTGGGAGGCAGTGAAATTGAGATTCACCGGAATTTTCCCCGCGAAGAGCACGGCGAGATTGGCGATGAGACCACCCTTTCCGGGAGGCAGCACGATGGCGACGCGGGGCTTGGTGGTCTCAGCGCGGATGTGCTTCGAAAGTGCGATGGCGATAGGCAGGATTTTCGAGTAAGGCAGGACGACATCATCCGAGCCATCGACGATGCGGTCGTTGGGATTGTTCTTGAGACCTTGGAGCAAGGCGGTGGCGAGCGAGCCTTTGAGGATTTGACGGGTCGCGTAAGCCTCGGCGAAAGCTTCGAAGAGATTCGACTGCAGCGCGGGAAGGCTGGAATCCTTCGCGGGGATCGGCTTTCCGAAGGCAATCACAGCGGCCGGGAGCCTGGAAATGCGCTCGATGCCGAGGCAGGATTCGCGCGGGCAATCGATAGCAATGGGCAGCAGCGGCAAGCCGAAGGCAGTCAGGGTTTTTAAGTGACCGGAGGGCGCATGGATCGGTGTGGCAGGGCGAGTGTCCGCGCGACCTGGGACAAAAAGGATAATGCCATTGCCTTCGAGAAATGCAGCGAACTCCTTTCCAGCGGAGGCCGGCATTTTATCGGCACTGGAGAACATTGCTCCGTTGCCAGATCCTTCCATGTGTCCAAGTAAGACGGGATCGTGCTGGTCGTTTTCCTCAATCAAATATGTGATTTTACGTTCTGAAAAATATTTTTCTAAATGCAGGAGTTGCTGAAAATCGAGGCGACCTGGCACGCAGAGGAAACCAGTGGAGGGCACGCGATCGGGATGGAGAACTTGGATAGCTGACATTTTGAAGGGCTTCTGCAGGATTTATGCCGTTAATTACGTGAGGAGGCACGAATTTTCTCGCCAAAACTCTAAGAGCCGCGCGAACGCTCCCCTCCCTCGCCTGGATTCCTACGTTGGGAAAAACCTGCCCGATTTAAAAGAGAACCACGGATGAACGCAGGTGAACACGGATACGATGATTGCATCCCTCCATTCCGCCACCCCATTTTGCGACTTCTACCTTCAGGTTTCCAGCGTTAGACTGCCGTCATGAACGAATCAGAAGCCACACCGAAGAACATCGTTCTGATCGGCTTCATGGGATGCGGAAAATCCACCGTCGGGCGCGAACTGCACCAACGGCTCGGCTACCGACTCATGGACATCGACCAGATCATCGAGGAAACCATGGGGAAAAAGATCACCGAGATTTTCCGCGAGGAAGGCGAATCCGTCTTCCGGGATTTCGAGTCCATACAGCTTCAGGAAATTGCCAAGCAGACCGATACACGCCACATCATTTCGACCGGTGGCGGAATTGTGATCCGCCCGGAAAACCGCGCTCTGCTACGTAGGCTCGGTTATGTTGTCTGGCTGCGCACCCCAGAAAATATTATCTACGAGCGCACTTCCCGCAACCGCGACCGCCCGCTACTCCACGGCCCGGACGCTCGTGAAAAAATTTCCGCCATCCTCAGCGAGCGAGAGCCGTGGTATCGCGAGACCGCCCATCTCAGCGTGGACACCGCCGGGCTGGAGTCGCACGAACTTGCCACCGGCATCTTGGAAAGCGCCCGCTATTTTTTCACCCATCCCGCATGAGTGAGAATGTTGAAACGATCAAGCGCTGGGCTGCCGAGCTGGGCTTTGACGATTGCCGCATCGCCTCCGCGAAGCGCGCCACGCATGCCGATGAATTCATGGAATGGATCGACGATGGCCGCCATGGTGAGATGGCGTGGATGGAAAAAACGCCTCACCGCCGCTGCGATCCGCGTGAAGTCCTACCCGGCTGCCGCGCCTTGATCTGCCTCGCGCTGAACTATCATACCGGCTCCAGCCCTTTCCACGAAGGGCACCCCGCTGACTATCGAATCGCCCGCTACTCGTGGAACGAAGACTACCACGACCTCATCGAAAAACGCCTCGCTTCATTCGACGCGAAGCTCAAGGAACTCGGCGGAACCCAGCGTTACTACGTAGATACCGGCCCGGTGCTTGAGCGGGATTTCGCCACCGATTCCGGCCTTGGTTGGAGTGGGAAATCTACTGTCCAGATCCACCGCCGCCTCGGCACATGGTTCTTTCTAGCCGAGCTACTCACCACTCTCGACCTCACGCCCGACGCTCCTTTCGGCGATCACTGCGGGAAATGCACACGCTGCATCACCGCTTGCCCCACCGGCGCGATCACCGCGCCTCACAAGCTCGATGCCCGCCGCTGCATTTCCTACCTCACCATCGAGAACAAAGGCTCCATCCCCATGGAATTCCGCCGCGCCATCGGGGATCGCATCTACGGCTGCGACGATTGCCTCGACGCCTGCCCATGGAACCGCTTCGCCCAAACCTCCCGCGAAATCACCTTCCAAGCCCGCCCGGAAATTTTCGCCCACCGACTCCGAGACTTTCTATCCATGGACGACGAAGCCTTCCGAAGCGTCTTTGCAAAATCCCCCATCAAACGCATCAAACGCCACCGTTTCCTCCGCAACGTCTGCGTCGCCCTCGGCAATACAGGAACATCGGAAGACCTCCCCGCCCTTAACCAAGCCGCCCAAGACCCCGACCCGCTCATCTCCGAGCACGCGGCGTGGGCTGTAGTGGAAATCGAGGCGAGGACGCGGCACGATACGGCGACTTCTGAGTAATCTTCATTCGCCACCATTCGCGGTAAGTCTTTAAAAAACCTCAGTCTCTAGGAAATCCATCAAAACCTTGACCCCGCTGAAAAGCCCGCTTAAACCCACCTCCTCATGGGATTTGACACACTTGGCCTCAGCGCCCCGATTCTCGAAGCAATCGAGGAAACCGGTTATACCAACCCGACCCCGATCCAGGCCCAAGCGATCCCTGTGATCCTAGATGGCAAGGACGTGATCGGAGCTTCACAAACGGGAACCGGAAAGACTGCGGCCTTCGCGCTGCCCTCGCTTTCCAAAATCACAAAAATGGGTAAACCCCAGATCTTGGTGCTCGAGCCAACCCGCGAACTGGCTCACCAGGTCGCCGAGCAGTTCGAAAAATACGGCAAGCATACCGGGATGAAGGTCGCACTACTTTATGGCGGCGTCGGCCTCGGCGAGCAGATGAAACAGCTCACCGACGGCGCGGATATCGTCGTTGCCACGCCGGGTCGATTGGTCGATTGCTTCTACCGCGCCGCAATGCGCTTCGGTGAAGTGAAAATCCTAATCCTCGACGAGGTGGATCGCATGCTCGACATGGGTTTCCTCCCGCAGGTCCGGAAAATCGTGAACCTCTGCCCGTGGGAAGGCCGCCAGACTTTGTTTTTCTCCGCCACCATGCCCGCCGCGATCCAGACCTTCGCGCAGTGGTGCCTTGTCGAACCAGTGAAAATCGAGATCGCCCGCCGCGAGGTGGCCGCCACCGTTTCCCATGCCTTCTACCCCGTCTCCATCGACCAGCGTGACGAACTGCTGCTCGCCCTCCTGGAGGAAACCGATTACCATTCCGTAATGATCTTCACCCGCACCCGCCGCGAGGCCGATGAAGTGACAAGCATGATCAAGTCCACCGGCCAGAAAAAAGTCGCCGCGATGCACTCCGACATCAATCAGACCGACCGCATGAAAGCGCTCGCCGGATTCAAGAGCGGCGAGTTCGAAATCCTCGTTGCCACCGATGTCGCCGCGCGCGGGATCGATGTCTCGGGTGTTTCCCACGTTATAAACTATCGTGTCCCGGAAAACGCCGAGGACTACGTCCACCGCATCGGCCGCACCGGCCGTGCCGAGGCCGAGGGCGACGCCTTCACTATCCTCACCGCTGACGAAATAGATTTCGCGAAATCCGTCGAAATTTTCATCAATCGCGAGATTCCCCGCAGCAAGCTACCGGATTTCCCTTACCTCTACACCGCGCTACTAGACGATTCGCCGTCCAAGCCCATCCGCCGCAAAAAAGTCGGCGGCGGGAAGAAAAAGCGGAGGTGAAATAAATCATCAATCGGCATCCGCACCCCTTTGTCGTTTCCGATCTGCGCCGCATGCGCATTGATCTCCGTCCTAGCTCACTTCTACTGCCAGCAACTGTCTTTTAAGATTTTTTTAGCAAGCGATTTCGATTTGTTGTAAGTGTTTCTTCATCAATGCGTTAAGGTAGCTTAGGAGCTTGCGCATAACGGCAATCAGGGCGAGCTTCTTTGGCTTACCTTTGGCGAGCAATCGCTGGTAAAATTCTTTCAAAATTGGGTTGAATCTGGTGCCTACTAGGGCGGCCATGTAGAGTGCTTGGCGGATTTCTTTACGCCCTCCGTAGATCTTTCGCTGGCCGCGCATTTTTCCGCTATCGCGATTGAAGGGGGCTAGTCCGGCGAGGGAGGCGGCTTCTTTGTTGGAGATTTTTCCGAGTTCGGGCATGGCAACTAAAAGGGAAATAGCGCTGTTTTCGCCGACGCCTTTTGTTCCACTGAGAAGTTTTACCGCCTCTGCGAGAGTGGGTGATTTTGCTTTGAGAGCGAGCGTGGTGGCAGTGATTTGATCCATCTGTTTTTGAATGGATTTCAAGCGGGTTTTGACCATGTCGGCGACACTTTTTGGGAGGGCGTGCTCTAGGTGCATGCGCTCGCGGTGCAGCTCGTCATTGAGGTGACGACGGTATTTGATGAGTGCTTGGATTTCCTCAAGAATGGGATCGAGTGGAGCGGTCAGGCGGGGGTTAAATTGGATGCCGTAGTCGGTGAGAACTTTGGCATCAATGGCATCGGTTTTAGCTAGCAATCCCTTGGCTTTGGCGAAGTTGCGAGCCAGTGAAGGGGTGATGCGCGAGGCTTTAATTCCCTCGGCCTGGAACAGAGCGAGGAGGAGTTTTTCGTAGCCGCCGGTAGCTTCGAACACGAGGTGGGGATGGGCGCATTCCTTGAGTTTTGAAATGAGCTTGGTGATGGCGATTTGGGTGTTGGCAGTGACAGAGGGGAGTTTGAGAGTTTCATCGTAACAATGAATTTCTAGCTCCTTTTTTGAGACATCAATGCCGATCCAGGTGGTGTTTGTGTTTGTGTGGTTCATGGATTGTATATTTCGTTTTCCTCCGCTAGTCTCTAGCCATTCTCTGACTTGCGATTTCGAGCTGAAACGCCGCGAGGCGATGACGCTCCTTCAACTGTTCGAGAAATACCGAGAAGGGAAAACGCCGACCTTGCTGGCAGACGTGGTCAAAGCCACTAGACAAATTCGGTCTGGCGTTTTCCCGCTTTTCCAGTGGGTTGCAACCCACTGGAAAAGCCCTTGCGGTTCCTCCTGAGAAAAGTGGAAGCCCTCCTCAAAAGCGAGCGAAACTCTGACACGGATTCAAGAAGCAAGGCATACAATCAGTTTTTAGCT
>CAMBTP010000050.1 GCA_945870855.1 Prosthecobacter debontii
TCGAAGTCGCCGATCTTCAAATCAATGGCGACAAGGCGCTTGAGCTTCCGATGGTAGAACAGCAGGTCGAGGTAGTAGTCCCGTCCGTCGATCTGCATGCGCTTCTGGCGGGTTACAAAAGCAAAGCCGACGCCGAGTTCGAGGATGAATCCTTCGATCTCGCGGAGGATTGCCGCTTCCAGATCCTTTTCCGCGTAGGTGTCCTTGAGTCCGAGAAAATCCAGCACATACGGATCACGGAATACCAGATCCGGGGTGAGCTTGTCCTCCTCCCGCAGTTTTTTCAGTTCCGCGGCGATCAGCTTGTCAGGCTTCTTCGAGAGCGCCGTCCGCTCGTAGAGCATCGACTGAATTTTCTGGTGCAGCGTGCGTGTGTTCCACTTTTCAATCCGGCACATCTCGGCGTAGAAATCGCGCTTGAGGGGATCATCGAGGTAAATGATCCGGCGGAAATGCGTCCAACTCAATTGTCCACTCAGTGCGTGGACAATCTTGGGATCCGGGAATTCTTCGGCAAAGTGGGTCATGTTCGCTAGATTCCGTTCCGTAAACCCTTGCCCGAACTCGGCAACCAATTTTGCACTCACTGCGTGCAAAATCTTTTCCCCGTATTCCGCCCGCTTCTCCTTGAGCACATTCGTGCGGATGCGGTGGCCGATAGACCAATAAAGCAAGACCAGCCCGGAATCCACGGCGCGAGCGACCTGCTCCCGCGCGCTGTGGATAATATGGCGCAGGTCGGTGACGAGCGCCGGGCATAAGCCGGTGAGTGTTGCCGATGTCTTGGCGAGAGTCGTTTTCTTTCCGGTAGATGGGGCGGCAGAGGATGATTTGCGGCGGGCGGGCATGGGAGGAAGGTCTATTCACTATTGAAAAATCGCATGAAGGGCGAGTGAGAATATGGGCAATTTTCCCACACTCCTTGAATACGGTTCAGGTGGGGATGTGCTGGAAGACGAGATGTTTGTGAAGTGGGCGGTGATCGGTGGAAACTCCCGATGGTTACGAACCATGATCCCGCGGCGATACCGAACCGCATTTCCAGCCGCCGAGCAGCGAGGGAGCAGCTCGGAACACGCGAGGGCGCGTGTGCTCCCCTTCGGCTTCGCCGACGCTCTGCTCACTACTTTCAGTTACTCCCGGGACGGCGAAGGAGCGGCCAGTATGGCTTCGATTTCCATCTGGCTGACGACTCATGAAGCGGGCGTGATGTAGCGACGGGCGTGGATGATCTCGTTGATGGCGTATGTCTAACTACTGGATTCACCCATACTTTCGCACCACTCGGTGGCAATGCGGCGGACGCTGGTGTCTGCGTGGAGTATCTGTTTCAAGTCCGGGTCTTGAATCGCTTCGTGGTGCTCCATACAATGAGCGACGCATTCCCAGATTTGCGGAAATTTAATTTTCCTATTGCGGAAGAATTCGACGGCGATCTCGTTGGCGGCGTTGAGGACGGCGGGCATCGTGCCGCCGGTGTTGCCTGCTTCGCGGGCCAGGTTGAGTGCTGGGAAATCGTTGAGGCGGGGAGGCGAAAATTCGAGTTTGGACAGCGTGGCGAAGTCGAGCGGCTGCAGCGCGCCTTTGACTCGGGCAGGGTAGGTGAGGGCGTATTGGATGGGGAAGCCCATGTCTGTCCGCGAAAGCTGCGCTAGCACAGAGCCGTCGGTGAACTCGACCATCGAGTGGATGATACTCTGAGGATGGATCACGGCCTCGATGCGATCCATGCCAATGCCGAAAAGCCATCGCGCTTCGATCATTTCCAGTCCCTTGTTGAAAAGGGTGGCGGAGTCGATGGTGATCTTCGGTCCCATGTCCCAGGTCGGGTGTTTGAGCGCCATTTCTGGTGTGACGTTCCAGAGATCGGCGGCGGGGGTCTCGCGGAACGGGCCGCCGGATGCGGTGAGGATGAGGCGTGAAATTTCGGCGTTAGGGCCGCGGTGGCCTTCGAGGCATTGGAAGATTGCGTTGTGCTCGCTGTCCACGGGGAGGATACGGACGCCTTTTTCGGCGGCACGGGAGGTGATGATTTCTCCGGCCATCACAAGAATTTCCTTCGATGCCACGGCGATGTCCTTGCCAGCTTCGATGGCAGAGAGAGCGGGTTGCAAGCCCGCGGTGCCGACGATGGCAATTAGGACTATGTCGGCGTCCAAAAGTTGGGAGAGGGTATTGAGCCCTTCGGCGCCGATATGAACGATCACTCCTGAGGGTAGTAGCGAGCGTAGTTCAGCGGCTTTCGTTTCATCGTAAATCGCGACATGGCGGACTCCGGTTGCGATGGCTTGCTCGGCGAGTTTTGCCACACTCGATGCGGCGGCCAGTCCTACGATTTCGATTTCATCGGGTAAATTGGCGGCGACCTTCAGCGTGGAGATACCGATGGAGCCGGTGGAGCCGAGAATGACGACGCGGCGTTTCATGCGAAGTAAGGAAGGAGCCAAACGAGATAGAAATACAGAGCGGGTGCGGTGAAGCAGATGCTATCGATGAGGTCGAGCCCGCCGCCGATGCCGGGCAGCATTTTGCCGGAGTCCTTAGCGTGGAGGGCGCGCTTTACTACGCTTTCCGCGAGGTCACCAACGACGGCGAGGATAGCCAGTAGGAAGCCGAGTGCTATGACGTGCGGCCATGAGTGAAGCGCAGTGAGTTTTTCCGGCAACAGAGCGTAAAGCCCGCAAGCCGCGAGTTGCGCGAAGAAGATCGCACCCGCACAGCCCTCCCATGTTTTTCCCGGAGAGATATGAGGGATCATTTTGTGCTTTCCGATCAATGATCCGGTTATGTAGGCCCCCGTATCGGTGAGTTTCGTGACCGCCAGCAGCCAGAGTAATACGAAGGCACCGGGCACCGCACCCTCGCCGGGCAGCACGAAGGAGATCCGAGCCGCAAAATTAAACAAGTAGGCGATGTAGAGAAAGCCTAACAGGTTCGCGGCAACGGCGAGCAGTGCCTCGATGCCTTTGATCGAGTAGCGGAGCTGGAGTGTGAATGCACCGGTGACTGCTAAGAAAATGGCTACGGCGTCGAGCACGGGCGGAATGTCTTTGCCGCCATTCAGGAAATTCCAGTAGGCGATCCCGCAATACATGAGCGCAAGCAGAAGTCCGAATCGTGGAAAGCACTTCACATCCGCAGCGCGTAACATGCGGAAATACTCAATGGTCGAAATGACAGCCAGCACCCCGATCAACCCGAGGTAGGCGGCGGGAAACATGCTGACAAAGATCGCGGAGACGATCGCCCACAAGAGCAAGGTGCTGCCCGCCCTGCGGACAAAGATCATGGCCTTGCTCGGGCTGGCGGGTTTTGGATTTTCAGGCTGCACGGATCGCTGTGATGCAAGCCTTCCTCGCGCCTTGTGGCAACTCAATCCCGCCGCTTCGCGATAAATCTCCAAGAAGTTTGCAACTTTGTTTCCGGTAGAGGGTTAGTGGATGGCGTGAGAGCTGATGAAGCTCAACAACTCAAACCAAAGAACAACACCATGAAAACCAACACATTAATCGTGATCGCGGCCGCCATCGGCCTTTCTGGAGCTGCCCATGCTGAAGAGGGAAAAGGCCCACGCCCTCCCCACAAACTGCCACCTGAGATCATCGAGAAATTCGACAAGGACGGCGACGGCAAACTCAATGAAGAGGAGCACGCAGCCGCCAAAGCAGCTCGGGGCGAAATGGAAGCCGTCCGCAAGAAGGAGATGCTCGCGAAGTTTGATAAGGACGGCGACGGCACTCTCAACGAAGAGGAAAAGATGGCCGCGCGCGAAGAGATGAAAAAAAAGATGCTCGAGAAATTTGACAAGGACGGCGACGGCGTACTCAGCGAGGAAGAGCGCAAAGCGATGCCCCCTCGTCCCGGCGGCCCGGATGGTAAAGGAAAAGGCAAAGGAAAAGGCAAAGGAGAACGTCCCGCTAAGGACGGCGGCGATGCCGAGGCTCCCGGTAATGGTGGTGAGTAATCCGGCTTAAGTATGACTTACGAGGCCACCCGGAGACGGGTGGCCTTTTTTTGCGACGGATTCAGCCTTCCGCGTGTTTCGGTTTTTCGGCGGTGGTAATTGCATCGATCGCCGCGAGCGTGGATTCATCCAGCCCAGGCGCTTTTAGTGCGTTGAGACAATCATCGAGTTGGCCAACATTGCGCGCGCCGATGATTGCCGAAGTCACGGATCTGTGGCGCAGGGTCCAGTTCAGTGCCATGTGTTGTATCGACATCCCTTGGGAGGCGGCAAGATCGCCGAGGGCGCGGATTTTTTCCTGTTGGGCGATCACTTGATCATCTTTTAGGAAACCCTCCGGCCGTGCAGCGCGTGAACCTTCGGGGATGCCATCAAGGTATTTTGGCGTCAGCATCCCCTGTTCGAGTGGGGAGAATACCACGCAGCCAATTTTCTCCTCCAGCAGGTAATCGAGGATGCTCTCGCGCTCTGGCCAGCGGTTCAAGATGGAATACGGCGGTTGATAGACAAGGCAGCGGATGCCCATTTCCTTGAGAATCTTAACCGCTTTTTTGAGTCGCTTGAGAGGGTATTTGGAAAGCCCGGCGTAGAGTGCCTTGCCGGAGTTTACGGCAGTGGCGAGCGCGGACATAGTTTCCTCGAGGCGCGTCTCTGGATCGGGGCGGTGGGAGTAGAAAACGTCCACATACGAGAGGCGCAGCCTGCGCAGGGATTGGTCGAGTGAGGCCAGCATGTGTTTGCGAGATCCCCACTCGCCATAGGGGCCTTCCCACATGAGGTGGCCCGCCTTTGTGGTGATGATCAATTCATCGCGATGGCAGGCGAAATCCTCTGCAAGGATGCGCCCCACATTCTCCTCAGCCGATCCCGGCGGTGGGCCGTAGTTGTTCGCGAGGTCGAAGTGTGTCACCCCGCGGTCAAAGGCGCGACGCATGATTTTCCGCGCCTCTTGGAAATCATCGGAGTGCCCGAAATTATGCCAGAAGCCCAGGGAGATTTCGGGAAAGAGGAGGCCGGAGTCTCCGCAGCGTCTGTAATTCATGTACGAACTTTCAAATTTCAAAATTTTGCTTTTTCTAGGGCTCTCAACCGCTGGAGCAGCGGAGGGTGGGAGTAGTCGAGGACGACGCGGAGTTTGTGTGGGGTGGGGTGGGAGAGGTGATCGGAGGAGAGTTTTTTGAGGGCGGTGGCGAGGGCTTGAGGTTCGCCGGTGGATTGGGCGGCGTAGGCGTCGGCCTCGAACTCGTGTTTGCGGGACCAGGCGTTGGCGAGGAGGGAGAGGAGTTTGGAGGCGGGCTCGAGGAGGAGGGTGAAAAACACCAGGCCGGCGTGAGGGGAGATTTCTTGGACGAAGAAGGCATCGTGCAACAGGCGGGCGAAAGTGCCAGTGGGGTTGGTGGCCAGGCCGATGAGGAAAAAAATGAGCGCCATCTGGAGGATGCCGACGGCGAGGCGCTGTTTGATGTGACCGAGACGAAAGTGGCCGATCTCATGGGCGAGGATGGCTAGTAGTTCGGGCTTGGTAGATTTTTCGGTTAGGGTGTCGAAGAGTGCGATCTTCTTGTGTTTCCCGAAGCCGGTGAAGTAGGCGTTGGCTTTGGTGGAGCGCTTCGAGCCGTCGATTTCATAAACGCCTTCCAGCGGGAATCCGCATTTCACACCAAGGGCGTGGATGTCGTTCTTGAGATCGCCGTCCGGCATGGGGGTGAATTTATTGAAGAGCGGAAGGATGAGCGAGGGGGCGAGGTAGGTGAGAATGAGTTGGAAGGCGGTGACAAAAGCCCATGCCCAGAGCCAGGCGTGGGGGATTTCATCGAAGATCCAAAGAATGCCGGCGACGAGGGGCAGACCGAGGATAGCGGCGAGAGCGAGGCCTTTCACGCGATCCGCGATGAAGGTGGCGGTGGTGGATTTGTTGAAACCAAATTTCTCCTCGATCACGAAGGTCTCATACCAATCGAAGGGTAGGGAGATTAGGTTCTGTGCGACAAAGAGTGCACCAAGAAAGATGAGCCCGGCGAGAATAAGGTTTTCACAGAGGGAACGGGCGAGGCTGTCGAGAAAGAGGAACCCGCCAAGCCACCAGAAGGCGAGTAGGATGGCGAGTGAGACGCTGGCGCGGACGATATCGAAGCGGGAATTTACCGAGAGGTAATCGCGCGCTTTATCGAGTTTTTCCTGATCCATCAGCCCCGCGAGTTCCGGCGGTGGGGTGGCGGGGAAGGTCTTTAGGTTTAGCAACGTGGCGATCAACTCAAGATTCCATAGCAGAAAAAGAGAGAGGACGATGAGTAAGGCGAGGGAGTTCATAAAAACTTTAACTTTTTAAACTTTAAATCTGAATGAAGAGGTAGTCATTTCTGAATTAAGTTTAAGATGGGAGGAGTGGATTCTTTCCAGACCAGTGCTTTGGTGGCAGCGATAACGGCGTCCTCGTCGTCGCGGCGGTGAAAGGCACCGCTGGCGCGCAGGCGGCGCGAGGCGATAAGCATGGCATTGAGCTCGGGTGCGATGCTTAGATAAGAGAAAATAATCGCTAGAGCGATCGCGGTTAGGAAGACCGGGAGGACAAAGTTCACTGGCACTCGTTTCACAATAGCACCCAGAACAACGACCATAAGCGCAAGAGGAGGGACGGCCATGCCGAAACGGCGGACGCCTGCGCGCGAGGCGGCGGCCTTGGGTTCGCGCGTTTTCCAATCGGCGAGAGAGGCTTTCCGAAGAGTTTCTGCGAAGATCAGGGCGTCGCCGGATTTGGAAGGGGGTGGATTTTCGGTGCCAAAGGACTTTTCCCAGAGCGCCAGATCGCAGGAGCATTGGCGGCGTCCTGCTGTGGAGATGACACGGAGACCGAGCCACCAGCGCGCGACAAATGCTGCGATGATGGGCAAAACGGCGAGTAGTATTAGAAAACGAACCACGATTTGTTAGAGGAATTAGACAGGAAACCAACCAAATGCACGCGAATGTATGAGTGATTCTGTCACGACCGAGATGTTTGTTAGAGATATTCAGACACGCGCGAATCCGTTTTGCACAGAGTATTTCTTAAGCAGGTTTTTCGATCCGGTGAAGTTCGCGCGATCCATCAGCCTGATGCTTTATTTCCAGCCATTGCGTGTGCTCCGGCATTAGCATTGGAAATAGATCCGCCCATTCGCAGATCATGATTCCGTCTTCATCCAGGTATTCGTCCCAGCCGAGAGCGATGAGTTCATCGGCGGATTTCAGGCGGTGAAAGTCGAAGTGAAAGACCGGATTTTTGCCGCTGCGGTATTCATTGACGATGGCGAAGGTGGGACTGGTGACGGCAGCGCTGGGATCGATGGCGGCAATGAAACCCTTGGCCCAATGGGTTTTCCCTGCGCCTAGATTTCCCACAAGTGCGAAGACATCGCCTGCGGCTGCTTCGATTGCAAACTCGGCACCCAAGGCCATCATCGCTTCGGGGCTGTTCAGTCGGTGCGGCTTCATGGGGTTTTGGAGAAATTCGTAAGCACGGCGCGGATGTTAGGTTATGCTGAAAAGAACTTTGCCATGGCGGTCAGCTGCATCCAACCGTAGCAGCGCATCGCGAAAGTTTGCCAACTCGAATATCGAATCGACATCCTGAAGGAGTTTTCTGGCCAGAATCATTTCGCAAAGTCCGGCGTAGGTGGCTTCGATCTCATCTCTGAGCGATTCCTCCATCCATCTCGATACCCACAGCCCTCGGAAATGAATGTCTTTAAAAATGAGAGAGCCGTTGGGAATAGTGAGGGGTTTTCTGGCCATCGCGCCGTAGGTGATGTGGGTGCTGCCGTTTCCGAGCAGTTTCATGAGGCGCAGGGCGCTATCGCCGCCCACCGTGTTAAAAGCGAGCTTGGCGCGATTCATGCCTAGTGCTTCGATGGCTTGTTCGAAGCCTGCGGATGAGTCTTCGAATACCGCTGCGGCTCCAAGGGCAATGAGTTCTGATGCGCGGCATGGATTTCGGAGAAAGCACAGGGTGCGGACACCCATTGCGGCGGCAAGCTGGATCACGCATTGTCCGACACTGGAATTCGCCGCATTCAAAACGACCCAATCTCCTTCCCGCAGAGTTTTGAAATGATGGAGAAGCAGCCAGGCAGTGGCCGGATTTACTTTTAGCATGGCGGCTTGCAGGGGATCTATACCTACCGGAATGCGGATTAGATTTTCACCATTTGTTACGAAATGAGAGCACCATGTCCCGGCCCTAGCGATGGGAACGACCATATCCCCGGGTGAAAATTTCTCCGAGCGACTCTCGAGGACATTAGCGGCGCATTCCATGCCGGCATGGGCGGGTAGCTCGGGTTTGATGCCGTAGTTGCCTTCGATGAAATTGAGATCGGCTGGATTGATGGGTGCGGCGTGAACGGCTAGGAGGACTTCGCCGTCTGCAAGTGGCGGAGTCTCGAAGCTTTCCAAGCACAGCACATCGGCGGGCTTTCCGTGGATTCCGAAAACGAGTCGTTGGCTTTTCATTGCGGTGTCAGATTTTTACTTGGCGAGGTGGCTCTATAAAGGCTAAGTCCGTGCCGCAATGACACGTTCATCCATCGAGTTATCGATCAAAATTTTCCTCTTCGCGCTCATCATAGTATTCGGCCTCACGGTCGCGGGTGTGCTTGGAATGATTTCCTGAGAGAAAATCAAGGTGCTGCCCACTCCACCGGTAGCTCTATGATTCTGCCTGCGTCCTCATATTTTATGAAGCCGTGTTTCATCCCGTATTCGTGGACGAAGCGGGTCACTTTCACATCGTAGGCGCAGTATTCGGCGATCCTTCGCAGCGGTTCGAATTCCTTGGTTTTTTTGTGCTCCTGCCACCATCGGATTGCGTCGAGGCCATCGGCGGATTTCCCGGTGCCGAGGGTATTGGAGGCTACGTTGTCGAGTTTCAGGAAACGTCCCATGCGTTCCTTCACATCGAGCATCATGTCGAGGTTGCGTGTCTGTTCCTCAAGGTTCGGCAGCACATACGCCTGGAGAACGGGATAGTCGAAACCAATGTGGTTCCAGCCGACAACGAGATCCGCTTTGAGCAACTGCTTTGTTAGGGCATCCATATCATTCTCCGCGTAGATGACGTATTCGTCGGTGGCGGTGGAGTAGGTGACGGCGACGGATACGCAGAGCTTGGCCTTGTTCGCGTAGCCTCCGACATCACTGATGCTGCGCTGTGTTTCTAGGTCGAAATATACGATGTTTTTTCCACTCACGGTTTGAGTGTGAACGGTGCTGCGAAAACGTCCAACATCGAAAATCGGCTATGCAAAGCCGATGCGTTGACTAGACTGTGATGGGTAAAGTTCCTATCCATGTCGATTAAACCTTTCATTCTGTCAGCGCACCTCGCCGCATGCCTCATCGGCTTGGGCAGCTCGACGGGCGCAAGGGCAGGGGAGCTCGACCAACTTTCGATCTCAGATCTGCAGCAGCGGTTGGGAGAAATCGACTCCGAACTCATCGGTTTGGCAGGTATTAGCCTTAACAGTGGGGTTGGCCCGATCGGATTCCGGTCGCGGAGCCACGCGGAGGCGGAACACTTGGAGTGGGCGCGGGTGGAGCTGAGTCGGGAGGCCGTAATCGACGAGGTCGTCCTAGTCCCGGCTCTGTGGCGGGACTTGAATGCGGGCTTTATCTCGGACGCCTTTCCCTCCAGCCTGAGGATTCTCGCAGGAACAGCCGGAGATTCTACGGGTAAGGTGGTGGCAGAGTTCCGCGACACCGCCCACCTGTTGCCGCGCATTGCGCCGCTGGTGGTGCCAACGGGCGGCATCCGGGCGTCATGGGTGAGAATCGAGATAGACCGGCTTTCCCGCAGGGCCTTCGATGGAAGATATAACTTCCAACTCGCCGAGATGTTGGTTTTCGCTGATCAGGAAAATCTGGCGCTTCATCGGCCAGTCAGCATTTCACAGAATGACGCGGAGTCGCCGGCATGGAATCCGGTGTTTCTGGTGGATGGCATCCTGCCCTACGTCATGAACACCGGGCGAGGAAACCCGAGCCTGGCCTTCATCAGTGTGATCGGTATCGGCGACCACCCGGCTATCGAAATCGATCTCCAGCGGGAACACCCCATTTCAGGAATCCGACTTCATGCGGTGGATCAGAGTGCCACAGTGCCACAGACCTACCCCGGCGATTACGCCCTGCCTCATCACTTTCGCATCGAGGGAGCAAACGATGCCGGCTTTACTGATGCGCAGCTTCTGATGGAGGCAAGGCCGACCTCGATCTACGAACTGGGGCCGATCATGGAATGGAACTTCAGGAAAAACGACTGCCGCTACCTTCGGCTGACAGCAGTCGAACCGTATTTTTCCCAGGAAGCCGGGCGGAATGGTACCCGAATCGGTTATGCCGAAATCGAGGTGCTTGCCGATGGCCGGAATGTTGCTCTCGGCCAAGAGGCGGGCGCCGCCTTCAGTCCGGCCAGCCCCGGACGCCGCTTCGAGTCATTGACCGACGGCCATAATCTTTTCGGACAAATCCTGCCGATGCGGCAATGGCTGGGCGAGCTCGCCCGTCGCCATGATCTGGAAACCACCCGTCCACTCGTGATCGCGGAGTTGTCCAGAAAACACACGCGCACGCGAACCGTGCTGACCTGGATGTCCTGGCTCGCCGCATTGCTCGCCGGGGGGATTATCTTCATCTTGTTTTACGGTCATTTACGCGCCCGACGTCAGGAGAAGAATATCCGTGAGAGAATCGCCGCGAATTTACATGACGAGCTCGGCGCCAATCTCCACGCCATCGGTCTGCTCGGAGATCTCGCCAAGGATGCGGTGGATTCACGCGAGGATCTGGTGGATACACTTGATAGCATCCGCAGCTTAACCGAACGCACCGGATCAGCCGCAAGGAACTGCGCCCACATGGTTCTTGCTAAGGGTGTGTGCGAGGATCTGGTCGAGGAAATGCGACGCGACTCCCGCCGCCTGCTGGCCGATCTAGAGCACTCAATCACGTTCGAAAACGAGGAAATCCTGCAGCGCTTGTCCCGCCGCAAACGCATCGATCTATACCTGTTTCACAGGGAAGCACTCATCAACATCATCCGCCACTCCGGTGCCACGGAAGCGACTACCCGACTGGTCGCGGGTCCCGGTGAAGTCGTCCTAACCATCTCTGACAACGGTTGCGGGATCGCGGGTGCACTACCATCCTCGATCAAACGCCGCGCCCGCCTCCTCGGCGCAGACCTCTCTGTGGAACCGCCCGAAGCCGGTGGCACCCGCATCGTCCTCAAACTCAAATCCCGCAAATTCGGCATATTCAAATGAACGACCCAGTCAAAGTAATGCTCGTCGAAGACAACCCGGAATTCCGCAAGGTGATCCGCCTGGCATTGATGCGCGATGCTGCCATCGAGCTGAGCAGCGAGTTTGGCACTGCGGAAATCGCATTGCGGAGCCTGCGCGATGGCTCGGTGCCGGGCCGCCCGGACGTCATTCTTTTAGACCTCCGCCTTCCCGGCATGGGAGGCCTTGATGCTCTGCCGCACTTCACCAGCACCGCTCCCCACGCGAAGGTGATCGTGCTGACTCAGTCCGACTGTGAGACCGATGTCCTGCGTGCCATCGCACTCGGTGCGGCGGGCTACCTGCTGAAGTCCTCAACCATCACCCAGATCAAGGAGGGCATTCGGACCGTGATCGACGGCGGCGCCTCCTTAGATCCCGGCGTTGCCAAGTTTCTCCTTAAATCCCTCCAAGCCCGCCTCCCGACCGCGAAAGCAGAGGGACTTCTCTCCGATCGCGAGTTGGAAATCCTCGCCCTCCTCGGTGAGGGACTGGTCAAAAAGGAAATCGCCGATCGCCTTGGCATCACCTACCCGACCGTCGATTCCCACGTCCAGCATATCTACGAGAAGCTCCAGGTTCACAACGCGCCCGCGGCCATCAACATAGCCCATCGCTTGGGGATTTTCCCGCCAAAGCCCTGATGCGACTGATAGGTTTCCCTGCCGTCCATCCTGTGAATACAGGATGGACGGCAGGGGCAGGTTTTTATCATATTAAAAACCTCGTGCTTCGTAACCACTCATTTAATCGGCAGGACCAGCACTTCCCGCTTGATCGCGCCACCTTGGTCTCCGTCATCACCCTCGCCCGTCCGATGTATGTGATGATGAAATCCCTGATTCCGATTCTCGCCGCCCTCATGTTTCCGGCGCATGCCGCCGAAAGTGCAGGCACCGTACGCCCCGCGTTCTCGTGGGACAAGGTGCCGATCTATCAGATGTTTGGCGATGGCAACCGCCTCCTCAACGATGCCGAGCTCCGCAGCATCTCCGTCAGTTCGGATTTCCTCTGCATCGAGAAGAGCCACGGTATCAAGGAACTGCGTTGCGCGGAGGTCGGCGCGGCGCGGGAAATCGCACGCTTCAAGAAAATCGACCCCAAGACAAGCTGCCTGTTCTATTTTAACTCGGCCTATGCCTATCCGTTCACGACCGACTCCCAGGTTTTCGGCAAGAAGGTCATAGGAGAACCCTTCCGGTCGTTCCTGCTTCTCGATTCGAAAACCGGCGAGCCCATGCGCCGTGGAAGCGTTCGGATGTTTGATGTTCTGAAACCCGGATTCCGCACCTGGTGGGCGGAAACCGTTGGCAAAGGCGTCCGTGAATCCGGAGCCGACGGACTGTTCGTTGATCAGATGCACGGATTCGTCTTCCACCGCCCGCAGCAGAAAACCGAAGTGGCCGCCGCCCAAGCGGAAATGATGCGCATGGCGAAGAAGGCCATCGGCCCGGAGAAAATCCTGCTGCTCAACAACGGAGCGCATATCCCCGCATTGTTTGAAATCGGCGATGCCTTCATGTTTGAACATTACAAGGCCGACCAGCTTTTCAAGGAAGCCATCGTTGCCGATTGGGCTCTCATGAAAAAAATCTCCGCCGCAGGTAAGATCGCTGTTTGGCGCATCGGCGTGGAAAAAGAATCTGAGGAAATAATGAGTCTCGGCGCGGTGAAGATCGAAAATTTTGCGCGCGAACGGCTTCCCTATCATCTAGCGGTCTTCCTCATCGGTGCCCAGCCATACTCCTACTTCCAATACGGCTGGGGCTGGACTCTTCAGAGCGGAGGTCTTGTGGAGTATCCTGAATTCTCCAAACCACTGGGAGCGCCGAAAGCAGAAGCGACCCGTCCCGATCCCGCCGCCTGGATCTTCAACCGCGAGTTCGAAAAAGCCAGTGTCCGCGTCGATCTGGAAACCGGTAAGGGAGAGATCAAATGGCATTGATCACGAATTCACTCACATGATGAAAAGAACCACCCACATCCTGAGCTGTGCCCTTCTCGCCAGTCTTGCGGTTCCGGCCTCGGCAGAGGAGCCGAAGCGCCCGAACATCGTTTTCATCATGACCGATGACCAGGGCTACGGCGATCTCGGCCATACCGGGAACCCGGTGCTCAAGACGGCGCATATCGACAAGCTGGCTGCCGAATCCTCCAGCCTAACCGACTATCATGCGTTGCCCACCTGCTCACCCACGCGCGCGGCGTTGCTCACGGGGCGTTGGGCGGATCGCACCGGCGTCTGGCACACGGTGAACGGCCGCTCGATGCTGCGCGAGAACGAGGTCACGCTCGGACAAATGCTCAAGGACGCCGGCTATGCCACCGGGCTTTTTGGCAAATGGCATCTCGGCGATAATTTCCCAAATCGTGCCGAAGACCGCGGATTCACCGAGGTCTATCGCCACGGCGGCGGCGGAGTCGGCCAAACGCCGGACCTGTGGGACAACTCCTACTTCGATGGCAGTTACTATCACAACGGCCGCGTGGTTGCAGCGAAAGGATTCTGCACCGATGTGTTCTTCACCGAGGCCAAGCGCTTCATCCGTGAGTGCGCGGCGAAGCACAAACCATTCTTCACCTACATCGCGCCTAACGCACCGCACGGCCCGTTTCACGCGCCTCAGAAATACATGGACATGTATGCGAATCAGCCCCCGGAGCTCGCCGCGTTCTTCGGCATGATCCATAACATCGATGACAACGTCGGCGCCCTGCGCGAACTCCTCCGCGAACTGGGAATCGAGGATGATACCCTGTTTATTTTCACCACCGACAACGGCACGGCGACGGGCGAAGCGGTGTTCAACGCCGGGATGCGCGGAAAAAAAGGCAGCGAATACGAGGGCGGCCACCGGGTGCCGTTCATCGCCCATTGGCCCGCCGCGGGGTGGAACCGGAGGCACTCCAGCGATTTCCTCTGCCACGCCGTGGACATCGTTCCCACGTTGCTAGACGTTTGCGGGGCGAAGAAACCGGATGGAGTCAAACTCGACGGTCGCTCGATCCGCGCTCTGCTGGCTCCCACAGGCGATATTGCGGACTGGCCACACGACCGCATGCTCGTCACCGATTCCCAGCGCGTGCGTGATCCCATCAAGTGGAAACAAACCGCCGTCATGTCCGGCAAGTGGCGTCTCGTGAACGGCAAGGAACTGTATGACATCGCAGCCGATCCCGGACAGAAGAGCAACGTGCTCACCGCGCATCCTGAAAAAGTGGCAACGATGCGTGCCTTCTACGACGCTTGGTGGGCCGAGCTCGAACCCACGTTTTCCCAATCTACCGCCATCACACTCGGTCATCCGGAACATCCCGTTGTCAGTCTAACCGCACACGATTGGATCCAGGAAGAGCTGCCGCCATGGAACCAGCAACACATCCGTGAAGCCGCCGGCCTCGCCAAGTCCGCTCATCAGGGGTATTGGTTTATCAAAGTCGCGACGCCCGGTAACTACACGATCCGCCTGCGCCGCTGGCCGGTGGAGGCGGACCGCCCGATCACCGCCGCGCTTCCTGCTGGTGAAAACGTGCCCGGCGCCACGCGTGCCTACCGCGCGAGCCCCGGCAAGGCGATCCCCATCACGTCCGCCGTGCTGCGGCTCGACGGCAAGGACATCGAATCCAAGCCGGTGAAACCAGACGACCATGAAGTTGTATTCACCACCTTTCTCGCCGCCGGAACGCAAAATTTAGCTCCTGTTTTCCGCGATGACCACGGCAACGAAATCGGAGCCTACTTCGCCACCGTCACCCCCCAACCCTGAGCTTGATTCCTTCCTACACTACCATGCGAATCCACATCCTCCTCATCGCCCTTCTCGCCGCAAGTCAGCCTGTGAAAGGCGACCCGCCGAAACCTGCCGAAAGCACGCCAACAGGCCATGCGCGCCCCACATTTTCATGGGATCGTGTGCCGCAATACATGCATATCCGTAAAGCCAAAAAGTTTACCGATGCGGAGATCAAATATCTGGCAACGTTTCCGTTGGTCGCTTTCGAGAAAACGACAGGACACACTGCTTTTCAATCGACGGAGGACGGCACAATCGCCGCCGCCAAGGCCGTAAAGGAGGTCAATCCATCCACAAAAATTTTATATTATCGAAATGTCATAGTTCACTACGGAACCTACAAAGCGAATCCGGAAATCGAGAAAATGCCGGGAGCTTTCCTTGTCGGTCGCAATGAAAAAACCAAGCTAGTTCGCAATGTTTGCGAAGCCTACGATTTGACCAACCCTCAGGTGCGCGACTGGTGGGTCGGACATGCCAAACAGATCTGCTCCAATCCCGCAATCGACGGCCTATTTCTGGATGGAAATATCAAGGTGTTGTCGCCCGGTTACTTGAAGCGTGACATCGGAGATGAGAAAAAAGCAGCCCAATTCGCCGGATACGAGACTATGATGGCCGAGACTAGGAAGGCCTTGGGGCCGGACAAGATCATGCTGGCGAATGTTCTGCGGATCGGCCAAAGCAAGGATGACGGCTTGGAGGAGATCAAGCGATTTGACGGCTCCTATATCGAAGGTTTTGAAATCGCTGGTTCCCCGGAACAGAAGAAGGACAATGTGGCCAGAGGAATGGTTGCGTTTCAAAAAGCGGCTCGTGCTGGGTTCATCGTTGCATTCACCGCCGGGCTTTCCGAATTAAACGCAGAGGAGGGCGACCTGAATCCGCAGAGCACGGATGAAATCCGCAAAGGGCTGAGTGAAAAAGACAATCACAGCAAACGCTTTGAGTATCTCCTCGCGCTGTTTCTCACCTGCGCCGAAAAACACAGCTACTTCCTCGCCCATGATGGCTACGGCGCGGAAAGATCCAAAGTCTGGATGAAGCCTAATCCGGATCTGCAGCGACCGCTGGGAGAACCAAAAGGCCCCGCCGTCCAGAACGGCTACATCTACACCCGGGAATTCGCCCACGCCAAGGTGCGCTTAGATATAGAGAACGAGGTCGGCGAGATCAGCTGGAAGTAGTTCACAAAAGTCTTTCGATGAGATGCAAACGCCTCGTTCATTAGTGGTGTCGCAATCCCCGGTATGGGACAACTGGCAGGCGGTTCCGAAAATCGCCCCTCCGAACCTTGACGATGCCCCAGTTCTGCTGACCAAGGGCCTCGGAGACTATTGGATTTTCGGGCTGAATTCAAACAAGAATCCGGCGGACAACTTCACTCACCAAGAAGCGAAGTTGGAAGGATTCGATATCCCTCTCCAAACGACGCAGTGGCCCAATCAATTCAATGCCCCGGGCGGCTTGAAGAAATCCCTCGGTGGCTACCATGCCTGGCAGAGCCGCGATGCTTCCTTGCCCGAATATCGATCGGATCATGGCGAGTGTTTCAATAGAACAAAACATTGCACTTTAAGCAATGTTTTGTATAGTTAAGCCATGCAACCACTCCGGCAACTCAATCAAGCTCTCCGCACGCTGGCGGACCGGGAGCATTGCGTGTTTTCGCCTTCTGACCTGGCGGCGGCGGTGCCGGAGTGCGGGCAGTTGGCGGTGTTGCTCTCGCGAGCGACCAAGTCGGGGCTGTTGAAGCGGATTTGCCGGGGCATTTACCATTATCCCGTGCCGGACTATCCGGCGGGCAGTGTGCTTTTTCATGCGGCGGCACGGCTGCGGGCGGGGGAGTTCAACTACATCAGCCTAGAGACGGTGCTCAGTGATGCGGGCGTGATCTCGCAGGTGCCGATCAATTGGATCAGCCTCATGACCTCCGGGCGCAGTCATGTGGTGGACTGCGGGGACTATGGGCACATCGAGTTCGTACATACGGCTCAGCGCCCTGACGCTGTGAGCGCTGAGCTGACCTATGACCCGGAGCGGCATCTCTGGCGTGCCTCGGTGCGGCAGGCGTTGCGCGACATGAAGGCCACCCGCCGCAGCATCGAACTCGTGGACGAGGAGGTGGCGCGTGAGCTTGTTTGATCAGCTCGTGAACGAGGCGTTGCGCTCCCGTGCGGAGCTGACTTCCCTGCGGCCGGTGGTAGAGAAGGAACTGCTGCACCACGACATCCTCCGCGAGATGGGCGAGGCTGGCTTGCTCACCGGTCTCACGTTCATCGGCGGCACCTGCTTGAGAGCCTGCTA
The DNA here is from genome assembly GCA_945870855.1 of Prosthecobacter debontii. GTDB lineage: Bacteria > Verrucomicrobiota > Verrucomicrobiia > Verrucomicrobiales > Akkermansiaceae > Luteolibacter. Next base: position 17,385 of record CAMBTP010000050.1, read on the forward strand.
TGGCTCCGCCCGGCTCAGCGAGGACCTCGACTTCACTGGCGGCATCCATTTCAAAAAGGGCGATCTGGCCGAGCTCGCCCGCGTGCTGGTGGAGCGACTGCAAACCCGCTACGCATTGCCCGTGAGCGTCAGCGAGCCAGTCAAAACCGGCGGCAAGGTCTCAACCTGGAAGCTCACCATCGAGACACGTCCCGGCCAGAAGAATCTGCCCGCGCAGCGCATCCATCTCGATATCTGCGTCATCCCCAGCCACGACCCGCGCCCGATGATGCTGCGCAATCTCTACGGCATCGACCTCGGTACCTCGGGCCTGATTCTCCAAGCGCAGAGCCGCGAGGAAATCCTGGCCGACAAAGTCATCGCGCTGGCCTTCCGCGAGAACCGCATCAAGAACCGCGACCTCTGGGACATCGCCTGGCTCACGCAGCAAGGCATCGAACTCCCAGCCAGGCTCATCCCTTTGAAAATCCGCGATCACCAGCGTGAAGATGCGGAGTTTGTGACCCTGCTCACCGAGCGAACGGCAGCCCTGCAAACACAGCCCGCCATGCGCGAGGACTTCATGAAGGAAATGCACCGCTTTCTCCCCGCAGCCACCGTCCGCGAAACCATCGAGAAAGAAGCGTATTGGAGTTATCTGGCCGACCTTGTGAATGACTTGGCAAAGAAGGCGATGGTGCCTTTGAAGTAGCGAACGATGTCCCATGAAACCCACCAAGATTCTCAACGAGAAAAACTACCTGACAAAAAACATGAAGACCCTAAGCCCATTTTTTTACCGGCTCCTCCTCACTGCCCTGCTGCTCGCACCGCTGGCCTCGCTGCATGCTGCTGATCCCATCCCGGTTCAACCTCCGTCCAACGACCATAAAGCACCTGTTAGCCTTGATGCTGACAAAGCCGTCAAAGCCGTTCCCCAAGAGCGTATGCAGCAAGTCTATGACGAGGTCAAAACGCCCTTCAAGTATGGCGTCGTCATTCGCGGAGAAGCGAACCAGTTTGTCGATTCCCCAAGCGTCTTCCGGAAGGATGGCCAGTGGTATATGGTCTATATCACGATCACCAAGGAAGTCGGCTACGAGACCTGCCTCGCCCGCAGCGCCGATCTTTTGAAGTGGGAAAAACTGGGGAAAATTCTGAGCTTCCCGAAAGAAGGCTGGGACCGCTGGCAACGCGCCGGCTACCTCGCGCTGTGCGATACGACTTGGGGCGGGAGCAATGAGTTGGAGACCTACGACGGCAAGTATTGGATGTCCTACCTCGGCGGGGCGCTCCAAGGTTACGAGACCGATCCGCTCGCGATCGGCCTGGCTTGGACAAAAACTCCCACCGAAGCGCGCGAATGGACGCCTCTCGCGGAAAACCCGGTGCTCCATCGCGACCAACCCGATGTCCGCCCCTTCGAGAAGGTGACGCTCTACAAGAGCAATATCATCTGGGACAAAGCCAAAACGCTCGGGTCGCCGTTCGTGATGTATTACAACGGAAAAATCAAAGGCAGCTACGAGAAGATCGGCATGGCCGTCTCTGACGACATGGTCCACTGGAAGCGCTACGGCAAGGATTCCGTCGTGGCCAATGGCGAAGACCAGCAAAACGGCATCACCGGCGATCCACAGGTCGTGAAGATCGGCGATCTCTGGGTGATGTTCTACTTCGGCGCGTTCTATCGGCCTGGCGCATTCGATACCTTTGCTTGTTCGACCGATCTGGTGAATTGGACGAAATGGACCGGCGAGGATCTCGTTAAGTCGTCAGAGCCTTGGGACAAGACCTTTGCCCACAAGCCGTGGATCGTGAAGCACGACGGCGTGGTCTATCATTTCTACAACGCCGTCGGCGACCAAGGCCGCGTCATCGGATTAGCCACCTCGAAAGATCTCAAGAACCCGGCCAAATAAAAAACCAAACCATGAGAAAAATGACATTCCTTTTGAGCCTCGCGCTCACGCTCTCCGGAGCGCTTCAACTGCCTGCGGCGGGTTCCGGCGAATTCCCTCTGAAACTCGAGGATATTCGAGTTCGCGATCCGTTCATCCTGGCGGAGGACGGCACTTATTATCTCTACGCGCAAGGCGGCAACCGTGCGCGCAAAGACAGTGCGGACCTCGGGATCGAGGTTTATCGCAGCCGCGATCTGGTTCATTGGTCCGAGCCGAAGCAGGTTTTTGCCCTGCCGAAGGAAGGTTTCTGGGGCAAACCCCCGATCTGGGCGCCGGAGGTTCACAAGCTCGACGGGGCATATTTTCTATTCGCCACCATGGCTGGTCGCGCCGGGGGCCGCGGAACCCAAATCCTCCGCTCCGAGAGCCCCGAGGGGCCGTTTGTCGTCCTCGGCGAGCAGGCGAATACTCCGCCGGAACAGCGTTGCCTCGACGGCACACCGTGGATCGATCCCGATGGAACGCATTGGATGATCTATTGCCACGAGTGGCAGCAAATCCGAGATGGCGGGATGCTGGCGGTCAAAATGTCAAAGGACTGGAGCACCCGCCTCGGCGAGCCGATCACTTTGTTCCATGCCTCCCAAGCGCCGTGGGTCAGGCCTCATCCCAAGCCGGACACTTATGTCACCGATGGTCCGTTTCTCCACCGGATGAAAAACGGCAAGCTGCTGATGATCTGGTCGAGTTTCGTCAAAGGGCATGGCTACGGCGTCGGCCAGGCCATTTCCAAGAGCGGATCGGTTGCCGGACCGTGGATGCATCTGGAAAAGCCACTCGTTGGTGGCGGTGGTGAGGATGGCGGGCACAGCATGATTTTTCGCGATTTCTCGGGTGAGTTGTTGATGGCTTTCCATCAGCCCAACGGAGGTTCTCTGGAACGACCGAAGATCTACCGCTTGAAAG
>CAMBTP010000051.1 GCA_945870855.1 Prosthecobacter debontii
TCTCCTCCACCCCAAACGCAAACCGCCGCTCCACAACCCTCGAAATACAATGGTAAATCGAGGGTTTTTCCAACGAATCCTTCCAGGGCGATATCCAACGAGCACGTCTCATACGCTCCTTTTTAACGTCTGAATCCAACATTGCAACAAGAAATTCCTATAAAAGGACTGTCCCTTTTTCAAGGGATTGGCGGTGTTTGCTTTCGTAGTCGGCCAGAAAGGCGTTCCAGCCGTGGTGGACAAGCTGCCAGAGGGGCGAGGCGCGGGGGCGGCGGGGTTGGTAGATGGAAGGCATAGAATACGTTCATATGAACATATTTTATGAGGAGCAAGATATTGAGTAATGGATCGGTTTTGTAGAAGATCAAGGTGGGTGAAAATCCTCTTCTTGAAAGTTGAAATTTGAGCTTTGAAATTTCCTCAAAACGGATCGTCTTCCGCTGCCCATTCATTTCCCACGTTCCAAGTCTCCACCATCTCCTTGGGAAAATCGTCGAGAAAACGCGAGGGTCGGCAAAGGATGTCGCCGGTGTAGCTTTTGGGGTTGAGCATGGGATAGGTGAGATAGAGCTCGTCCTTGGCGCGGGTGAGCGCGACGTAGAACAGCCGCCTTTCCTCCTCGAAGGCCGCCTCGTCATTGGCTTCCAGGATGCGTCCGTTTGGGAACTGGCCGTCCACCAGCCAGATCAAAAACACAGCCTTCCACTCCAAGCCTTTCGCCTGGTGAATGGATGACAGTGTGACCTTGTCGTCGTCGAGATCCGCCTTGTCGCCGGTAGGCTCACCGTCAGTGGTGCTCATCAGGGAGAGCTGCGAGAGAAATTCTAACACATCCTCAAAACTGCCACCGTATTGAATGAGCTGCTCGACGTCGGCGCGGCGGGATTCGTAGTTCTCGAAGCTCTCCTTGAGGTAATCGTCGTAAACGCCTTCCAGAACACTGAAGATCATTTCCGAAGGCGATGCGAACACGCCGCCGGGGCATAGTTCGTCTAGGGTGTAGCAGAATTGCTGCCAGTGCTTCGCGGCTTTTTTCGGGATGGGATATCCGAGCAAGATCTCCGACCACTTGAGTGGCGGCTCGGGATTTCCGGAAACGGGATCGCGTAGCCATTTCTGCCAGATTTTCTCCGAAGCACCCGGGCCGCAGCCGGGCATCATCTGCACCATGCGCTTGAAGCTGACCTCGTCCTTGCGGTTCGTCACGAAACGCAGGAACGCCGCGACGTCCTTGATGTGCGCCTGTTCGAAAAACCTCAGCCCGCTAGTAATCGAGAACGGGATGCCGCGCCGGGTCAGCTCCATCTGGATTTCTAGGCTCTGGAAATGCGCGCGGTATAGGACGGCCATTTCCGAAAGCTCGATCCCCTCTTCCCGCAGCTCCAGCATCCGCTGCGCGACGAAGCCCGCCTGCGTTGCCGGATCCTCTAGCGCCACCAGTGCGGGCTTCGCGCCGAGCTCCGCGCGGGATGAACGGAGATTTTTTTCGAAGCGCATCCGGTTCGCGGAAATCGCGGCGTTCGAGAGATCAAGGATTTCCGGGACGCTGCGGTAATTTGTCTCGATGGTGAAGACCTTGGAATCGTTGTAGCGCTTCTGAAAATTGAGGATGTGATCCACCTCTGCACCACGCCAGGAATAGATCGATTGCGAATCATCGCCCACCGCCATCAAGCTGTTATTCTCGCCGGCGAGGAGGTCGATTAACTCGCTTTGGACGGAGTTCGTGTCTTGATACTCGTCCACTAGAATGTGGCGGAAACGCTTGCGGTAGATCGCTAGGGCATCGGGATGTTCGCGAAAAAGCTCCACTGTGAGGCTGAGCATGTCGTCGAAATCAAGCGAGTTCGTATCGCGTTTCTTCTTCGCGTAGGCGGCGCGCACCTTTTCCAACTCCTCTTCCCAATCGAGGAAATACGGATACTTCTCGTGGAGCAGTTTTTCGAGCGTGATGTTTGTGTTCGCCATCAGGCTGAACATGGAGATGAGCACATCGGGCTTGGGGAAGCGGCGTAGTTTCGTATCGATATCGCAGGCGGCGACAACCGCATTCATCAGGGATTTCTGATCGTCGCGATCGAGGATGGAGAAGGATTTTGTGAAACCGATCTCGTCCGCGTGGCGGCGGAGGATGCGGTTGCAGATTGAGTGGAAAGTGCCCGCCCAGAGATCCGATACATCGCCGGGCACCAGCGAGCGCACCCGCTCGACCATTTCCCGCGCCGCCTTGTTCGTGAAGGTGAGCAGCAGGATATCTCGCGCCGATTGCCCTTGGTCCAACAGCCACGATACCCGGTAGGTCAGCGTCCGGGTTTTTCCCGAACCCGCGCCCGCGATCACGAGAGCTTTTCCCGGTGGCGAGGTGACGGCGCAAAACTGCTCCTCGTTGAGCGCCGCAGCGTAGTCGATGCCGGAGGCGGAAACGGAGCCCGTCCGCCGAAGTTTGTATTCGCGCGCCATCTTCGGTTAAGAATAATGCCCGCGATCCACCTTGTAGATCCATGCTGTGATGACCTTTTTTCCGAAAAGATCATCGATCTTTTGGACGAGTGTCTTCTCCGGTATCGCTACGCTTGGTGATGCCTGCGCGTTCGCAAACCCACAAGCAAAGAGAGAACATAGGAGAGCGACTAAGCAGCGGCGCGGGACTGAGAATTGCTCCATGAGTGCAGCTTATGACAATCCTCATACCAACCTGCAAGCCGCAAACCGTCACAGGAAATCGTTTGCTTCGCGGTCCCCTTTTGAATATGTGTCCGTGTCCTTCAAATATTATGTGCAGTCCAAGAACTCTCCCCCTCATTTCCGCCATCATGGGTATATTCATTCCCATGCAGCTTTCCGCAGAGCCAATCAAGTTGCTGTCATGGAACATCGAGTGGTTCCCTGGCGGTAATCCCAAGCCGAAGGAGGCCGAAAAAACGAAGCAGACGAAACTGGTAGAGGAGCAACTTGCGGCGATCAAACCAGATATTTTTCTCGCCCAAGAGATCACCGATAAGATTGCGTTTGAGAAAGTCGTTTCCACGATGCCTGGCAAACTGACTATGCATGTCTGTAGCCGTTTCATGAACCATGAATCAAAAGAACTCTCACCCCAGCAGTGCGCTATCGCCTCGAATCTAAAAGCGGATTCCGCGTTTTTCGAAAGTTTCAAACCGAACAAGAAGCTGCCGCACCTAAGCCGTGGATTCGCTTTCGCCGCGTTGGAGCATCCGCAGGGCGGGCTCATCATGATTTATTCCGTCCATCTGAAGAGTAACCGTGGCAGCGAGACACCCGAGGGTGAGCAGAATGTCGCAGACACCCGCGCCGAGAGCGTTCGCCAGATCCTTTCTCACAAAGCAGAAATGGAAAAACGATACGCAGGCAAAAAAATCATGGGCTGGCTAATCGGCGGTGATTTCAACACAAACCATGACAATCAGTTCACGAAATGCACGGCGGTAGCGGATCTTGTGAAGGGCGGTTTCTCTAACACATGGGACAAGACACCAAAGGAAGAGCGCCTGACATGGTTCACCAACCCTTTCGCCCCTCAGTTCAAACCAACCACCTTCGACTACGTGATGACCATCGGCTTCAAGGAAACGCAAGCGAAGGCTATCCCCGTTCCCCGCGAAGCGTCGGATCACAATGCAGTTCTGCTGATGCTGGAGGCAAAATGATGCGTCCGCGCCTCAACCCAAACATCTACTGAGGAAATCATCCACCGCGTCCACGATGCGGGCATAGTTGCCTTCATCAAAAACATGCCCGGCATCGGGAATTTCCAGCAGTTCCTTTCGACAATTCGCAGCTTCAAAGGCGTCTCGACTGTCTTTCAGAGGAACCACATCATCCGCCGTGCCATGAATGAGCAACCACGGCTGATTGATCTGTGAAGCCGCCTCCAAAATGTCGCCGATGGATTTTAGATCCTCCGCATAAGCTGTAGAAAGCGGGCAATCCTCATCGTCCCACATGTAGCCGTTTCCGGGCTCCACATCGCCGAACTCCCGCTCCACGAACTCCGCCGTGTGCGTCATCCCTGCCAACGAGACGAGCGCTTGAATATCCATTCTACGCGAAGCCGTAAGCACTCCAACTGCCGCACCCATACTGTGCCCGATGTAGGCGATCCGCTTTTCCTGAGGAACGGTCGCGAGAACCGCACACAGATCCCCGATCTCCTTGGTGATCGTGGACTCGCCGAATTTGCCCTCGGAATCGCCGTTGCCGGAAAAGGAAATCCGCAGACACGACCAACCCTTCTCCGCCAAACCTTCCGCCACCGCGACAAGCAGCGGCCTGTCCTTATTTCCCGTGACACCGTGGCCGAGAATGACGAGCGATCCGACTTTCGTCCCGCCGTGGAATGCCATGTCGAGACGTTCGCCTTGGAGGTTATGTAGTTGGCTTGTGCCTGGCATATGGGTTCAGAAGTTACTTCCCGCGCGTCCGGGAAAAGTGAGTTCCGCGACGGCGGATTTATCGAACTCGCCGAGCTCCAGATCGATGAGTTTCCGGTATTGCGCCTCCGTGGCGTGGGATAGCGGGACGTGGATTCCCGCCGCTTTGGCAACTGCATTGGCTATCCCACTATCCTTGGCAGCATGAGAGGCGGAGAAAAAGCAATCATGCTCCCGCGTGACCATGTCCGCGCCGTCTGTAATCAGCACTCGCGAGTTCGCTCCAGTCTGCGAGAAAATTTCCATCAGCACATCGAGATCAAGACCGATCGCCTTGCCGAGACCCAGCCCTTCAGCGAGACCCGCCGTGTTGATGTTCATAACCATGTTTACCAGCGCCTTGATCTTCGCCGCGTTCCCCACCGGACCGACAAAGCGCAGCGCCGAGGAGATGTCTTTCAGTAATGCTTCGTTGGCGGCATAGGTTTCCTCTTCCCCGCCGATCATTAGGTAGAGAGTCCCCTGCCGTGCCTGCGGAATCGAGGAAGCCATGCTCGCTGCCAGAGTTTTCGCCCCGGCCTTCGCGGCGGCGTCGGCGGCTTTTTCATGCGATTCCGGACTCACCGTGGCGCAATTGATAAACGTTTTTCCAGCGGCGTTTACCAATAGGGAATTCGCACCCGTGAAAATCGAATCCATCGCCGCGTCATCGGTCACCACCGTGAAAATCACATCCGACAGTGCGGAAACCTCAGGCAAAGATTCCGTAGCATTTGCACCCAGTTCGCCCGCCACCGAAACCGCCACGGGATGATGCAAATCATAAACCGCCGCGATTTCATATCCTAGATCTGAGAGACGCCGCGCGATATTCGCACCCATCCGCCCCACGCCGACTATTCCTATCTTCGGTTTGCTCATTCAGCCGTTATTCTTTCTGCCAATTCACGATCCGCAACCAAAAATCCTCTTCCTTGAGGTTTGAGATTTAAAATTTAAAGTTTCCACCACATGGATCAGATCCTCATCCGCGGAGCGCGCCAGCATCACCTAAAAAACCTCACGGTCGCCATCCCGAAGGGGAAACTTACTGTTATCACCGGTCCATCGGGTTCCGGGAAATCCTCGCTCGCGTTCGACACGCTCTACGCCGAGGGGCAGCGGCGCTACGTCGAGTCGCTTTCCGTTTATGCACGGCAGTTCCTCGCGCAGTTGGAAAAGCCGGATGTCGATTCCATCGAGGGTCTGAACCCCGCCATCGCCATCGAGCAACGCGTCGGCGGCCTTTCGCCGCGATCCACAGTCGCCTCCGCCACCGAGATCTATGATTACCTCCGGATCCTCTGGGCCGCCGCCGGAGTCCCGCATGATCCCGAAACGGGCGAAGCCATGATCCGCATGGGGCCATCGGAAATCATCGCCGAACTCTCCGCCCAAGCCGAAGGCACCAAGCTCATCATCCTCGCCGCCGTCCCCGACGAGGAGACCGCAGAACCAGAGCGCCTGCTCGGCGATCTCCAGCGCCAAGGCTTCATCCGCATCCGTCTCAACGGCGAGATCAAGGAAATCACCGAGGTCACTTTCGATGAAAATTCAAATAACAAAATCGAGATCGTCATCGACCGCCTCGTGATCCGCGAAGGCATCGAAGCTCGCTTGGCGGACTCCATCGAGCTCGCCCTCCGCCTCTGTGGTGCCGAAGCCCGCGTCCTCCTCATGCCACCAGGCGAAAAAGACTACCGCGAGCTCACCTTCCAAACCGCCTACCGCAACCCCCGCACCGGAGAAATTTTCGGCGACCTCTCCCCCCGTCATTTTTCGTTCAACACCCTCGAAGGTGCCTGCCCCGCCTGCGAAGGCATCGGCTGCAAGACCTGCGGAAACCTGCGCCTAAAAAAGGAAATCCAGCACGTAAAGATTCGCCAAAGCCCCAGTCTTCCACTGATCACTGATCACCCGGCACTCGGCACTTCTTTAGGCATCATGGAATTCTGCCAACTAGGAATCTCCGAAGCGAAAGCGTGGATCAGCGCTCTCAAACAATCCCCCGCCCCCCTAGGCAACCTCGCCGCCGAAGTCGAAAAGCGCCTCACATTTCTGGAGGATGTCGGCCTCGATTACCTCACGCTCGACCGCTCCTCCGGCACCCTTTCCGGCGGCGAAGTCCAGCGCATCAAGCTTGCCACCCAGCTCGGTGCCGGGCTGAGCGGCGTGATCTACGTCCTCGACGAGCCATCTATCGGCCTCCATTCCTCCGACACCGCCCGCCTCATCGCCGCAATGATCCGCCTCCGCGATCTTGGAAATACGGTAGTCGTAGTAGAACACGACGAAGACATCATCCGCGCCGCCGACCACCTCATCGACATGGGTTCCGGCGCGGGTCTCCAAGGCGGAGAAATCCTCGCGCAGGGAAAACCTTCGGAAATCAATTCCCCCACCGGCCAATGGCTTCGCGGAGAAATCCCAAGATTCGTCCCGAAAGAATACTCAATAATCAATAATCAATCCTCAATCGTAATTAGGGGCGCGCGCGAGCATAACCTCCAAAACCTCACCGTCTCCATCCCCCTCGGCCAGGTCGTCGTCGTTTCAGGTCCGTCTGGTAGTGGCAAATCCACCTTGATCAACGGCATCCTCGCAAAAGCCCTCGCCCGCCATTTCCACAACGCCAAGGATCAACCCGGCGAGCACGACTCCATCACCGGCATGGAGCACATTGAGAAATTCGTCCTCGCCGACCAATCCTCCATCGGCCGCTCCCCGCGCTCGAACCCCGCGACTTTTATCGGCGCTTTCGAGTTGATCCGCGACCTCTTCGCAAAGCTCCCAATCGCCAAGCAGCGCGGCTACACGAAAGCCCGTTTCTCCTTCAACGCGAAGGGCGGCCGCTGCGAGCGCTGCCAAGGCAACGGCAAGCTCAAGATCGAAATGCATTTCCTACCCGACGCATGGACGGAATGCCCCGCCTGCCTCGGCAAACGCTTCAATCGCGAAACCCTAGAAATCACCTACAAAGGAAAATCCATCGCACAGATCCTAGAAATGCCCGTCGCTGAAGCGAAAGCTCATTTCCGACCGATCCCCAAACTCTACCGCCTTCTCCACACCATGGACGAGCTCGGCCTCGGCTACCTCGCCCTCGGCCAAGCGGGAAACACCCTCTCCGGCGGCGAAGCCCAGCGCCTCAAACTTGCACTGGAAATTTCCAAACCGGCATCCCCCCACACCCTCTACCTCTTCGACGAACCCACCACCGGCCTCCATTTCGGCGATGTCGAAAAACTCCTGAAAGCCATCTTCCGCCTTCGCGACGCCGGCCACTCCGTCCTCATCATCGAGCACCACCCCGACGTCATCGCCACCGCCGACCACCTCATCCAGCTCGGCCCCGGCGGCGGGAAAAATGGGGGCACAATCGTTTAGGAAGCCCTCGATTTCAGATGAAACAGTAATCTGGAAAGTTTCCCTTTGGGATATCATTCAGAATTTATGAATCCACGGATCTAAAATCTAATAGCCCAGCCACCCGCTGCGCAGGACCTTGCTCAGAATGAACTGGCGGTGCTGCCAACCATCTTTCGTGTTCTGGATGCTGACGGTGTATCTCATTTCGCGATCGGGCAGGTAGCGCAGGAAATCCAGCAGCTCTGGATTGTCGCGCCGAGCGTAAAGATAGAGCGGTTCTTTCAGGTCCGGCGAGCTGGCGACTAAGCAGAGCCAGGTATTCTCATCACTGAAGTCCCGGTTATAGTAGTAGCCAATCTTCAGGAAAACGCGCATTTCTGCGGCACTGGGGCGACTTCCATCCAGCAGGGCGCTCCAAGGCATACCGCAGAATCGGGAGTAGGATTTGAAGTCCACCTTGGCGTGGCCATTTAACTCGTAAACGACATCCAGCTTGCGGAATGAATTATCCGCCATGATTACCAAGAAGGAGTTGAAAGCACGGCCATCTTGCATAGGAATACGCATGGCAGTAAGCTTGGTGATAGTCTCGGTAAGTCCGGGGCCGTGGGTGTAAAATTCCTCCATTAGGGCGGCCACTTCCTCGGGCTGATCCACCCATTTTAGACGCTCTGAATGGGTGGTGGCGGCGGTGAATGAGTTAGCCACTTCAATGGGCTGCGGCCCCTGCCAAATGGCGGTTGCGGGTTCTTCCTGCGGGAGGATCGATGCGGAGTCTGGGGCGTTAGGGTCCTTCCAGGCAGACGCCGTGCCGGCGGTAGTCTTTTCCGGACGAATCAGAAACAGCAGCAAACCGGCAAAGCCCAACAGTAAGACCAAGAGCGCCCCGCGGCGGATCAACTGCGGCAGCGTGAGGCTGTTGGAGGATTGGCCAAAACGCCTCTCGGGGTCGGGGGAACGGCTTTTCCGTCTCTTCCGGCGGGTGCCTTTTTCGAGCTCTTGGCGATGCGAGCGCTGGGGTCTGCGGTAGAAAGAGGACATGATCGCGAATACGCTTTTTATAATAATGGAGCTGAGATGGGCCCGTCAAGGCCCGTCAAGCCGGTTCAGCCCTACCTGAGATTCCCCTCTCGCGCCCGGCACCTTTCCTGCTATGCTCCAGCCAGCCCGATGCGACCCTCGCCCACCGCCGATCTCTCTGCTTTCCTGATCACCTTGCGCCACCTGATCCGTGAGCCTTCCGTCGTCGGCGCTGAGGATTCGTTTTTCCGCGTGCTGCGAAGGGAGTTGGAAGAACTCGATATTTCTGTTGAGCGCCACAGCGGCGTTCTCGTCGCGAGAGGAAGCGAGCCGGAAAGCGTTATCCTTTCCGCCCACATCGACCGCCACGGCCTCGTCTGCACCGGGCCGAACGAGTTCCAATACGCAGCCTTCATCGCCGGCAACCGCGGCGAACTCACAGGCGATTCCGTTTCCGAACAAATGGTCGCCAGCATCGCCGACCGCTTCACCGGCCAGCGGGTGCAGGCTCACCTCCCCCATACCGGCACCTACGTCGGTCAGGGGACGATTTCCTCGGGATACCTCTGCCCGAAACGGAACAACCTGATCTTCGAACTGCTCGGCCTCGAATACCTTGAACCGGGCACTCCCGTCGCATTCATGGATCGGCTCACGCTCACCGAGAACCACATTTCCGCGCAGCTCGACAATGTGCTCAGCGTCGCCCTCATTATTTATCTATACCGAATCGGATTCAAAGGCACCGCACTGTTCACCGCGCAGGAAGAGGCGGGCCGGAGCTGGCGCTACGCCCTGGCATGGTTCCAACGCGAGGCCATCTCCACAAACCGCCTGCTGGTGCTCGATACCAGCCCTTACCCCACCCGCGAGGCCGCCTCGGAACAGGATGTGGTGCTGCGGAGAAAGGACGCGAGCGCCGTCTTCGATCCGCGTTTCACAGCAGAAATCGAAAACCGCTGCGACACGCTTGGAATTTCTCACACCTTCAAGGACGAGTGGATCGAGCAACAAAACCTACTGCGGGGAAAAGCTTCATCGCTCGGAAGAACGGAGTTGGGTCGCCTCGTCGCTGCCAGCGGCGGGCAGATTAACGGCACCACCCTCCAAATCCCGACCACGGGATACCACACCGCATCGGAAACCGCATCGCTGACCTCAATCCAATCGGCCATCGGGCTTCTTTGCACATTTATCCGTTGATTTTGCAGCATTTGAGAGATTTCCGGGAAAAATATAATTTCGGAGATAAAAACTCGAAGCTGGGACGCTCTATTATTGTTCCCGAATAGGATGAAGCTACTACTGCAAAGTAAGAGCCACTCAGCTCCTAACTCCGCCAATAATTTTCTGGATTCGTTTGTTGTGTTTCGGCAAAGCCGCCGTCCGAAAGGGCGGCGGTTTTTTCTTATTCGCCATCGCCATCCCAAGCCTCCAGACTCGTGCCATGTTCAGCGCCAAACAGCTATCCAAAGACCAGATCACGGCCATTCAATCCTGGGCAGCAGGAGGAGCACAGCTCCCCGATATCCAGCTCCGCATGAAGGACGACTTCGACCTGACACTCACCTACATGGACACACGTTTCCTAGTCCTCGATCTTGGTATCGATATCATTGAGGAAAAAAAGTCAGAGCCCGCAGCTGAAATAAAAGCGCCGGTTCCCACAGGTGCCGTCTCGGTTACAATGGACGCCATTGCCACACCCGGCGCGCTCGTCAGCGGCAAAGTGATTTTCTCCGATGGTGAAGGCGGAATCTGGATGCTCGATCAGACCGGCAGACCGAGCCTCGATCCCGACACATCCGGTTACACTCCGAGCCGCGAGGATATCGTAGAATTCCAAACACAGCTCCGTGCTCTGATTGAAAGCACGGGGCTCTGATCCGGCGACGAAAAAACCGCAGAGGAAATCCTCTGCGGCTTTCGTGAATTGAATTCCAATTAAGCCGTTCCAGTCAGTGGCTTTGGCAGCGGTTTTTCCTTCTTGCTCAGAGCACGGCGCATCTTGTTAAGGGCGGAGTTCTGAAGCTGACGAATCCGCTCGCGGGTCACACCGAACTCACGACCCACATCTTCAAGCGTCATCGGCGTTTTGCCAGTCAGTCCGAATCTCTCATCAATAATGCGGCGCTCCCGCTCGTCGAGGACGGAGAGCAGACCGTCGATTTCACCGTGTAAATTCTTGTCGGCCAGCATATCGAATGGATTCTCTGCGCGCTCATCGCTGATGACCTCTCCGTATTCCGTGGCCTCGCCTTCGTTGATCGGCGCGTCTAGCGAAGTGGGGCGCTGGGAAGCCTGCCTGAGCATCGCAAGCTTGCGGCGTGGAAGGCCTACCTCCTCCGCAAGCTCATCATCGGTCGGCTCGCGGCCAAGGGCTTCCGCAAGCATCGCGGAAATCCGGCGCATCTTCGCGATTTTGTCCACCATGTGGACAGGAAGACGGATCGTCTTCGATTGATTGGCGAGTGCACGTTTGATCGATTGCTTGATCCACCAGGCAGCGTAGGTAGAGAGCTTGCCCCCTTTTTCCGGATCGAAGCGCTCCACCGCCTTCATCAGGCCAATGTTGCCTTCGGAGATCAAATCGGTGACAGGCAAGCCGTAATTCGAATAATCCTGGGCGATCTTGACGACTAAGCGTAAGTTCGCTCGGATCATGTGAGCGCGGGCATCGGCATCGCCATTCCTGATCCGTTCGGCGAGATCAATCTCGTCTTGGATAGTCAGCAGCGGTGTCTTGGAAATTTCCCGGAGGTAAAGCTTGAGACTTGCATCAGATTCGTAGGCCATAATTTTTCCTTTTTCCTATACACCAATAAACGTCACAATCGACAACTTTATTCCGATTTTTCAAACTGATCTGCACTTTTTTGTGAAGTGCCATGATTTCGCCATAAACTTCAAGCATCATGTGAGCAAATAGCATGCCTATATTTTATTTCTCTTAACTCACTGATTATGAGTCATCACGGCATAACGATTCAAAACTAACGAAGTCAATATGGCACAAACAGGCGTGACAATACGGCACAAGGAGAGCACACAAAAAAATCAGATCACACCACGTTCGCGGAGTTCCTCTTCAACCTCGTCATGAAATGGAGAACATAAGCCGATATCGCGGATTTTCTGAATCTTACGACGCACTCCGAGCTTACTGCGCGGCCCAGTTATCAAATCCGCCACACCATCCACCACGAAGGGGAGCAAGGCCGCCAAACCGAGAACACTCAGGCCGAGACCAAGCCCACGCCGTGCACCAGAATGCATCAGGTTGCCAAACAGCAAACCCGCAGCCGCTCCAAGGATTACCGGTGCCGCGAGGGCGCTGCCCTCCACCCAAGCAGGCGTTGTTTCAGTATGCGTATCAGTCATGCGGTTTTCATACCAGATCCTGCGCCGCTCGACAACAACGGAAACGATTCATCCGAAATCCTTCTTTTTCTCGCTTTCCGATCCGCACGGAACCGCTAGCCTGCAGCGCACATGCCCACGCCCGAAAACACCTATGCCTTAATCCTAGCCGGAGGCTCCGGAACACGCTTCTGGCCGTTGAGCCGCAACGACAAGCCCAAGCAACTCCTCGACCTCTTTGGCGACGGAACCTTACTCGAACAAACGATCCTGCGCCTCGAGGGCCTCGTGCCCTTAGAAAACATCCTGATACTTACAAACTCTCTACAAGTGGACGCCGTGCGGGAAGTAGCGCCGATGCTGCCCTCTGAAAATATTTTCGCCGAGCCCGCCAAGCGCGACACCGCGCCCGCCGTCGCACTCGGTATCGGCCTCGTTGCCGCGCGCAATCCGGATGCAGTGATGATGGTTCTGCCCGCCGACCAACTCATCAAGGATACCGCCGCTTACCAATCCGTTATGAGGAATGCATTAGAGGTCGCGGAAAAATCCGATGGCCTAGTCACCATCGGCATCCGCCCGACCTGGCCTTGCCCTTCCTACGGCTATATCGAGCGCGGCGAATCAGCCACGATCTCCGGCGCAAACTGCGAGCACGCCTCGTTCGAAGTGAAGCGTTTTCGTGAAAAACCTGATCCCAAGCTCGCCGAGCAGTTCCTCGCGGAAGGTGGCTTCTCATGGAACGCAGGCATGTTTGTCTGGTCCCTGCACACCGTAATCGAGGAACTCGCAATCCAAGCCCCTGAACTCGCTGCCTTCATTTCCGAGCTTCGCAGCAGCAAGGACATTTCCGCCACCGTCGCCGCACAATTCCCCAAGCTCACCCCCATCTCCATCGACTACGCCCTCATGGAAAACGCGCGCCGCGTCCTCAACATCGAGGCCACCTTCGATTGGGACGATGTCGGCTCATGGGTCTCCATCGCGAAATACCTCGACGATGGCGGCAATGAAAACCGCTTCAACCAAACAGTTTCCGAAATCAGCTCCCGCAACAATATCGTCTTCAGCTCAACACCCGGCACGCACATTGCGCTACTCGGTGTCGAGGATCTAATCATCGTCCAGACCGGAGACTCCCTCCTCATCGCGAACCGCAGCCAAGCCGACGCGATCAAGAAACTCTCTGACATCTTACCCGAGGCGCTACTCTGAATCGGCCGAGAAATCTCAAACCCTCAGCCGTAAATCCCTCATACTCCAAAGCGCGCCTGCGGCAGTCTTGAGCCAAATAGAATAAAACCGGGAAAAGCCTGATAAGGAGCTCATGCGTATGAAAGCGCGACTCGCGGAGAGGAGCTTAGCTCCGCTGCGTCATTGCCTCTCGGGGTGCTACTACGGAAGCCGTATTTGCTAGACTTCTCCGAACTTGAAATCAGCCAAGGAAGGCCGGAAAAGTGCTTTTATAGTGATATAAAGCTTACTGTGCATCTGGCCATTTTTGAAAATTTCCATGGCCAATACACAGCATCACCATGAAACCATTACCACAAAGGGTCTGTTCCTTAGCGATGCGGCGACCGCACAAACGAGTTTGCGAGCCAGCGGGCGGCGGGCCGGGAGCGGAAGGCAGGTATCGTCAAAGCGCACGCAACCCTATCAGCGGGAGCGAGCTTCGATCACGGCGTTGTGGTTAAAACTACGGAAAGATCATGTTAACAGGGTGGTTGGTAGTGGTTGATGTGTCTCGACTCGTTAGCCTTTTTCTCCATTTGTGCCTTCTGCAGGGTAAACTCGGTCTTCAATTCTCTATGGGTTACTCGATTGGATCCAAAGAGTTCCGGCGCTTTAAAAAACGCAAATAACCCGAATGCTCCCATGGCTGTTCCGATAGGAAAATTGATTAGTATTATTACACAGACAATGATCCCGACAATACGTCCCCAAGCAGTTCGCTTAAAAAGACCGACGACTGCCACCGCGTAAAATACTGCTTGCCCAACAGAGACCAATTTCATGGATTTTTCAGTATATTTCGTGAAGCTTTCATATTCATTAATGGGAGAGATCAAGAGAAATAGCAAGCCGATCGAGCCAAGTCCTAGAAAAAAGTTAAACGCATTAACATTGCATGAGCGATAGTATAGCTTCTTGAGTTGCTTGAAATCTAAGCCTTGTAGCTTGTCCGTGATCATACGGTTCGCATACACGTCTGTTTGTGGGGCTGAATACATATTGGTTTCGTTCATCAAGTTTCTTGGCTAACAGGAGGTTTCGTTGGCATCACGGCGTCGGCGTGGCTTCCACGCGGACGAAGAGCTTGCCATCGAGCGGCGCGGCGGCGGCCAGCGTGACGGTGACGGTTTCAACCCCGGCGACCGCAGTGGCGGGCGTCTGGGTGGCGGCGGCATCCAAGGTCCAACCCGATAGATTTGTGCTATAATAAACCTTGTAGGTGAGTCCGGAATTCTTGGTCCGAGTGTATTTGAAGATACCGGTGGCCTTGTCGAGTGGCTGGGTGATCGGATTGACGGACGAGCCGGTGGTGGGATCGAGACCGAAGGCGAATTCCTCTTGGTTGGTCTGGCCGTCTCCATCCGGATCACTGGTGGCAGCGGTGTCGGTGAAGGCATTGGCGAAGCTACCTCCGGCCCAGATGCCGTAGGGACTCTGCGTGCCGATGGGCACGTCCGCGAAGGTGAGCGCGGCGATGCCGTTGGTGCCATACAGGATGTTCGGCTGCAGCCAGGAAACGAGTCCTTTGAGGTAGGTGATGGCGGTGGCGGATGTGGCTCCGGAAACCTGCAGCTTGATCGTGTTGCCGGTGGTGCTGCCGGACGACACGCTGCCGGATGTGGTACCGGCGGCGTTGGCGAGGAACAGCATCGTCGGTGCACCCGGATTCCATGCGACGTTCTGGTCAAACACGAGCGCGATCTCGTTTTTCGCCGAGGTGGTGAAGTAGGCCTGCTGGAGATTGGGCGCGGTGAGTTTGGCCGTCGGCATGTCTCCATATACATCCTGCTCGACCAAGGGACCGATCAGATCGGAGAAAACCTGATAGCCTTCTGGCACATAGTGGCAACCTGAGCCAGGGACGATGCCATGCGTGCTCATGATCTTCATGTTCGAGTAGAGGCGCGGCAAGGTGCGCTGGACTTCGCGCAGCTGGTCGTTGCGCGAGGTGTCACCGCAGGCGGCCGGCCAGATCTGGAAGAGGTAGTAGTTGCCCAAGTTCGGGAAGTCCGCTTTCCAGGCCGCGGAGATGTCCACGAAGTACTGTTGATAGTACTTGTAGTCGTAGTCGGGATCGATCCCGCCGGAACCTTGGCTTTGCTCGCCCTGATGCCAGAAGAGGCCGCGGATGCCGTGGGTGAGTTTCGCGCCGACCACGCGGTTGTAGAGGTTGGCGTAGCTGTTCTCGCCATAACCGGTGCCAAGGGGTAAGGCATGGTTGGTAGGATTCGGCCTGTGCACATCGATGCGCGTGCCGCCGACCGCGCCGTTGATGATGAAGATCGGCATGTTGTTGTTCGTGACGAGGCGGTTGGCGAGATACCATCCCCAGAGGCCGAGTTGCAGGTCATTGCCTTTGCTGATGGCATACCCCCAGCCGGAAGTAAGGCCGTAGGTGCGGACCCACTTGTTGGTGGTGGTTGTGTCGTTGGGCGCGGAGTTGTCGGTGGCGAGGGCATTCGATTGGCCCTCGATGATAAAGGCATCCCCGCAAACGAGGTCGGTGACGGTGGCGAGCGGCGCGGAATCGTTGCCGCCGCTGGTGGTGCCGTAGGTGACCTTGTAAGTCACCTTGCCCGCGGCGATCGGCGCGGCGAAGGAATAGGCGGTGGCGACAAGTGCCTGACGGTGGGTCGCGTAAAGTACATCTGCGCCGGTGTCGGTGGTATATATCTTCAGATAGACATGGGTGGCTCCAGACTGGGTGCCGCGGTAGAAGATCGTGCCGAGGCCGGTGCCAGGATCGCGCGAGAAGAATTGTTTACTCACCGGTTTTTCGTTGGCATCGGGGGTGCGTTGGACCCACGCGTCGCTGGCGGGTTCCTGCACATTGATGACGGTGGTTTGTGAAACAGGCGTGCCGCCGTTGTCGATGGTGAGGCTGACGTTCAACGGGCCGCTGCCTTGCGAGCGGGTAAGCGTGAGCGTGCCGTTGGCAGTTTGTTTGATGACGGCCACGCCGCTGACGTCCCATTTGTAATTGAGCGTTCCGAAGCCGGCCGCCTGCATCGCTGCGAGGTTGCTGATGTTGGCGGTGACGGTCATCGTTTGGCGTCCGTCCCACGAGGTCGTCGAGGGAACGAGGGTGAAGACCGGGTCCGGCACGGTGTCGATCACGCTGAGCGGCACGTCGATCGTCTGGGTTCCACCGGCGAACACGGCTTTGAACTGGATGACCGCCGAATCGTTTCCGGTGGTGCGCGGAGCGGTGTAATTATACGCGAGTTGATCGGTGGCGAGCAGGGTTTCCTGTGTGCCTTTCTTGTAGATCCAGTAAACCTTCTGAGCGCCGCCTGCTTGGGCGGTCAGGGTGGTGCTCGTGCTTTCGTTCATCGTCACCGAGGTGGGCAAGACGGAGAAAGCCGAGCCCGCTTGCACGATACCGCCGACGAGGGATTGCAGCGACTTTTGGTTTTCGTATTCGAGTTTCACCCAATCGGCGGAGCGGACGACGTTGGAAATCCGGACCTCGTCCATATCGCCGACAAAGGTGTTGGTATACCAACCGCCAATATCAAGGCGGGTGGATGTGGGCATGTTCATCAAGCCGCCATCCGTGGAAGCATCCAGCACGCCATTGACATAGAGTCTGCAAGCATTGCTTTGAAAGGTTTGGACGACATAAGTCCACTCGGAGAGCGGAATCGCAGCGGTTCCGCTTATATCTGCGCCGCCGAAGTAACCATCCACGCGGATGCGCGGCGGACTCGTGAGATTCACGATCACCTTGCCCTGCCCCTGCTCGAGACCCCAGCCGACCACGATTTTGCCGGAAGCGGAAGGGCGGATCCACACGCCCGTGGAGAACGGTCCCGCGCCGGTGGGCAGACCAGTGATGGCGGTGCCGCACTGGATGCCTTGGCCTGCGGCGAAGGTGCGGCTTCTGCCGATGAGTCCGTTGGTGGCGGTGGTGCTGTTGTTGGTGGGTGTGGTCGTGCCGACGGTGTCCGCAAGCGTGTCACCCAAATGGTGAACGCTGGAGTAGCCGTTGGAGCTATTGAAGACGTTGGCTCCGTTCGACAAGCTGGCCACCCCGGATTTTCCCCAATACATGATGATTTCCTGCGTCGAGTTGCCGGTGATGGTGGGGATTTTCACCCAAACGGCGGCTTTACCGCCCGCCTGATCCCACTGCTCGATCTGATAGGGAAGCGCGGCTCCGGCGGCGGTGAAGAATCGGAGGTCGCGGCCGTCGCTCTGGGCTTGGGCGAAGTTGAAGTTGCTAGAGTTGAAGCGGACGAGCAGCGGGAAGTCGTTCACCGATCCGGTGACATTCGCACCGGCGGGAGTGGTGTTGATAAACATCGATCCCGATTGCGCCCATGAGGTGAATGTCGGCACGGAAACGGTATAGTCCTTGAAATTGACGCCGTTTTCCGCAGTGACGCGATAGACGACTGGATTGGTGAAATTTTGAGTGCTGCCCGACGCCGGGCTGATGGTTGCATTGCCGTAAAGGGTGAAAGTCGGTGCCAACGCGGTCACCGGCTGGCTCGGCGGCACGGACAGCAAGACGGTGCGGGCGGCTTCGTCGATCGCTGCGAGACCGAGCGTGCCGAAGTTACAGGTCAGCATGGTGCATACCTCGTTTGCCGGAATAACGGTGACGGTGAGAACGAGCTTCTTGCCGACGGTGTCTAACGAGACCACGGAGATGGTAAATCCGGCGACGTAGGAACCGCTGACGACCACCGGGGTCGCCGTGACGGTTCCCGTCGGGGTGGCGCTGGAGGTGGCCAGTGTGTAGGTGCCGGAAGGCAAGTTGGCGGGCAAATTCAGTTGCACCTGAGTGGCGTTGAAGGCCATCACCCCGGCGATGGTGAGCGGCGTGGTGTTGGCTTGGGTGACGGGGTCGGGGGTGACGGTGAAGACCGCCTTGCCACCTGAGCTGAAGGTCGTCGCACCGGCGATGCTGCCGGTGCCGCCGAGGATGGCGCCGGAGGCCACGGTGATCAGTCCAGTGCCGGTTTTTGCGCCGTTGACCAGCAGGGTGCCGGCGTTGACGGTGGTCGTGCCGACATAGTTGCTCGTGGCGGTGAGAGCCAGCGTGCCGAGGCCGGTCTTGATCAAGTTGCCGCCGGCAATCCCGGTGATAGCACCACTCAGCTTGCCATCGATGAAAGCGGCTCCTTCATTCACCTGCACGGTGCGGGCACCATTGGTCATGTCGAGCGGGTTTTGGAAATCCACGGTGTGGGTGGAGGTGGCGTTGCCGAGGATGAGCGTCTGGCCATTGAGGCCGGTGTTCGCCGTGGCCCAAGTGATGGTGGCTGATGCACCGCCGAGGTTCACCGTGCGATCCGCGCCGTAGGCTGCCCAACCGCCGTTGCCGGTGAAATTGACGCCGGTCACGGTGCCCGCCGCGGCGAGGGGGCGGGAGAAGTTACCTACGCCCAAGCCGATCACGCCGCCGTTGAAGGTCAGCGCACTCAAGCCGCCGGTGGCGCCGATGCCACCGTTGAGAGCATTTGCATTGGCGAGAACCAAGGCACCGCCGGTCACGGTCGTCGCGCCGAGGTAGGTGTTCGCGCCGGAGAGCGTCCAAGTGCCGGGGCCGTTTTTGGTGACAAGCGTCGTGAAGCCAGTGTTGTTGTTGGCAATCGCTCCGGCGATCTCGCCCGTGCCAGTGGTGGAGCCTGCAAGGATGAGGTTTTGGGTTGTATTGACTATCTGTTGATCGATATTGCTGGTGAACTTCAAGAGGCCGGTTCCAGATTGGTCGAGGGTGTAATTTTTTGTGCCACCATATCCGCCAAGGAAAAGCTTTCGGTCGGTGGTCTCGCCCGTGCCGGTATAGGTCAGGTTGCCGGACTGGTAGGTGGTGCCGGGCATCTGGTTGCCGTTCCAGCCACTTTCCCCGAGGTAGATGGTGCCGTTGGCGACGGTGGTGGGTCTGCCGAGGCTGCTGCTAGCCATCGGAGGGTTGCCGCCATTGACGCTATTGAGTGATGACACCCGCAAGGTTCCATTGTTACGAACCATGGTCGCGCCGCTATAGGTGTTAGCCCCGGTGAGTGCCATCGTGGTGGCGGCGGTGCCGTAGAATTCGAAGTTCACCGCGCCGCCTCCTGTGCCAGTGGAATCGGTGAGGGCGGCAGAATAAGTATAGGTGCCAGCAGACGCATTTCTGGTGTCCAAGCTCATGAACGAATTGGCCCGCATGCCGTTGTTGTTCACGCCGGTCGTGAGGTTGGTGAACATGGTGGCGGCTTGGGCCATGGTGAAATCGCTCGCGCCCCCCACGCTCATGCCCAGCACGGCATTGCTGGCCACGGTGATGTTTGCGGGAGTCCATTTGGTCGTATCATTGCCGTAGAGCGATGACTTGACGATCAGAGCCCCGTTGTTGATGACGGTGGGGCCGGTGTAGGTGTTGCTGGCGTTGGTGAGCAATGTTACGCCGGCTCTGGCCGGGCCGTTTTGTGTGAGGCCGCCTGCGCCACTGATCGCACCGCCGATGGTACTAGTGGCAAAGTTGGAGCCATCTGCATAGATGTTGGAGTTCGCCGCTAGGGTGATGGGGCCCGAGAATATATTAGTATATTGCTTCAAGGTTCCACCGTTCAAGGTGAGATCGCGGTTGGGCTGGGTGTATTGTCCCAAACTGATTGTGCCCCCAGTGTTGACGGTGACAGCCCCGCTGCCGAGTGCCGAAGCGGTAGTGATCGAAAGCGTCCCGGCATTGATGACGGTGCCGCCGGTGTAGAGATTGGTGCCGGAGAGGGTCAGGATGCCGTTCCAGTATGGCAGACCGAAAAATCCGTTATAGACGAGAGTGCCTGGCGCACCGCCGTTGGCAATCACTGCGCTAATGGTCG
>CAMBTP010000052.1 GCA_945870855.1 Prosthecobacter debontii
CACTAGCACGGGCAGGTTGGAATCGATGACTTCGGATTGAAAATTTGCTTCGGTAACTTTAATTGCCATGCTGAGAGTGTGAAACCCTTCTCACATCTCGTCAAGGGCTGGAACAAAAACCTCCGCATCTTTCTTCCTCTATTGGGAATTAGGTGCGGAGGGAGATTGAGTCCTGCGAAGAAAAGCTACTGGAGGTACGCCCCGATGATCGAAAGATAGAGGACGACGCCTGCGATGAGGGTGTTGATGATGCCGAGTATCATAGTTTTATTTTTTTGAGATGTTTATTCAAGAAGCAGCGACCACTCGCCTTTCCTGTCGTTGTCCTCGGCTCCGATCCAGATGCTTGATATTTTCAATTGGACTCCAAGAACAACAAGGGCGGCCACAAGGCCGACACCTGCGAGAACCTTGGCAAATGTACCTGCTCCCGATTCGTCCTCATCCTCTTCCGCAGTGAATACAGTAGGTTTCTGGGATGAGGCTCCGCTGATAGGATTTAGAGGTTTGGTCGGTGGATTGAGTGCAACGGTAGCCTTGGGTAGTGAGACGGTGGCTGCACCGCCTGCGGGGAGGGGTGTGTTGGCAGTTTTCAGGGCGATGGTTGGAGCACCCGTGCCAGGGAGAGGTATGTTCGCGGTCTTGAGCGCGATGGTTGGTGCGCCGAACGGTGCGTTCGTGGTGGCAAGCCTGATGGTAGGAGCCCCAACGGTCGGAGCGCCGGCAGTGCGAAGCGGGATCGTGGGTGCCGGGGTGGGCGGCTTTATCGCCGTAGGAGCACCGGATGGCGGCTGCATCATTAGCGGCTTTGTGGCGGTTGGAGCCGGCGGCGCGGTGGGAGGTACAGGCGGCTTGATTGTCGGAGCTGGGCTTGCAGGCAGCGTCGCGGAAGGAATGGCCGGCGCGGCGTCAGCGGCTTTGAGGGTCACCCGGACGGTTTCCTTTTTCAAAGGGATACTTGAGGTTTGCTTGGACGGGGGGGTGTTTTCGTTGTCGCTCATGCGTTTTGGTTTTTTGCTATCGGGAAATAGAATGTCAACCAGCGGCGCTATGTCAAACTCGCAAGTTCGGATTTCGGGTGAAAATTAAAAAAGATCAGGCTAAAATCCTCTCAAACATCCAGAATAGGCCGGCTAGGGCGATAAGAACGGAGCCGCCGATCTGGATTTTACCAGTCCATTTTCGTAATGGCCAGAGGATGATGGCAGCGATGGCGAGCACGGCGACTTGGGCGAGTTCCACTCCGATATTGAAACCGATGAGCGGCAGGGCCAGATCCTTGCCCTCGAGATTGCCGAGTTTTTCCAGCAGCACACCGGCGAATCCAAGACCGTGTAGGAGGCCGAAGCCGAAGACCAGATACAGCCGCGAAGGTTTCAGCTTTCGCACGAGCAGATTTTCGAGCCCGATCCAAGCGATACTGGCGGCGATAAGGATTTCCACTGGGGCCGAGGGCAGGCTGATAAGTCCGAATACGGCGAGCGCGAGTGTGATGGAATGAGCTAATGTAAACAGCAGGGATTGTCCCAGCAGTGGCTTGAGGCGCGGGGCGAGAAGGAAGAGTCCGAGGATGAAAAGTAAGTGGTCGAGTCCGAGGGGAATGACATGGCGAAAACCCGAGATGATCCAGTTCTCCGTCTGCGCGGTGCGCGTGGGCGTAGTGCTTGGTTTGTTCTCCCCCTCCGAGACTTTCAGAAGCACTTCCGACATGCCGGAGGATATCGGGAAAATTTTAGGTATCTCCGTCCCCTCCTCAAAGATGATGTATAGATCGGACTGCAGCTTATCTTTCCACAAGACGGAGAAATCGCCAGGTCCAGGTAGGGCAGGTGTGGTGATCTCGGCTCTCATCAGTGCCCAGTCACCCTCTTCTGGTGGCAGGACGAGAGCGTTATTTTTGAAATCGGGGAAGCGGATGTCCCATTTCAACTCCTTGCCGTTGTATTCGAGATGAAGGAGTTCACGCATCGTTTTTTCGGCCTCGCGGACGAGTCGCTTGTGCTCCGTCGGAGACGCAGACATCACGTCTTTTCGATAGAGAGGCGGTGCTCCATCTACGCCGCGCATCTCCGGCAACATATAAGCGATGTCGAGGAGACCCTCGAATTTCCATTTTCCATCAGTTTGAAGGAACTCGAGTTCCACCGTATCGACTTGATGGGCGCTCGCTGGGATGAAGCAGAAAAGGAGGGTGAGAAAAACGTATTTTATCATGGCGAGAGTTGGAAGGGTGACTCAGAGGGTGAATTCCCCATCATTATCCACGCCGTGCCAGCCCAAACGACCGAAGGCGCGGTAGATGCACTGCACAAGTTCACCGTCTTCCTCACCTTCGGCGTGTTCGATGGTCGCGGATGAGCTAAGACCGCGGTTCGACTCGATGCTGATTACCGAGTTGTATCCATCAAGGTAGATCCAGTCGCCCCATGCCTTCGATTCTAGGCGCGGATCTAAGTATTCTTTTTTAAGTGAGTCCAACACTTCGCTGAGAGTGCTGGGAGCGGAATTATCGGAGAGTCGTAAGAGAGTTTCCATTCGGAATAATGTGTCTGCCCGACATTATGGAAAGCTCATCACACGGTCTAGAAGTAAGTGGAAATTTCTCAGCGACTCTCTCTGAAAGAAAACTTTCCGTGCTGCGATGAAGTGACTAACATTGACCGTCCGCAATCATCAAACCCTTTGAAATGAGATCTCGCACGTCATCACTGATCCTTATCGCTCTTTTCACTGCCGCCTTTATTGGAGGCACCTTCGGAAAGGAAAAACCGAATGTAGTGATCCTCTATGCGGATGATTGGAGGTTCGACACCCTCGGCTGCGCGGGAAATCCCATCGTGAAAACGCCAAACCTCGACGCCCTCGCTTCGAAGGGAGTCCGCTTCAGCCACAACTGCGTCACCACCTCCATTTGTGGCGTGAGCCGCGCCACACTCTTCACCGGTCAATGGATGTCCCGTCACGGTAACCCTGCGTTTAATGCCTTCAAGACTCCTTGGAATGAAACCTACCCTGGCATCCTCCGCGACAACGGTTATTGGGTCGGACACATTGGCAAGTGGCACAACGGTAAATTTCCTTCAGACAAATTCGACTTCGGTCGCGCCTATTCCGGCGTGCATTGGATGAAAAATGAGGACGGCACGAAAATCCACGTCACTCAGAAAAATGAGAACGATGCTATGGAATTCCTCTCCACGCGCCCAAAAGAAAAACCCTTCTGCCTTACGCTCGCCTTCTTTGCGACCCATGCTGAAGACCATAATCCCCTGCAATTCCTGCCTCAGCCGGAGAGCATGGAACTCTACAAAGACGTCTCGATTCCTGTCCCGGAAAACGCCACAGCGGACTCATGGAAACGCTTGCCTGATTTTTTCACGGATAAAAACGAAGGCCGCAACCGCTGGACATGGCGCTTCGATACGCCTGAGAAATATCAGGAAATGATGAAAAATTATTACCGCCTCGCCACTGAGGTGGATGCCACTTGTGGCCGTGTTATTGCCGAACTTAAAAAGCAAGGTATCTACGAAAACACCCTCGTCATCTTTACGACAGACAATGGCTACTTCCACGCCGAGCACGGCCTTGCCGACAAATGGTATCCTCACCAAGAAAGCATCCGCGTCCCTCTCATCATCAATGATCCACGCATGCTCGCTGCGAAACGTGGCACGACCGACGACAACCTCACGCTCAACGCCGATCTCGCGCCCACTATCCTCTCCGCAGTCGGTATCCCGGCACCGAGCACCATGCAAGGCCGCGACCTTGCCCCCCTCTACCTCGCCAGCGAAAAGCCAGAATGGCGCAGCGATTTCTTCTACGAGCACGCCATGCTCAAGGACAAATCCTTCATCCCCGCCTCCGAGGCACTTGTTAGAAAAGATTGGAAATACTTCTACTGGCCCGAATACGAAATCGAACAGCTCTTCCACATCACCGAAGACCCAACCGAGGAAAACGACCTCGCCGCCAATCCCGCGCAGAAAGACCGCCTTGTCGAAATGCGCACCCGTTTCAACGAACTCAAATCCCAAGCAAAATGAAGCCGCTGCTCTTACTCTTTGCTGCAATTATTCCGCTCGCCGCCGCGAAGCCGAACGTCATCGTCATCCTCGCCGATGACATGGGCTACTCCGACCTCGGCTGCTACGGCTCCAGCATCGAGACCCCGAACCTCGACTCCCTCGCCGCCAACGGCCTCCGCTTCACCGATTTCCACAACGCCACACGCTGCTGCCCGACCCGCGCCTCTCTTCTAACAGGTCTTTATCCGCATCAAGCCGGTGTCGGCGCTATGACCGATGACGAAGGCAAGCCTGGCTACCGCGGTAAATTAAACGAAGATTGCGTAACCATCGCCGAAGTGCTCAAGCCCGCCGGCTACGCCACATTGATGACTGGGAAATGGCATGTCGGAGAGGGCCCAGGCCACAATCCCACGGATCGCGGCTTCGATCGCTTCTGGGGTTCACCCGGAGGCGGCGGCTTCTATTTCAAGGACGCCATGCTCGCAAAAAAGCGCAAAATTTTCTCCCAAGACAAAAAGATCGATCCGCCCGAAGACCTCTACGTCACCGATGATTTTTCGAATCATGCGATCAGTTTCATTGAGGAAGCCGTTACGGAAACGAAAAAGCCATTTTTCCTCTACCTCGCACAGATTGGCCCGCACTGGCCGCTGCAAGCAAAGCCGGAAGAGATCGCGAGATACAAAGGCCGCTTCGACAAAGGTTGGGATGCGGAGCGGGAGGCGCGCTTTGCCAAACAGCTCAGCATGGGGTTCTTCCAAAAGGACACGACTCTCAGCCCCCGCGATCAGCAGGCAAAGTCATGGGACAGCATGCCGGAAGCGAATCGCAAAGACCTCGCCCATCGCATGGAAATCTACGCCGCGCAGGTGGATGCCATTGATCGGAACGTCGGAAATCTCATCGCAAAACTCAAGCAACTCGGCCAGTTCGAGAATACACTCATCTTCTTCCTCTCTGACAACGGCTGCTCTGCGGAGGGTAAGGCGGGTGGTTTCAACAATGGCGAAAAAGGTGCCCCTATCGGCACCGGACTATCCCACGCCAGCGCGGGTCTTGAATGGGCGAACGCCTCCAATACTCCCTTCCGGAAATTTAAAATGTCCACTCATCTAGGCGGCACGAGTACGCCTCTCATCGCACACTGGCCTGCTGGCATCTCCGCGAAAAACGAACTCCGCCGCCACACCGGCCATATCATCGACATCATGCCCACCCTCATCGATATTTCAGGCGCGGAATATCCAGAAACAGCAAGCGAGAAACCCATCAAGCCGCTCGAAGGCCGGAGCCTCGTCCCCGCTTTCAAGGCCGATCCCGAAGACCCTCCACGCGGCATCTTCTGGGAGCACTATGGCAAGAAAGCCGTCCGCAGCGGTTCATGGAAAGCTGTGAAAGAAGGCAAAGACCCATGGGAACTCTACAACCTCAAGGATGATCCCACCGAAATAAAAAACCTCGCCGCCGATAACACCGTTCTGACCGAAAAGTTAGCCGCGCAATGGCAAACATGGGCTGAGCGCTGCGACGTAATCCGATAGAAATCATCAGTGATATGAAAACCGCCGCCCTCCTCCTCGCCGCCCTCCTACCGCTCGCTGCGGCCGAACCCGAACTCGCCTTCAAGGACGCGAAGAAGGAGCAAGTCCGCCACTCCATGATGGGGATGCGTGATACGCTGCTCTTTTATACCTTCGCGGAAAAAAGCGCCGTGCTCGTGCTGAACATCGGTAACAAGGATGCCGCGATGTCCGTCACCGGCACCGTCCACCTTTTCGCCGCCGGCACCACGGCGGAGGATCTTGGAAAATGGATCAACAATCAACACTCCGACGGCCTCTTCCCCGATGTGCCCAAGCCGTCCCTTTCCTCAAAACTCCCGGACGGCACCTGCACCGTCACCGCCCGCGAGCTCACCGGCCATGAAAAACAACCGGACGGCAAGAACAGCTTCGGCGATTGGAAGATTAAGCTCTCCATCAAAGAGTATCGAGTGGAAGGGAAATTCCATCTCCCCGCCTTTGAAGACGAGGCGAACGTCTTCGTAAAAAGCAAGTAAGTTGCTGATTATTGCTGGCTCTCGTGATTTGGCTGCGATGAGTTTCACGCATGAATTTTAATTTTTTCATAAATGTATTTTATGAGTTGAATAATTCCTGCTGCATTTGGGCAGATGCACTTACTTAACCCACTGAAAACTAGCCGCCTTGTCTTAGGAATCTGCGCTCTTGGAACGGCCGTGACACAGGCGCAAGAAACTACTGCTCCGCCGATTGATTCCGGCAATACCGCGTGGATCCTGATCTCCACCGCATTGGTTTTGTTCATGACGATGCCGGGATTGGCATTGTTTTACGGCGGATTGGTAAGGGGACGGAACTTGCTTTCCGTGATGGCTCAGTGCGCCGGAATCGCCTGCATGGCCTCGCTTTTGTGGATTGCGGGGCTCTATAGTCTGGCGTTCAAGGGAGATGGCGCGTGGATCGGAAATCTGGATGCCGCTTTTTTGAAAGGCATTGATATCGATACTGTCGCGCCAGCAACCATGCTTCCGGAGACGCTGTTCGTGATGTTTCAAATGACCTTCGCCATCATCACGCCGGGTTTATATGTCGGGGCGGTGGTCGAGCGGATGAAATTCGGGGCGATCATGCTTTTCTCCGCCTTGTGGCTGGCGGTGGTTTACACGCCCGTGACTCATTGGGTTTGGGGGGGCGGCTGGTTGCAGGACATGGGGGTGAAAGATCTTGCGGGCGGCATTGTGGTGCATGCGACAGCGGGGATTTCCGCGCTGGTTCTCGCGATCATTCTCGGCAAGCGCCGTGGATTTCCTGAACATCCTCATCCTCCGCATAACCCGGGCATGGTTTTTGTGGGAGCCGCGATGCTCTGGGTCGGGTGGTTCGGATTCAATGCGGGCAGTCAACTCACCGCGGGCGGCGGTGCCGGGATGACTATGCTGGTGACCCATTTGTCCGCTTGTGCGGCGGCGTTGGTTTGGTGCCTTCTCGAACGGATTCGCAACGGCAAGGTCGGTTTGATTGGCATGATGACCGGGCTGGTTGCCGGACTCGCTACCATCACGCCGGCATCCGGTGATGTGGGCCCGTTGGGTGCGATCCTGATTGGTTCCATCGCGGCTGTGATCTGCTACTTCTCAGTGAGTTTGATTCGTGAAAAATGGCACATCGATGACTCGCTGGACGTTTTCGCGGTGCATGGCGTGGGAGGAATCCTGGGAACCTTGCTGCTGGCGATTTTCGGACAGAGCTGGCTGGGCGGCCTTGGAAATGTGAAACCGATAGGCACCCAGCTTGGAATTCAGGCGACGGGTCTGGGAGTCGTTATTCTTTGGTCAGCGATCGCCACTTTCGCAATTGCGTGGCTGGTGAAAGTGACGCTCGGCCTGCGGGTCAGCGAGGAGCAGGAATACGAGGGCATGGATCGCACGGAACATGGCGAGAATGCCTATCCCATGGAGCCGTGAAAAAGCCCGCTTTAGCGAACGGTACGGCACAGTCTAGTTACTAGGCAGGGCTTTGCCGGTGATCACGAGGTTTCGTTTGGGAATCGTGAACATGAAGGCCACCACGGAGGACGCTGTCATCCTCGCCGATGAATCGTAGCCCGAGTTGTCCCGGTTGGGTTGATAGTAAAAAGTTTCATCGCCGCATTGGGCCATGGTGAACCACCAGCGGTTGGCATCCATCAGCTTGCGGAAGTTCCTGGGATCGATGTGGGCTCCAAGCGCCTCGTAGCCCATGCCCATGGGCGGTGAGGCGTGGGTGTCGGGAAAACTTTGTGGATGCTCGCCGATGACGTCCGTGTGCTTTTTGGCCAGCCTGCGGTATGCGCCGCTGGATTTGGGGGCGAGGAAACAGGCGATACCAGCGGCACCCGTCCTACCCAAGTCCGCCCATTCGTCCGGGTCACCGGCACCATCGCCATAGCCGACGTAGCCATTTTCCCCGGTGCCACGCTTGAGAAATTCATAGGCCGCATCATGGCGCTTGCTATCAATCTCGATACCGCAGCGATCCATCAGGGCATACGTGAGAGCTCCCTGGGCGGTAATCATCGCGATCGGGCCGTAGCCCTCGAAGCCGGGATTATGCCCCCAGCCGCCATTTGCCTGCTTCGGCCCGGTGGGATAGGAATCGGGGTGTGATTCTTTGACCTTCGGATTGATCTGGGACATGTCGAGATACTGCCCTTCATAGAGCAGGTCGCGGATTTTCTCCAACTCCGGCAGCACCCAGCTTTTCTTGGTGATCAAATAATATTCGCAGAGCACAATCGCGGTGCCCATGTAGGTCCAGTTCATCAGACCATCCTGCCTGCTTCCCTCATCGGTGGATTTGATCGACTCACAAAGGTGGCGGAGGTTGCGCTCCACATCGGGAAGGTATTTCTTCTCGCCGCTACCGAGCAGGGCGAGCGCGGAGAAGGTGTTGTGCACCGGATCGCCGAAGGAACCGTTCTCGTACTGATGTTCGGAAATGTAGTCGAGCAACTCTTTGAGGATCTTATCCGACTTGGGGCAATCGTCCGGAAAGGTCTTGGCGTAGCTGCCGTATTCCGTGCCGATATCGAGTTCGACATCCATCGTTTCCTCGCCCCGTTTCACCATGAGGGTAAGCTTGCCCGACTTGGACTGGCAGGCTTCCAAGGCTTCCGCGAGTTCCTCGATCGGCCCCTGTGCGCCGAAGACTTCCATCCCATAGCCGTTGCGGTGGGGTTTGCGGAACTTCTTGCCATCGACTCCGATGATCAGGTCGTCGATCTTGATGCCTTTCCGCGCCGGTGTCTTGGGGAGCACGTATTTCACCAGCAGAGCTTTCGGTTCATTCTCGACCAATTCAGCACGGATTCCGGTAAGTCCCAGATTGTAATACCAGCCTGGCACCTCCGCATCGGGACCCGAATCGGCGCGTTGGTTCCAGGGTGAACCTCCATCATAGTGAACCTGGGCTGTCAATGAGCCTGAAAGGGTGGCGAGTATAGCGATGAAGGCTAGGGTTGAATACATGGAGTGAATTTTCATGGTCGTCGAAGTTCAGTGGGCGGTTAGAAGAGTTCGGGGTAGTGTTTCTTGATCAATTAAACAGTCACGGCTTGTTTACTAGAAGTGGCTTCATCGCCTCGGCCAGACTGTAGCCGACCATGCAATAAACCCCGGCACTTCCTTGATAGTGGCAATACCATTTGCAAACATGCAGGTCGGATTCCATTTTGGCTTTCTTATACGCGCTTTTGGATTGGCATCATTCGCGAAGGGTCAGAGTGACACGGCGCAGATCCATCACGGATTTTCCGGATATCTCCAAAGCGCGCAGTATGAGCGGCGATTGACCGGCGGGTAGGGTGATTTCACCGAGCGCGAGGGTGCGGAATTCCTTCATTTGCGATTCGCCGGGCGGGCGCGGGAGAGTGTCCTGGTTCGTGTAAAGCGGCGGATCCCAACCGGGCGTGACCTTGCCGGTGAGGCGCGCGTCCTTGAACGAAAGCTCCACGGTGGAGCCCGCATCGGGCAGGGGACAGGTGTAGTCAATGGACACCTCGTAGCGTCCGGCGGTATGGACATCCAGCAGCCACACCATGCTGTCGTCCGTGTCCGTCCAGTTCACAAAATACGAGCAGTTGGGTGCGCCGCTGCTGCGCTTAACGCCACCGCGTGGTTCGCCATCACGCGCCGGCAACATGGTGATGGGGAATTCGCGGTAGCCGACAGGGATCGGGCGCGGATCCACACCGTTGGCAACGCCTTTCTCCTTCGACTTTGCTGTCTCATCGTTGCCAAACATCTCCTTGCGCCACGCTTGAACAGCGGTGGTTAGATTTGCGGCGAGTTCCGGTTCCGCGGCGTTCACTGGCTTCGTCTGGCCGGGATCGGCGGTCATGTTGAAAAGCTTGCCCGCGTGATCGAGGCGATGCGTCTGGGTGCGCGCGCTGATTTTTCCAGCCCAAGTGCTGAAGATCATTCGATCCGGCCATTCCCCGTTCTGCCGGGTGAGCAGGGGTGTTAGGTCGCGGCCGTCGAGCGGAAGGTCGTTCGCGCGTTTCACACCCGCCAGCGCCGTGAGCGTGGGCAGCAGGTCAATGGCACCGGCGATTTGCGTGACGGTGTGCCCGGCGGGAAGTTTCGTCGGCCAACGCAGATAGCAGACCGAGCGTACGCCGCTTTCATCCGTGGTGCCCTTGTTGCCTTTCATGCCGCCGGTCCAGCGCATGGAGTTCGGGCCGTTGTCGGAGAAGTAGAGGACGATGGTATTCTCCGCAATGCCGTGCCCGCGCAGACGTTCCAGCACGCGGCCCACATTCCGATCCTGGTTTTCCATCATCGCGAGCGCGCAACGGGTCTCGTCCGCCACCTCATTTGCGGCCTTGGTCGCGTGTTGGGTGATGGGCTTGTCCTTGAACCGCTGCCAATCTTCCTTCGGCGCGGCCCACGGCGAGTGCGGTGTGGTGAACGGCACATAGCAAAGGAACGGCTTCGCCTTGTTCCTGTCGATGAATGCGAGCGCACGGTCCGTGCAGACATCCACGATGTAGCCTTTGGTGCGAATCATCCGCCCGTTTTCCTCAATCGGCGCGTCGAAGTATTCGCCCCAATGCCCGGCGGTGTGGCCGAAGTATTCGTCGAAGCCGCGCGCCATCGGATGATAGGGCCACTGGCTGCCGTTGTGCCATTTGCCGAAGCAAGCGGTTGCGTAGCCCGCCTCCTTGAACGCATCCGCGAGTGTTTTCTCACCAAGGTCGAGCCGCTCCTGGCCGGTCGATACGCCGCGCACGCCGCCGCGCGGATGGTAGCGGCCGGTCAACATCTCGGCGCGGGTGGGCGAACATACAGGCTGGACATAGAAGCGGTCCAGCGAGACCCCTTCGCGGGCGAGCGAATCGATGTTGGGCGTTTGAACCTGGGTGTTTCCCGAGTGGCTGTAGTCCCCCCAGCCCGCATCGTCCGCGAGAAAAATGACGACATTCGGCGGAGCTGCAGTGAGCGTGGTCGTCACCAGTAGCAGGAAAGCGAGGGCTGTCAGGTTCATGCGAGGCGAGGATGGGCTTGCGTCAGTGTTATTGATGGGGAAATGAGGGTGACTTCGATTGGAGAAACGCTTGTGCCTAGGCGATCAAATCACTCCATACCTCGCCGTGCACGTCGGTGAGGCGGAGATCGCGCCCGCTCCAGCGAAAGGTCAGTTTCTCATGATCGATCCCGAGTTGGTGAAGCACCGTCGCCCAAAGATCGTAAACCGTGGCGATGTTCTCCACGGCCCGGTATCCGAACTCATCCGTGGCACCGTGGGCGACGCCGCCCTTGAGCCCGCCTCCCGCGAGCCAGGCGGTGAAGCCGTAGGGATTGTGATCGCGTCCATTGGAGCCCTGTGAAAACGGGGTGCGACCGAATTCGCCGGTGAACACCAGCAAGGTTTCCTCAAGCATCCCGCGTTGCTTGAGATCCGCGATCAAAGCCGCGATTGGACCGTCCACTTGCTCCGCCATAGCAGCGTGGCCTTTCTGTAAATCGCTGTGCTGATCCCACGGGTTGCCGCCGCCTCCGCCGCCGATGCCGTGGCTGGCGCAGGAAAGCTCGACAAACCTCACCCCCCGCTCGACTAGACGGCGCGCCATGAGGCACTGCCGCCCGTAGCCGGCCTTATGCACATTTGGGCTGTCGATGCCATACATGGCCTTGGTCGCCGCGCTCTCTCCGCTGATGTCGGTGAGATCGGGCACGGCTTCTTGCATCAGAAAGGCGGTTTCGGCGTTCGCGACGGAGGCCATCACGGCATCCTTTGCCGCCACCTTGTCGGCAAAGCGCTTGTCCAGCTTGCCGATCAGATCGAGCGCCCGGCGCTGCTCGGTCTTGAGCATGGCGGGCGAGATATGCGGAACGGCATGGTTGGCGGCGATGTCGAAGATCGATCCCTGGGTGGTGGCTGGCAGGAAGGCGTTGCCAAAAATGCTGACGCCTCCGTGCGGGGTAGTGGCGTGTTTCGATTTAAGCACCACGTAACCGGGAAGATTCGGGTTCACGCTTCCGCAGCCGTAGTTCACCCACGCTCCGGCGCTCGGGTAGCCCAAAAACGGGAAGCCGGTGTGCATGAAGAAATTTCCCTGCGCGTGCTCGCTGAACTTCGCGGTCAAGGAGCGCACGATGGCCAGATCATCCGCCCGCCCGGCGATCTTGGGAAACATGTCTGTCATCTCCAGCCCCGATTGCCCCCACTTCCGATGTTCCCAAGGCGAGGCAGTGATATTGCCATTGGCGTCGAACTGGGTGCGCTCGATCTTGCCCGGCATCGGCTTGCCATGAAATTTTTTCAGCATTGGCTTCGGGTCGAAGGAATCCACGTGTGACACCCCACCCGACATGTAGAGGAAAATGACCGACTTCGCCTTTGCTTGATGGTGTCGCATTGGAATGACGCTCCCGGCGGCCTGATTGAGGAGGCTGGAGAGAACGGAGCCGCTGATCCCGCTGGCGGTCAGTTTCAAGAAGTTGCGGCGGCTGTGCAGGTTAATGGACATAGATCAGTTCCTTTGAGTTCAAGAGTGCGTGAGCGAGGCGGGTGTAGGCATCGGCACCTTCTCCGGCGAGGTAGGCCGTGCATGCGTCGGTTTCTGCGGGCGTTGCGCGCCGCGAGTAAGCCTGCATGAACAGGCTGTCGATGCGCGCCGGATCAGTCTTCAGCGCGCCGTCGGCGGCGATGCGACGGCTCCACTGGATGGCGGCATCTTTGGTGATATTTCCATTCATCAGGGTCAGTGCTTGTGCCGGAACATTGGTGAGATCGCGGACACCCACCGTGCTTATCGGGATGGGGAAATTGAAGGTGGCTAGGAAAGGATCGAGTTCATTGCGTATGACGGGATTGTAAACCGCTCGCTCCGGCACCTTGTTGCCTGCGACGAAACGGATGGTGTCGAGAATCGCCTCGGCGCCCAGGCGGCGCGGCGTGAAGTAGGCAAGCTGTAGATTCAGTGGATCCTTGTCGCCATTCGCCGCAGGGACGGTGCTCGCGGAGCGGAAAGCCCGGCTGATGACTAATTGCCGCACGGTGCGCTTCATCGACCAGCCGTTTTCCCGGAAATCGGAGGCCAAGTGGTCGAGCAGTTCCGGGTGGGTCGGTTCCTTGCCAAGCCTGCCGAAGTTGTCGGTGGAGGCCACAATCCCCTGTCCGAATGTATGGTGCCAGAGACGGTTGACAATCACGCGGCCGATCAGGGTGTTGTCTTCCGCGAGCATGTCTGCGGCCAACTCGCGACGCCCGCTGCCGGGTGCCTCATACTTTTTCCCGCCAAACACCTCCAGAAATCCCCTCGTGACGGGCTCCTTTTCTTCCTTATGGCTGCCGCGTTCCAGTAGCGGCTGATCCCATGGCTCGCCTTCTGCCACCCCGGGTGCCCGTGCCGGGATGCGGATATCCTTCTCTAGCTTCCGGTAGTTTTCCACCTGCGCTTTCAGGACAGCTGGCAGGGTATCGATTTTATTAGCAAAAAATCCACGGCTTACAAAAGCATCGAGCAGCTGCGACTGGGCATCGCTCATCGCGGCATCTTCCATCCACAAGCTGGCCGCATCTTGCAGTGATTTCTTGTAGAACGCCAGCAGCGATGCCCGGTCACGGATGCTGCCATGGTCGCCCGGCAGTGACGCAATTGGGTAGCCGAGATCCCGCAAACTGCCGTTCCCCGCGTAGGCTTCATAGATTCCGAACCATGACCGCCCTCCGCCCGTATTGAAGGTGCTGTCCGCGCCAGTGTTGATCTGGAAGTATCCCTTTTCGTTGTTCCAGTAATCGTATTTGTTGAGATTCACCCACTGGGAATTGGGTTTCAATCCTGCGGCGGGGTGCAACAAACCCTGGCTCAGCGGGTAGCTGCGCACCGAGAAACGGGCGATCGATGCCGAACCCACCGCCCGGACCATTGCCCTCTCGCCCTCGGCCACATGAAACTTGGAATTGAGAAAGCCGTTGTGCTTGTCGGTGATCAAGTGGGTATAGACACCCCTCGGGTAGATCCCAGTGAAGGCGTTTTCTCCCTCAGGAGCCAGGGCGAACGATCCGGCAGGGCTCACCTTGGCACCCAATCCGTTGCCAGTCCCGAACCATTGGTCGAATGTCGCCTGGTCGCGTAGATCGGAGTAGAAAGTCGCTTCTTTCTTTGTCTTCTCGTTGCTCTCCATCGCCGCCTGATGCTTTGCCTTCATCTCATCCAATTCGCGCTGGAACAAATCCGGTGCGACGTCCTTCAACCTGACCCAGGCATGCAATGCGTCTCCTTCCGGCAACTTCCCCAAATCGGTTTTCTCCATCTTCGCCATGGCATCATCCACTTCGCCCAGCCAGTGGCTTCCGAAACTCCTGCGCATGTCCTTCTTGAGCTTTTCGATCTCATCCACGTGGAGTTGCTGCAACTTGGGTGAGTCCACGTTCACGATCGCGGGTCTGCTGCTGACCATGATGCCGTAAAGTTTGTAGAAATCATTCTGGCTGATTGGGTCGAACTTGTGGTTGTGGCACCGGGCGCAGGATACCGTTGTCGCCAGCATGGCCTTCGTCACCGCATCGATCTGATTATCCGTAAAGGTGATCTGCTCGTCGTAGGCATCGGTCACCGCGAAGCCATGAGGCACCATGCGCATCTGCGCCGGGCCGATCGCGGACTCGTTCAGGCCGAGCTCGTCGTTCACCCGTGGATTTTCCAGCAAATCCCCTGCGAGGTGCTCGCGGATAAGTTGGTCATAGGGCACGTCGGCATTGATGGCGCGGATCACATAATCACGATACTGCTGGGCAAAGGGCACCGCCGGGTCGCCCTCGCTGCCGTAGCTCTCGGCATAGCGGAACCAGTCCATCCAATGCCTCCCCCAATGCTCTCCGTAATGCTTCGATGCCATCAGGCTATCGACCAGTGCAGCATAGGCTGTTTCACTCGGATCGGCGACAAAGGTATCCACAAGCTCCGGAGCAGGCGGCAAACCGGTCAGGACAAGGTGCAGCCTGCGCACCAGCGTGCCCGGATCTGCCTCGGCCTGCGGAGACAAGCCATTGGACTTGAGCCCCGCGAAAATGAAGCGATCCACCGCATTTCGGTTCCAGTCCGCGGCCTCCGCACTTGGCGGGTTGGTTTTTTTCAACGGCTGGAACGACCACCACTGCGCCCGCCGGTCACGCACCGCGCTCCAATCCACCTGACTCTCCAGCTCTTCCTTGGTCGGCTTGGTCAAGCGCGGGTCGGGTGCTCCCATCAAAACCCATTTCTCGAAATCTCTGATCACCAGATTGGACAGTTTCGGCGCCTTGTCAGGCATTGCCTCAAAGTCCTCGGCGTGCCGGATCGACTGGATCAATGTGCTCTTCTCCGGATCGCCCGGAATGATGATTTCCGCCGCGTCCAGGGCACCCTTGTAGTCGAGCGCGAAATCACCCTTCATCTTATCGACGCTGTTGTGGCATTCGTAGCAACTCTCTGCCAGCACCGGACGGATCTTGCTCTCGAAAAACTCAAGCTCTTGCGCCGTGATCCCTGCCGCAGGCTGCGGGGCGCAGGCCAGTCCGATGGAAAGGCAGTAGAGGAGGGTTCGTATTTTCATGGAAGAGCTTTTTGACGGAAATCCTGCGCGAGGTAAGGAATACAGGAAACAAAAAATGTTACACAAACGGTGGCCGTGATTTATCGTGATGCTAGGATTTTTTTTGAAAAATGATTGTCGTCGCAGGCGCGGAGCTGGTTAGAGGTCTAAGGAACAGGCCATTTCACGCGCGGCTCAGCAAGCTGTTTTGCGCCGCGGGTGCTGCGCCCCTCGGCAATGTAGCGCTTCATGAGTACGGTGAGTTTCGCGACGATCTCGGGGCTTTCGCTGGCGAAGTTTTTGGTCTCGCTGAGATCGTTTTTAAGATCGTAGAGCTCATCCTTTCCCTTGGTGCCGATGATGAGTTTCCACTGCCCTTGGCGGATGGCTAGCTGGCGGGAATACGGTTGGTGGACGATGGCCTCGCGCAGTGGTTCCGTGGCGTTATCGAGCAGGGCGGGCAGGATGCTGACGCTGTCCTCGCCGGCGTTGTCGGGGAGTTTTATGGCGAGGATGTCGGCACAGGTGGCGATGAGGTCGTTCAGGCAGATCGTCTGCTCGGAAACTGAGCCGGGTTTGATCTTACCGGGCCAGCTCGCGATGAAGGGTACTCGGTGACCGCCCTCGTAGATAAAACCTTTCTGACCGCGCAGCGGCGGGTAGGGGCGCCCTGCTGCGCCATTGTCGGCGGCGATGATGACCAGGGTGTTTTTGGCGAGGCCTTTTTTCTCCAAGGTGTCGAGAATCTGCCCGAGCATGTGATCGCCCTGAAAGACCCAGTCACCGTATTTTGGATCCTTTTTGACGGTATCCACCGCGCCGGTTTTCCCATCGAATTCGGAGGAGGGAACGACCGGTGTGTGGGGCGGGCACATCGGGAAGTAGAGAAAGAACGGCTTGTCGTCCTCGCGCTTTTCGAGCCACTCGACGGCTTTGCTGATCATGCGCGGCTGGTTCTTCACATCCTCGACGTGTTCGACGACCTTGTCCTGCTCGATGATCGTGCCGATGTTGCGGGCGTGGGTGAAACCGTAGAAGTAGTCGAAACCAAGTTGGTTAGGGCCGCTGAGAATGCGTGAGCCGATGGGGACTTTGCCCTCGGCATTCTTGATTTCGTCCCATTTTAGTCCGAGGTGCCATTTACCAATGATCGCGGTTTCATAGCCGTTGTTTTTGAGGAAAGAAGCGACGGTGACTCGCGATTCCGGGATGATGGGTGGATCAAAAGTTTGCAACACCTCGTATTGGCCGATGCGTGAGGGGTAGCGGCCGGTGAGTAGGCCGTAGCGTGTGGGGGTGCAGACGGCGGCGGCGGAGTGGGCGTCGGTGAAACGCATGCCCGCTGCGGCGAGGCGGTCAATCTGCGGGGTTTTGAGTTTCGATTCAGGCCGGTAACAAGTCGGCTCTCCGTAGCCCATGTCGTCGAAGAGGACGAAGACGATGTTGGGCTTTTCGGCAGCGCAAAGAGGCAATATGAAAGCCACGATGAGGGCGAGGATGGGTTTCATGGTTTCGCTATGCGGGTTCGGGTCATGCGGGTGAAAATTTCACCGAAAGAACGATACGAGTCCTGTCGCGCTTTTCATTCGCTCACTTCTTTCCGAACTGTTCCGCTTCAATTTGTCGCTGTTTTAGCAAAGCGGCCATCTTTTTGGCGGTCTCTATGTATTCGGGTTTGCCGGCGACGTTCATGTTTTCATCCGGATCTTTTTTGAGATCATAGAGCATCTTGGCTTTGCCGTTGTTGTAGCTGGTATAGCTGAAATCCGCGGTGAACACTGCGTCCCCGGTCATGAATCGGCTGTAGGCGGCTTCGCGGAAAGGCTGCTCGGGCGTATCCAGTAAGGCGGCGAAGGTTCGCCCTTGCACGGTCTTCGGCACGGCGATCCCCGCCAGCGAACATAGGGTCGGGTAAAGGTCGCTGGTCTCGACCAAGGACGCACTACTCCCCGCCTTTTTCCCAGGGACTTTCACGATCAAAGGCACGCGTGTCGCGAGGTGCATGGTATTATGTTTCCCCCAAAAGCTGTGCTCTCCGAGGTGCCAGCCGTGGTCGCCCCAGATGATGACGATGGTATTTTCCGCCAAGCCGAGGCGTTCGAGTTCGGCGATGACATCGCCTACAAGCTTGTCCGTGTAACTGACACAGGCCATGTAGCCGTGCCGCATCATGCGGTCGAAGTCCTCGGATTTCTCATCAAAATCCCCAAGATGATAGGAACGGAACTCGCCGCTGCCCTTCAGGTAAATGGGTGCGTTTTTCGGACGTTGCCGGTTATCGGCGATCTCCACCTTTTCGCGTTCGTAAAGATCCCAGTATTTCTTCGGCGCGTAGAAGGGCATGTGTGGTTTCATGAAGCCGCAGGCGAGGAAGAACGGTTTGCCGCCTGCCTTGAGTCGCCGCAGGTCATCGATGGTTTTCCGCGCCACCTGCCAGTCGGGATAGGCATCGTCCGCGACATCGGGTGATTCATAGATGCGCCCCCGCTGCTTTTCTTTGGTAAGCAGGCGGTTGGTCTCTGGATCAAGGCTTTTCATGGTGTTTGAGGGCTTCATGGGCGGCTCGCTCCAGCTCCTATCCGCAGTGTCCTCGGGGCTGTGGAAGATCTTGCCGTTGGAGAGCGTGGTATAGCCGTCCTTTCTGAAAACCTCCGGCAAGGTCGCTGCGTTCGGCACATCCACCCCGGCGCGGCAGTCGCCCACAAAGCGTTTAGCAGTCGGTAGAATGCCAGTCAGCAGGCTCGCCCGCGACCCCATACAGATCGGAACCTGGCAGTAGGCGCGGGTGAAGGTGATTCCCCCGGCGGCTAGTTTGTCGATGTGCGGGGATTTCACCTGCGTGGCTCCGTAGCAACCCAGCTCCGGTCGGAGGTCGTCGATGGCGATGAAGAGGACGTTCGGTTTTTCCGCCGCGCCAAGGGCGAGAGCGGAGGTGAGGTAGCAGAGTATAAAGATGGGGTTTTTCATGTTCGATGAGTCTAGCGCAAATCGGTTCACTGCCCCAACAATTATCGAAAAACCACATTGATTCTGGGCGAAATCCTCACATTGTCTGCCTACCATGGCGGCGAAATCCAAAACCCTAGTTGAAACGCACCAGCTTGGTGGCAGCAAATACTTCGCAGTGAAGTCGTCCGCGGACGATTCCCGGAGTTGGTTGGCCGAGGCCCCGCAGTGCCCGGCGATGGAGCGGAAAGCCATCGCCCACGCAGGTGTGATGAGCGCCGTGCATCCCTTCCGGGTGGTGCGGCTTTTCCAATCCGGCACCTTCATGTTCGCATGCCTTTCGGGTCGGGGCGAGGTGATGGTGGACGGGCGGTGGGTTGAAGTAGGCGCGAACGAGACCTGCCTGCTGCCGCCCTTCACGGCGAACGCGATGCAGGCGATACGGGGGCAGCCTGAATGGAAATTCTGCTGGGTGCGTTACCTCGAAACGCCCGGGAAGAATCCACTCGTTTCCGCGAAGTCCCCGGTGAAAGGCAACTTCGATGCCGCCGCTTTTTCCCATGCCGTGGAGGGGTTGCACGCGGAGGCATCGAAGTGCGAGCCCTCTGTTTCACAATCCCACCTCTGGATTGAGCTGATCCATGGCTACGTGACTGCCTTCGCGCAGCCCACGCACGGGGATCCCCGGCTGTGGCGATTGTGGCAACATTTGGAGGCGAATCTCGACCGGTATTGGTCGATCCACGAGATGGCGGCCATCGCCACGATGAGCATGGAGCACCTCCGGCGGCTTTGCCTTCGCGAACTGGGGCGCTCCCCCCGCAAGCATCTCACCTTCCTCCGCATCCAGCGCGCCTGCCACCTGCTTTCCACCACGGATGAGAAAATCTCGACGATCGCGAAAGCCGTGGGCTTCGATAATTCGTTCACTTTCGCGACGACTTTCCG
Organism: Prosthecobacter debontii; assembly: GCA_945870855.1. Lineage (GTDB taxonomy): Bacteria > Verrucomicrobiota > Verrucomicrobiia > Verrucomicrobiales > Akkermansiaceae > Luteolibacter. The sequence goes on from CAMBTP010000052.1 coordinate 19,510, forward strand.
GAAGTGGACAGGTCTCCAGCCCTCCGCGCACCGGAACTCGGGCTAGGAATCTCCGGTAACCCGATAGTATAGGGCGAGCTTGGCGGTTCAACCCGAACTCCGGGGATTCATGGAAATTTTGACCACGGATGGCACGGATGGGCACGGATTAAAGAATACACCCATCAGGTTTGAAAATTGTTTCGGCATCACCTATCGCCACAAGCCAGGCAGATCCACGCTGCTGGAGTCAGCGAAAAAATCCTTCCCGTCGTGGATGATCCAAATAAGACTCCCTAGGTTGCTTCTAACACCCGCCTATTCACGCCTCCGGGCCGGCCATCAGTAATTTCAACGGCCTTCACCTCCAAAAGTAAATTCCGAGCATTCATTTAGATTTATGAGACATGTCCTTTCTGCTCTATCTATTATTTCCGCGATGGTGGTTCTTCCCACCTCCGCCCAGAATGTGGATCCTAATCTTGCTAGGGTTATGGAAATACAGTTTCCGGTGCC
>CAMBTP010000053.1 GCA_945870855.1 Prosthecobacter debontii
TTGCTCGCCAAAGGTAAGCCAAAGAAGCTCGCCCTGATTGCCGTTATGCGCAAGCTCCTAAGCTACCTTAACGCATTGATGAAGAAACACTTACAACAAATCGAAATCGCTTGCTAAAAAAATCTTAAAAGACAGTTGCTGGCAGTTAATTTTGCGGCGTGCATTGCGCGCGGTGGAGAGGATTACGAACACCCAAACGCAGGACTCTATGATGCGGTGTGGTATCTGTTGACCGAAATGGCGAACAACGTCCAGCAACACAGCCGGGGCATGGGTTTTGTGGCCGCGCAAACAACACAGTCGGATGGGTTTGTGAGGATTGCCATCGCGGATTGCGGTTGTGGTATTCCTGCCAGCTTGGCGGAGGCAGGTTTCCAGTGGGCTCAGGATCTGCCCGATGAGGACATCATCGAGCAGGCTTTGGTCGCACGTGTTTCCAGCAAAGGCCAGCCCTCCAACGAAGGAGTGGGCCTGACTCTGAGCGCCCGCATCGTGGACTTGATGGGTGGGCACATGTTGATCGCAAGCGGCGCGGGCACGATCATCCGCAGCAACCATGGCGTCGTGCAAAAAGAGCGTTTCGCAGCAGGCGCTCGGTATGCGGGCACCGTGGTCGCGCTTTCCTTCCGTCGCTCTGAGGCAGCCGATTTTAATTGTAAGCTACACGAAGCGAAGGAGTTAGAAATTCCCTTGCGGGCAATGCCAACCTCCGCTAGGTTCGAACCATGACGCATGAGATACATATGCACGACGAATTAGGCTCGCGCCTGAGCGACGGGGCAGAGGCGTATTGTTTCCGCGTGTCGAAGGTCGATCCGTATCTGTCGATTTGTGAGAAAGTGGTGCTGGATTTCACCGGAGTCCGCAGCGCGAACAGTTCGTTTGTGAACGCATTGGTGAGCGGTCTGTTTGAGCAACATGGCGCGCAGACCCTCGGGAAGCTGGTGTTTCGTGGCTGTCTGCCAACGGTTCAAGTGCTGGTGCAGACAGCTGTCGATCTCGGGATCATCAAACATGCAGAGCGGGTGGCTACAGATCACTGTCAGGGCAAACGCATCTAAATTTTTTATTCCCTGATAGAGGATATTTTCTTCTAACGAATAATTGATGCCGCGGAGGAGTGCATTCCATCCGCGCAGGGGATGGCGGTAATGTTTGAAGATGATGGATGCCGAATTGCCTGCTTCAAGGGCTCCATTGGTCGGCAGTCTGGACTATGGCGATGCGGTAGGAGATGAATGATTGTCGTAAACAAAGACCGGCTCCGCATTCATTTCTTCGCTTTGTGTGAAACCTCGCTGTCGAGCATCACTTTGAGGTCATCGAGACCCTCGCCTGTATTGGCGGAAATCGCGATGATTTCTGCCTTCGGGAAACGCTGTTTGAAAAACTCTAGGTTCTCCGCTGAGCCTTCCAGATCCATCTTGTTCGCGATCACCTTCCACGGGAATTTTGCGAGATCCTCGTCATATTCCTTGATCTCTTTACGCAGAATTTCCAGATCGCTGATCGGATCGCGACCCTCGCTGCCTGCCATATCTAACACAAATAACAGCACCCGGCAGCGCGTGATGTGGCGTAGGAACTCATGGCCGAGGCCGCGGTTCTCGTGCGCCCCTTCGATCAGGCCAGGAATATCCGCGACCGTGCAGCGCCGGAACCCGCCGAACTCCACCACGCCGATCATCGGCTGCAGCGTCGTGAAAGGATATGAGCCGACCTTGGGCTGCGCGTTTGAGATCGCGCCAAGCAACGTGGATTTCCCCGCATTTGGAAAACCGACCAGACCCGCGTCCGCGATGCGCCGCAGTTCCAAGTAATAGACGGCCTGCTGTCCTGGGGTGCCGAGCGTGTGCTCGGAGGGTGTCTGGTTCGTGGCGGTGCGGAACTTGAAATTCCCCTCCCCGCCCATGCCGTTTTCGCAAAGCACGAAGGTCTGCCCCTCCTCGACGAGATCCGCGATCGGCTCCAGGTCAATGCCGTCATCGCTGCGCTCGAACTCGACCGCCTCGTTCACCGTCGCCGCATCCGTTTTATAAATCACCGTCCCCGGCGGCACCTTGCCGATCTTGTTCTTGCCGGTCTTCCCCGTTTTCTTGTGCTTTCCGCCGGGCTTGCCGTCCTCGGCGATCAGCTTGGGATCGAAGTGGTATTGGCGCAGTGTGTCAGTGGAATTATCCACGATCAGAATGACTTTCCCGCCGTTACCGCCATCGCCGCCATCGGGGCCGCCGCGAGGGACAAATTTTTCCCGACGAAATGATACCGCGCCGTCGCCGCCGTCGCCTGCTTTTGCCAGTATCCTGATGTGATCGATGAACATGTCGGCAGTCTTCGTTTCCCGCAGGCCAAAGGTCAACGGCAATGCGCGTTGTTAAGCGAAAGCCAGCGCCCGCTGTTTCATCTGGTTCGCCATGAGGTTGAGGGCATTTGCGCGGGTCGGCGCTAAGTGTTCCTTGAGGCCTGTTTTGTCGATAAAACCCATATCCGCCGTGAGAATCGCGTCTGGTGTCTCGCCGCTGAGAACCTCGATAAAAAGTGCAATCATGCCCTTAGTGATGAGCGAATCGGAGTCCGCGTGGAAAAATACTCGCCCATCCTTTTTCTCGGCATCGAGCCAGACCTGAGATTGGCAGCCCTTGATCAGGTGGTTCTCGTCTCGCACTTCATCATGCAAAGGCGGCAGCCTTTTCCCCAGCCCGATCACATACTCGTACCGCTCTGTCCAATCTTGGAACAACTCCAAATCCTCCAATAATTTCTCCTGTTTCTCTTTAATCCCGCTCACAACTGCAATGGAGCGCGGCAAAGCAGAAACATCAAGCCCCGATCAAGATAGACGTTCATGAAGAGCACAGAAGTGGACCGCGAGTCTTCAGCTCGCCCCAGAGGACTAAGTATCCAATCCCACTCTTCATCTTCATCAAGTAGCCGGCGCGACTCTTTGCAACACCCGTCCCACCACAAAAGCCACTGGCGGCAGGAAAACCGCGATACTGAACATCGGATCGAACGGCTCCACCCGTTCGAGGCGCACCCAGATCAGCGCCATTGGAAAAAGCGTCACCCAATCCACCAGCGGAATCCCCGCCAGCAATGCGGAAACATGGGCGGGAACCGGCGAACGGTATTTCGTCAAACACAGTCCCATCCACATAAAAAACGCGACCATCCCCACCCAGCCAACCACCGGCATTACCATCAAAGGCAGCAGCGATGCGATCACTCCCGCCGCCAGCAGCAACATGCGTGAAATAAGCTTTTTCTCCTCCGGCACATCCGCCTTGGATTCCCAGCGAGCGCTCAGTGAGAGAGCAATGATGTAGAATAAAAGCGCCGTCGCCGGAAGCAGAGCCACGCCCGAAAAGCCTTCCCGTATTCCCACATACCCGAGCACCGGCAGCACCGCCCGGCACAAGCCCATCGGGATCACCGATAGAGGAGTCCGCTTGTGTATTTCCGTGTACCAAACGATCAGACACACGAGAAAAGCTGCGATGAGCAACGCCCGCCATCCGCAGAAACCACAGATCACCAGCCCGATAACGAAACAGGCAATGGCTGTGATTAAGTAGGCTTTCGGTGAAAACAGCCCCCTCGGCAAAGCCCGCTCCGGCCTATGCTCGACATCCCACTCCCGATCCGCCCAGTCGTTGAAAAAATTCCCTCCCACATAAAATAGCAACGCCGCCAATGTTAGAAACCACGGCCAGGAAAAATCCGCCCCCGTATCCAAGCTCCCCAGCAACACACCCACCCCGAGGTTGCTCACCACGCTCGGTACATTCGCGATCCTGGCCGTCGCCAGCAGCGCGTAAGTCTTGCCTTCCTTGTTCACACCGACACCTCAAGACCTGCCGTCGCGAAACGCAAGCCTTCCCTACCTCGAAGCCTTCCTCTTCACCAGCGCGATCACATCCGCCACCTCCGCCACGCGCAGCAATCGTGCGGTGACGAAATAGGCGGCTGCAGCGGCACCGATCAGCAACAAGAGCCGGAGCATTTTAGCGGGGAGTTTCAAGTCCGTGAGTTCCCAGAACAACAGGATATTTCCCCAATAGCACAGACCACCCATCACCGCCGTCGCCACGCCGATTTTCAGGAAAGCCAGCGCCATTCCCTTTGTCCCGATATCCCCCGCGTAGCGCATCATTGCGAGATACAGGAACACGAAGTTCAGGCTTGCTACGATACTTGTAGTAAGAGCCAACGACTCGTGACCCCATTTAAAAACGAACACGAACACGTAGTTGCAGCCTATATTTACAAACAGCGCAATCAGGCTCGCGATCATCGGCAGCCAGCGTTTCTCGATGGCGTAGAAGGCCGGTTGCAACACTTTCAGACCCGCGTAAAACAGCAGCCCGTAGCCGTAAGCCCGCAGCGCGCCCGCCGTCGCCATCCTGTCCGCCGCATCGAACTGCCCCCTTTCATAAAGCAAGCTGATGATCGGCTCCGCCAGCACCACCAAGCCCACCGTCGCGGGAAACACGAGGAACATCACCAGCTTCAGCCCTTTCGAGAGCGTCGGCGCGAAATCGTCCCCCACCCCGTTGAGCGCCGCCCGTGAGAGAGCGGGCAGAGTCACCGTCGCCACCGCCACGCCAAACACGCCGATGGGAAGTTGCATTAGCCGGAACGCATAGCTCAGCCAGCTCACCGCACCCTCGCCCACCCCGTATGCGAACATTGCGTTCACCACCACATTCACCTGCGTCACCGACGCCGCGATCACCGCTGGCCCCATCAGTTTTAGGATCTGTTTCACCCCGGAATCGTTCCATTTAAAATCCGCCACGAACCGGTAACCCACCGCCCGCAGCGCCGGAAACTGGCAAACAAGCTGCGCTACCCCACCGATCACCACGCCCCACGAAAAACCCACCAAACTCTGCGGCCCCCAAGTCGGATCCATCCAGTAACCGATCGCCGCCCCGCCCAGCATCGAGCCGATGTTGAAAAAGCACGAGGCCAGCGCCGGCATCCCGAACACATCCCGCGCATTGAGCATCCCCATCACCAGCGCCGATAGCGACACCAAAGCGATGAACGGATACATTACCCGCACCATCTCCACCATCAGCGAGATCTCCGCCGGATTGTAAGCCCGCGCCGTCTCCCCGCTTTTCGAAAGCGAAGTCAGCAACTCCACGATCCACGGCGCGATCCCGATCCCCACCAGCGAGACCAAACCCATAAAAACCGCCGCCAGCGTCATCATCCGATTCGCCAAAACCCACGCCTGCTCCGGGCCGTCGGACTTCACCTTCTTGGAAAACGTCGTCACGAAAGCCTGCGAGAGAGCCCCCTCCGCGAAGAGATCGCGCAGCAAATTCGGCACCTTGTAGGCTAGGTAGAAGCAATCCATCCACCGGCTCCCGCCAAACAACGCCGCGAACATCATCTCCCGCACCAAGCCCAGCACCCGGCTCAGCATCACCGCCGCACTCACCCTCCATGTAGCCCTCGCAGACATCCCGCGCCGTTCTTCCGCTATGGAGAAGGGGTTTGCAACCCCTTTGCGCAGACAGTGCACACTTCCCCCCGCCCCATTTCGCGCTCGCCAGAGGGTTTGGCTTGTGCTTTGAACGCCGAGCGGAAGCCGCTTCCGCGACGATGAATCTCTCACCTTCCGACCACCCCGGTGCCACCCCGAAACTTGCCGCGACTACGATCGCAGCACTCGGTATTGTTTTCGGCGATATCGGCACGAGCCCGCTATATGCGTTCCGCGAGTGCTTTTCTGGCCCACATGCCGTGCACATCGATCCACAGAACCTGATCGGGGCGGCCTCGCTTGTCGTCTGGTCGCTACTGCTAGTGGTATCTGTGAAATACCTCTTCATCATCCTGAAACTGGATAACAAGGGCGAAGGAGGAATCCTCGCTCTCTCCGCGCTGATCCGCGGTGCATCGAGACACGAGCAAGGGAAGCGGAAAAAAAACATCCTGCTATTCGGACTTGCGGGGGCGGCGTTGATCTATGCGGACGGCATGCTCACACCGGCCATTTCGGTGCTGAGCGCCGTGGAAGGACTTTCCGTCAGCGCGCCGATGCTGGCGCATCGGGCGGTTCCGCTCGCCGTCGGCATCCTCGCCACTTTGTTCGCCATCCAGAGGTTCGGCACCGGCAAGGTCGGCGTGCTCTTCGGCCCCATCGTTTTAATCTGGTTTTCCACCATCGGGTTCCTAGGCCTGAAGGAAATTATTTCCCAACCGCAAGTAATGCTCAGCCTCAGCCCGGTGGAGGGCGTGTCTTTCCTTTTCCGCGAGTGGAAGCATGCCTTTCCGCTGCTCGCCGCCGTTTTCCTAGCCGTCACGGGCGGCGAAGCACTTTACGCGGATCTCGGCCATTTCGGCAGGCGGCCCATCCGCATCGGCTGGTTCACGTTGGTACTGCCGTGCCTTGTCCTGAATTACCTCGGCCAAGCCGCTCTGCTGACGGCGAATCCCGCCGCCATCAAAAGCCCCTTCTTCCTGCTAGCTCCGGAATTCCTCCGCTTTCCGCTCACCCTACTAGCCACCGGGGCGGCGATCATCGCCAGCCAAGCTCTCATCACCGGCGCGTTTTCCCTAACCACTCAGGCGATCCAGCTCGGCTGCCTGCCGCGTTTCCTCGTCCGCCACACCTCGGAACACTCCGCCGGGCAAGTCTATGTGCCGATGGTAAACTGGATGCTCGCCTTCTCTTGTATCGTGCTTGTCATTAGCTTTAAAACATCCGCCGCGCTGGCGGGCGCCTACGGCATTGCCATCGCGCTGACGATGACCATCACCTCCGTTCTCTTCTACTTCGCCGCACGCGCCTGCTGGAATTGGTCTTTCGCCAAGGCCTTCGCGTTCACGACCGTTTTCCTCGTTTTAGACGGTGCGTTCCTCGCCGCGAACGCTTTGAAAATCGCCCACGGCGGATGGCTGCCGCTCGTCGTGGGAGGCTCCATCATGGCGTTGATGCTGATCTGGATCTGGGGCAGGAAACGCCTTTACCAACGCATCATGTCCGGCGCGCTTCCCGTCAGTGATTTGCTCTGCGAACTCGGGCGCGGCAAGATCCACCGTGTCTCCGGCACCGCCGTTTACATGAGCGGAAAGGATACGAAAGTCCCCAATGCCCTGCTCCATAACCTCAAGCACAACCAGGTGCTCCATCAGCAGGTAATCCTTCTCCACGTCTCCACCACGGACGAACCCCACGCCACCGGCCCGGAAACTATCACCCAGGTGGATCTCGGCGAGGGGCTCCACCGCGTCACTCTCCTATTCGGCTTTGCAGACACCCCCGATGTCCCGCTCGCGCTGAAACGGCACCTGCCCGAAAGTCTGCGCTTCAACCCCGCCAAGGCCACCTATTTCCTCGGCCGGGAAACCTACGGAGTCGGAAAGAACGCCGGCCTCTTCGACCGCGCGCGCCTCTTCCTTTTCGCCATCATGGCCCGCAATGCCTCCCCAGCGACCGCCTATTTCAAGCTCCCGCCGGGCCGCGTCGTCGAGCTGGGTTCACAGATTACGCTATAATTCGCTAAAGGATTCCACTTGCGTCTTTTTCTTCGTGACCCCCTCACGCTGCCCGCCTAGAACCCGTTTACACAAATGGCAGGTAAGCTCACGTATCAGCAGGCAGGGGTGGACACGCGGAGAGCCGCGTCGCTCGTAGGGGACATCAAGGGACACGTCAAACGCACCCAGAAAAACCGCAAGCTACTCGGCGCGTTCGGGCTTTTTGCGGCGTGCTATGATCTTTCCGATTACGATCAACCGGTCATCGTAACCGGCTGCGACGGCGTCGGCACGAAGCTGGAGCTTCTGTTAGAGCACGACATGCTGGAGACCGCCGGCAAAGACCTTGTGGCGATGTCGGTGAACGACATCCTCACCACCGGCGGCGATCCCCTGCTGTTCCTCGACTACATCGGCATCGCCGCGCTCGACGAGGACAAGATCACCCGCGTAATCGGCGGCATGGCGGATTACCTAGAAGCCTGCAACTGCATCCTCGCCGGCGGTGAAACAGCTGAGATGCCCGGCATCGTCCCCGCCGATGTGCTTGAGCTTTCCGGCTTCTGCATCGGCTGCGCAGAGAAAAAAGATCTCATCGACCCCACTACGATCGCCATCGGTGATATCCTCATTGGCTACCCGTCCAACAGCATCCACGCCAACGGCTGGTCGCTCGTCCGCCGCGCCCTGAAAGAGATCGGGCCAGGCGTAGTGACCACAGAAGAGCTTACCGCATGGCTAGAGCCGACCCGCCTTTACGACGACGTCGTGAACGACCTGAAAAAATACGGCGTGAAACCCAAGGCAATGGCTCACATCACCGGCGGCGGGCTTCCCGAGAACCTAGAACGTCTCTTCGTCGGCATGGGCGCGGATCTGGAAATCCCCGAATGGAAGCTTCCCGGCATCGAAAAACTCCTTGAGCACATCGATGCCGAGGATCGTTTCCACACCTTCAACATGGGCATCGGCTGGGTCGTCATCGTAGATGCAGCACACGTCGAGACCGCACTCAAAGCCGGCCCCGGCGGCCACGTCCTCGGCCAAATGCGCGACGGCGAGGGTGTCCACGTCAAAGTTTCCGCATGATCCCTCTTCCTTAGGGTTTAAAGTTTAAAATTTACGAAGCCTTGAGCGACCACCTAAACCACGAATGCGGCATAGCGGCCGTCCGCCTGCGGAAACCCTTGGCGTATTATTACGATCGCTACGGCACCTGCCTGTGGGGCATGAACAAGCTGTTCCTGCTCATGGAGAAGCAGCACAACCGCGGCCAGGACGGCACCGGGATCGGCTGCGTAAAGCTCGATATGCCGCTCGGAAAACCCTACGTCCACCGCCGCCGCGGCATTGAGGCGGACGCACTCGCACAAATTTTCCGCAAGGAGGTGAAGTCGTTCTTCAAGATGGATCGCAAGGGTCTCCTCGACAAAAATAATCCGGACAGCGTCAAGGATCATTTCGATTTCGGTGGTGAAATCCTGATGGGCCACCTCCGCTACGGGACGAGCGGCGAGTTCGACGAAGGATCCTGCCACCCTTACCTGCGCCGCAGCAACTGGCCGACGCGCACTCTCATGGTCATGGGGAATTTCAACATGACCAACGCCGCCGAGCTGAACCAAACGCTTATCCAGCGCGGCCAGCATCCGGTGTTCGGCACAGACACGCAGACGGTGCTTGAGGAAATCGGCTACCACCTCGACGAGGCACACACCAACCTCTACCACAAGCTCCGCGATCAAGGCATCCCCGGTGCGGAGATCCCGGATCACATTTCCGCCGCTCTTGATATCCCGGACATCATCGCCCAATCCGCCGAGCCATGGGATGGCGGTTACGCGATCTGCGGGGCTATCGGCAATGGCGACATGTTCGTCATGCGCGATCCGCGCGGCATCCGCCCCTGCCACATGCTCATCACCGAGGACGTGATCGCTTTCGCCTCGGAACGCGTGCCGCTGATGACCGTCTTCGAGGTAGAGGCGGATCAGATCAAGTCGGTCGATCCCGGCTCCGTGATAACGATCAAGGCGGACGGGACGATCACCGATACGCAATTCCATCCCCCGCAGAAATTCACACCCTGCTCTTTCGAGAAAATCTATTTCTCCCGTGGCAACGACCCGCAGATCTACCGCGAGCGTAAGGCGATGGGCTGCGCACTCGTCGATCAGGTGGTGGCATCCATCGGCGAATGTTTCGATAAAACCGTTTTCTCCTTTATCCCAAACACCGCCGAGACTGCCTACCACGGCATGATGGACGGGTTGCGACTTTACCGCCGCCAGCAGGTGCGGATGGAAATCCTCGAAGGCGTCGCCGCCGGGACACTGACGCCGGAAAAGGTCGATGAGCTGATCCTGCGCAACTGGCCGCGCGGCGAGAAAATCGCGCACAAGGACATCAAGATGCGGACATTTATCTCCCAGGAGAAAGGCCGCGACCAACTCGTCTCCCACGTCTATGACATCACCTATGGCGCGGTGAAGCCGGGCGATAAGCTGGTCGTCCTAGACGACTCGATCGTGCGCGGCACGACGCTGAAGAAATCCATTCTCAAGATCCTCACCCGCACCAAGCCGTCGAAGATCGTGATCTGCTCGACCGCCCCGCAGATCCGTTACCCTGATTGCTATGGCATCGATATGTCGGAGTTGGGGAAATTCATCGCCTTCAACGCCGCCGTCGCACTTCACCGCCGCGCCGGGCGTCAGTATCTGCTAGACCGGATCTATGAAGAATGCTGTGAGGAACTCGCGAAGCCTTCTCAGGAGCGCCGCAATCGCGTGAAAGGTATTTATGAAGCCTTCACCACCGAGGAAATCTCCGCGGAAATTTCACGCATGGTCTATCCCGAGGACACGGAGTGGCACGGTGAGGTGGAGGTGATTTACCAAACTATCGAAAACCTCCGCGCCTCCATCAAGGGCGAGTGCGGCGACTGGTATTTCACCGGCGACTACCCCACCCCGGGCGGCTACGCCATGGTGAACCAAGCCTACCTCCGCTGGTTCGAGGGCATCGGCGGACGCTCTTACGACCTACTGTAAAAAGCATGGAGGGGCGGATCCAAATCCGCCCTAGCCCATGAAGTGACGATGGGATGTGCGAACGCTCTTATTCATCGTCCTCCCATGGACATCGGCGGATTCTGATCCGCCGCTCCATGCCATTAAGAAGCCTCACGCGAAGCGCATGGAGGGGCGGATCAAAAATCCGCCCTAGCCCATGAGGTGACGATGGGATGTGCGAACGCTCTTATTCATCGTCCCTCCATGGTCATCGGCGGATTCTGATCCGCCGCTCCATGCCATTAAGAAGCCTCACGCGAAGCGCATGGAGGGGCGGATCCAAAATCCGCCCTAGTCCATGAGGTGACGATTGGATGCGCGGACGCTCTTATTCATCGTCCCTCCATGGGCATCGGCGGATTCTGATCCGCCGCTCCATGTCTAAAGCATCCCAGCAAACTCCTGCCCGATCTCCGCTAGCCGCGCTTTTTCCGCCTCGGAAAATTCATACGGCGTGACTTTCCCAACTCCCAGCGTCCCTAACACCACCCCATCTTCGGAAAGAATCGGCACCGCGAGCGAACCGGAGACGCCCGTCTTCCGCGCGTCCTCCTTTGCCACGCCGCCGAGATCCTGCTGGAGATTACACAGCTCCACCGGCTCACGTGTCGATGCCGCCACGCCCGCGATCCCTTTCCCGAAAGGAATCAGGCTAATCTTATCCAACAAAAAATCCGGCACCCCCGCCATCGCCACCAAATGCAGCCACTCCCCCTCCGCCCGATGTAAAGTCCCTGTCTGGCATCCAAACTCCGCCATCGCTTCCTGCAATTTTTCTTCTGTTTTCTCCATGCCGGAAATCTGCCCGCCCCACCCCGCCCTGTCCACATGGAATCAGCGGAGGCATTGCCCCGGATTTTAAAAAATGTAGAATCTCAGCGCCTACCCGCAGTTTAAGTGACGTCACATCGCCGCAGCTACGACGTCCGCGGCGGTCATGCCGAGTTCCTTCATCACCACATCGCCGGGGGCGCTGATGCCGAAGCGGTCGATGCCGAGAGCCTTGCCCTCGGTGCCGACGTATTTCCACCAGATATCGGTGACGCCCGCCTCGATGGATACGCGCTTGGTGCAGGATTTTGGAAGGACACTTTCCTTGTATTCGGCGGATTGGCGCTCGAAGCGCTCGACGCAAGGCATGGAGATAACGCGGACGCCATCGCCAAGTTGTTTCGCGGCCTCGACGCAATGCTGTAGCTCGGAACCGGTGCCGATGAGGATGGTGGTGAGTTCACCAGTTTCCTTCACGGCAATATAGCCGCCGCGCATGACGCCATCGCGACGCTCTTGAACGGAGAGATGATTCATAAGCGGAATCGCCTGGCGGGTGAGGATGAGCGTAGTCGGGCCGTCGGTGCGCATCATCGCGGCGATGAATGCTCCGGCGGTTTCCTCGGCATCGCCAGGGCGGATGACATCGAGACCGGGGATCACGCGGAGGCCGCTGACGGTTTCCACCGGCTGGTGGGTCGGGCCGTCCTCACCGACTCCGACGGAGTCGTGGGTGAAAATAAAGGTCGTCGGCAGCTTGGAAAGTGCGGCGAGACGAATCGCGGGGCGGACGTAATCAGCGAAGACGCAGAAGGTTGCGCCGCTCGCGCGGAAGAGGCCGTCGTAGGCGATGCCGTTGCAGATCGCGCCCATGGCGTGCTCGCGGATGCCGAACCAGATATTGCGACCCAGAGGGTTTTTCGCGGAGAAATCACCCTCGCCAGTGAGATAGTTTTTCGTGGAGCCAAAAAGGTCAGCACTACCGGTAAGGAACTGCGGCATGACCTTCGCCACGTCGTTGATGACCTTGCTGCCCGCCGAGCGGGTGGCGTCCTTGTAGTCCGCCGGAAAGGCCGCAATCTTGTCGCTGAGATTGGAAGGAACGGTGGCAGCGACCCCGTCGGTGAGTTCCTTGGCGAGTTCAGGATTCGCCTTCGCCCATGCGTCGTAAGTGGCCTGCCATGCGGTGAATTTCGTGATCTGCTCCACCTTGCGCTGCGCGAAGAAGGTTTTCGTTTCCTCCGATACGAAGAAATGCTCGCTAGCGGGTAGGCCGAGTCCAGCACGGGCAGATTCGATAAATTTCGCACCGCCTTCACCGTGTGCTTTCGCGGTTCCTGCGACTTCTGCAATGCCTTTTCCGATGAGTGTCTTCGCGATGATGACCTTGGGCTTGCCGTTGTTCGCTGCTTTCAGGTCGGCGATGGTTTTCGCGATAAGAGCGAGGTCATGGCCATCGATTTGCACCGCATCCCAGCCTTGCGATTCGAAATATTGCTTCGCGCATTCGCTCTGGGTTAGATCTGCCATCGCGTCGAGCGTGACGTCGTTGCTGTCGTAAATGAGGACGAGGTTATCAAGACCGTTGTGGCCGGCGAAGGCGATGGCTTCTTTCGCGACACCTTCCTGAAGGCAGCCGTCGCCGTGGAGGGCGATGACGTGATGATCGAAAAGGGTATGCTCTGCGGTGTTGAATTTCGCGGCGGCGCGTTTCCCGGAAATCGCGAAGCCGACGGCGTTGGCGATGCCCTGGCCGAGCGGCCCGGTGGTGGCCTCAACTCCGGGAGTTTCATGGAACTCTGGGTGGCCGGGAGTGATGGAGTGGAGCTTGCGGAATGAGGCGACATCGTTCTTGGAAACGGCGTAGCCGGAAAGATGCAGCCAGCTGTAGAGGAACATCGAGCCGTGGCCTGCGGAGAGGATGAAGCGGTCACGGTTCAACCAGCGCGGGGCGTCGGGATTGAATTGCATGCTCTCGCCGAAGAGGACTGCTCCGATTTCGGCGCAGCCGAGCGGAAGTCCGAGGTGGCCGGAGTTGCAGGCGTGGACGGCGTCCATGGCGAGGCCGCGGGCTTCGTTGGCGGCAGTAGTCAGTGCGGTAGTGTTCATAGAAAGAAAAGTTCGCCCGGTAAGTTTCTGCGGACGAAGCGCGAACACGTTAGAAATCCACCGCGCCATGGCAAGCCTGCATCGTGCGATGCGCGGCTTTTCACTCAAGACTCGTTCATCGCAACCAGATCCGCGTAACGGATGCCGCTGCCGCCGAAGAGATCCAGCGCACTACCGACTGTGATATCGACAAGTCCCCTGCCCGCTTCGGAGACCAGTCTCACATCGTCCATCGTCGCCGCGCCGCCTGCGTAAGTGATCGGCATTTTCCCCCACGAACCCAATAGGGCAACTAGCTCGCGGTCGATCCCACCGCAAAGCCCCTCCACATCCGCCGCGTGGATCAAGAATTCATCGCAAAATGGCGAGAGCGAATCGAGTGTTTCGGCGGTAATGTCTATCTCGGTCAGGGTTTGCCAGCGGTTCATCGCCACCGTCCAGCCGCGATCTGTGCGGCGGCATGAAAGGTCGATTACCAACTTTTCTTTCCCGACCTCCCTGACGAGTTCATCTAGAATCTGAGGGAGAAATTTCCCATCGGTATCGAACAGAGCGGAAGTGACGATGACGTGGCTCGCTCCCGCCTCGATCCAAGCGGCGGCGGTTCCAGGTCGGATGCCCCCGCCCACCTGCATCCCGCCCGGCCATGCAGCGAGCGCCTCTTTCGCGGCGGCTTCGTTGCCTTTCCCGAGCATGATCACGTGCCCGCCGGTCAGTCCGTCACGGCGGAAGGTCTCGGCGAACCACGTGGGCGGTTTCTCAGATACAAAATTTTCACGCGGCGCCGTCCCGTCATCACGCAGGCTACCGCCAACGATCTGTTTCACCTTTCCCTCGTGGAGGTCAATGCAGGGGCGGAAACGGCAATTCATTTCAGGCAGAGAATCGGTGCACATTCTGCTTGGTTGGATATCAGGATTTAGCGAATTTAACGAGAACTAAAATTTCGTTGTAAGGCCATCTTATTACTTCCAATGGTGCCCCCCCCGTTTCATGTTCGGTGCAGTGAAACGCGCCTTCGCCATCCTTTTTCTAGCATGCCTCTCCAGCGTATGTGCAGCGTCATTTTCCCCACTCCTCGACTCCGCAAAACGAGCCATGCAGAGCGGCCTCTGGGATGTGGCATCACTGCGCTTGGAAGCAGCTGCCGCAGCGGCGGACATACCTCCCAATCGGATACCTGAGCTTAGCATCATGCTAGCTGAAACCCTGATCCGCGGCAACCGCCCCGACGAAGCGCTCGTCATTCTGGAGAAATCAAACGTAAGAGATCATCCGGAAGTAAATTTCTGGAAAAGTCAGGCTCTGGCCGGAAAAGGTCGTTTCGCCGAGGCCGCAGACATGCTTGCCGATTACGCTGCAAAAACCGATGCACCACATCGCGAGCAAGCTGCCTTCACCGCCGCGAATCTCCGTATGTTACTTTCCCTGCCGGACGCAGCCCTCGATGCGCTAGCCCTTTTGGATTCAGTGGAATCGAAGCTGCGGCGAGTTGGACTACTCATCGATCTGGAGCGGGCTGAGGAGGCGCGGGCACTCTTTCCAGAAGCTGCCAGCATTCCCAAATCACTCTCCCGTTTCGCGAACCTGTTGGAAGGCCGCCTACTTTTGGCAGAGGGTAAAGCGTCTCAGGCCGAGCCACTTTTCGCATCGCTTGTTTCTGAGCCAGACGGCCAAAGCTTAGAACACTATAACCTCGCGGTGCTTGGAAAAGCCGATTGCATGGCGGCGCAGGGCGATCTGGATGAAGCGACAGAATCCTTGCTCAGTTTCCTCCAAACACGAGCCGAGTCTTCCATACTGGCTCCGATTTTTGCCCGGATCATCGCTTGGCTGCCCGCCACAATAACCAGCACCGATCACCCGACATTGGCACGGCTTTCAGAATGGTCACCCAAACATCTCCCCAGCAGAAGCGGGTTTGTGAATACCGAAATCGACTGCGCTGAATCAGCGTTACCCCAACTGCAACAAACCCTAACAGATCTCGAAATATTCTCCTTACACGCGCTTTCCATCGGTATGCGCAAAGTCGATATTCCGACTACCAAAGCGGAAGCATCTGCAGGAATGTGGAGATTGGAGATACTTGCACCGCAGCACTCCCTGGTGCCTAGCGGCATGCTGACGCTTGCTTCGTGGAAGTTAGAAGAGGGGCAAACGGTGGCAGCATTCGATATTCTAGATCACCTCAGTAACAACGCAAAATCTGCGATCGTCAAAGGCGAGGCCGCTTTCCTGAATGCTCAAAGCGCATTCGAAAACGGTGATACCACTAGAGCCGCAGAACTTTTCCAAGAGGCTGCAGAATCACTTGAGGGGGAAAACAGGGCCGCCGCCGCGCTGAACTCCGCGTTATCCGCTTTGGATCAAGATCCGGGGGCTTCGATCACCATACAAAATCTCGACCCCACCGTCAGGGAAGAGCTGTCTGTGGATCTTGCCCTGGAGCGGGCTCTCGCCTCGGATACTCCGCAGAATACCATTTCCGCTCTCGATACTTTTCTCAAGGAGCATCCTGACCATCCCCGCTCACTCGAAGCGAGGTTGGCCATTGCCGAGGCCGCCATCAGCTCGGTGCCTCCGGATCTTTCGCTCGCAAAGGCGCAAATCGACACTTTGGGAGCATCCGACAGCACCCTATCAGAAGCGAACGACGCACGTCTGACCCTGGTTCGCCTGCGTCTTCTTGATCTATCCGGGAACCCAGCCGCCACTGAGACTTTCGCCAATGAGATCATCGCCAAGTTTCCCAACACCGCAGCCTCATCCGAAGCGTCGCTTACACTTGGTAAAAATCTATTCCGTTCGGGAAACTACAACGAGGCTCGAATTACCCTTCAAAAACTCGCCACCTCCGAACCAGGTACCCAGCGATCCCAAGCAGCCTTGCTTCTCGCCGCTCGTTCCGCCGCGCTGGGTGCCACCGCCCAATCCCGCGAGGAGGCACTTGCCATTTATGATGAAACGATGAAAACCGAAGGTGCCCTGAAATCACTGGCACTCGTCGAGAAAGCACGCTTGCTCATCGATATGAACCGTTTTCCCGCCGCCATCAAATTGCTGACTGCGGCTTATGATTCCACATCACCCGACGATCCCTCACATTTTTCCATCGGACTACTCCTCGCCGAAGCAAACTATGCCCTCGGTGAGTCCGATCCCGACAGCCTTACCGGTGCCTTGCGGATCTGTGACGAGCTACTCAAAGCATCATCTGAAAATTCTTCGCGTTTTTTCCGCCTCCAATACCTGCGTGGACTCACTCTTGAGAGGCTTCCCGATCCGGTTGACTCTTCGAAAAATCGACTCACTGAAGCCAGCGAGGCATACTTTTCCGTGATCGACCGCCCAACAGATGCCCCCCCCGCCGAATGGGAGTGGTTCGAGCGCAGTTGCTTCCGACTACTTACGATGCTGGAAACGGAGGAGAATTGGAAAGCGGCCATTGCGATCGCTAGAAGAATAGCCTCGTTCGGTGGCCCGCGCGCAGAAGAAGCCGCCACCCGAGCCCGTCAACTCCGCCTCAAACACATGATCTGGGAGGACTGATTCCTCGCAAATACTCGACAGGCAAAGACGCCACCGCCAATATAAACATAGCCCATGTTAAACAGTCCACGCTGGTTGCTACCGATCATCTTCCTTGTTTTAGGTGGCCTTGCGATCTCGTTCCTCGTTCCCCATGAGCTGGCAGCTGTAAAGGAGCATTTGGAAGGGTTTCCTGACTCTGACATCTTTGCCCACAAACTGCGCCCGTGGATACTCGCCATATTGTGCCTATTGCCTTTCTTCGCCGCAGTGGCATACCGTATAGGCACCACTTTTGACCGCTATCTCGCCCGGCAGTTCATGGCGATTTTTCTAATCTGCCTTGGTGCATTTTTTGGCATTTTTCTACTACTTGATCTGAGCGATAACCTCGGCGACTTCAAAGGCGGCGGCACGAACCGCTACATCTCTGTGTTCTTTTTCTATCTCTACCGCTCGCCAGCGATTTTGATGTTGATCCTCCCTCACACATTGCTGCTTTCGTTGATCCACGCTTTGGGGAAATTTTCAAAAAGCAATGAGATCATCGCGATGATTCAGAGTGGAACAGGCGTCGTCCGTGTTTCCGCGCCTTTGGTATTCGCCGGGCTATGGTGCAGCGTTCTCCTGCTTGGCCTGAATTACCATTGGGCACCCCACGCCGAGGGCAGACGCAGCGAGATGATTGCCCGCGCGAACGGCTGGCCGATCTACGATGCCAAGAATGTCCTCTACCGCGATCCCGCCTCGCAGCGGTTATGGATGGTCGGTGCTTTCCCGGAAAATTTCCAACAAGGCGGGCAACTGAATAACGTGGAGGTGACCACACTCAACCCCGACAACACCCTGAATTCCCGCATGACCTCGCCGCGCGCACGGTGGGATCGTGCCACCCGTGAGTGGACTTTCGAGCAACCGCTCATTGCCCGTTTCGCCGAAGGCGAGTCGCCTGAATTCGAGAGTACGGACGAGCCGATGGTTGAGAAAACATGGAAGGAAACGCCCTCGCAAATCATCAAGCCCGGCCTCAGTGTCGAATATCTCGGCATCCCAGAAATTAGTTCCTGGCTCGCCTCACCGCTGGCGAAGCAGGAGATCACCAACCAGTCCTCCTACCTCACGCACTGGCATTACCGCTGGGCACTGCCACTCACCTGCCTGGTCACCGTGCTGCTCGCCGCCCCGCTTTCCATCCACTTCACCCGGCGCGGCAGCGGCAGCGGGATTTTCCTAGCTGTTCTGCTCTCGATCCTAATGATCTTCTTCGCCAGCATCGCCCTTGCGCTCGGAGAATCGGCCATCATCCCACCCGCCCTCGCCGCCTGGATACCGAACATGGGCTTCGGCCTACTCGGGCTCTGGCTCTACCACCGCCGCGTCACCGGCCGCCCCATTTACCAGTCTTTTAAACGTCTTCTCACCTTCAATTCCTAAACCATGGCACTCAACGAATCCTGGCACCTCCGCACCCGCGCCCGCCAATGCTCCGCAACCGGCACCCCTTTCATCGAGGGGCAACCCATCATCACTGCGATCTTCCCCGATCCCGAATCCTCGGGCTACCTCCGCAAGGACTTTCTGGAAGAGGCATGGAAACAGCGCGGCGAGGAGGATGAAATACCCTTTTCCTCGTGGCGCACCACCTACAGCCCCATCCTCACCACCGAGAACCCACAGGCCGTCACCAAACAGAGCGCCGAGGAACTCCTGCGCTCGCTCTGCGAGGAGGATCAGGAACACACGGAAAATACCCGCTACATCCTCGCCCTCATGCTCGAGCGCCAGAAACTCCTCCGTGAGACCGACTCCCAACCCACCTCCGGCAGCACCCTCCGCATCTACGAGCACCGCAAAACCGGCGAGGTCTTCATCATCAAGGACCCCAACATCGCCCTCGACCAGGTCGAGAAAATCCAGGAAGAGGTCATCCTACTCCTCTCTCCGCAGCCCGTGGTGATGGAGGAAATCGTCGAGGCAACGGAGGAAACGCCGCCGCCGCAGGAAGAGCCTGCTCCCTGAGTCCCGGCAGGGACGGCCCGAAAGTAGCCGGGGGTGCAGCAACGCGAAACCCCCGGACTCAACGTTCCCATCATCCGCGCCCCGGAGGGCGCCGGAAACCCACTCACCAAAGATAGACCGTTTGCCAAAAGTCCTTGCGCATATCCATGCCGCCGGAGGCTTTTGACTGCTGCGGTTCTCATCCGCAGCTTTTTGGGTTCGTGATGGAAAAACGAAGTAAGCTGGTTGCAGCCTTGCCGAATGCGAAGAATTTGAACCCCAGGCGCAAAGACGCTAAGCTGGGGTTGTGATGGTTAAGTTTTGAAAATGGTTAAAAATACGGTGCATTGGCTTTGCGCCTTTGCGCCTTCGCGGTGATATTCTCCCTATGGAGAAGGGTCTTGCAGCCCCTTTGCGGAGGACTTGGAAATCGGTTCGCTTGGCTTGTGCAAAGGGGCTGGAAGCACCCTTCTCCATATAGCTGGATTTTCATTACCTAGCTTGATAGCCCTAGCAGATGGTAGGGTCGTTTTGACAAAACGACCCACCCTGTGCGTCCAACCTCATCTGAAATCCGTGTCTCACCCTTTCGCGGCGTTGATGCGGAGCTTTCCTCCCATCACCGTGCTAACACACGCTGCGTGGGTCATTTTATCAAAATGACCCTACCGCAAAACACAAACTCTTCTCCGCGTTCCCTCTGCGACCTCTGCTTTGCGGTGAAAATCTTCATTCGGACTGCGGCTTTGAGGTAAGAGCTGTGAATGAAGAATCACAGCAGTCCAGAGCCTGCGGCGCACTCTACTTTGTTGTCACTTCATTTTTACGCGCGAACTTTTGACAA
>CAMBTP010000054.1 GCA_945870855.1 Prosthecobacter debontii
CCCGCGCCCCACCTTGCTGCGCCTCCGGTAGCGCCGCCTGCCGTTGATCCGAAGGTGCTTCCATAGCTCCCCGCCGGCTTTCTTATCTGATTCCACGTGGCTGTATATCGCCCCGTGGCTTACGCTGATGCTCCGCTTCGCCAGCTTTCAGCTGATTTGTTCGGGGCTGTGCTTGATGCGCAGGCGGGCTTCGACCTCGATTCTCACTTCCCCAGCGACGACTTTCCCCCGCGGTCTCTTCGCCCGGAAACGGAGCAGCGAGAGCCTGTCGGCCTCTTTGGGACGGTATCCGGACTTCCCGCAGTTACGGGATAGCTCCTTGCTCACAGTGCCTTGGCTGAAGCCGATCGCGACGGCGATGGCTGCTTGGGTGGATCCGCCTTCCCTTAGGTTGCGAATCACTTTACGGTCTTCCGCGCGGAGGCGGTGGTATTTTTCGTTCATAGTCAGTTTGTCGTAAAACCAGACTAGGGGAATCCACCGTCTCCGCTCCCATCAATTATTCG
Source organism: Prosthecobacter debontii (assembly GCA_945870855.1). Taxonomy (GTDB): domain Bacteria; phylum Verrucomicrobiota; class Verrucomicrobiia; order Verrucomicrobiales; family Akkermansiaceae; genus Luteolibacter. The sequence continues at coordinate 507 of CAMBTP010000054.1, forward strand.
TTAGAAGAAAAAATCCGCCCTGGCTTCTCAACGCGAGTCGGAGAAAAATAATATTTACATTGGGTTTGGGCGTGTGTTTATAATTTATATAAGCTAGCTATGAAGCAACAAATTTTTATTCCCATTGCCCTATGCCTTACGTTCACATCTTGTAACGAAGACCCAAAACTTGTGAAGAAGCGACGCGAGCAGAATGTCGAAATCGTGAAGCTTCGAGGCGAGCTTGCGCTTGTTGAGGGGCGCCTAAAAAGATTTCCACCAGACAAATCCACAGAACTCGAAGTAGCTAAACAAGAGACAGAAAAGCTGGAGGAAAAGCACAAGCTGTTATCAGGCGAAGTATCCGAACTAGAAGCCGAGTTGAAAAAAATTCACCAAGAATACAACGATTATAAGCGCAAGTATGCCATTCAATAAACCCAAAAGAATTCGGAATTTTAACTAGATACCAATGCTTTTCGACGACCTATTCAGCAGCGCAAAGGGACCGGGAGTGATCGGAACGATCATGGCTCTTATCGTACTACTTGGCTTCGGCCTACTCTTTATGCTCGCCTCTGATCAGGGGTTCAAAGGCGGAGAGAAATCCCTCGCGTCGATAATACGCGAGACGGAGAAGGAAATCGAAGGGACTCGTAGCCGCATTCAGAGCGGTGAGGATTTGTTGCAGCAGATCCCACGCCTCGAGGAATTAGTCTCCGCTTTCAACCGTGCCACTGCGCGAAATGAATCTCTTGCCGCCGGAGTCTCCTCGAGAAACGCTAATATACAGGCGTTGAAAGAAAAGAGAGATAATAAATTAACAGAGTGGGAGGATTACAGGAATCAATATCGCGCGAATATCCGCACGACGGCTGTGGGAACATCCATACCCGAGCTTAAAACCACAGAAGGAAAAATTTACCTTGCCGTCGTCATTAGTAAAGTCACGGCCATTGGCATCCACATCCGCCATAAAGACGGGTTGTCTAACTTAAATTTTAAAGTGCTTCCACAGGAAATTCAGGATTACTATCAGTATGATGAAAAACAGATGCTTTCCGAAACAAAGCGCCTAGCAGAAGTGACTCAAAGTCTGAATAAAGCGGCAGCCACCGTGCACGCAGCTAATGAAGTAGCAAATGCTGAGCAAAAGGACAATGATAAGAAAGCCGATCGCGAGAAGATAATTGTTAAAATTGCCATGATGGAGGCGCAGGTCAGTTCGCTCACAGGCCAGATAAGTCAATTAGAAGGTGACATAGTGAGTGCTCAAAGCGCGGCCTCGGCTGCCCGTGCTGCGGGTCGCATCCACCTGAGCAATGCCGGAATCTTACGGGGGCAACTAAATCAGAAACGCGCCGACTTGCTTAGGGTGCAACAGGGAATCGCCCGACTGAATGCTTCCCTCTGAGATATTTGGTCGAAAGACTCCGTGAGCTATCGCCAAGCTTTCCTTACCTTGAAGTTCCGCCTCACTGAGAATAAATTGCCCACCTCTTATGAAGTCTCGTAATGACGATGGCCTCCGCCGTAGCGTCATCACCCCCCGTTTCCCCGCCTTCGGTCTGGCTCCCGTAGGCTTAAAAGGCCTCAACCCCAAAAGCAAATTCCTAGCAATTCGACTGAGCCGGGGAGGCGGAGGAAGAGAGTTGGTGAACTCCGACGCCGAGCAGAAGCAGGGCCGCCGTCGCGAGGATCGATTTTTGCAAGGTGGTCATGGCAAGCAGCGGGGAAGAGGCGAGCAGGGTGGATCCGGCTGAATGCTAGGAATTTGCTTTCTGCGAGAGGCTCCTGAAAGAGCCATTGGGTCGGAAATACTAGGAATTTGCTTTTTTACCTAGGGCGGAGAATACACTGGAGAGCCGGTCTGGGAAGGGGAAAAGGGGGTTGACGGCCCTGCGTGCCGCATTTGCCTCATGATCTGCATCGTCACGGCGCTGTGATGTCACTGGGAGCGCGGAATTCATTCCGCGCGATCCCTATCACTCGTCTTCCTCTGAGTCGTCTATCGGGTCCCGGTCGTGTTCGGGCAGTCGCTCCGGATGTTCCGACTTGAAGCGCGCCGCAACGGCGGGGTCGGCTTTGGTCCAATTGAGGAAGAGTTGGTAGCGCCCCCAATCGGTGGGCGTCCATTCCGAAATATCCCGGTTGCCACTGACCGGTGGCAGGAGTTGCTCGATCGCCGGGTAGTCGAGGTCTTCCGGAAGGCTTCTCATGAACAGACGACTCAGGTGATCGCCTTTGGACAAGGAATGCACGCCGGACTCCAATACCCGCAAGGCGGTCCGGACCGCAGCTTCGGGGTCCGATTGGAAGACGGCGAAGTTCCTACCCAGCAAGGCCTCCTGAGCGCAGCCGCGGTTCTTCAAGGACGCATGGAATTCATCGAACTCCTCCGCGGGGGAGCCTGCGCCCGCGAGTCCGCTCCATTCTTCCAGTGCAGGATACTGCTTGTCCGGCTTCAGCGGCTCCACGGTGGAGACGAGAAACTGGCGGGCTTCCTGACCGCGCGGAGAACTGAACAGTGCTTCGATTTGATCGTCCATCATGACTACACCATAACCGAACTCGTGATCGATCAGGAAGTTCCGCAGTTTGTATGCCTCAGGGCTGCATGACAGCAGCTCGACGGATTCCCTGGCGAGCGCATCCTGGTCGTCGGTTCGCGCGTTGTTGTTGCCAACGGCCAGCCAGCGTCGCTTAAGGTTGGCCAAGGAGCGGCGGCGTTCCTCAGCGCGGGGATCGGAGGGCGCTCGGCATTTGTTTGTGCCGGATGAGGCTTCTTTTCGTGGCCGCCACTTGCCGGGCAGCGGAGTGGCCGCCACCGGATTCGACTGAGCCGGGGAGGCGGAGGAAGAGAGTTGGTGAACTCCGACGCCGAGCAGAAGCAGGGCCGCCGTCGCGAGGATCGATTTTTGCAAGGTGGTCATAGCAAGCAGCGGGGAAGAGGCGAGCAGGGTGGTTCCGGCTGAATGCTAGGAATTTGCTTTCTGCGAGAGGCTCCTGAAAGAGCCATTGGGTCGGAAATACTAGGAATTTGCTTTTTCACCTGGGGCGGAGAATACACTGGGGAGCCGGGCTGGGAAGGGGAAAAGGGCATCTGCATCAACTTAAGTCACAACTCATTCACCATCAGTAATTTATATTAAAATAATTCGGTTTTTTCTTGACCTCTTCGGAGGTCGGGCAAAATCGAAATGTTAGAAAACCTTCTTCATTCCGGTCATCGCGCTCTTTGGCAATCCCTCACAGCCTCGCTTCCCACATATGCCAAAACTTCCGGCCTTGTTCAACGCACGAGCAAGCTTTTCAAACCTGAGGATTTCCTCCTCACCCTCTTGGCCTCCGTCGTATCGGGCAAGGCCTCCTACAACCAACTTGTCATCTCCCTTAGCGGCCAAGCAGCAGCCTGCACGGTAAGTCCGCAGGCTCTCCACCAGCGCGTCAACCGTAGCGAATGCGGCTTGGAAAGTTTTCTCATCCTCTGCCTTGTCCATATCTGCCAGTGGCAATGGAGCCATCGCCGACTCGCCTCCAAAGTCCCCTTCTCGCGCATCATCATCGAGGACTCTTCGTCACTCAACTTCCCGAAATCCAACAGCCATCACTTCCCCGCCCATGGCAACGCCAGCGGACAAACTGCCGGCTGTAAGATCAACCTTGCCTTCGACCTTCTTAGCGGTGAAATTCTCTCCAATGCGCTCCATACCGCCACCAATCAGGACAAGAATATCGGCTGGGATTTACTCGATCTCATTTCACCTAACGATCTGGTTGTCAGAGACATGGGATACTTCGGGTGCGCATCCTTTGCCCGCATCGAAAGCCTGGCAGCGTATTGGTTGAGCCGTCTGCCTTTGTCGGTGGAAGCCACCGTAGAAGGGGGAAAATCCCTTATCGAAATCCTCAAAAAGCACCGGGGAGCAAGGCTCGATATAGCCGCGAAACTCACCGCGAAAGGCCACCCCGTCCGCCTAGTGGCCATCCGTGCCAGCGATGAGGAAAGGGAAGCACGCCGCCGGAAAATTCACGCCGAAGCGACGGCCAACGGACGCGATGCGAGCGCGAGGACGCTGACGCTCGCCGCCTGGCATATCCTCGTGACGAACATCCCCGCAAGCATGCAGGGAGTGGAAGAGTTGGTCGCCATTTACAGCCAGCGCTGGCAGATCGAAATCGTATTCCGGGGATGGAAGGACTCATTGAAAATGGCTTGCGCATTTAGGCGGAAAAGCAGCCCGCAACATCTCAAAGGTTTGGCGTTGGCCGGGATGATCGTACTGGCGATAGGGGTGAAAATCGGGATCAGCCTAGCGAGGAAGGAGGGGCAAAGATATAGCTTGGAGAAGATTCAGCATAGCATCGGAGAGAAACTGACAAAGATCACGAAATTGCTGGATTTATCAAGGTTTCACCCCGATCCACGTCACATAAAAACCCAGAAACGAAAGCGCAACTCATTGGCTTCTAGGCTTTTAGAACTCTTACGTTGATGCAGATGGGGAAAAGGGGGTTTCCCTTGGGTCCAATCGTTGTGTTTGGTGATCACCTCCGCCAGTTCCGGGATCGATCGTGCATTGGCATCGCCGTGCATCAACAGGTAGAGAATCGCCATGAAATGGCTCTTACCGCTGCCGAAGCTGCCGTGGAGATAAGCGGCCTTGCTGCTCGTCCTACCGTTTGGTCCTGTTAGAGATCCTTTGATCAATCCGAGCGCCTCGTCGAAGTTCTTCACCAAGGGCGGCGTCACCTGATAGTGTTTCACCGTGCCGACGGGATCGGTAACGCCCTCGCTAAGGCGCAGAACAAAGTCGCCGCGGCCAACATGGTCGCGGATGTCGATGAGGTCTTTGAGATAGGTCATGAGAAATGTGGAGTGTCGGAAAATCTGTTAGCGTTTGGTGTAGTAGACGGCGCGCCCGGAGCCGTGGCGGACAAGTAAACCTGTTTTGAGCATACGGGAAAGTGTGGCTTTAACCGTATTACGGCTCGCTCCGGTAGCAGCTACGATGGAGGCTACGGAAACGCGCGCTTGGCTGGTCAGAAGTTCGCTAATCGAACGCGCCAGCGGGTTGAGCGTGGCGAGCGCTTGTTGCTCCGCATCCAGACGGCTGAGCAGTCGATCCTTTTGGGTCTTGAGCGCTTTAAGAAAAAACAAAAGCCAAGGATGCCATGCAGGCTCCGGTTCATTGAGCGTGGTCTGGGTCTGACGCAGAGCCAGATAGTAAGCCTCCTTGTTCGCCTCGATCACGCTTTCCAAACTGGAATAGGGGACATAAGCGTAGCCCGCTTGAAGCAGCAGCAGTGTGGTCAACACCCGTGAAAGTCGTCCGTTGCCATCTTGAAACGGATGGACTGCAAGAAAACGGACAATGAAAGTCCCAATTCGTAACAGCGGGTGCCATTCACCGGGCGTAGCCTCGGCCTCCCGGTGCCAATCCAGCAGCTTTCGCATCTCGAACGGAGTGTCGAATGGGGACGCCGTCTCGAACACGATACCGAGCATGTTCCCGTCGGGATCGAAGGCTGCCACATGGTTCGGGTGTGTCTTATATTCTCCTCGGTGACGCGTGTCCTTGTCGCTGAATTGCAGCAATTCAGCGTGGAGCTGCATTAGATGGTTTTCGTTCAGCGTGAGATCGCCCCAACTCTCAAAAATCCGCTCCATCACCCGGGCGTAACCAGCTACTTCCTGCTCATCTCGGGTGGCGAAAGATGTTTGGTTCAGACTCCCCAGTAGGCGTTCGACTTCGTGATTGGACAACTTCACCCCCTCAATGCGAGTGGAAGAACCGATGCTCTCAATCGTGGCGCTATGCCGCAGTGCCGACAAGCGCTCCGGAGCGAGATTCCGCAACGCCTGCCATTGCCCCTTCGCCTCATCGAGTTGGGCGATAAGGTGCAGCATTTCCGGTGTGATCGGCGGCGCTTTTAACATCAGATACCCAATTCGTATCCATTTTATCCGATTCTGCAAAGAGAAATGTTGATGCCCACCCAGGTGCTTCATTGTCTTGTGGGGTCAGGTGTCTTGTGGGGTCAGGTGCTTCATTGTGACATTTTCTCAAGTTTTTTCAGCCGTCGCGTATTCCCGGTGACCTGACAACGACCACCACCAGCCCCGCGCAAAACTCTAACGATCCCGCCGACCGTGTCACCACCACCCAAACCATCACTCGCAGCGTCCCAAAAATAAACTGCAAGGCATACAATCATTTTTGATCTGAGATTTTGGGTATTCATGCCTTCAAGGCGATCACGCGCAACCCCCTTTTCCCCGCCTCCGGTCTGGCCACCGGCTCCCTTAACGGCCTCAACCCCAAAAGCAAATTCCTAGCAATTTCATCATGGGTGGATGGGGAACTGTGATCGGCGGGGCCAGCGGAACCTTGGGTATTGCCAATCTGCAGATTCAGTAATACTTTTTTGAGTGTGACAACGATCTCTCTCAACGTTCCCGACGAGCTGATTGCCCGGATGGATGCGGTCGCCCGCGCCAAACGGACTAGTCGCTCGGCCTTGCTTCGTGAAGCCTTGGAGGAAATGCTCAAGGCCGTCGCCCGCAAAGCCCTACCAAGTCTATTCGAGCGAAGCGCGGATCTGTGCGGAAAAGGATGCAGCGGGCTGGGTGATCTTGCTTCCAATTCAAGACATCTCGAAGGATTCGGATCGTGAACGAAATCCTCATCGATACCGGCCCCCTTTGGTGGCGTATCTGGATCGCACGGACCGGGATCACATGTGGGCGAAAGATTCCTTCTAACACGTATCGTAAATCACATTCTCATCTCCCATGTCTGAAATCACCACTCCACCCCTGAAAACCGGCACCCGCGCGGGCAACTATTTCATCTCGAACTATCCGCCGTTTTCCTTCTGGTCGGAGGATCAAGCCGCTGAGGTGGCAGAGGCATACTCCACCCCACACTCCGGCGAGGCGCCTGCCCTCGGACTCTACCATCACATCCCTTTTTGCCGGAAACGCTGCCATTTTTGCTACTTCCGCGTTTATACCGACAAGAACGCCAATGAGATCAAACACTACCTCGACTCCACTGTCCACGAGCTGGAAATGATGGCTCGTAAGCCGCTGATCGCAGGCCGCAAACCCCACTTTATTTACTTCGGCGGCGGCACCCCTTCCTATCTATCTGCCTCCCAGCTCGTCGATCTCACTGACCGAATGAAAGCCCTGCTGCCATGGGACGCGGCGGAGGAAGTCGCCTTCGAATGCGAACCCGGAACGCTCAACCCCGGCAAGCTCACCGCCATCAAGGACATCGGCGTCACCCGCCTCTCCCTCGGGATTGAAAATTTTAACGACCGCATCCTCGAAATCAACGGCCGCGCCCATCGAACCATGGAAGTTTACCGCGCCTACGAACGGATTCGCGCCGAAAAATTTGACCAGGTGAACATCGACCTCATCGCCGGGATGCTGGAGGAGACTGAGGAAAACTGGCAGAACAACATTGCTAAAACCCTCGAACTCGCCCCTGATTCCGTCACGATTTATCAGATGGAAGTGCCGTATAACACCGGCATCTACAAGGACATGAAAGCCAGCGGCAGCCTTGTCGCGCCCATTGCAGATTGGGAAACCAAACGCCGCTGGGTCAAGGAAGCCTTCGCCGAACTCGAAGCCAACGGCTACACCATTTCCTCCGGCTACACCGCCGTGAAAACCCCCGATCGCACCAAGTTCATCTACCGCGATTCCCTCTGGGGCGGAGCCGATCTGTTAGGCCTCGGCGTCGCCTCTTTCTCGCATGCCAAAGGTGTCCACTACCAGAATCTAACGGAAATCGAAGACTACGACGCGGCGATCTCTGCCGGCAGAATGCCGATCAAGCGCGCCCTCAGAACCACCGAGGAAGAACGCATGATCCGCGAGTTCATTCTCCAGATGAAACTCGGCCGCGTGAAAGCCGGCTATTTCCAAAGCAAATTCGGCATCAACATCCTCGAGCGCTTCGCCGCCCCACTCGCCCAGATCCAATCCGAAGGCCTCCTCACCATCGAGGACGCCGCCATCCACCTCACCCGCGACGGCCTCCTCTGCGTCGATAACCTCCTCCACGATTTCTTCCTCCCCCACCACCACACCGACAAGATCGTCTAACACCGCCCCGAGAAGATATAATCATGCTCGTTTACGGAAATGAAAGACGGAATGAATTAGAGTTCCCAGAGTTTGGAAATGGGCACTGCGTAGAGCTTGAGTTCACGATCCAGCGGTAGGACGGAAGTGCCATCATAAAGGACGACGCCGCCATGGAAATCGGTTCCGGCTTGGGAAGCTAGGCGTTTGAGGCCATTCGCATCGGAGCTTTTGACACTCGCCGCCGCTTTCACTTCAATACCCCATGTCCGGTTGCCCTGTGTGAGCACGCAATCGACCTCGACCTGATCTTTATCCCGATAGTGCCAGAGTCGCGTGTTCGTCTGTAATCCGCCGGCTTGGATCATCAGTTGCTGGAGGACAAAGGACTCCAGCAAATGCCCGAAACGCTTGCGGTCTTCCGTCCATGTCATGGCGGTGATGTTCGCTAGTGCCGCCGCCAAGCCGCTATCGCAAATGTGGATTTTGGGGGACTTTACGAGACGCTTTCGAACGTTCCGATGCCATGCGGGGAGACGCCGGACAAGATACAGTTGCTCCAGAATGGCAAGATACTTTTCGATCGTAGGCCGTGCATATCCGAGGGCTTTGGCGATTTCCGAGATATTCAAAAGCTGCGCGGTCTGATGGCACAGGTATTCTAGAAAGCGTTCGATACCCGCACCGTCCCGCACTTCGCTGATGTCATGGATGTCGCGCTGGATGATGGAGCGCACGTATTGCAGTTGCCATTGCCGCGCCCGATCCGGCGAGCGGCGACAGGCTTCCGGATAGCCGCCGGAGAGAACCCGCTGCGGCAAAGTGGATGGCTGCGGCGGGGTGGTGGGGGAAATGACGCTCTCCAGCGTGCCGCCCAGCCAGCGCTGTAGAAAAAGCCCCTCGGTGCCCGCCTTCTCCGCTTCGGAAAATGGCTGCAATTCTAGCCACTCCATGCGTCCTGCTAATGAGTCTGCCAGCCTAGGCAACTGCAGAAGGTTCGCCGATCCTGTGAGCAGAAAGCGCCCCGGTTTGCGGTTCTCGTCCACACTGTGCTTGATCGCTAAAGTCAGCTCAGGAACCCGTTGCACCTCGTCGATGGTTACGGATTCAGGAAGCTCGCCGATGAAGCCTTTGGGGTCGGCCATCGCCAGCTCGTAGTTTGCGGGGTCATCCAGGCTCACAAACACCCGATCTTGGGCGAGGTGCTTCGCCAAGGTGGACTTGCCGCACTGGCGTGGCCCGAGGATGCATACGACTGGCGTGTCTGCCATGGCTGCGGCCAAGCCCGCCTCTAGGTGGCGTCTCAGGTATTCCGATGATCGGGCGGCGTTGGGCATAACGGTGAATACAGGACAAAATGCTCATTGGGTAAAGGACAAATTGTAACCTATTGAATGGACAAATTGCACAATTAGATAAATTAAAATGGTCTTACGGACGAGAGCCGCTGACGAATGTGCTGGATTTGCTGATGTCATCGGCAGTTCATTTTCAGTGCGAGGAGCTTGGTTCGACCGCTTCGTCCCGCATCTTCCCGCCCTACTGTAAGAAATGCCACTCCCCACCACCACACCGACAAGATCGTCTGAACCTGGTTTCACACTTTCACACTCGCCAAACTAATCTCAACCCGCTTAATTCATCGACATGGCTACCATAGAAATTACCAGTTTATCCAGTCGCGAAAAACTCCAGCTCATGGAAGCGCTCTGGGACGACATGCGTCAGAAAGCCGGTGAATCCATGATTCCAAAAGATCACCAGAAAATTCTTGAAGCCAGATGGGCAAGAGTCCAATCCGGCGAAACAGAGCTACTGGAATGGGATGTTATCAAGGAAACGATCGGAAGGCCGTGATTCGAATCAGGACTACGCCCGAGGCTCGTCAAGACCTCAACGACGGATACGTATTCTATGAACTCCAAGATCCAGGAGCAGGAGAATATTTTGCAGCCTGTCTGAAAGCCGACATTACCGGCCTCAAGGTGACCGCAGGAATTCATCGCCAGTGGCAAGGCTTCCACAAAGCACTCAGCAAAGTTTTCCCACATGCGATCTACTACCGGTTTTCCGGACAGGAAGTCATCGTCATCGCAGTGATCGACACTCGGCGCGATCCCGATTGGATTCGCAATCGCTTAAACCAATGAACCTCCCCTCCGAACTCTCTCCCCTCCTCGCCGCCTCCCACCTCGGGGCGGTGCCGCTGTCTTGGATACCTGCAAATGAAGTTCCTCAGCCCTATCAAAAACTGCTCGTCCACGATCACGACATGACCTCGGAACTCGCCGCCTTCCATGGCGATTCCATCTCACTCACTGTCCTTCATTCGCAGCTCAACGATCCCATCTACCTCCGCGAAGTTACCCTCCACGCTGCCACCTCCGGCACCACCGTCGAATACGGCGTGATCGAAATCCTCCTCGACTCTTTCCCGCCCGAACTCCGCCCCCGCATCCTCGCCGGAGACACACCCCTCGGCACCATCCTCACCACCTCCGGCTTCCACTTCCATAGCGAGCCCCAAGGATTCTTCACCTTACCTAGCCAAAAACTCGAAAGCATTTTTTTACAATCTCCCTCTGGAAAAATCTTATTTGGACGCTACAATCACTTAGTGACAGACGAATTAAAAATCTTCGCCCGCATCCTCGAAATCCTTCCTTACTGAAATACTCAATACTCAATACTCAATGCACTACGATGCCATCATCATCGGCGGTGGCCCGGCCGGCACCACCTCCGCGACTCTCCTTGCGGAGAAAGGCCACCGCGTCCTCCTCGTCGAGAAAACCACTTTCCCCCGCTACCACGTCGGCGAGTCGCTCATGCCTTTTTGCTGGTTCACGCTGAACCGCCTCGGTGTCATCGACCGCATGGCGGAAATCGGTTTCACTCGCAAACACAGCGTCCAGTTTGCCACCACCGACGGAACAATCTCCGCGCCCTTCTATTTCTTCCAGCACTTCGACCACCCCGCCGCCACCACTTGGCAGGTCGAGCGCCAAGACTTCGACCTCATGCTCCTCGACAACGCCCGCTCCAAGGGCGTCGAAGTCCGTGAAAACACCACCGCCCTCGATTTCCTGAAAAACGGCGACCGCATCACCGGCATCCGCGCCCGCACCGGCGATGAAGATCCCTTCGAAGCTACCGCCCCCATCACCCTCGATTGCACAGGGCGCGACGCGCTCTATCAGCGGAAACATGGCACCCGCAACCGCGATCCCCAACTCAACAAAGTCTCCATCTGGACGCTCTATCAGGATGCCAAACGCGACAGCGGCCTCGAAGAAGGCGCCACCACCATCGCCTACCTGCCCGGCGGCGGCTGGTTCTGGAACATCCCGCTTCGCAACGGCGTCGTCAGCTCCGGCATCGTCGCCGAGCGCGACTACCTTTTCAAACCCGGCGAAACCCGCGACCCCGCCGAAATCTACGCCCGCGAAATCGAGAACAACGCTTGGATCAAAGAACACCTCTCCGTCGGCAAGCAAATCGGCGAATACTGGGTCACCGGCGAATATTCCTACCGCGCCGAACACTGTGCCAACGACGGCCTCGTCCTCGTCGGCGACGCCTTCGCCTTCCTCGATCCCGTCTTCTCGTCTGGTGTCTTCCTCGCTCTGAAATCTGGGGAAATGGCTGCCGATGCCGCCCACGCCGCCCTCGAAAAAGGTGACACCTCCGCCGCCGCCTTCGCCCATTATGGAGAAACACTCTGCGGCCACATCGAAACCATGCGCCGCATCGTTTACGCCTTTTACGACAAGGACTTCAGCTTCGCCAAGCTGATCCGCAAATACCCCGACCTCCGCCCCAAACTGACCGACGTCCTTATCGGCAACGTCGAAGGTCAAGACTACACCGACCTCGCCCGAGCTATCGCCGATTTCGCAAATCTACCTGAACCCCTAGACTACGGCCGCGTCCCCGTCGCGGTCTGATAGAATTCGAACCACAACCGGAGCGAAGCGGAGATAGCCGGACTGGAAACTTTTACTTTCACCGGCAAATGAACGCGGATAAACACGGATGAATAGAGAGGACAACTGTGACCCAGCACCTTCACAACCTCTTGAAATGATTAGAACCGAATCTGCGACAACATCTTATCCGTGTTCATCTGCGTCCATCCGTGGTTCTCTTCCATCTGAAATTTCAGATTCGCAGCTTTTCAGTATTTCAGTTTTTACCTGCCCGTGAACTTCGCCTTCCTAACTCCCGGCACCGGTTCTTACTATTGCGGAGCCTGCATGCGTGATAACGCCCTCGCGAAATCTCTCCTCGCCGCAGGTCACCAGGTCTCCCTGTTGCCGATGTATCTTCCGCTTCAGCTCGATGAGGAAATCCTACCGCAAGCGCAAACCCCCATCTTCTTCGGCGGCATCAATGTGTTTCTCCAGCAGAACCTCTCGCTCTTCCGGCACACACCGCGCTGGCTTGATGACTTCCTCAATAACACCCAACTTCTTCGCTTCGTCGCCAAGCGCAGCCACATGACTTCCGCCCGCGTCCACGGCGCGATGGCATTAGCCATGCTCCGCATCGAGGGTAGCCACTTCGGCAAGGAACTCGATAAACTCATCGACTGGCTCGCTATCGAAAAACCCGACGTCCTCTGCCTCGGAACCGCCCTTCAAGCCGGCATGATCCGCCAGCTGAAGGAACGCCTCGGAGTAAAAATCATCTGTTGTTTTCAAGGCGAAGACAGCTTCCTCGACGGACTTCCCGAGCCATACAAAACCTCTTGTTGGAACGAGCTGCGAAACCGCCTCCAAGACGCGGATCTACTCGTCGCTCCCAGTCAGTTTTATGCCGACCTCATGCGGCAGCGCCTCAATGCGCCTGATCTCCGTATAGAAATCATGCCCAACGGCATCGACCTCGAAGGCTACCTCCCAGCCAATCCAAGCACCCCTCCCGTCATCGGCTACCTCGCCCGCATGATTCGGGAAAAAGGCTTACCAGATCTGGTCGGGGCCTTCATTCATCTCCGCACCGCGCTCAAACATTCTGATGCCCGTCTTCACATTGCCGGAGCCGCCACCGCAGGCGATTCCGCACTCATCGCAGAGCTTAAACAGCAACTCGCCGCCGCCGGTCTGAGCGATCAAGTCACCTGGTCGCCAAATATTACACGCGAGGAAAAAACCAGCATGCTCGCCTCGCTGACACTCTTCTCCGTCCCCGCCACCTACCCGGAAGCCTTCGGTCTCTTCCTGATCGAAGCCATGGCCAGCGGCGTCCCCGTAGTCCAACCCAACGCCTCCTCCTTTTCCGAAATGATCGCAATCAGCGGAGCTGGTATTCTCGTCCCCCCCGGTGACCCCATCGCCCTCGCCAGAGCATGGCACGCCCTGCTAGACAACCCTGTTGCCCTCCAATCCTTCGGGGAAAACGGCCGCCATGCCGCCGTGCAAACCTATAGCGTGCAGGCAATGCGCGACAGGTTCCTCGGACTTGCTATCAAATTGACGGCGGGATGAGCGGAGCGCGCACGCATGATTGCCCATGAAAAAAGATCCAGATGTAACAAGCGATCACATCTCGGTTAGGATCTACTACGTTAGGGAGAAAACTTGCATAAATGAAAATGAGAACCACGGATGGACATATATTCAGGCTTCCCCCACCTCCGTGGATTAGTTGGATTTGCCTTTATTTTTCGGCACTGGATCGTATCCGTGAGTGCCCCAGGGGTGGCAGCGGAGGAGGCGGCGGATGGTGAGCCAAGAGCCTTTGAGGGCGCCGTGGACTTTGATGGCCTCGATGCCGTAGTGGCTGCATGAGGGATCATGGCGGCAGACGCCGTGGCCGCCGCTTGCCAGCCTCAACCATGGGGAAATGGCGAGTTGGTAAAAGCAGATCAGTTTGGTGAGGAGCCAGGACACGCCTGAGTTTTAAATTTCAAAAATTAAACTTCAACTCTCAACCCTACCTCGCGAAGGCTACGAAGGGCAGGAGACCGAAAATCGGTGATTGAGTTGGAAAAACAATAAGCGTAGCGGCTTGGGTGAGGCCGCTCAGGGATTATTGCGATTGGCGAGGGACTTGATCACGTTCTCGGGTAGGTTAGCGGAGTTGATCCAGCTTTGGGCGGCGGCTTGGTCATCCTCCAGCCAAGATTCCAGCGCCCGTTCATACATGCGATCGCGATTGTCTTTATTCTTAATCAGTGCGATCTGGTTTGCGGCAACGCTGGGAGCTTTATCGAAGGAATTCCAGATGAAGTGGTAAACCATGCGGTCGTCCACATCGGCGGGGTATGTGTTCATCATTTTCGCGGCTGCTACCGGATCGGTTTGTGCCTCGATAGTGACGAGGCCACGAAGGGCGCGCGTCCTTGCGTCGCCTTCGGGTATTTGCGCGAAAGCTGACATTGCGGCGCCTTTATCCTGTTTCGCATACTCCTCAAAAACCTCATCGACACTGCTGGTGGAAGCCTCGCCGAGGTTCGCAAGCAACCAGGAGGCAGTTCCGGCGGGGTCGGTCTTCGCCATTTGCTCGGCAAAGCGGGCTGTCGCTCCATCGCGCAGGCGCGGATCGGAAAGTCCCGCAATCCAGGATTTCGCGGCATCGGGGCCTTGTTTCAAAAGGTGGGGGATCATGGCTTGGAGTGCCTCGCCGCGCTCGCCGCTGAAGGGTAGGGCTTGGAGGAGCTCGGTGGCGCGGATGGGGTTGGTGGCGGCGAGGCTGCGGATGATGCCGGCCATGTATGGGTTCGCCTCTTCGCCCTCGTGATTTGCCTCAGCCCATGCGATGGCGGATTCCGGATCGCGGCTGGCCCATGCGGTGAGGACAGTGTTCGTGGCTATCCCGTTAGTGGTGTTTTTCGTGGTGTAAGCAAGCGCGGCCGTCGGATCAACGTCTGCCCATGCGGTGAGCAACATGGCGTATTCTCCCATGCGCTCTTGGGTGAGGCCAAGGCTACGGAAACGAGCGACAGCATCCATAAACTCGGAGGGAGCGAGGGAATCGATCCAGCCAAGCATGGCTCGGCTGCGGTCGAGAGCGTTTTCTCCACGGACAATTTCCTCCAATTTCATCAGGCGTTCATCCATGGTGGTGGTGGAGCGATCGCCACCAGCGCGTGGTGTGCGTGAAGCGGTATCGCGGCGCGAGGAACCTCCGTCACGGCTAGATGAGGAAATTCGATCGTTGGAAACCTGCTGGGCGCGCAAGAGGAGTTCATCGGCCTCGCTGCTCCCTGCAGAGCCTCTGGTGAGTTTCCCCGCTACAAATCCGCCGATCCCCACGGCGAGGCAGGCGGCGCTTACACTGGTTGCGTTCCATTTCATAATTTTTCGCATGTTCGTCTATTTTTACGCTCCCGCAATGGCGGATTTGATGTAACACCTTAAATCATCCCCGAGCCTGAAATCGATTTAAAGAAGGCCGAGGTAACCAAGGGCTAAACAGCCTTGAGCATCGGGATCGAGGCGAGCAGGCGTTTCGTGTAATCATCCTTGGGCGAGTGGAATACTTCGTCCGCTGTGCCGAGTTCCACGATTTTTCCCTTATACATGACTGCGATCCGATCTGCCACGTAATGCACCACGCCGAGGTCATGGGAAATGAAGACCATGGTGAGCCCGAGATCGGCCTGCAATTTTTTGAGGAGATTTAGGATCTGAGATTGGATGGATACATCGAGGGCGGAGACTGGTTCGTCGGCGATGATCAACTTCGGCTCCGGGGCGAGGGCGCGGGCGATCGCGATGCGCTGGCGCTGGCCTCCGGAAAATTCGTGTGGGTAACGCCGCATCTGCCCTGCATCGAGGCCGACGGTAGCCATCAGGTCGGTGACTTTTTTCTCAAGTTCCGAGCCTTTCATTTTTGGGTGCCGTTGACGAACTGCCTCGGCGAGAGTGGAGAAAACGGTCATCCGTGGGTTCAGCGATGCGTAGGGATCTTGGAATACCATCTGGAAGTCCAGGCGGCGCTTGCGAATCTCGTGCGGGCCGAGCGCACTGAGGTTTTCCCCGTTGAGAATAACCGATCCGGAGGTGGGCGGGACGAGCTGCATCAAGGTGCGTGAAAGAGTGGATTTCCCACAGCCGGATTCGCCGACGAGTCCGAGGATTTCGCCCTTCCGGATATCCAAGCTCACGCCGTCCACAGCCTTAATCGTGTCGGTGTGGTGGCTGAGGAGGCCGCCCGACTTTTTCACGAAATGCTTCTCCAAATCCCGAATTTCAAGGTAACTCACGGCGCGATGAAAGCATTCGCAGTGCTCCGATGCAACGTCCAAGGCATGTTTGGCGTAGCCTTTTGAGTGCGGAGAGAATCACCGCTTTTATATGCTTAAGCCGGATAGAGCTCTGGTTTCGAAAGTTCGCGGTCACCCGCAAAAAGACCCTAGCGTGATCTAAAGCGGCGAATGATCGCACGCGATCTAAGGGCTGGGAACGCGTGTCTGCGACTCGCAAGCCCATGATCAGTGAAAGAAACCGCCTTTTGAGGCATCCCCTTTCACATCTCATGAACATGCGGGTTGCAAACCCGCGCTCCCAGCGGCGCGAAGCACCCCTCCCAATCTCCGTGACTTTTCCGCCGGATGTGCGAGAGATGCGGCGATGGATATGCGGAAGGACGAAGAGATGGCGTTGCGGCTCAGTGTGGTCATGGGTGCTTGGTTCGTGTATGCGGGCGGGTTGAAAATTTTCTCTAGCGGGCTGGACAAGTTCGCGGTGGACATCGGGAACTACAAGCTGGTCAGCGAGGATATGGCGGTCGCAGCTGCTTACATCGTGCCATGGGTGGAGGTGGTGGCGGGGATTTGCTTCATGCTCGGCATACTGAAAAAAGGCGCGTGGTTCGCGATGCTCGGACTGGTCGGCGCTTTCAGTTTCTCGGTCGGCTCAGCTTGGTGGCGGGGGCTGGATATTTCCTGCGGCTGCCTCGGCGGCACGGAGAAAATTTCCTATTGGGCGAAGGCGTTAGAATTTGCGGTTTATTACGCGGCGCTGGGTTTCCTGGCCTGGGTGCGGTGGAGGCAACCTCATCGGAAATAGGGCTGGAGATACGGCGGATGATTTTCCTGTAAACGGTGCACAAAATCTTTCCAGCCAGCGGAGCGCGAGGGCGCACTCCGCGACACGCGGGGGCGCATGTGCTCCCCCTCGTAGAGTTTGCTTTGCCTTGAGCTAAATTTCGAGAAAGGATGACTCATGCGTTTCACGGAAAAATTACAACAGCGGGTAGCGACTACGGGATCAAGATTGTGCGTGGGTCTCGATCCGAGACCGGGCGTTGGTGGGGCGGCACAAGCCAAGGATTTCCTACTCCAAGTGATCGAACAAACCGCCGATTCCGCTGCTGCGTTTAAACCGAATATGGCCTACTTCGAGGCGATGGGCATCGAGGGAATCCGCGTGCTGGAAGTCATCCTCGCCGCGATCCCAGACGGCATCCCGATCATCCTCGACGCGAAACGCAGCGACATCGGTGAGACGCAGAAATATTATGCGCAGGGTTATTTCAATGGCTGGAACGTTGATGCCGTCACGCTCAACCCTTTCCTCGGATACGACTCCATCGAGCCCTTCCTCGATTATGCGGGCAAAGCCGTCTATCTCCTCGCTGTAACATCGAACCCCGGCTCCGCCGATTTCCAGCGGCAGGTGCTCGCAGACGGGCGGCAGGTCTTCGAACTCGTCACCGCCCTCGGCGAGCGGGCAAAATCCGAAAGCCGCGCCACGGATGTCGGATATGTCGTCGGCCTGACGAACGCCGAGGCTGTCCTTTCAAAAATGCCCGACGCCCCGCTACTTGTGCCGGGTCTCGGCGCGCAGGGTGGGGATCTCGCCGCGCTGGCCGGAGCAAAACGCAGCGCCCCGGATGTGATCAACGTCTCGCGCGGCATCCTCTACGCGGGGGATGAGAAAAGTTTCGCACAGCGCGCACAGGAATGGGCGGCGAAAATCACATCAGGTTACGCTTGAACCCATGAGTCAACCCCAGCTCCGCGTTCCCTCCGCGACTCTGCGGTGAAATTTTTCCAACTATGACCGAACATTTCACAGGCAACGGCTACTCCGGCCTCGCTCCCCAGAAAGGGTGGCCTGGCAGGAACGCGAAGTTCCTGCGCCATCGCATCGTGCCAGCGATGTTCCGGAAAATGGGCGGCACGATCCTCGAACCCGTCCTCACTGCCCCCGAAGCCGACCGCGTCCGCATCACTTGGATCGGCCACGCCTCCTTTTTCCTCCAGTTCGCGGGAAACTCCGTCGTCGTCGATCCGAACTGGGCCAAATGGCACGGCCCGGTGAAACGCCAGCGCCAGCCCGGCCTTCGCTTGCGCGATGTCCCGGAGGTCGATCTCGTGCTCGTCACCCACGCCCACTTTGATCACCTCCACAAACCCAGCCTAAAAGTCTTGCAGGCTAGCGAGGGTATCGTGGTGCCGATGGGTAGTGCCTCGCTGGTGCGGAAACTCGGTTTCTCTGCCATCCACGAGATGAAAATCTGGGACGAGCTCGATATCCGCGGCATGAATATAATCCACACGCCCTGCCACCATTGGGGCGCGCGATACGTCCACGACACACATCGCGATTACGGCGGCTACATCGTCAAGGCCGGCGGGAAAAGCGTCTTCCATTGCGGCGATAGCACCTACTTTGATGGCTTCACGGAAATCGGCAAACGCCATGACATCGATATCGCCCTCATGCCCATCGGTGCCTACGAATCGCCCAGCGGCCGCGATGTCCACATGAATCCGGAGCAAGCCGTCCGCGCCTTCGCTGATCTCGGCGCAAAAGTCCTCATCCCCATGCACTACGGCACTTTCCCACTCGGAAACGAAGCCCTCCACGAACCCGTTGAGCGCCTCCTCACCGAGGCCGACCGCCTCGGAATCAGCGAGAAAATCCTAATCCCCGAAGAAGGCGTCGGCATCGAGTGGTGACGCAAAGCGCATGGAGCGGCGGATCAGAATCCGCCGATGTCCATGGGGGGACTATGAATAAGCGCGTCCGCACATCTCATCGTCACCTCATGGTCTAGGGCGGATTTTTGATCCGCTCCTCCATGCGCTTCGCTTAATCCTTCTTCTTCAGTAGCGGGAAAAGAACCACATCACGGATCGTGGGTGCGCCGGTGAGCATCATTACAAGGCGGTCGATGCCG
>CAMBTP010000055.1 GCA_945870855.1 Prosthecobacter debontii
CGGCATCGACCGCCTTGTAATGATGCTCACCGGCGCACCCACGATCCGTGATGTGGTTCTTTTCCCGCTACTGAAGAAGAAGGATTAAGCGAAGCGCATGGAGGAGCGGATCAAAAATCCGCCCTAGACCATGAGGTGACGATGAGATGCGCGGACGCGCTTATTCATCGTCCCCCCATGGGCATCGGCGGATTCTGATCCGCCGCTCCATGCCATTAAGAAGCCTCACGCGAAGCGCATGGAGGGGCGGATCATAAATCCGCCCTAGACCATGAGGAGACGATGAGATGTGCGGACGCGCTTATTCATCGTCCCCCCATAGGCTTCGGCGGATTCTGATCCGCCGCTCCATGCCATTAAGAAGCCTCACGCGAAGCGCATGGAGGGGCGGATCAAAAATCCGCCCTAGCCCATGAAGTGACGATGGGATGTGCGAACGCTCTTATTCATAGTCCTCCCATGGGCATCGGCGGATTCTGATCCGCCGCTCCATGCTATGGCTACGCGGCATCCGCATCCGCATTCGCGTCCGGCTTGCGGCGGCGGAGGGAAGGGGACTTTGTTCCCTCAACCACGTGGCGGTTGATAGAGACGCCCTCGATGTCGCCGCGAGAGGGGACATCGAACATGACATCGAGCATCAGTTTCTCCAGAATGGAGCGGAGTGCGCGGGCACCGGTGCCGCGATCAACGGCCTGCCTCGCGATGGCGCGGAGGGCGTCGCGGGTGATGCGAAGTTTCACGCTGTTGAGGGCGAGTTGCTTGGAATACTGTTTTACCAAAGCGTTTTTCGGCTCGGTGAGAATGCGGATCAGTTCGTCTTCCGTGAGCTTGCGCAGTGAAGTGATGACGGGAAGGCGGCCGATAAATTCGGGGATCAGGCCGAAATGGAGGAGGTCTTCCGGAAGGACTTTTTCGAGAATTTTTGAGGTTTTCTCGTCGAGGTCGTTATTGGTTTGGTTATCGGAGTGGAAACCGAGTGTCTTGCTGCCAAGGCGGCGTTTGACGATATCTTCCAAGCCGACGAACGCGCCGCCGCAGACGAAGAGAATTTTCTCGGTGTTGACCTGGATGTATTCCTGCTGCGGGTGCTTGCGTCCGCCTTGCGGGGGGACGTTGCAAACAGTGCCTTCGAGGATTTTCAGGAGAGCTTGTTGGACACCCTCGCCGGAGACATCGCGGGTGATTGAGACGTTCTCGGTCTTGCGGCCGATCTTGTCGATCTCATCGACATAGATGATTCCTCGCTCGGCACGCTCGACATCGAAGTCCGCTGCCTGCAGCAGGCGGAGGATGATGTTTTCCACGTCCTCGCCGACGTAACCGGCCTCGGTGAGCGTGGTGGCGTCGACGATGCAGAAAGGAACATCCAGCACGCGGGCGAGAGTGCGGGCGAGAAGTGTTTTTCCTGAGCCGGTGGAGCCAAGCAGCAGGACGTTCGATTTCTCGATCTCCACATCCTTGAACTCGGCGGAGACGCCCAGGTTGTTCTGGTTGAGGCGGAGGTAGTGGTTGTAAACGGCGACGGAGAGGACTTTTTTCGCCGTCTCCTGGCCGATCACGTATTGGTCGAGTTCGTGGAGAAGCTCGGCGGGAGTAGGGATTTCCTCGCGCTTGTGGGCGGATTTGCCTTTGCCTTTTTTGCCAGTGGATTCAGGTGGGTTGAGTTCCTTGACAAGGATGTTGGAGCAGACATCCACGCATTCGTTGCAGATATAAACGCCAGGGCCGGCGATGAGTTTCTTTACCTCGGAGTGGCTCTTTCCGCAGAAAGAGCACATGGTGAGATTGGATGCGCGGGCCATGGTGGAATAAAAGCTGAAATGCTGAAAACTGAAACGCTGAAATTAGTCCTTTTTCTCGACCTCGGCCTGAATGGCGTCGGGGAGCTGTTTGCGGGATTCAAGAACCTTGTCCACGAGTCCGTAGGCTACGGATTGCTCGGCGGTCATGTAGTTGTCTCGGTCGGAGTCGTGCTCGACTTCCTCGACGGTCTTGCCGGTGTGCTTGGCAAGGATTCCGTTGAGGCGCTTCTTGAGGTTGAACATGAAACCGATAGTGCGCTCCACGTCGGAAGCGGTGCCGGATGCGCCGCCGGAAACTTGGTGGATCATCACGTGGGAGTTCGGAAGGCAGAAGCGTTTGCCTTTGGTGCCGGCGGTGAGCAGCACGGAGCCCATCGAGGCGGCGATGCCGATGCAGTAGGTGTTCACGTCACAGGTGAGAAACTGCATGGTGTCATACATTGCTAGGCCAGCGGTGACGGAGCCGCCGGGGCTATTAATATAGATGTGGATGTCCTTTTTCGGATCCTGCATCTGGAGGAAAAGCAGCTGCGCGATCACGGAGGCGGCCACGCCGTCATCGATCGGGGTCGTGATGAAAATGATGCGATCCTTGAGCAGTCGCGAGTAGATGTCGAACGAGCGCTCTCCGCGGCCATCGGACTCGATGACGATGGGCACGTAATAGCTATTTTGAGGAGCCTGCGAGGGCGTGCTGTTGGAAGGTGGAAATAGATTCATGGTTATTCGGCGGGTGCTGCTTCGAGTTCCTCGGCGGAAACTTCAGTGACCTTCGCGTGTTCGACGAGGAAGTCAATGGTGAGCCCGATTAGGAGCGAATTGCGGATTGATTGGATGCGGCGTGTGCGCTGGAGATCCTTGATGACCTTTTTGATCGGCTGTTTGTGGGCCTCCGCGATGCGGGAGATGTGGGCTATCAGATCCGCGTCGGGCACCGTGATTTTCTCGGCAGCGGCGATTTCCTGAAGGAGGAAATTCGTGCGAAGATTTGTTACGGCACGCTCGGTGGCGACGGAGAAAATCTCCTGCTGGCGCTCCATCATCTCTTCTTCGGATGCGCCTTGCTTGCTGCCTTCCTCGACTAGGCTGTCGGCTTGATTCTGAGTCTCGCGCATCACGATTTCGTCCGGCAGTTCGAAGCTGACCGCCTTGTTGAGGTGCTCGACGATCTGGTTCACCTTGAACTCGCCGATCTGCTTCGCCTTTTCCTGAGTCATGTTGCCGCGGATCAGGTCTTTCAGATCAGAGAGGCTTTTGCCCGGGACAAGCTTTTCCGCAAAGGCGTCGTCGAGTTCGGGAAGCTTGCTGGCCTTGATGCCTCGGAGTGTGGTTTGGAGGCTGATTTCCTTGCCGCGCAGCTCTTCGAAAGGGAAATCCTCGCCGAGCGAAATGGTGACGTTCTTTTCATCGCCGATATTCATTTCGATGAGTTGCACCGCATAGCCAGGAAGGAAAGCTCCCTCTTTCACGGGCAGCCAGTGGTTCTCGCGCTTGGCAAGGTATTGGCCTTTTTCACCGATTACTTCGGTCAGAGGTTGACCGCCCACCGTGGTGGTGAAATCGACGATAGCGATATCATCCGCTAGCAAAGCGCGTCCGGTCACGTCCTCGAACTCGGCGAGGCGCTCGC
The DNA here is from genome assembly GCA_945870855.1 of Prosthecobacter debontii. Classification (GTDB taxonomy): domain Bacteria; phylum Verrucomicrobiota; class Verrucomicrobiia; order Verrucomicrobiales; family Akkermansiaceae; genus Luteolibacter. The sequence goes on from CAMBTP010000055.1 coordinate 3,436, forward strand.
GAAGGCTCTGGAATTGCTCGTCGAGTTCCGCGTCGGTGATCTCGTTGGAAGGCGCTTTGACTTCGATGCCCTTGTATTCCGGAAGGGTGATTTCTGGGGCGAGAATCAGTTTGGTATCGAAAGCGATGGAGCCGTCCGGGCGTTCGTTGAGATTGTTGGGAAAGCCGAAATCGAGCACCTTGAGGTTCTCTATATCTAGTGCTTTGTCGCAAGCTTCTTCGAACAGGGCTTCGGTCAATTCCTCGGAAATTTGTTTTCCAAAACGCTTCTGGATCACATTCTTCGGAGCTTTGCCGGGGCGGAAACCGGAGATTTTAGCCTGCGACGCGTAAGAGGATGCGATCTTCTCGCGCTTCGCTGCGACATCGGCGGCAGGCACCTCCACATTAAGGGTTGCGATGCACTTCGGTTGTTTTTCGACGACGATATTCATAAAGGTTCTATGTTGGGAGGGGGAAACTAGGTGCTGTCAGGCGGTGTTGGCAACTTTCAACTCGTCAAAAAATCTGGGTTTCTGCCGTTCCTTCAGCGATATGCCCTTGGAACCAGCTGCGCCCCCTATATAATATACTCAATCCTTGAACAGATTGTCCATACTCGCGAAGAAATCATCCAGATCATCATCGGACATTTCACGGTTCTGAATGTCGTCGAAGGTGGTGTGCTCGATGTATTTATCATCGAGTTCTGGGATAAATGAGGAGGACTGGCAGCCGGTTTTCTGGCCCCATTTCATGCGGACATTGCAGTAAGTGAGGGTCAAAGACTCCTGGGCGCGGGTGATTCCGACGTAGAGCAGGCGGCGCTCCTCGTCCTTGGTGCCCTCGGAAATACTGCGGCTGTGCGGGAGGAACCCTTCTTCCAGTCCGACGAGATAGACGATGGGAAATTCTAGTCCCTTGGAGGCGTGGAGGGTGATGAGGGTCGCGCCTTTCTTTTTGTCCAGATCATCGTCCTCGCGGTCGGAGGCTAGGGCGGAATCGTCTAAGAATGACTGGAGTTTTTTGCCCTTGGCGATGTGGTCGCGGAGGGAGGCGATGAGTGAGTTGATGGCCTCGCCGCGCTGCTGGCGCTCGGAGTCATTTTTGCAGCTTCGCTCGATCCAGGGGAGGTATTCGATTTCTCTAATCAATTCGGCGAGGACATCTGCGGGGTTTTCCTTGGCGATTTCGATTCGGTTTTTAGCACCGGAAATGAGCGAGACGAAGTCCTCAATGGCGGCGCGGGACTTCGGGCCGACGGTGGTGGTGAAAAATGGATCGCAGAGCGCCTGCCAGACCGAGTAGTTTTTTTCACGGCTCCAATCGGTGGCTAGGATTGCGGACGATTGGCCGATGCCGCGGTTAGGGGCGTTGAGGATGCGGAGCAGGGGAACATCGTTGTCCGGGGCGACGAGCAGCGAGGTGTAGGCGAGGACATCGCGGATCTCGCGGCGATCGTAGAAAGACTGCGCGCCGACCATGCGGTAGGGAATTTTCCGGTCGCGGAGGGCGAGTTCTAGTTTCCGCGATTGGCCGTTGGTGCGAAACAAAACCGCAAAATCCTCCCACTCGCGACCGTGGGCTGTCTTTTCGCCAAGCATCTCGTCGGCGATAAAGTCTGCCTCCTCGTCATCGCCGGGCATGGCGACGATGCGGACGTTTTCCCCCGCGCCGCGCGTGGAGCGGAGGATTTTCTCGCGGCGGCCGATGTTGTGTTTGATGAGGGAGTTCGCGGTGTGGAGTATGGCCTCGGTGGAGCGGTAGTTTTCCTCCAGTCGGATGATTTTGGGGTTGGGGAAAAATCGTTCGAATTCGAGGATGTTCGCCACTTCCGCGCCGCGCCAACCGTAGATGGATTGATCGTCATCGCCGACGACGCAAACGTGATACGGTGCGCCTACAAGCTGCTGGAGTAGTCGCATTTGGAGGGAGTTCGTATCTTGGAACTCATCTACGGTGACTCTAGTATAAAGTTTCCGGAAATGCTCGCGGACATCGGCGTGCTCACGGAGAACTTGTTCAGCGAGCAGCAGAAGATCGTCGAAATCGACAGCATTCTGGGCGCGGAGTTCGTTTTGGTAGGCAACTGCGAGTTGGGCGAAGAACTCGTCCTGCATAGCCTGGACATCCAGGCCTTTATTTTTCGCCTTGGAGATTTCCGAGAGGACGTTCTCGGCCTTCACTTTCTCATCCGTGCCGCCTTTGCGTATGATGAGCTGTTTCATGATGCCGACCTGATCCGAGTAGGCGCAGATCGAGAAATTCTTCTTATAACCTAGCTTATCGATGCCGCCGCGCAGTAGGCGCACGCAGAGGGAGTGGAAGGTGCAGACGGTCATCTCGCCCGCTGCCTTTTTCGATACCATACCGGCGATGCGTTCCTTCATCTCGGCGGCGGCTTTGTTGGTGAAAGTGACGGCGAGAATCTCGGAGGCCGGGACTTGTCGCTCAAGCATGTGGGCGATGCGGCAGGTGACCGTGCGTGTTTTTCCCGTGCCGGCGCCCGCAAGGATCATCACTGGGCCATCCTGGGCCGCGACCGCTTCGCGCTGGGCGTGGTTGAGGGATTCAAATGCGAAGTCGTTAGCCATGGGCGCGGACAATCAATAGGGAGTCTGCGCGTTTGGCAATCGTGGAGCGGAGAAAGCCTGCGGAACAATTTTCTCCATTGTTTGCATGCTCTTCGTTCCCGATGATTGACTCTTTCCGTCAGCCGCCGGAATATCCCCTCCAGTCCTACATCCCAATCATTACACCATGGAACACGTCATCATCATCGGAACCGGTTGCGCCGGATACACCGCCGCTATTTATACTGCCCGTGCAAATCTCAATCCGCTCATGCTTTCCGGCACCCAGCCTGGCGGCCAGCTCACGACGACCACCGAGGTCGAGAATTTCCCCGGATTTCCCGATGGTATCATGGGGCCGGATATGATGATGAGCATGCAGAAGCAGGCGGAGAAATTCGGCACGCGCATCCAATACGCCAGCGTCGAGTCGATCGCGAAGGATGATGACGGAAATTTCAGCGTGAAACTCGGCGACGAGACGCTTCGTGCCAAGACCGTAATCATCGCAACCGGTGCCGCGCCAAGGCACCTCGGCCTGCCCAATGAGAAGGATCTTATCGGCCGCGGCCTGACCTCCTGCGCGACCTGCGACGGGGCGTTTTACCGTGATGTGCCGGTGGCCGTGATCGGTGGCGGAGACAGCGCTTGCGAAGAGGCGGGCTTCCTCACCCGCTTCGCCAGCAAGGTCTATCTCATCCATCGCCGCGACGAGCTGCGCGCCTCGAAGATCATGGCTGAGCGAGCGCTAGCGAATCCCAAGATCGAGCCGGTCTGGAACAGCGGGGTTGAAGAGTATCTCACCAATGAAAAAGGCGAGATGCGTGCGGTGAAACTGAAAAACCTCGTGGACGGATCGGAAAGCGAGATCGCCGTGGATTGCGTTTTCGTAGCAATCGGCCACGTGCCGAACAGCCAGTTTGTCAGCGGACTCGTGGATCTCGATGAGAACGGTTACATCCTCCAAGTTCCAGGACGCACGGCCACGAAAACCCCCGGCCTGTTCGCGGCGGGTGATGTGGCGGATCATTATTACCGCCAGGCGATTACCGCAGCCGGGCAAGGTTGTGCGGCGGCGCTGGAGGCAGAGCGCTATCTGACCGAGCATGAGTAAAATTCAAAATTCAAAGTTCAAAGAAGAATCATCTTCTGAAGTGAAAAACCATCCATCCTACTGTCGGCGCTGTTCCTGTCTATTCTTTCGATGCCAACCATGGCGCAAGAGGCAGCGGTTCCGGCCGCAGAACCCTTTTCCGTCGCCCACTTTTCACTACACCGCGAGGCAGGCAGCCAACTCTCAAAAAAAGCTATGAACAAAAATGATAATATTGAGGTTAAATTAACCATACCCGACAAGGGGCGAATTGCTGACCTGTAAGTAACGCTTAGACAGAAGCTTTGTTACCGATGTCCTCGGTTCATACCATCGGCTGTTTTTTGGCGGGCCAAACCGCCTAGTCTGATTCATTTGGCCTATCTTCGATTTACTCCGAATGCAGGATGACGCCGTTCGTGCTTGATTACTGTGATACGAATCACTTCGTCATTCACGACGCGAAAAAGGATCAAATAGGGAAATCTCTTCATCAGTGAACGTCGTGTATCACCACGAACTACCATCCAGCGAGACGGCATGGCTGCAATGCGAAGAACCTGCCTTTCAAATTCGTTGATGAAATCGTCACCCAGATTACGGGATTGTTCGTTTAGTAATCACGTATCTCGACAAGCTCTCCTTCAATCGCAGGGTGATACTCGATTCTCATTGCCTTAAGCGGTGCATCAATTGTTCGTGCGAAATCGCTGTGACCTCTCCACTTTCAATTTCTTGATCCCGCTCCTCTGCGAGCCTCAATGCAGTTTCGTCGTCTAAATCGACGGAAAACTGAAAGGGATCCTCAATGCTCTCCCATAAGGATGCCGCAAGCATCGCCCGTTCCTTGGTGGGAAGCTTCAGGGCTTCTGGTGCAATCTGGTCAATGCTCATAAATAATGCTTATCACGGAATAGGCGAAGGAAAAGTCCGAATACGGCCGTGGATTACTTCTACCTCTTGAAAGAGTGACCCTTGCGCAAGGGTTCAGTTTGGCGGTTGTTTCTGACTGGCCTTCCAAAGCTCTAGGTCTTCGGGCATGTGCAGCATTCCAGTCGCCGCCGCGGCAACGATCTGCATCTGCTCGCAGTCGCTCAAGTGGTCTTCCTTGCGTTTCTGGAACCACTCCAGCACGATGACTCTTGTTTACCTGATTAAGAAGTAGGTGGACGATCCTGCTTCAGAACCTCGAAAACCTGCGCTGGGACGTAGCGTTTTACGGTTTCCTCCCAGCCTACTGGGCCGGTGAGGGATTTGATCATGCTGGAGGAGAGCTCGGCGATGTCACGAGGCGGCATGAGGAAGACGGTGGTGATTTTGGGTGCCATGTCGGCGTTGATATGGCGCATGACGCGCTCGTATTCGTAATCGTTGGGCGAGCGGATTCCGCGCAGGATGTAAGCAGCGTTCATTTTCGCAGCGTAATCGACGAGGTAGCGGTTGTCGAAATGGGCGACCTCCAGCCTTTCGCTTTGTGGAACCGAACTGCGCAGCATTTCGAGCCGCTCCTCCAGTGAGTAGGAATAGTTCTTCGCCGGATTGCTGCCGATGGCGACGATGAGACGGTCGAACATTTCCAAGCCGCGTTCGATCATCCAAAGATGGCCATTGGTCGGTGGATCGAAAGAGCCGGCGTAAACTGCGATGCGCATATCGGGGGAAACCTTAAATTTTAAATCATAAACTCCAAGGAAGAGTTTTGGGAAGGTATGGGGGGATCTAGGAGGGATGCGGAGAAGGATGGGCTCTTCGTTGTGATTGTTTCTTGATTCTTTGCTGCGGCCTTCCAATCTTTGTCTCATGCCAATGGACATCAAGGAATTTGAAGGCCTACGCGTCAAAATCGACGATGTCATCTACATGCCGAGCCTTGAAGCACCGCCGGAGCGGCCGCATCCGTTCGTGTATTTCATTTCCATTTTCAACGATTCCTCCGTGCCAGTGACGATACGCGGCAGGAAATGGGTGGTGGTGGAGGACGGCGGGGAAACGACCGTGGTCGAGGGCGACGGGGTAGTGGGGCAGCAGCCGTTGATCGTGGCGGGGGAGCATTTTTCCTACAACAGCTATCACGTGGTGGGCAGGGCGGCGACGGTGTCTGGCGCGTTCTTCGGAGAATCGGCGGCGGGGGACTGGGTCTTCGCGAGGATTCCGGAGTTCCGCTTGGAGATTCCGACGTGGGCTTAAAAATTCAAATCTCAAAAATCAATTTTCAAGGAAGAGGATTGCCTCGACAAAAAAAGAGGCTCCCGTTTCTGGGAGCCTCTGGGTTGGTTTGATTCTTTAGAACCGGATCAGGCGTTGGGGCGCTGCTCAGTTTCCTCCTCGGATTCTACGGTTTCGGGCGTTTCGTGGAATTCCTCAGTGGGAATTTCGGTGTGGGCTTCTTCAACAATTGCTTCTTCAACAATTGCTTCATCGACAATCGTGTCGACAATCACTTCGGCAAGGGGTTCCTCGCTCTTAGGCTCGGAGACCAAGTCTAGAACCTGCTCTTTGGGTGGGAGAGGGGCTAGGACGGGCATGACTTGGGCTTTGGTTTCGCCAGTGAATTCTTCTTTCTCGGCGGCCTCGTGTTCCTGCGATTTCGCGCCGGAGACGGTAAGCTTGCGGCCCATGAAGAACTGGTCGTGAAGGACTTCGACGGTGCGCTTTGCTTCATCGATATCGAGCATTTCCACGAACCCGTAACCTTTGGAGCGGTGGGTTTTGCGGTTATAGACGATCTCTATGCGGCGGACAGCTCCTACTCCCTTGAAGAGTTCCTCGAGATCGCTCTCGGTGGTCTCGTAAGAGAGGTTTCCGATATAGACACGGCGGTTCTCGACGGAGGACGGGTCTCCGCCACGACTTCCGCCTTCACGTTCACCACGTTCGCGGCGATTGCCACGGCTTTGTGGCTTTTCGTCGGAGTGCTCGCTGCGGTTGCCGTGAGGCTCTGTGCGGGCATCGCGGGTCTGGGTGCGGCGAGGCTCGCGTTTTTTCACGGGCTCTACAGAATCCGGGCGGCGCTCCGGGCGGGGCGGACGGACGGGTTGCTTGTAGAAACCAATGGCTTTCAGCAATTTCTGCCACCAGCTAAGCTGGACGGAAGACGGCATCGGGCGGCGCTGGGGCTTTCCTGAGTCTTGGCGACCGCCGGTGCGGGCGGCACCTTCGCGTTTGCCTCCACCGGATTGGCGGCCATCAGATTGGCGACCTTCGGTGTCCCTGCCTTCATTGCTGCGGCGTTCGGAGTTGTTATTGTTATTACTGCGGTTTTGCCCTCCGCGTGAGCGGCGGCGACGGCTATCTCCCGAATTGCGGGAGTTCTGTGTTGCGTTTGACATGTTTTCGCATGGGTATGTGGTTTACGGACGACCCGGCGCGGCGAGCATAAATGCCCGGCGGTGCGGAAAAGGACCCGCGTGCGATCGGTGGGGCTTCCAGCCGCCAGCTTACTGTTGCTGGGCCAAGCCCCCGCGACTGTCGCGGAAAAGGTCTTGGTAGGGCCGGATGCCGACGATTCGCGCCGCCGTCCGTGAGCCAGAAGGTTCCGTATTTCCTGGCATGCCCTAAAGATTCGCGTTTCGGTTAAGAAAACGAATGTTTGGAGAGAAAGGGTGCCGGATGCGGACATCGGTTTTTCAGGAAACTCCTGCTCGGGCGGCAATCTAGGCTGCGAGACGGGTTTGGCAAGACCTAAGACAGACCTTAGAAGGCTTTCTTACCATCGCTTTCCCACTAACATGTTCGAATACTCCAAAGTCACGGCCACGGGTGCCTTGGGTATCTTCCGGCGAGTTCCTTTTTCATCTGCGGGTAGCCGTTTGCCCAGAAATTTGGGATATCCTTGGTCATTTGCCACGGGCGCTGGTTCGGTGCTAGGATGTGGACGAGTAGGGGAATTCTTCCTCCTGCGATGGTCGGGGTAGTGTTCGTGCCGACGAGTTGCGGGAGTTTCGCTGAGAAGAACGGATCGAGTTCCGCATCGTAAGTGACTTTCGGTGTGTGGCCGGAGATGAGGCGGATGCGCTCCGGGCAATGGGTATCTAACAAATGTCGCTGCTGGTAGGAAAGCCAGTCGTTTAGCGTCGGCCAGACGGGGGCTTCCTTGATCTCCTTGTAGCTCACTGCCCCGTGGCAGATCTGGGAAACGGCGGCGATGCGGTCATCCTCCGTCCATGTCGGTAAGCCGAGCTCCGGCATCCATTTCGAAATGCACGCCAAGCGGTGGGTGAACTGCTCGACCTGCGCGTCCCAATTTTTAAGCACGAGTTCTCCGGAAAGGACGCGCTTCGCAAGTATCTCTGCTGCGGCGTCGGGCGGGACGTTCTGGTCGGTTTCCTTGGAGTCTAGGACGAGGTCGCGGAATTTCCGTTGTTGTAGCCGGACGACTCTTCTACGGGATTCATCGTAGTTCGCGCCATCGGTGGTTTCGATTTCGTCGGGGAAAACCTCTTCGAGCCATGGCAGCTCGATGGCGGTGGCGAGGCGGAGGTGGGTGATGGTTTCCCGTGCCTCGACTTCGGTGATCTCGCAGGCGACGAATGAATCGGCTTTTCTCACGCAGGATTGTTCGTCGAGTTTGCCCCTGCGGTTGCCGACGATGCGGCAGGCGAGGTTGCCTTGGCTGAGGCGGATGGCGAGTTGGTCGGAGAAGGCGGCGAGGATGGATTTTGCAACGGCCTCGCGGTGGGTATGGAAGTCGATTTTTCGCTCGCACACGCGAGGGAAAAGTTTCATCAGGCGGGAAAGGATTTGTGCAGCGTCCTTTACTCCACGGTTGTTGATGCCGGTGCTTTGCGGCCGCCTGGAAGGACTGCTTTCTAGAGCGGATTCGAAGGCTCGGAATTCGCCGGCAAAGTCCGAGGGGTCGTCGGGAAAAATGAAATCTTTACGAGAGTTTCCGGCGTTACCTTTGGGGAAAATGCCTTCGCTCTGGACGACCGCTGCGATGAAGGCGGTTTCCGGAAGGCAGCCATTATGGACTCCGGCGATGAGCAGGCGGGAGAAACGCGGCTCCAGCGGAAGCGAGGCCATTTCACGACCTGTATCTGTTAGATTTCCGATGTCGTCGAGTGCGTGGAGATCGCGGAGGAGATGCTCGGCTTTTTCCAAGGAGGCAGCAGTGGGGGCGTCGAGCCAGCGGAAATGACGTGGGTCGGATACGCCTGCGGCTTTGAGGAGGAGGATGGCCTCGGAGAGATCGATGCGGTGCACCTCCGGCGTCTCGAATTCCTCGCGGCGGGCGTGATCTGCCTGGCTCCAGAGGCGCAGACATCGACCCGGTGCGGTGCGTCCGGCCCGGCCCGCGCGCTGGTCGGCGGCGGCGCGGGAAATTTTGCGAATCAGCAGGGTGTTGATGCCACGGCGGGGATCAAAGGCGGACGCGCGGGCGAGGCCGGTGTCGATGACGGTGCGGATGCCGGGGATGGTGAGCGAGGTTTCCGCGACGTTGGTGGAGACGATGATCCTCGGTTTTTCCGAAGGGTTAATCGCGCGTTCCTGATCGGCGGGGGGGAGGGCGGAGTAGAGCGGGAAAATGTCGTGGCCACGGCAGGCGGCGGAGTTTTCTAACAGCTCGATGGTGCGGCGGATCTCGTGGGTGCCGGGGAGAAAGACTAGGATGTTGCCGCAATCTGGCATCGCAAGGGCTTCTCGGGTGAGCGCGGCGGCTTGTTCCCAGATGGGTGCTTCGCGTTGCGGGCCGGCTTGGCGGTGGTTCGTTGCGGCCTTGTGAGGGCGGTGCAGGATTTCCACGGGATAAGTGCGGCCACCGGCGCTGAGTTGCGTGACGGGAGTCATGTAGTCCGCGAGGGGGGCCTGTCTCCAAGGTGGCGGACATCACTATCACGCGAAGGTCAGGTCGTTTTCCTTCCTGAAGATTGAGGCAACGTGCAAGTGAGATATCCACCGCGAGACGGCGCTCATGGAACTCATCGAAAATCACTGCCGCAACGCCGACAAGTTCGGGATCGTCCTGCAACATGCGTTGGAATACGCCATCGGTGACGTAGAAAATTTTCGTCTGTGCGGATTGCTTGGAATCGAAACGCACTGCGTAACCGACCTCTTGCCCGAGCGCCGTCCGCCGATTTTTTGCCACGAAACCTGCGAGTAATCGCGCCGCCATACGCCGCGGCTCGATCACCACCACACGCCCGGAGATTTCCGGTAAATCCGCCAATATCCCGGGAACTTCTGTGGATTTACCCGAGCCTGTCGGTGCAGTCAGCAGCACGCGCGAACGTTCCGACAGTGCGGCGGCGGCGCGGATTTCGGCGGTGATTTCGTGAATGGGCAACAGCACACGGCGAAGTTGGGGGAAAGGCGGGGAAGATGCAATCGTGAGGGAGAGGGGCGGCTGGGAGGAACTGGGGAGGCCTTGGACTGCTACAGCCTGCTGTAGCTTTCCGTGAGACAGCCTGCTGTCAGCGGCAGAGGATCGGAAGTTATCGCGTTGCATGATGCCAATGCCGTCCGGTTCGCAGCAGGGCTGCATGACCGAAAGCGGCAGCAGGCTGCCGCAGTCCAAGGCCTCCGGCGGCCTTCGTGATCCGTAGACTTTTGCCGCTCCCAGCCCCTGGAACAGCTATAGATTCAAGGCTCTTTAAAAAAAAAGCGCGGCGGAGTTGATGTGAGCCGGTTTAAAGATGAGAAAACTGTTCCGTAATCGATCATCCGTAAATATCCATCCTGTGCCCGGCGGCGACCACCAGCACGAGAAATTCCGCGTCCCTGATCTGGCAGAGGATGCGGTAGTCGCCCACCCGGTAGCGCCACACGCCACGAGATCGGTTTTGAGTCCTTTTCCGAAACGGCGGGGATGACCGTCACCGGCGATCCTTTCGTCGAGGTAGGCGATGATGTCGCGCTGCGCGGGCTTGCCGAGCTTCCGGAGTTCCTTCATACCGGTAGGGCTGATCCGGCTCGGTCGGCCCTGATCAAAAACGGACGAGCCGTAATTACGGAATGGTAGTGGAGCCTCGGTCAGGCGGGCTTTTTTTTCGGGATTTCACTCACGCCTGAGTGAGCGGTGCGTCTGATTTTGGAAATGGGCCGACCGAGCCGGAGCAGCCCTACCGGAAAAACACATGCTCCTGATCACGAATCGCCCGGCACCGTCTCACCCGCCGGGCCGACGGCTTCTTCGGCGGGCGGTCGGGTGATGATTTCGACGGGGGCTTGGTCGGGGGCATAGGGCAGGCGGGAGGTGGCTAGCCAGTCGCCGGGTTTGAGGCCGTTTTTCACGATGACTACCTCGGCGTTTGACCATACGGGGGTGATGTCAGTTTTGGAGATTTTCGGATCATCCTTTTCGATGAGGAAAATGCGGTTGATGTCGCGCATGGCGGAGCGGGGGATCACGAAAACGTCATCGAGAGTAATGCCCTCGATCTTGGCGCGGAGGGGCTGGCCGATGCGAAGCTGGGGGAGGCCGGAGCCGAGGCTGAAGGGGTCCTCGATGCGGGCGATGGCGAAAAGCTCGCGCGAGGTCGGGTCAAGGGTGCCTTCCGTGCGGACGATTTGTGCTTTCCACTGGTGACTTACGGGCTGGCTGGGATCAGCGAGGGCATCGGTGAGGACGACCTCCACCGGGGCGTCGCCTTCCTCCTCGGGGAGTTTCACGAAAGGGAGCTGGGAAGGGGATAGTGGTAGGCGGATTTCTGCGGTGGTGCTGCCGAAAATTTCGCCGAGAGGGGTTTGTGCTCCTACGGCTTGCCCGACGCCGATCATGCGGGCTTTCACACGGCCATCGAAGGGGGCACGGACTTTTGCTCGGTCGAGATTGCGCTGGGATTGCTCAAGATCCGCTTGCGCGGCGCTGACATTCGCTTCCGCTTCGCGGAGTTGCGGAACTCGGAGCACCAGAGGAGAAGGTTCCTCTTCATAGCCGATGTCTTGCCAATTACGCCGTGCCTGTTTCGCGCGAGCCTGCTCTTGGATCAGCGCTGCTTCGGCGCGGGCGAGGCGGGATTGGGAAGCGAACACGGCGGTCTTGAGGTCGGCGGGATCGAGTTCAAGTAAGACATCGCCTTTTTTGAAAAACGCGCCATCTTCGAAGGTGTGTTGGATCACCATGACAGTGCCCGAGACAAGTGGGGTAATGGTTGTTTCCTGTTGGGCGCGGACGGCTCCCTGCGAGTCGATAACAATCCCGTAAGCGCTCGGATTCAGGACGACTTTTTCCGTCTTAAGCCGCTGCGCTGCGTTCTGCCGCGGTTTCGGAGGTTCAACCGGTATCCCGAGCCATTTCCACGCGACGAAGCCCACCAAGAGGATCAGGGCGGGGATTAAGGCGCGGAGGAAAAGTTTCATGTGAGCTGCTGATAGTCGTCTGGAAAATCAGAATTACCAACTACGAATACTCGGGAAATTGGATATTGGTGATTGGATATTGAGTATTGGATGTTGGGGATTGTTTGCCATGCCTGAGGTGGGGTGTGAGTGAATGAGGTAGGATTGATGAGTGATGATTGTTGATTTTGGATATGTGAATGGAAGAGAAAGAAGATTCCGATCCGGTCACTTCAAAAATCCGAAATCAACAATCATCAATCGGCAATTCTTCTCTTGCCGACTCCCATTCAAATCGGCGCGATGGATTCGAGGTGGAGCACTGGAGTTCTCGCTTCATTGGATTTTTTCAAATCGAGCGTTAGGTGGATCGCCCAGTCGTTGAGGTCGTCGGGGTCGATGAGGGTTTGGTGGATGGCGAGGCCGTCTTCGGAAATGTGGGTGTGGCGGGCGTTGCGGGCTTCGGGATCGAGGCGGATTTGGTGGCGGGCGGCGTGGTAGGTGTTGAGCTGTTGGAGGAGGCGCTCGTTCGACCACGGTTTGCCACTGCTGTCTTCATTTGCGATTAGGCTGAGGGTGGCTTCGGTGTCGTAGCGGGAGAGGGCGGTGACGAGGGTGTGGATGTGGTTGCGGAGGTGGCGGGTGAAAGCGGACTTGTTTTTGGTGTAGGGGATTTTTGATTGAAGATTGATGATTGCCGATTGTTGATTTGAAGATTTATCGGGGATCGGCGCGTCGGGGTTTTTCATGGCCTGCCACTCGTCTAGCAGGCTGGAGTCGGTGTGGCGGACGATCAGTTCGAGGAAGGATTCGGCTTCGTGGAGGTGCTCGGTTTTGGCATGGTCGGGCACGGTTTGAGCGAGGACTTTGTAAACCTCACTGAGGTGGCGTAGGAGGACGGCTTCGGCTCGCTCAATCTTGTAGGTTTTCACGTAGTCATCGAAGGACTGGTAGTTCTCGATCATTTCGCGGGCGATGGTCTTGGGCTTGACGTTTTCATCGCCGAGGTAGGGGTGGCGGAGTTTAAATTCGTTGTAAGTGGTGTAGATGAATTCCGCGCCGGGCTTGGGATGCTCGACTTGTTCGAGGAGGGCGATGCGGTCATCGAATTCCATGCCTTCGTCCTTGAGGCGGGCCATGAGTTCGGATTTCAGTAGATCGACCTGTTTGCGGAGGACGATGTCGGGGTTTTCCAAAATGGACTCGATGAGGGAGATGACGTTGAGGGCGTAATCTTCGGCTTCTGTGTCGAGTTGCGGAATGGCGTCGAGCAGGTAGAGGCTGAGGGCGTGGTTGATGGAGAAATCTTCTGGTAGTGAGACATCGACGGCGATTTTCTGTGGTCCCGTGCGTTTGGCGGGCGGGATGATGTGGAGGATTTTTGCGCCGATGAGGCCGCGGAAGAGTTTGAACGCGTGCTTCTTGAGCGCATTCTTTTTGGAGGGCGGCTCGTGGCTTTCTTCGATGATTTTTTTCAACTCAGCACAGCCGTCTTCGTGGGTGCGGGAGAGGACGTTGAGAAGCGTGTGGTGATAGACGGAGAAGCTGGAAACGAGCGGCTCGGGTGGGGCGGTCTGGAGTTTGGCGAAGGTTTGATCGTCCCAATGGACATAGCCTTTTTCCGGTGGCTTGCGCTTTTCGAAGGACTTCTTTTTGTTGGCGGATGCTTTCGCGGCTAGGCGGAGGTTTTCGATGATGTGCTCGGGGGCTTGGGCGACGACGTAGCCGACGGTGTCGAATCCACGGCGGCCTGCACGGCCGACGATTTGGCGGAAGTCGCGGACGGCGAGGATTTTTGTACCACGTCCATCGTACTTGCAGAGCGCTGTCAGCATGACGGTGCGGATCGGGACGTTGACGCCGACGCCGAGGGTGTCGGTGCCGCAGACGACTTTGAGCAATCCACGGGCGGTGAGTTTCTCCACTAACAAGCGGTATTTCGGCAGCAGGCCGGCGTGGTGTATGCCGACGCCGTGGCGGAGGATTTTCGAGAGTTCGCGGCCGTAGGGTGAGCGGAAATCGGCGTCGTCGAGGGCGCGGGCGATCGCGTGTTTTTCCTCTTTGGTGCAGAAGTTGGTGGAGAGCAGATCGCGGGCGGTGTCGGCGCAGGCGTTCTGGGTGAAGTGGACGAGATAGATGGGCGAACGACCTTGTTCGTTGAGCTCAGCGACTTTTTCCTGGAGCTGGGTGGTGGAGTATTCGAACTCGAGCGGGACCGGGCGTTGATCGGACTGGACAAGGGTGGTGGGCGTACCTGTTAGAGAGGTGAGTTGTTTGGAGAAAAACGAGGAGTCGCCGAGGGTGGCGGACATCAGGAGGAAGCGGGCGCGGGGCAATGTCAGAAGCGGAATTTGCCAGGCGGTGCCGCGTGAGTGGTCGGAGTAGTAGTGGAACTCGTCCATGATCACATCGTCCACCGGGGCGCTCGCGCCGTCTCGCAGGGCGATGTTAGCGAGGATTTCCGCGGTGCAGCAGATGACCGGGGCGTCGTGGTTGACGGTGGCATCGCCGGTGATCATGCCGACGTTTTCCGGGCCGAGCACGTGGCAGAGGGAGAGGAATTTTTCGTTGGCGAGCGCCTTGATCGGGACGGTGTAGTAGGAGCGGCGGCCTTGGCAGAGGGATTTAAACTGGAGGGCGAGGGCCACCAGCGATTTCCCAGAGCCGGTGGGAGTATTGAGGATGACGTTATTGCCGGCGAAGAGTTCGAGGATCGCTTCTTCCTGGTGGTCGTAGGGTTCGGTGTTAGTGGAGGAGAGGTATTCGAGGAAAACGTTGAGGATGTCGTCCGGGGTGGGATTTTCGCGGAGATTCTTACGGCTGAGCGGAGCGGACATCTGGCGAACATTGAATATCGAACGTGAAACATTGAACATCGAAATAAGAGATACCGTCCCCTCTTTACTTCAACGTTCGATATTGGGCGTTCGATGTTCGATGTTCATCGAGAGTTTACTGCGAAGGGCGCGGACGGGCGGGAAGTTTTTTTTGTAAGGTGTTTGAAGGCTTGATTGTGATCAAACTTCAAAGTAACTTCATCCCATGTTGGCGATGGAACAAATTTCCCGAATGTCATCGTGTGAGCGGGTCGAAGCCATGGAACTCTTGTGGGAATCTTTTTCCAAGGAAGGAATCGACTACCCATCACCCGATTGGCACGGCAAGGTCTTGGCAGAGCGCTCTGAAATGATCGAATCCGGCAAGGCGACTTGGCTCTCGGTTGATGAACTCCAAGCTCAACGACTTCACCGGAGACATCGACTGCCTGCTGGCGGCCACTGCGGGTGCTCCTCCGATGACTCCTGAACGGATTAAATAGAGACCACTTCAAACAGGTCCGCCATGCACTGGGAAAGGAAGCAGGTCTTACCACTTCGGCGCATGCCGATCACAGCCAGGGCTTTGCCCGGTACCAATGGCAGACGGATCTCCCGGCGCGTCAGGCGCGGATCACCGCAAAGAGCGAATCGTTGAGTTTTTGGGTAAGAGCGCTGTGTATTTCTCCTTTCACAAAAGTGATTACCGTATTATTTTATCTTTAATGGAAAGAGAAAATGGGAAATTACATCATTTTGGGAGTCAGCCCTTACGGATCAGGGCGATCAAGTTAGGGAGCAAGCCGTTGAATGATCCGCTAAGCCTGGAAATACAGGGCTGCCCGTGCGGGGGCTTTTGAGTGCGCGCGATCATTCGCCGCTTTTGTTCACCAGCGGGCCGTTTTGCCGGGGTGCCGCGAACTTTCCGAACCAAAGCCGTGT
>CAMBTP010000056.1 GCA_945870855.1 Prosthecobacter debontii
TGCGGTTCAAAAATCTTCCCATTCGGACAGGCTGCAACCAGCTTACTTCGTATTTCCATCACGAACCCAAAAAGCTGCGGATGAGAACCGCAGCAGTCAAAAGCCTCCGGCGGTATGGATATGCGCAAGGACTTTTGGCAAATGGTATAGGCTCTGCGTAAGGCATTTAGGAGTAGCGGACGCTCTCCAAGTAAAGTCCGTCAGCAGGGGCGCAGAGGGGGGCTTTGCCGTGGGGAAGACCAGGTGGCTGGTCAAGAAGAACAGCGAGGTCATCGAGGCGGAGCCGGCCTTGCGCTGCTTTGATCGCGGAGCCGGTGAGCATGCGTGCCATTTTATAGAGAAAGCCATTGCCGGAGAAAGTGATTCGGTATCCATCGGAGAGCGTTTCGAGATCGGCGGCGTGGATGGTGCGGGTGTAATCGGTGTCTTCCTGCTCGTTTCCCCTGTATGCAGCGAAGGCATGGAAATCGTGAGTGCCTTTGAAAAGTGTAAGGGCTTGGGTAAGCACATCGGCATCTAACAGACGCGGCAGATGCCACGCGAGATCCGCTTTCAAGGGGGGGAGGACGGGGTCGGTGCAGATGTCGTAGCGGTAGGTTTTTCCGGTGGCGGAGAAGCGGGCGTGAAAGTCGGGAGAGACTTCCTCGCAGGCCATCACGCGGATGGTGGCGGGGAGTTTTGTATTGAGGGCGGGAACCCAATTGTAGGGGTTCATGTTCGAGCCGTCCGGCGCATCGAAGTGAGCCGTCTGACCGAGGGCGTGGACACCGGTGTCGGTGCGCCCGGAGCCTTGTAGGCGTAGGGGTTGTTTCGCTACGACCTCCAAGGCCTCGTTCAGAATATCCTGTATGGTATTGCCGCCGGTCTGGGATTGCCAGCCGAGGAAGGAACGGCCGTCGTAGGCGATGGTGAGCTTGAGCCTCATACCATTTCCTCCATCCAGCGGTTCAGGATCTCGACGGCAGCTGCTTGGTCGATGATGCCTTTCTGTTGGTGCGATTTCCGCCCGGCCTCGCGGAGTTTTTCCGAGGCGTCCATGGTGGTGTAGCTCTCGTCCACGAAAAGCATGGGAATCTCCGGCAAGGCGGCGGAGAGACGCATGGCGAAGGCGCGGACTTTCTTTGCGGAATCTCCCTCCGATCCATCCAGTCGCAGCGGCAGGCCGACGACGAGTGTTTGCACTTTCCGCAAGGCGGCAATCTCGCGGATGCGCAGGATCGGATTGCGGTGATCGTTTGGCACGGTCTCCACGGGATGCGCCATAATGCCGTACTCATCGGTGGCGGCGACGCCGATCCGTGAGTCACCGCAGTCGATGCCGAGGGCGGGGTGGGGGGATGGCATGGTGGATATGGGATTTGAGGGAGCGGTTTTCAAAGTGCGGTTGTAGTTTCACTCGGGAATGATGCCGCGATCAAGTCTGCCCGAATGGAAATTGCGAATCGGCTATTTCCTAGCGATCCTTTAATTCGCGGGAGTTCTTTAAAAGAAGGGATATTGATTCACTACGAATCGGAGCTTGTAATTCAAGAGAAACTTATGCAACGGTGCCCGTCCACCGCGAAAAAGTCGCGGTTTTCTCACATGGACACACCTCCCTTTTCAGAGCTCGGGCTTCCCGATGACTTACTCGCCGCCATCGAAATCCTTGGCTACGAGCGCCCTTCTCCTATCCAAGCACTCAGCATTCCGCCAGCACTGGCAGGGAAGGATATCCTTGGTCTATCAGCGACCGGTTCCGGGAAAACAGCGGCCTTCGCGCTGCCCGCTTTGGCATGCATTGATGTGAATCAACGTTACCCGCAGGTTCTCATTCTCTGCCCGACACGTGAGCTCGCTGTTCAGGTTTGCGAGGAAGTCCACCGCCTCGGTGTGAAGAAAAAAGGCCTCCAAGCGACTCCGGTTTACGGTGGCGCACCGATGGATCGCCAGCTCCGCGCGTTGCGCGATGGGGCGCAGCTTGTCGTCGGAACACCGGGACGTTTGTTGGATCACCTTAAGCGCGGCTCCTTTGATGCTAGTCGCATCCGCATGGCGATCCTCGACGAGGCCGACCGTATGCTGGACATGGGCTTCAAGGAGGAGATGGATGAAATCCTAGCCGCACTACCCAAGGAACGGCAGATCCTTTTCTTCTCCGCGACGATGAACCGCGGCGTCTCCACCTTCATCAAGAAGTTTGGAAACAACCCTGAACTCATCGAGATCGAGCAGAAGGCGATGACCGTCTCGACTGTCGAGCAGGCTTATTACGAAGTGCGCCAGCGCTCGAAGGTGGAAGTGCTTTCCCGCATCCTCGATATGAACCCGCCGCGCCTCGGCATCATTTTCTGCAACACCAAGCGTAGCGTCGATGAATGCACCGAGGATCTCGTGAACCGTGGTTACGCCGCCGACCGCCTGCACGGCGATATCACGCAGCAGATGCGCGAGCGGGTTTTGAAACGTTTCCGCGAGGGAGCCGTCGAATTGCTTGTCGCCACCGATGTCGCCGCGCGCGGGCTGGACATCGATGAGATCGATATCGTCTTTAACTATGACCTTCCCACCGACCCCGAGGACTACGTCCATCGCATTGGGCGCACGGGGCGTGCTGGTCGCTTCGGACGTGCAGTGAGTTTTGTTTTCGGAAAGGAAATCTACCGTCTGCAAGCTATCGAGCGCTACACGCGGCAGGTCATTAAGCGCGAGAAGATCCCCTCCGTCGAGCAGGTCGAAGGCCGTCGTGCGGATCTGATTTTCGAAACTCTGAAAGAGCGCCTCGAGACCGGCGGCTTCGATACGTATCAGGAAAATATCGACCGCCTTCTTGAGCAGGGGCATACGCCAACGGATATCGCTGGGGCTTTGATTACCATGCTGCGCGAAACCAGCGGCAGGGAAGGTGAAGCGATTCAGGAAGACCGCGAGCCGGATCGCCCTTCGCGAGATGATTTCAAGAAAGGCAAAGGCGAACGCCCGGAGCCTCGCCCGCGTCCGGAGGGACGGGAGGGTCGCGATTACGCGCCGCGCGAAAAAACTTATGAACGAGGCGGCATGCGCGATGCCGGAGCCATCGAAGGCGGCATGACACGGCTTTTCATCTCGCTTGGAAAAGGGGCTGGAATCATGCCGAAGGATATCGTCGGCATGATGTATCGTGAGGCCGGTCTGCCGGATGGTTCGCTCGGTCGCATCACCTTGTTTCCGAAGCATTGTCTCGTGGATGTGCCGGAAGGCTTGGCTGACCAAGCCATCCAGAAGACAAGCAACGCGAAGCTGCGCGGCAAGGCCTTCCGCATGGATCACGACCGCGGGCCGAATCAGTAAACCTCATGGAAGAGCCAGATAGAAGCACGGAAGTGAATTCATGGGATACGGCGATTGGCGTGGTGGCGGATGTGGTGAAAGCCGGGGTGGGGGAGTTTGTGGTTTGCGGGGGGGCGCGAAACGCTGTTTTGCTGGAAGTGCTCTCGCAGATGGAGGACGCGGGAAAAGTCAAGGTGTGGAGCCATTTTGAAGAACGCTCGGCGGGATTTTTCGCTCTCGGGCGGACGATGGCGACGGGGAAACCCTGCGCCGTGGTGGTGACGAGTGGCACGGCGGTGGCGGAACTGCTGCCGTCCGTGGTGGAGGCTTTTTATCAAGCAAGGCCATTGGTGCTGATCACAGCGGACAGGCCGGGCGGCTTCGCAGACAGCGGTGCGCCTCAGGCGATCATGCAGGCGGGAATTTTTTCGAGCTATGCCACGGAGGATTTGGCAACATGGGACGGAAAAGCGCCGCTGCATCTGAATGTGGCGCTGGAGGAAAATTTCAGTATCAGCGAGGTGGACTTCGGGGGGCTTGAGCTCGGCGATTTTTCCGTGGATTTCGGCAGGCCGAATATCGGTGGCTTGGCTCGTTGGCTGCGCGAAAGGACGATGCGCGGCTTGGTGGTGATGGTAGGCGATCTGGATGAGGCGGAGCGCGAGGAGGTATTTCATTTTTGCCAAGATCTCGCCGCGCCGGTGGTAGTGGAAGCGACGAGCGGCCTGCGTGAGGGGTTAAAACAATTCGCAGTGATGGGTGAAGATGCCGCTTTAAAAAACCGCCCGCCTTCGAAGGTTTTGCGACTAGGCGGGGTGCCAAGCGGGAGGTTCTGGCGGGATCTGGAGAATCTGCCGGAGATTTCCGTATGGTCTGTCTGCCGCAACGGCTTGCGTGGGCTCGGACGCACGGCGGAGGTGACGCAGGGCACGTTGGATAGGATTTTGCCCGCCATGGGCGATGTGGAAAAAATCGGCGATGTGGCGGAACTTCTCGAGGGAGCCAAGGCGAGAGAGCAACGGATCGAGGAGGCGCTCGCCGCATTTCCTGATAGCGAGCAAGGCTGGATGCGGACGCTTTCTGTTTACGCATCTGTCGCGGGTGGGGTTTATCTCGGCAACAGCCTGCCGATCCGCGAGTGGAATTCTTGCGCACAGTGGGATAGACCTGTTCCCCTCGTGCGCGCAAACCGGGGCGCGAATGGCATCGATGGGCAAATTAGTTCCTGGCTGGGCGCGAGTGCGGGAGAGGAAGATGCATGGGGGATTTTCGGAGACCTAACCGCGCTTTACGATCTCGCTGGGCTGAAAATGCTGGGTCAGGTCGAAATGAAAGGCCGTGTGATGGCGGTGATCAACAACGGCGGCGGGCGGATCTTCGACCGCGTCCCTAGGCTCGCGGCGATGTCCGGAAAAGCGAGGGACTGGATGGCTGCGCAGAGCCCCGTTGATTTTGCAGCACTCGCGAAGGCGTGGTCCATGGCTCATATCCAGGTGAAACGCGCGGACGAATTCGACGGCGTGGGCATCGATGACAAAGCTACTCTTCTTGAGATCGTACCAGACGTAGGACAGACACGGGGTTTCGAGAAATCTCTCGGATAAGCAGGCGAGGAGCGCTGTTTTTTCCTGTGAAATGAGGCTTTCGAGCCCCCTCAAATCTAGATTGCCAAGGGTCGGCCTACAGGATAGCTTCCGCGTCCATTCATGCGGGTTTCGAACTGGTGGGTGGACAACAACCAAGCCATTTATTTTGGGATTTATCGATACCATCAGACGCTGGCAGTTGGCTCAAAAAGGCTTTTCATTGGGCAGAAAGCGCCGAATCCATAAGGAGAATGCGACGCTCAAGACGCTTGAGGTGAGTCATGTTATTAGGCTTTCGCTCTATATTACGTTCGCGGTCGCGTCTGCGGTGCTGGTCCTGAAAGCGTCTCCAGGTGCCACTTTCGCGCCGGAACCTTTTAAGGGTATGCTGTATGGCTTCGTGCTCGCTTTGACTGCGCTGGCCATGTTCCATGTCGGGCATCAGAGCATCTGCGGTAGAAACAGCCGGGTAATTCTCGTCCTTGGTGGCCTGATCGGCCATTTGCTCATCCTCCGCTTGGTGATGACACTCGCCGATGCGGGAACTATAGATGAGATATACCGCTATCTTTTCGTGCCTTGTGCGCTCGCGCCCATGTTCCACGGAATTTTGCTTGGCAGGACGGTGGGTAGTTTCTCTGCGGTTTACGTCAGTTTGATCGGTGCGTTGCTGGTTCCCTCTGGAGATGTGATGAATTATCTCATTGTTAGTCTTGTGGCGGGAATGACCGCCGTGCTTTGCACCGATAGGGTAAGGCGGCGTGTGCAGCTCTTGCGGGCAGGAATTTACGTCGGATTTGTCATGGTGGGCTTGGCCTTGGTGTTGGGAAAACTCGATACGATGTCGGTTTTTGGTGAGGGATCGATGAGCCGGATCCAAATTCTTGCCACAGGGAGTTGCATTGCTTTCGCCACCGCGCTGGCCACGGCGATGATCATCAGTGGCTTGCTGCCATTGTTCGAGGGTGCGTTCAACCTAACCACGGACATTAGCTGGCTGGAACTCAGCGACCTGAACCACAAGCTCCTAAAGAGAATGCAATTAGAGGCTCCAGGCACTTTTCACCACAGCTTGGTGGTGGCCGCGCTTTCGGAAGCGGCGGCAGAATCGATCGGCGCGAATGCTCCGATGTGCCGTGTTTGTGCCTATTTCCACGATGTGGGGAAACTGAAGAAGCCGGGCTATTTCATCGAGAACCAGCATGACGAAACGGAAAATCCGCATAATGCACTTACACCGACGATGAGTGCGTTGATCATTATCGCGCACGTGAAGGACGGTGTCGATCTGGCGGTGAAGCACGATCTCAACCCCCGGATCATTCAGGTGATTCATGAACATCACGGGGATTCGCTAGTTTACTTTTTCTACCGTAAGGCGCAGGAGCAGAAAAAAGCGGATATGGAGAAAGTGGAGTGTCGCATCGAAAACGCGGAAGATATGCTCAAGGTAGAGGAAAAGAATTTCCGCTATTCCGGCGCGCGCCCGAGCACGCGCGAGAGCGGTATCATCTGCCTCGCGGACACGATCGAGAGCGCTTCGCGAATGCTACGTAAGCCGACTCCCGCAAAAATTAGGGCGTTGGTGGAGGAGCTTACCCGCGCCAAAATCAACGACGGCCAGCTCGACGGCTGCCCGCTCACACTTTGCGAACTGGCGCTGATCAAGGAAAGTTTCTCCAAAACCCTCCACAGTATGATGCACAGCCGAATCGGCTTTCCCAAGCCCGAGGAAAAAAACAATGCGACAAAGCGTGGCCCCAACATGAGCCGCGATTCGAAGTCGGATAGGCGTTTTTCCTCCATCACCGAACGTGGCTATTAAACAACTGGCATGCACACTCTCGAAATTATTATCGGAAACCATCAAGAAGCGGTCGATATCCCTTTAGCTTGGCTTACGGCTCTGGAGGATATCGGAGACGCCGCCGCACAGATGGCCGCCGGTTTCGCGGCGCATGAGGAAAGCTCACTTATTCATCTCGCAACACTTGAAGTAGCTCTCGTGGATGATGATACGAGCGCCCGCGTCCACATGGATTTCATGGAAATCCCGGGGCCGACGGATGTGATCACATTTCACCACGGCGAGATCGTGATCGGTGTGGAGGTAGCTTTGCGGCAGGCTGAAGAATACGGTGAACCCTTCGGGCGGGAGATTCTGCGCTACTTCGTTCATGGCCTTCTCCATCTCGCCGGACACGAGGATGCTGAGGAAGACGGGCGCAAGGCGATGGAAGCGGCGCAGGAGGAAATCGTTTCCAAGCTCTGGGCGGCGGGTCTTGATGGGAAACTCAGTTAGAGGTGATCCCTTCTGGTCGGACTACAACACGGATAGATCCCGTGGGGGAGGGCTCGCGTTCTGGAGAACGCGGCTCCGTCACGGTGGCGGGATCACTTGCCGCCGGTTCCGGGGAGGAAGCGGTAGTAAACCTCAAGCATGAGCGCTGCGAGGCAGGTTGACATGTGGACGTTGATCGGGCCGTGATGGATGCCAGCCTGGTTCCACGAACCGTCTGGGCTTTGAGCTTTGACCAGCGCGTCACGGAAGCTGTCATTGTAATCTTTCCATTCGGTGCTGCCGTGGTTGATCATCGCCTGGGCGTGGTAATAGTGGTAGTAGAGGTTGGAGCTTTCCTGACCCCATTCGAACTTGGAATTTTCGGAAATGTATTTTACACCTTTCCTCGCCGCGCTGGAACTACCTTTATCCCACATTTGGAAGGCGAGCACGCCGCCACCGGTGAGGCCGGGGCTTTGCTCGGGATTGTTGCGGTAGCCGATGGCTCCATCTTGTCCTTGGACTTTATCCAACCAACCAAGGGCTTCGCGTATCGTTTTGCTGAACTTAGTAGTGGGCCACAGGGCGGTGTGTTTGCAGGCTTTGAGGGCTTGAATCTGCCAGAAACCGACGGAGTTGTCACCGCCGCCTGCGGAATCAAATTTGTAAAGCCAGCCACCATCAGTGGACTGGCCCTGCATGATCATGTCGCCAGCTTTTTTGGTTACGGTGTCTAGGTTAGGGATTACGATTTTGAGTTGATTGCAGAATGTGTAGGACTCGGCAAGGGCATAGGTGGCAATGCCGTGGTCGTAAACCCATTGGATATTGGTGGCGTCTTTGTTGGAGAGTCTGCCGTCGGTTTTCATGCCCACATCGATGAGATAGGTGATGGCCTTGAGCACGGTCTCGCCGTATTCGGGGGATTGCGGGGTTTCGCAGTGACCAAGATAAACAAGAAGCGCAAGGCCGGTCATCGCAACAGGATGGTCACCTGTCCAGCTACCGTCGGGATTCTGCGAAGATTGAAGCCAATTGAGGCATTTTACCACGGCTTCTTCGCCCTCCGGTGTCCCCCCTTCGGCAAGCAAGCGAGCCATACGATCGGCTTTGGAACAGCGTGCCTTCATGGTGGCGGGGATGCCAGCGAAGCCGCCACCGCCGCCCGAACCGTCTCCTTCATCCCAACCCGCACCGAAGTCGTCACCATCGCCGAAATCCAAGGATGGTGCGTTGGTAAGTTGGTCGGGAATAGGAACCGCAGTGGGGGATTGGGAGTTCGCAGCGATGACTTTTGCCATCGAAGAAGAAGGCGAGGAGGGCTTGCGCACCACCTTTGTCGTGACCTTTTTCTCCGTCATTTTGGTTTCCTCATCGAGGCTCGACGCATAGGTGACGATTACTGGGGTTTCTTTGACGATATTGGGCAGAAGGAAAATTCCCAATATCAGCGCGACAAGGACTACCACCAGAATGGATACCACGAAGGATGAGATGGTCGAGTTTCTGCGCTGTTTGTTAAGGCTTTCGAGGGCTTCTGGGCTGAGTTGTGCGTGAAGGCTCATGTAGTGGTGTTTTTAGAAATCTAGCCCCTGCGTAGCGGGATGCCAGAATATAAATTGTCCTTGAAAAAGATTTTCGAGGGGCTGCCATTCAATTCCCTGCGGTCGGGTATTTGTCGCGCAGGCGCTGCCAGAACGTCGTCCAGTATTCGTCGTAGTAGTCCTGCGCGGCGTT
Source organism: Prosthecobacter debontii (assembly GCA_945870855.1). Classification (GTDB taxonomy): domain Bacteria; phylum Verrucomicrobiota; class Verrucomicrobiia; order Verrucomicrobiales; family Akkermansiaceae; genus Luteolibacter. The sequence goes on from CAMBTP010000056.1 coordinate 8,893, forward strand.
GTCGATGAAGGCGGATTTTTCAACTGCGGGGGCTGTTTTGGGATCGTATCCGGCTAGGTGCTCCTTACCCACCCGCAGCCGTGGGGAGACGAAGCGCCATTCCGTATCGCCTAGGATTTCTGCGCAGAGATCTGCTAGGCCGGTGTCGTATTCCTTGAGTTGGGCGCGGGTGTGGATGTGGTTGTGGTCGTGATCCATCGTGCGGTTCGTATCAAACCACGCCTGCACGCCCTCGGCGAAATACTCTGCCTGGTTCTTGATTGCATAACATTCCTTTGCGCCGCCAAACATGATTAGAACTTCGTCTTTTCCTGTGACCTTCGCGTCGACTTTCACGGCTTGGCCATTCACGAGGATATCGCCGCCTTCCAAGCAGCTGCGAAGCAGGGCGGGGGATATTTTTGGGAAAGCCTTCACAAGTGCGTCGAGCAGGTTTACGGGCTCATCGCCCTTGATACGCCGAAAGCGCTGGGCGGCGCGTCCATCGTTCCAGATTCCTTTGGCTTTCGCGGCCTCGTAGGATTCTCTCAGGCGTTTCTCCATGGAATCATCGAATCCAGCGAACTGGATCACGTGTCCAAATTCATGGATCAAGATGCTTTCGATTTGCATGCCTCCTTCGTATTCCATGACGTCCTCCTCGGCGAAAAAGACCACTCGCCGGTCGTCGACCTGGGTGAGAAATCCGCGCTGGCGCCAGTTGTAGAAGGCGAGTTCCTGCCCGGTCTTGTCGCTTTTGAACTGGGGGATGTCGGAGGTCAGTTCGTCGTGTGCGACGAGTATGCAAAGCACCTTGTCATCGCGGATGCGCTGCGCGATCTCCGGCTTCAGGGTTTTGATCACCATGTCGAAAAGGTAGGCGGCTTCTTGATGCGCCACGTCCGCCACTCGCTCCGAAGTGGCGATCAGGATGTCCTGTGTTACGGTTCCTTTCTTGAAAAAAGTAGAGTCCAGCTTGTATTCGGCAGCCTGTTCCGGGGAGATAGGTTTAACCTCATAAGCGCAGATGGATGCCGTGAGGGCGGCGCAGAGGGCGGTTTGCAGAAGGAATTTCATCATGTCGGTATGCGGCTACGTCGTAAATATTGGTTTATTATCGTATTATCCTGCGATCACGCCGTGCATGCGGATATCGTGGTCTTCCATGGCCACCTCGTCCACCATTTGGAATTCGAAGCAGATCCCGAGTAGAACAGCGTCCGAACGGGCTTCAGAGAGCGCCGCATCGTAAAAGCCCTTGCCGCGCCCTAGTCTGCCGCCGCGCGTATCGAATCCCAAACCGGGGCAGAGAAAGAGATCGATCTCATCGACCAAAACCAGAGGCAGGCGTTTGGTTGGTTCAAGGATTCCAAATGCTCCAGGCCGCAGATCTGTTTTCACGTTTTTCACCTGCTGGAAGGTGAGACCGTATTTGGTAACTTTGGGAAACGCCCAGATTTTATCCGTCATCTTCGTCAGTGCGAGCAGATCCACCTCGCCGGGCATCGGTGCGAAAAGAGCCACCACCCGGACATGCGGATGCTCACTCAAGAATTCAACGATTTGCTGAACCACGCGTGTCGAGTCCCCGGTTTTTTCCGCCATGATTCGCCGCAGATCCTCACGCATCGCCTTTTTTCGGAAAGACTTTGTCATCTCCCCCGCGAGGTGCGTGGCGAGAAGATCGTCAGGATTTGTCTCTTGCCGGTCAGCCATGTTTTCTCATCTTTTACTGCGGTGCTGAGAACTTGGCAATTCCCGATGATCGTGATCGACCCGCGCAACGTGTATGCCGATCACCGATCTAAAGATGGAGTAGAAAGCCGAGCTGCCTTAGTTCCTCGGCTCGCCCCAGATCTCCAGGAGAAGATCGTGCAGGGTGGGATCGTGCAGTTTCAGCTCCGCACGGACGAAGGGGTAGAAATCGTTGCGATTGAAAAACGCCTCGGTGCCCTCGGCGAAGTATTCCTTGTGGTTCGTGAGCGCGTAGTGGCTCACGGTCTCGCCGTTGAAGAGTAGCACTTTTTCATAGGAGCCGGATGCCTTGGCTTTCTCGTAGGCGGCGATGATGCGCGGCTCCTCGAAGCTGAGCACCTGATCGTGATAGGCGTGCGCCAGTTCGTGGAGAACGACCATCGGGTGCTTGGCGAGCTGGGCGGAGGAAATCAGGTTTCGCGCTACCGGCACGTGATACTTTTTGGCTAATCTTGGATCATGTCCGTTGTCGCGCAGCCATTGCTCGCTGGGGTGGTATTGCATGGACTTGAGCGTCGGGTGATCGCGCTCCACCCAGATTTCGAGTTTCTTGAGTTTCTCCACCCGGTCGGCGGGAACCATCGAGGTAATGATCCGGAGATGCGCCTCCAACATGGCGAGCGAGCGCGCGTCTTCGGAGTCGGGAGCGGATTCCAGCATCGCTGGCTCCACAAACACCGTCCAGCCTTCGATCTTTTTCTTCACGGGATCGAAGCGCGGCTTCGCGGTCTCCGCAGCGAAGGCGACAACGACGAGGGCGGAGAGAACGGCAGTGGCTTTCGGGATGTTCATGAAAATGAGGATAGGGAAAAGCAGCGTATGCGCCATTATTCTTTACGAGGGAGGCAGGAAAATTTCATCGCCACAGGGCGGGGAGCGAGGGATAGCATACGGGCATGGAAAGCAAGGGTGGTAGAGGCGGATTTTTCCCGAAAAAGCAAGCAGCGCGCGGCCCGGCGGGGAAGGTGGAGGAAAAAGGCTGGGATGGCGTGGCGGGTTGGTATGACAAGCTCGTCGGCGCGGATGGCTCGGATTACCACCGGAATGTGATCCTGCCCGCCGCCATGGAATTACTCGCCGTGCGGGCGGGTGAGGCCGTGTTAGATCTCTGCTGCGGGCAGGGCGTGCTGGTGCGCCACCTGCTCACCGCCGGCGCGGGGCGTGTGCTAGGCGTCGATGCCAGTGGGAAACTCATCGGCGCGGCTCGCCAGAGATACGGTGGCGAAAAAAAAGCCACGTTCCTCCGCGCCGACGCCTGCGCTCTGAGCGAGTGGGCGGATGGCTCCTTCGACGCCGCAGCATGCGTGATGGCCGTCCACGATGTGCCGGACGCGGCAGCGCTGATGCGAAATATCGCTGCTGCACTGAAGCCCGGCGGGCGGGCGGTGATCGTGATGATGCACCCCTGTTTCCGCATCCCCAAGGAAAGCCACTGGGGCTGGGACGCGGATCAGAAAGTCCAATACCGCCGCCTCGACCGCTATGGGAAATCACTTGAAATCGGCATCCAGACCAGGCCGGGACTGGGCACCGATGAGGGCACCGTTTTTTATCATAGGCCACTCGCGGAAATCATCACCGCCATGGGCAAGGCCAGCCTCGGCGTGACGAAATGCACAGAACTTTTCTCCCACCGCCGCTCACAGGTTGGCCCTTTCAGTAAAGCAGAGCATCGCGCCGCCGAGGAGTTCCCCCTTTTTCTCGGTCTCGCTGCTGCAAAAATTTGAGCAGGATAATTTTCACAACAGCTGATTCGAAAAAGGAAATCCCGCACGGAGGCGGTGGCGCATTCCATGATCCAGCGGCTCGAATTAGGCCGCTTTGGAGTTGCAGAGCGAGCGGAAGATAGGAAAGGATCGCCACGGATTTCCAAAACAATTATGAACAGAAAACTCAGAATGGGCATGGTAGGCGGCGGACGCGGGGCATTTATCGGCTCTGTCCACCGGATGGCGGCGAACCTCGACGGTAAGATCGAGCTAGTGGCGGGATGTTTTTCCTCCGATCCGGATAAATCCCGACTCTCCGGTGAGGACTTTTTCCTCTCCGCGGACCGCGTTTACGGAAGCTTTGAGGAAATGGCAGATAAAGAAGCTGCTCTTCCGCTCGGTGAGCGCATCGACTTCGTCAGCATCGTGGCCCGTAACGACCTTCACTATAAAGTAGCGAAGAAATTCCTCGATAGCGGCATCCATGTAATCTGTGAGAAGCCGCTCGCTTTCTCCAAAGCACAGGGTGAGGAACTCAAAGCCATCGTCGATAAGAGCGGTCTCGTATTCGCACTCACCCACAACTATACCGGCTACCCCATGGTCAAGGAGGCCAAGGCCATGGTCGCCGAAGGCAAGCTCGGCAAGATTCTAAAAATCGTCGCCGAATACCCGCAGGGCTATGCGATCGGCGCGTATGACGAGGCAGCCTCCTCCGGTGGCGCAATCTCGAACTGGCGCATGGATCCCTCCATTTCCGGTGTCTCAAACTGCATGGGCGATATCGGCTCCCACGCGGAAAACCTCGCGCAATACATCACCGGCCTGAAGCTGGAGGAAATCGCCGCTGACCTGAATACCTTCATTCCCGGTCGCCAGCTTGACGATGACGGCTCCATGCTGTGCCGCTACGAGGGCGGTGCGCGCGGCGTGCTCTACGCCTCCCAGATCTCCACCGGCGACGAGAATAACCTCAACATCCGAATCTACGGCACCAAGGCCTCCCTTGAGTGGCACCAAGAGCACCCCAATGAGCTCACCGTGAAATTCGCCGACAAGCCCCGCGAAGTCTGGCGCCGTGGCAACAGCTACAACGGCCAAGCAGCCGCGAAATATACCCGACTGCCCTTCGGTCACCCCGAGGCATTCATTGAGGCTTTTGCGAACATCTACCTCGCCGCCGCAGGGGCGATTAGTGATTCGTTAGCCGGAAATTTCAAGGGCAACGAAGCCTATGACTACCCCGGCGTGAAAGAGGGCGTGGAGGGCATGGCATTTATCGAGGCAGCTGTGAAGTCTTCGAAGAATAACGCGGCCTGGACCAAGATATAAGAGGAAGGAGCCGCGCATCTCGCCGCACAGTGGAAAGGAGCAGCCGGGGTTTGTTGTGGATTCCCGCTTGCGTCACGGGTGGCGCTTGGATAGGGAGGCGTGCCCGGAACGACCTTCGTATCCGGTATTTAACCCAAACACATCATGGCTATCACAAGGGCGTTGCTTTCCGTTTCCGATAAAACAGGGCTGGTTGAGTTCGCGCAAGGACTCACGGAAATGGGGGTTGAACTTCTGTCCACCGGCGGCACCGCCAAGGCGCTGCGCGAGGCCGGACTTAAGGTGATCGATGTTTCCGAATACACCGGAGCGCCGGAACTTTTCGAAGGCCGCCTCAAAACCCTGCACCCAATGGTGCACGGCGGACTGCTTCATCGCCGCGATGATCCCGACCATGTGGCCGACGCCAAAAAGCACGGCATTCCACCCATCGACCTCGTGGTGGTGAACCTATATCCCTTCGAGGAAACCGTCGCCAAGCCGGGCGTGACTCTGGAAGAGGCAATTGAGAACATCGACATCGGTGGTCCCTCGATGCTGCGCAGCGCGGCGAAAAATCACTCACACGTGACCGTGATCGTTTTGCCGTCCGACTACCCGGTCGTGCTGGCGGAAATGCGCAGCAACGGCGGTGATACAACGAAGGGTCTTCGCGAGCAGCTTGCCGTGAAAGTCTTCCTCCGCACCTCGCAATACGACGGCGCGATCACCAACTTCCTCGGCCAGTGCAGCCAGGGCGCGGGCTGCTCGTTCACGCTCAGCCTGCCGCTGGAGCAGGAGCTGCGCTACGGCGATAACCCTCACCAGAAATGCTCGCTCTACGGAAATTTCGCCTCCTGCTTCACCCAGCTCCAAGGTAAGGAACTCAGCTACACGAACATCATCGACATCGAGGCCGCCGCCGACCTCATCCTCGATTTCGTCCGTCCCACCGTCGCGATCCTCAAGCACACGAACCCCTGCGGCGTTGGCCAGGACGATGAGAATCTCCGCGTGGCATGGCAGAAAGCCTTTGAGACGGATACTCAAGCGCCATTCGGCGGCGTTATCGTCATCAACCGCCCGCTCACCCTTGAACTGGCCCGCGTGATTTCCGAAATATTTACCGACGTGATTATCGCGCCGGACTTCGAGTCCGATGCTCGCGCGCATCTCCAGAAGAAAAAGAATCTGCGCCTGATGAAAATGAACGATGCCTACCTGAGCGCGAAAAAAGCGCCGGTGATCCGTTCCAGCCCTGGCGGCGTGATGGTGATGGATCGCGACCACACCGCACTCGGCCTCGATGATTTGGAAAACAAGGTTGTCACAAAACGCCCTCCTACCGAGCAGGAGATCCGCGCGATGCGTTTCGCATGGCGTATCGTGAAGAACGTGAAATCCAATGCCATCGTCTATGCCCTCGCCGATAGGACGCTCGGCATCGGAGCCGGCCAGATGAGCCGGGTGGATTCCTCACGAATCGCAATCTGGAAAGCCAAGGAAGCCGGCCTCGAACTAAAAGGCAGCGTGGTCGCTTCCGATGCGATGTTTCCTTTCGCCGACGGCCTGCAATCCGCTATCGACGCGGGCGCAACTGCCTGTATCCAACCCGGTGGTTCAATGCGCGATGAGGAAGTCATCGCCGCTGCCGATGCGGCGGGCATGGCCATGGTCTTCACAGGCCATCGTCACTTCCGCCATTGATCGCCGGCTGCGTTACCTCGCGGTGATCGTGAGCTTCTGCGTCGCGGCGTCCGCGCCTTCATCGACTTTCCAAGATAAGGTAAAGCCGCTCCAGAGTGGCTTTGATCCTTGATCCTCGAAGGTGAGCTTCGCCTTGTCGGTGGTCTGGATCTCGAACTTTTTGTTATCGAAGGCATCCGTTTCAAAATCGAGTCTTGTCATGCTTTCACCGACAACTGTGGATGGATTTTTTTCGTCAAGGAACTCGATCTTGCCGCGCTTGCGGGAAACGGTGTCGTATTTGAGAACGTCTTTCTTCGCACGCGTCTCGAAGGCCTCGATCTCAGACTTTCCAGCACCGGGTTTCTGCGGATAAGGTTTCACATCCAGGCTGATCTCGAAGTGGAGGGGGTTCGTGAGCGTGCCTTTGTCGGTGAGTTTCCCGCTCACGGCCACACCGCCGCGCTCGGGATAAACCGTGACCTCGAAGGCCGCATCGCCAGTCACTTTACCGCGGAACGTGATTGGTGCCTTGGGATCTTCGGTGGCGGGTTGCTCGCTTGCGAGGGTGTCGGAGTTAATCTGTTTTTTAACTTTTTTGCCGTCGGGAAGCGTTTCGATTACAGCGAAGTTCACTTGGAAGGGAACCTTGGAGAACACCGGCATGCCTTCGTCATCCAGCGGGTCGATCACGCCCTGACCCTTTGCGGTGACGCCGAAGCGCATTTTCTTCCTGTGCTCGATGCCTATAAAGTATCCGAGATATGGCTGCTCCTTCAGGCCGGGAAGATCCGCTTGGGCGCCGGAAGGAACGAGAAACATACCGGCGGCGATGGCGATGCAAGAAATTGTATTTTTCACAATCCAATTCATGCCCGAGCAAACGGCGCCCGCCAAGTGAAAAGCTTTGGCGAGATTTCCTTTGCCGCGCCGCTTCGCCTGCGTTTCGCTATGCGTGAAGACATGACCGCTGAAGAATTCTCCAAATCCGCCACCAACGATATCTGGATCTCGCCTTACAGGCTGAAGTCACGCGGATTTCTAAACTCCCTCTCGAACCGCCGCGAGTTTTTCGGAACGCTGATCCGTGTTGGTGAGGGTTACGGCTGTATCCACCCGTGGCCGGAGCTGGGCGATCCTCCAATGGAGAAATGCCTCGATGACCTCCGCGGTCGCCGCTTCTGGCCTATTGTCCGTCGAGCGTTGCGCTGCGCGGAGTTCGACAACGCAGCGCGCTCGCAGCAGGAATCTCTCTTTGAGGAAATGGAAATCCCCCGCAGCCACGCAACTCTCTCGCAGATAGATACAAAGCAACTCGCCGCCGCTGTTGAGGCTGGATTCGACGCAGTAAAAATGAAAGCCGGCCGCGATCTAACAGCCGAGATCGCATTCCTCGAAACCATGCACGCCGCCTATCCACAGCTTCGTTGGCGGCTCGACTTCAACGAGTCCCTTGATCCCGCCACTGCCGATGCATTTCTAACAAACCTGTCTTCTCAGGCTCGCACGGTAATCGACTTCATCGAGGATATCTGCCCTTTTTCGGAGTCGGTATGGGAGAGTCTTTGGAAAAAACACCGCATCCGCCTCGCCGTGGATCGCGAGTCGGCCCCGCACCACAAAGCCGCGCAGGTCATGGTCATCAAGCCCGCTGTGGACGAGCCTTTCCCCCTCGCCGAAGCCGCAGTGATGAACAACCAATCGGTCGTCATGACTAGCTACATGGATCACCCCCTCGGCCAGGCCTTCGCCGCATGGGAGGCTGCTCGGATGGGACTGATTTTCCCCGGTCTGGTCGGCACCTGCGGATTACAGACTCACCACCTTTTCGAAAAAGACGCCTTCACCGAATCCCTCGGCGATTGGAAACCGGCATTCACCATCCCCGAAGGCACCGGCCTCGGTTTCGACGATGCCCTCGCCGCATTAAATTGGCATAAACTTTAAACTTCAATTTGGAGAGAGGAAATACAGCACTGATCGAGGCAGAAGCCATTCTCAAAGCGGCGTTCTGGATGGACGGGGATTTTGTGAATTTTCAAACCTCCGGCAGTACCGGCACCGCGAAACAAATCGTCCTCACCAAGGAATCCCTCCTCCATTCCGCACACGCGGTGAATATTTGGCTGCGCGTCGATCCAAAATCCATTTGGGGACTCGCGCTGCCGCTGCATCACGTCGGCGGCTTCGGAGTTGCCGCGCGAACTTACGCGGCGGGCTGCGGGCTTGCTGTTTACGAAGGGAAATGGGATGCCGCTCGTTTCGCGGTGTGGATCGCGGAAAAAAAAGTCACCCACGTCTCCCTCGTCCCCACCCAGATCCACGATCTCCTCGCCGCCGGTTTCCAAGCTCCTTCATCTTTGCTCGCCGTAGTAGTCGGCGGCGGAAAACTAACTGAGGCAAGCGGACAAGCCGCCCGCGACAAAGGCTGGCCCGCCCTTGCTAGCTACGGCATGACCGAAGCTGCCTCCCAGATCGCCACTCAAACCCTCGCCTCCCTCGCCGTCCCTTACGCCGCTGCGCCCATGGAGTTACTACCCATCTGGAAAGCCGAGGAAACACCGGATGGCCTGCTCCGCATCAATGGCAAAGCCCTCTTCACCGGCACGATTGAGCAAGGCATCTTCAGCCGCAGGGAAGGGGAGTGGTTCACCACTAGCGACCACGTCACCATCTCCGAAAACACCCTCACGCCCCAAGGCCGCGCCGACTCGCGCGTGAAAGTCATGGGTGAACTCATCGACGTGGAAGCCATCGAAAAACGCTTCCTAGAACTCGCCCAAGGAGCCATCCGCGAAGACACTTTCGCCCTCATTCCCATCCCCGACCCCCGCCGCGAAAACGCCCTCATCGCCGTCTTCGAAGGTTATTGCCCAGAAGAAATTATAGCCACCTACCAATCCCAAGCCCCCGGCCCCGAACGCTTCACCCGCTGGATCGCCCTAGAATCCTTCCCCCGCACCGACCTCGGAAAACTCCGCCGGGAGGAACTCCGCCGCATAGTTCTGTGACGAGCGCCATAATCCTGTCCCCGCCATGGCAGACAAGCGTCAGCCACTCCGCATCATTGTAAAAATGCGCACACAAAGTAGACTGCGCCACAGGCTCTGGACTGCTGTGATTCTTTATTCGGCTACTAGGAGTTTGCTTTCTGCGGGAGGCCCCTGAAAGAGCCATTGGGCCAGACCGGAGGGCGGGGAAATGGGGGGGTGATAGACATCCCCAGCTTCGTGAATCAGTCCCGTGCGCGCCCAACAGGAGTGGATTCTCCTTGCCGTCATTTCCTGCGGGATCGTGGATTTCAAAATTGATACTACATCCCCTGTCAGGAGTGGGTTAAAAGTCTTTGACTGATTCCTCCTCTTTCGCCTCTCGTTCGACCTTCGATTGCAGATGCTCGTCCATACTTGTGACAACAAGTTTCTGTTGCCCACGAAGGTAACAAGCCAAGGCAGAGCCATCTGCAAGCTTCCAGACCGGATTGAAACTGTCTGGCATCGGCACCCACGTGGATTTGCCAGCGTTAGCACCAAGGAGAAACTGCCTATTTACTGCCAGGCATACAATTGACTTGCGGATGCTTTTTTGGGCTGGTAGGGTTTCGCTATGGATACGCTGAAACAAAATAAACAAAGGGATTTGGAGGGGCAAAAGGTGTGGTCTCCTTTGGAGTTGGCGGAGATGAAAACGGGGCGGCGGTTGGGGCAGATTCGGCGGGCTAGAGGGTTTTCAGGGCGTAAGCGGATGCGCGTAACGGATGGTGC
>CAMBTP010000057.1 GCA_945870855.1 Prosthecobacter debontii
TCATTTTGATAAAATGACCCACGCAGCGTGTGTTAGCACGGTGATGGGGAGGAAAGCTCCGCAGCAACGCCGCGAAAGGGTGAGAGCTGGTTTGAGATCTTGTTGGACGCACAGGGTGGGTCGTTTTGTCAAAACGACCCTACCATCTGCTCGGGCGATCAAGCTAGGGAGTAAAAATCCAGCTATAGGGAGAATTTCACCGCCAAGTTCGCCAAGTAAGAAAAGTGAAGAATTCAAAAAAACAATTCCTCCTTGGCGAACTTCTCTTCCTTGGCGGTTCAAATTCTTCCCATTCGGCAAGGTTGCTACCGGAATACTTCGTTTTTCCATCACGAACCCAAAAAGCTGCGGATGAGAACCGCAGCAGTCAAAAGCCTCCGGCGGCATGGATATGCGCAAGGACTTTTGGAAACCAGTCTAACAGATCACCGCACTTTTAGAATTTGCCCGCCATCGCTGAGTTGTTTTTGCAACTCGGTGATCGGCACCTCGTGAACGGTGGTTCCGTTGCGGCTGGCAATCGCGGCAGCAGTTCCGGCCGCTTGGCCAGCGATCATGAATTGTGGCTCCATGCGAAATGAGGCGAAGGCGATCGTGGAGGCGCTGATGCAGACTGGCACGAGAAGGTTTTTGCACTCGCTGAAACGCGGCAGCAGCGCGCGGTAGGGAATATCCCATGGCTCGAGCGGCTGGCTCATGTAGCCTTCCATGTAAATTTCCTCTGCGGCATTCGGGAAATAGAATGTGCGCATCGAGACCCACTGGACTTCGCGGATGTCGATGTTGTATCCCGCGATGCCGATGACGTCGGATTTGCGAGGATGCTTCATGAGGTCGTTCTGGGTAAGGATGTATTCACCTTTCATCTTCCGCGCCTCGCGGATGTAGAGTTGGTGCGGCCAGCCGCCGGTGCCGGTGAACTCGTCCTTGCAGAGGCCCCATGGAGCATATTTAGCCCGCACGTTCTCCGGAACCGACGGATCGTTCTGCACGAAATAAACGAGTCCTTTTGTCCAATCAAGGTGCTCCTTCAAGATCTCCTTGCGGCGCTCGGGCGTCCCGTCTGGGTAGTCTTGGTTCGCACCCGGGAGATTGAGGGAAATCGGGTATCCGGCGTTCACATCGGACTTGCCGTTGGGAAGTTGCTTGATGCCGAGAACGGCTTGCACTTTGTCGCCGCCGACCTCGAAGCAGCGGCGGAGCAGCTCGTAGCGCTCGGGATTATAACCCTCGGGCTGGGTGATCGGCATGCGGTTTTCTGGAACATTCGTTAGGCAAAGGCGGTAGCAATAGGCTTGGATTTTCCCATCGCCCGTGCCTGTCGGCGCGAGATCTTCCTCTGCGGTGATATAGGGAAGTAGGCGCCCGTCTTTCCAAGGCGAGATTGGGAAATTGATCTGGTGGTTACTGCGCAGGAGATCCCTGCGGCCGGCAAGCGATTCCTGATAGGTGTCACGTCCCTCACGCCCGACCGCATAGGAGGCACCCGCAGCTTTCATGAGATCGCCCTCGTAAGTGGCATCGATAAATACGGGTGCTGTGAACTCTCCACCGTCGGTCGTCTTGAGGGAGCGGATCCGGCCGTCCTGTTTGACGATTGAAGCCAGACTTTGTCCAAATTTTACCGGCACTTTTTGTTCCGCCAGCATGGTTTTCAAAATTTCCTCCGCGACATGTGGTTCGAAAGTCCAGGCGACATCCTGACCGTAGTGTTTTCCCGCACGGCGGAAAAACTCAAGCGACAACCCGCCAATGACGTGTTCCTGCCGGTCCATGTCGGTGCGGCCAAGACCGCCGGAGAGCATACCGCCGACGTGGTTGCCCGGTTCTAACACCATGACTTTTGCGCCCTGTTTGGCGGCAGCGATCCCGGCCATCACCCCGCCTGCGGTGCCGCCATAGACAATCACGTCCATCTTGGTTGGTGCGGCGGTTGCCAAGCTACAAAGAAAGACCGGGATGAAAATCCGGAGCAGGGATGGGGAAAGTAACATAAAAGATTTTGGTTAGCGTTTTTTGCCGCGCAGGAGAACGATGAGCAGGATCGCCGAGTTCGCCGCGCACCACCACCACAGGTTGAACTCGATTTTCATGATGTCACTTTGTGGAGAGCGATTTGGCTGCGGCTGTGAAATTATGCTCGGGCTTGTCGCTGGTAAGTTGAAAAAGAAGGCGTCGGGGGTGGTGAGGACATCCTGCTCCCCGCTCTGTCCGACGACAGATTGACTGAAGTAGTTGCCTGTAGCGTGGGAGTTTCCGCCCAAGATGGCATTCAGCCGGTTATGGCGGCAGACGTTGTTGAAAAAGAAATTCCCCTTAGCAGTTTTCTCAGCCGCCCTGCCCCCCACGCTGATTCCCCGGCGATTGGCATAACATTCATTGGCGGCAATGATGTTTGAACCCGTGTTTCCCTGCACCTCTTCATTCCAGACGTGGACTCCGGCCTGCGCGTTGCCGTGGAGAATGTTACCGAAAACCATGTTGTGGGAAATGGCCTCTTCCACAAATACCCCGTGCCGGCCGTTGCCGCTGGAGACGTTGAACAGCGCGGTGCCGGCCACCGAGCCAGCATCGAGATCGATGCCATCCTGCCGGTTGCCGCTGCACACATTTGAGATAGAATGCACCCGCGTGGCCACGTGTGCCCAAATCCCGCGTCCGTTGTTAGAAAGGACATTGCAGCGATAAACAAACATGGGGCACTTTGAATCTCTGCCCTTGGTATTGACTCCATCGCGGGCTCCGCTGGTCAGGGTGACTCCCTCGATGAGGGTGATCCCACCAGTATTTGCATTGATCGGAAAGAATGCCTGCCGTCCGCAATCGAGCTTGCCGCCGGAAATGGAGCAATAACCCGTCTTGGGCATGAGAATGAGTTGGGACGGCGCTTCTCCGCGGACCCAAAGTGGATCAAGCGGGGCTCCCAGATCTGCCAGAATCCGTCCCTCAAGAATGACACAGGTGTTAGGTGGTAGTTCGAGTCCCTTTCCCGAGCGGGAAATGTATTCCCCGTCGAGTTTCAGCACAATCACATCGTCCGGATGCTCGGCCCTCGCGAGTTGGAGGGCTTCCGCCACCACCATCAAGTCCACGGGCACGACAGGGATTTCTTTTTTATCGGACTTACCGCCGGGCACGCTCAGGTCGAAGCGGCCCATGCCTGGCACGATCATCGGATTGTTGTGAGGATGTTCGAAGGTCGGCGGATTAAAAATCTTAAGCGCGGTTGCGGATGTATCCGTCTGAATGCCAAGGTTCCCTAACAGAAGAATCTCCTTGGCTTGATTCGAGGCGATGGCCTTGCCGTGGAAATCATTTCTGAACAACTGATTCTGCGAGCCGCCGAGTATAAACTGAAGATCGGATTTGGTTCCCCGGTTTTCGCTTACGAGGTTGCCGGTGCTGTCGGGCTTGAGTTCCAAGGCGAGGATATCGCCGATGACATTGCGCGTCACCACCCCGCGATCCGAACTACTACGGATCGCTGCCATGTTTCCTGAAAATGTGTTTCCGGAAACAACACTTGTGAGTGAGCGGATCGAGAGAGCCGTGCTCGATTGCCCGGTGAAGGTGTTGTCGAGGCACATAAAGCCAGCCGTCTGATCCACTCGCAGGCCATCGCCGTTGTTCCGAAAAGTGCATCGGGTCACACTGCCGGCTTCATTCACCGCCGCGGCATCGCGTCCCTGGTAGTTGATTCCAACGCCCGCACAGTTGCTTAATGTGAGTTGATCGAAGTTGATCCTGCCGCCGTTGATGACGCGTATGCCGGACAATGCCTTGCCGCCGCCATCAAGAACCGCCGGGCCTTGGCCGGATGAGGAAATCGATACCCACTGAGCATCGGCGATTTCAATGAGCGAGTCAGCGCGGCAGTTGGCGGCGGCGGAAATAGTGCCCGCGGGAGAAAGCCGCAGCATCATGCGTGATCCGATTTTCAGCGGGGTGGAGCCGACTTGCAGCGGTCCGGAAATCTCCAGCAAAAGCATCGAATCCGGGTTTTGCTTGCGAAAGGTGTCGATTTCCGACTGGGCAGCTTCAGCAGTTCCAGCAGGTATAATAAGAGTGCGGATTTCCTCGTCCGGGCTGGCAACAAACGGAGCTTCGGGCGTGGTGAACGTTTGGCCCATTGCGCTCGCCAATCCAGCCATCAGGGCGAATCCAAGAAAAACGGGCCGCCAACGCGAGGGCGAATGAGGTAACTGACTAACGAATGAGGAAATCACGGGAGTGGTGGGTAACTGATGTTTAAAAACGAAGAAATCAGTTGATTTAAATAAGGCAAGAATAAATCAGAAAATATGAACAATAGGGATGAAGTTTTGCCTTTATCGAGGTTTATCTAGGTCGATCCTAAAACGTTCATCTCGGAATAATGCTTAATTTAATGATTTTAATCGCGTTTTCTACTCTGAAATCGTAATGTTACAATAAATAATACATTAATGGTCGATAAATTTAAAATGTCACTTGACACCGAAGATGTCGGATACGAATTCTATATAGTAAGAAAATTTTAAACAGTCCAAAGCTTCAATAGCCCACCGGCTCCGTTTACCGGAACCACCTCACTGCCATGGCTAGTGCCATTCGAGTCCGGCCTTTAAACATTTCTCCCATCTGCGTTCAGCTATGGCTCGATTTCTTGCTTCCTCCATGGCGTTGTCGGCTGATCTCCCGCCTAAATCCCATTGAAACTTCCGCCGCGGCGTGCAAGTTTCGCGCGTGATTCCGCCTACCGCAGCTCTTCCCGCCAAGCTTCCGAAGCCCAAGCCCCGCCCATCCTGGACTCCCGAGAAATCGGCAGAGCTCTATGGGATCGACACATGGGGGCATGGTTTCTTTGGCGTCAACGAAGATGGCCACGTGACCGTCAAACTCGCTGACAAACTTGGAGAGACCGATGTTTCCCTCCACAACGTCATCGAAGGTCTGCGCGATCGCGGCACGCACCTCCCCGTTCTGCTGCGTTTCCGCGACCTGCTCCACTCCCGCATTACCGAGATCAACGAGGCTTTCAGTGAGGCGATCAAGGTCACGAAATACACCGGACAATACCGTGGCGTGTATCCGATCAAGGTGAACCAGCAACGCCAGGTGATCGAGGAGATCGCCGAGTTTGGGAAAAAATACCACTACGGCCTTGAGGCCGGATCGAAGCCCGAGTTGATCGCCGCCCTCGCGCACATGCACGACACCGAGGCATACATCGTCTGCAACGGCTACAAGGACGAGGAGTTCATCGATCTCGCCCTGCACTCGCAGAAAATGGGGCTAAAAGTTATGCTCGTTTTGGAAATGCCCAGCGAGCTCGATCTCATCCTGGAGCGCTCGCGCCGCATCGGCGTGCTGCCGAACCTAGGCATCCGTATCCGCCTTTCCACCAAAGGCTCCGGCCACTGGCAGGAATCCGCGGGCGACAAATCCGTGTTCGGCCTTAACGCCGCGCAGGTGATTGGCGTGGTCGATTCCCTCAAGGCCAGCGGCCATCTGCCCTGCCTGAAAATGCTTCACTACCACCAAGGCAGCCAGATCCCCAACATCGCCGCGATCCGTGAGGGAGCGACAGAAGCCGTCCGCGTTTACTGTGATCTCGTCAAGGAAGGCGCACCGATGGGCGTGCTCGACATTGGCGGCGGCATGGCCGTGGACTATGATGGATCGCACACGGACTTCGCCTCCTCCTGCAACTACTCGATCCAGGAATACTGCACCGACATCGTCGAGGTTATCGCCCAGCAGTGCGACAAGGTCGGTGTGAAACACCCAAACCTCATCTCCGAATCCGGCCGCGCCGTGGTTTCTTACTACTCGGTGCTCGTGTTCAACATCCTCGACGTGACCTCCGCGCAGACCACCGACAAGGAACCGGTCATGCCGGAAAATGCACCGCAGAACCTCACCAACCTCTTCCACGTCAACCAGACCCTGAGCCGCAAGAACCTTCAGGAATCGATGAACGACGCGGTCTATTACCGAGACCAGGTACGCGCAATGTTCTTCTACGGAGCCGCTACCCTCCGCGAACGCGGACTGGCCGAAGCGTGGTATTGGCACATCCTCACCCGCATCTCAAACATGATCTCCGACATGGACGACGTCCCCGAGGATCTCCTCGAACTCTCCAGCGGCCTTGCCGATTTCTACTACGGAAACTTCTCTCTTTTCCAGTCCCTCCCCGACTCCTGGGCGATCGACCAACTCTTCCCCGTGCTGCCCATTCATCGCCTCGACGAGCGACCGAAGCACCGCGCCGTCCTCGCCGACATCACCTGCGATTGCGATGGCAAGATCGACCGTTTCATCAACAAAGAGGATGTCGCAAAAACCCTGCAACTCCATGATTTCAAGCCGGACGAACCCTACTACCTAGGCGTCTTCCTTGTCGGTGCCTATCAGGAGACCCTCGGCGATCTCCACAATCTTCTCGGCGACACCAACGTCGTCGGCGTGCATTTGGAAAAAGGTAAACCCGTCTATACCCACGAGGTCGAGGGAGACACCGTCGCCGATGTGCTAACCTACGTGGAGTTCGACCCCAAAGAACTCGTCTCGAAATTCCGCAACTTCGCAGAGAAAGCTGTCAGCGACGGCCGCATCTCACCCAAAGAGCGCAAGGAGATCATGGATCTCTATCGCAACGGTTTGAGCGGATACACGTATTTCGAAAGCTGAATCGCCAACTTCGACTGGGGTATTATAGCCACGAATATGAGCTTGCATGCGGCGGCCAGGTAGAGAAAATTTCTCTACCTCAGCGCACGAGTAGCTCAGCGGTAGAGCAACCCGTTTACACCGGGTCGGTCGGCGGTTCGATCCCGTCCTCGTGTACCATATTTTGGCGGTTAAAAGCGCCGAGTCCCTCTCCAACAAAGATCATCCAATTCATCTTGGTGATCAGCAGCAGTTCTGCGGGGAGAATGAGCAGAGACTTTTTTATTCGTCTTCAAAATGTTTTTTAACAGGCCTTAGCCCCTTCCCACACCAAAACGGCGGTCGATGTCTTTGCGGTTAAATTCCGTGAGTGTCGGACGTCCGTCTGCGCCGCAGTAGGGAAGATCGCAGTGGAAAAGTTCCTCCAGCAGCGCGGCGGCTTCGTTGAGGCGGGGTATCACGCGCTGGGCTGCCTTCATCGCGATGGCTTTGGTAATTCTGTCGAACGCGAATCTACTAGCGGCAGATGGGCCGTGGAGTAATTCCTCTAGGAGATCATCTAGAAATCCGTGGGGATCGCCGGGCGGTAGGCCGTCGGGGAGACTGCGGACTTGAAGAGTATTTCCGCCAAAAGCATCGATCTCGATGCCGGCCTCCAGCAGCGACATGCGCTCGCGGAGGAGAAGGTCGAGATCACGGGGATCGAGTTCGAAAAGCAGCGGCACCAGTAGGCTCTGTGTTTCCATGCCGTCCTTGCGGGCTTTGGAAAGCTTCTCGAAGAGGATTCGTTCCCGTGCGGCCTTGGGGTCGAAAAGCACCAGCCCGTCGGTGCTTTCCATGATCACGTAGCGCTCCTGAAGCATCCCGATGAGGCGGAAATCTGGAGCACGGCGGTTCGGAGTAATCGTCGTATCAAAGGGTGGCGCGGGCACTAGTTCCGGCTGATGGGAGTGAAATGTCGGGCGCGTGATCGGAGCAGCGCTAGGTTCCCTTGGTGGCTCGGAGCGTTTCACGGGAGCGGGGCGCAGGCAATCCGCCACCGTTTGCGAAATCAGATCGCGCACCTCGAAGGGGCGATGGAAGCGCACCTCGCGTTTCGCTGGATGCACATTCACATCCACAAGCTGCGGCTCCATCTCCAGCCACAACCACGCGGCCGGATGCAACCCTTCCTGCAAATTTCCCCGAAAGCCCTCGGCTAATCCTTTCGTCACCGCCGCGTCCTCGATGGGCCTGCCGTTGAGGAAAACAAACTGATGCCGCCGGCCTTTCCGCGCATGCTTGGCGGGCAGCACGAATCCACGCACGCTCATACCCGGTGCCAACCTTTCCGGCATTGAAACCAACTCGCCGCCCAGCTCGTTGCCGACGATCTGGCGCACGCGATCCACCGCATTGGCCACGCCGGGCAGATCGAAGACTACTTTGTCGTCCCTGCGGAAACGGAACCGCACCCCCGGAGCAGCAAGTGCGTGCAGGCGAATCTGCTGCTCCACATGCGCGGCCTCGGTGCTTTCCGCCCGCATGAATTTTCGCCGCGCGGGCATATTGAAAAACAAACTCCTTGCTTCGATCACCGTTCCCGGCGCGCCGCCCGCGTCCCGCACATCGCGCACTTTTCCTCCATCCACGATAATTTCCGTCCCGGAAACATCCTCCGCCCGCCGCGTGAGCATGCGGAACTTCGCCACACTGGCGATGCTCGGCACTGCCTCCCCGCGGAAACCCAGCGTCATCACAGAAGCGAGATCCGCCGCCGTGCGCAGCTTGCTGGTGGCATGCCTTTCCAGAGAAAGCAAAGCATCCTCCCGCGCCATCCCGCAGCCATCATCCGCCACCCGGATCAAGCCCACCCCGCCGCGCTCAATATCGACCGTCACCGTCTTCGCTCCCGCGTCGATGCTGTTTTCCACCAGCTCCTTCACCACGCTCGAAGGGCGCTCCACCACCTCACCCGCCGCCACTTGGCTGGCGAGGATATCGGGCAGAACTTTCACTAAGGGCATAGCGGTATTTTGTGGAGCAACAGCAAATCCCGCAACCCCGAAACTGGAAACAAAGAATTCAACTGCGAATGGCCGGATTGAAGTTTAAGGTTTCAAGTTTCCATCGCCCCGCTAGCCTCACGCGCACCCATGGCAGGTTTCTTCAAAAAGCTTTTCAAACAGATCACCAACCAGGCGGAGGTCGATTGGGACGAACTCGAGGCAAACCTCATCGCCGCCGACCTCGGCGCGAAGCTCAGCACCGGCATTGTCGATGAGCTCTACGATCTTGGCCGCGAGGTTACCGCAGACGATGTCGTGGAGGTCACGCGCAAGCGCCTCTCCCGCATCCTCCCAGCAGACTTTCCCGCCCCGGCTCCGCGCGCCGACGGGAAACCTACTGTAATATTAGTAGTTGGCGTCAACGGCACTGGGAAAACCACTTCCTCCGCCAAGCTCGGCATGTGGCTGAAACAACGCGGCCACTCCGTGATCATGGCCGCCGCCGATACATTCCGCGCGGCCGCCGTCGAGCAACTTCAACGCTGGGGCGACCGCCTCGGGCTTGAGGTCGTCACCGGAAAGGCGAACTCCGACCCCTCTTCCGTCTGCTTCGCCGCCCACCAGCGCGCCATTGAGGCAAAAGCAGATTTCCTGATTTGCGATACCGCCGGCCGCATCCACACCCGCCACAACCTGATGGAGGAACTCGGAAAAATCCGCCGCACCATTGCCAAGCAGGACGAGACCGCACCGCATCTCACTTTACTCGTCGTCGATGCCAGCACCGGCTCGAACGCGCTCAACCAGGCCAAGGAATTCCACAAGGCCAGCCCGCTCGACGGCCTTGTCATCACCAAGCTCGATGGCTCCGGCAAAGGCGGTATCGCTTTCACCATTTTCGATCAACTCGGCATAGCCCCCCGCTTCATCGGCACCGGCGAGGAACCCGAGGCTTTCTCAATTTTTGAGAAAGACCGCTTCGTAAGTGAGGTTCTTTAGTTTCACTGCGCGCTCGCCAGAAAATCGCCGCCTAACAGCTCTGCCCGCGCTTCTCCCACTAGAAATAGCGACCCGGCGATGAGCACCGGCCCGCCGAAAGTCCGGGCGGCACTCATCGCTTCCGAAAAGTTCACGAAGCATTCCGCGCTTTCACCCTCCGGCAGGCATTTCACTAACTCCTCGGTAGGCAGACCGCGCAGCGTCCCCACCTTGCAGAACAGCATCCTCTCCGTCAGCCCGCGCAGTTCGGCGAGGATGCCGGTGACGTCTTTGGATTCCACCGCGCCGAACACCAAGGTGCCTTTCCCCTCGCCGATCTCGGTGATCCAAGTTTTCCGTAGGACTTTTCCGGCGTGGGGATTGTGCGCGCCGTCGAGGATGACCTTGATGCCTTGGGAAGAAATCCTCTCGAACCTTCCTGGCCACGAAACTTTTCCAAGCCCCTCTGCCACGCTTTCATAACTCATCCGTAAACCCAATGAGTGCAGCGCCGCCAGTGCCAGCGCGGCATTCCATTTTTGGTGCTCGCCCGCCAGAGCCATGGAGTATCCCCCTAACGGTTCCTCCACGAAAACCAATGGCGTCCTCCTCTCGTTCGCCTCCTTTTCCAGCATCGCGCGCGCCTCGGATTCCTGCGGCGAGGAAAAGGCAGGCACTCCTTCCAGGAAAATCCCCGCCTTCTCTGCCGCGATCTTGCCCAGCGTATCGCCCAGCCACTGGGTATGATCCATCCCGATCGGAGTGATCACGCAAACATCGGCCGGCACCGCTGTCGTAGCATCCAGACGCCCGCCCATTCCTGTTTCCAAAATGATCAGCTCGCACTCCCTCTCACGGAACCAGCGCATCGCCACCGCGAGGGTGATCTCAAAAAACGTCGGATGCACCTCGAGCTTCTCGCACACCGCCCGCGCTTCGGTGAGAAGTTCGGCGCAGCGTTCCTCGGAAATCATTTCCCCACAAACCCGCATCCGCTCGCGGTAATCAATAAGGTGCGGCGAGGTGAACAGCGCTGTCCGCCGACCGCAAGCCCGTGCCACCCGATCCATCATTGCACAAGTGCTACCCTTGCCATTCGTCCCCGCCACATGCGCCACCTTCACCCCGTGTGTCGGAAACGCCAAAAATTCCTTCAGCAAGCGCCGCGGTCCCTCCAGCCCCAGCTTGATCCCAAACTGCTGCGTCCCGAACAGCCACTCAATCGCCTCCCCGTAATTCATCGTGCCCCAGAGGTTTCCCGAAAAATTCAAAATTCAAAATTTAAAATTCAAGAATCGGAGGGAGGGAGGGGACTTTTATTCTCCAAGACGATATCAGGCAGAGGGTATCGCGCCGATGGTTGTTATCGGGAAAAGCTGAAATTCGAAGTCACACCAGCGCGCACGCTAAGCGGATTGCCGCGATCATCGAGGCAGGGTTCGCCACGCCTTTTCCCGCGATGGAAAACGCCGTGCCGTGATCCGGACTGGTGCGCGGTTTCGGTAGGCCGAGCGTGACATTCACCGCCTCGTCGAAATCCAACAGCTTCAGCGGGATCAGGCCTTGGTCGTGATACATCGCCAGCACCGCATCGTATTTTCCCTGCGCCGCATCTCGGAAAATCGCATCCGGCACATGCGGCCCGGTGAAATGGGCGAGGCCGGTTTCATTCAGCGCAGCGATGGCTGGCGAAATCACGGTGATCTCCTCCAGCCCAAAAGTGCCGTTCTCACCCGCGTGCGGATTCAGTCCGCAGACGGCGATGCGTAGATTCACCAGACCTTTTTTTCGCAAAAAATCGGCCGTAAGTTTCCCGATGGAAATAATCCGCTCCGCCGTCAGTAGCCGCGGCACCTCGGCAAGCGGCTCGTGGATCGTCGCCAGCCCGACGGTGAGAGTCGGGCCGGTGAGCAGCATGCCATGCTCCGTCGCGCTGAGCTCGTGCGCAAAAAACTCCGTCTGCCCGGGAAACGCGAAGCCCACGGATTGCAGAGCCTCTTTCGAGACCGGCCCCGTCACCACCGCCGCCGCATCCGTTTCACGAAGAAGACGGGCGGCTTCCTTAAGCGCCTCGAGCGCAGACTCCGCCGATTTCCGATCCGGTCTCCCCAATACACCCGCCGCGCGATCCCCGATCACACGGAATGAAAAACCCTCCGGCAATTTCCCCGAGGCCAGGGCAGCATCGATCACTTCCGGCCCAATACCGGCAGGATCGCCAAGTGTGATTAAGATTTCCGGCACGCCACAACAAATGGACGTTGAACGCCGCGTCGGCAAGTTGGAAGCTTCGCCACGATGCTCAGCGAGGAAACAAAGAACCGCTTCGGTGGAATCGCGCGGCTTTACGGAGTGCGCGCGCTGGAGAGCTTTGTGGCGGCACGGGTGGTTGTGGTCGGAGTCGGCGGGGTGGGATCTTGGACGGTGGAAGGGCTGGCGCGTTCCGGGATCGGCTGTATCCGTATGGTTGATCTCGATGAAATCTGCATCACCAACGTGAACCGCCAGCTCCACGCGATGGACGGCCAGATCGGGCGACAAAAAACGGCGGCGATGGCCGAGCGCGTCCGTGCGATCAATCCGGACTGCAAGCTGGAGGTGATCGAAGGATTTTTCACTGAGCGCTCGGTCGAGGAAGTTCTCGGTGGCGAAGTGGATGGGGTGATTGATGCGATCGACTCGATGAACCACAAGGCCTTGCTTATCGCGGAATGCAAGCGGCGCGGGCTTGCCGTGGTTACTTGCGGCGGCGCGGGCGGGAAACGCGATGCCACCCGGATCAGCCTGCGCGACTTAGCTTTCTGCGGAAAGGACGCCCTGCTGCATCAGCTCCGCAAGAATCTCCGCAAAGATTATGGATTTCCCGCTGTTCCGATGGGTTCCAAGCCGCAAGCCATGGGCATCCCGGCTGTTTTTTCTGAGGAATCCCCGGTGTATCCCGGCAGCGACGGCGAGGTCACCTGTGACCGCCCGGACGCCGCCGATATGCGCCTCAACTGTGCCACCGGCTACGGCACCGCCACCCACGTCACCGCCACCTTCGGGCTGGTGGCGGTTGGAGCGATGCTGGAGATATTGACCGGAAACTGAATCAAGGGCGAAGCCTTGGACTGCTCCAGCCTGCTGGAGCTTTCGGCTATGCAGCCCGCTGCGAGCCGGACGGCATTGGCATCTTTCAGCGCGATCACTTCCCAGTCCTCCGCCGTTGACAGCAGGCGGTCTCACGCCTTCGGCAGGACAATCCTGACCAGCTGCCCGGATTTTGGGATTGCCTCATTTTTTAAAAGAGTTTCACCATCTATTCGCTTCCCTGAGAAAAAGTGATAAGATCCCACATGTCTTCTAAAACGATGCTTCAGACAATTCCTCTCATCCTCCTGATCCTGCTGGTGGTCATCATTTTGATCCCAGCCTGCGCCCCGCACCCAAATACCTCGGCGCGCGTTGATGAATACAATAATGCTTTGGCAAAATCAGCCGGAGACTCCATTTCCGTGGACAACCCAAAAGCAGCATCCGGCATCAAGGCATTTCAGACGTTTCTGACAAAAATCTCCGACAAGGATTATGTCCGAGAAAACACCGCCAAGGTTTACGCCCCGGATGCCTATCTCAACGACACCCTCGTCACTCATCACGGCCCAGAGGAAATCATGACTTATTTCCACGCAACCGCCGACACTATGACCAGCTACGAAGTCACGATCAATGACACCGCCAGCTCTGGCAATGAACACTACGTCCGCTGGACGATGGTATTCTCCGCCCCTAAACTCAACGGCGGCAAGCCTGTCCGCTCCGTCGGCATGAGTCACGTTCGCCTCAACTCCGCCGGCCAAGTTACCATGCACCAAGATTTCTGGGATTCCGGACTGAATATCTACGGCCAGATCCCCGTGGTCGGTGGAATCGTCGAAACAATACGCCGCCGCCTTGAAAAATAACCATAGCTCTACGATTCCATGACTTCTCGAATCAAAGCATTCACAACGCTCATCGGCCATTGGTGGGACTCCGATTACCGGGCACCCGGCTCGCCAGATCCGGCGACGCTCCCTGACAAATTGGACTGGCAACGCACCGTCCCTTTCATCTTTCTCCACCTCGGCTGCCTCGCAGTGTTCTGGGTCGGAATCAGCCCCGTTCCGGTCATCACCGCGGTCGCGCTTTATTTCATCCGCATGTTCGCGATCACCGGCTTCTACCACCGCTATTTCTCGCACCGCAGCTACAAGACCTCTCGCACCTTTCAGCTCATCCTCGCTGTGATAGGAAATACATCGATGCAACGCGGCTCGCTCTGGTGGGCCGCCACCCATCGCCACCACCACAAGCACTCCGACGAGGAGGAGGACATCCACTCGCCGCGCGTCAGCGGCTTTCTCTGGTCGCACATCGGCTGGCTTACCTCAAAGCGGAATTTCCCCACGAATTACAAGGCCATTCCGGATCTTGTGAAATTTCCCGAACTCGTCTGGCTCAACCGCTACGATCAGGTCGTCCCGATAGCCTTCGGAATCGTCATGCTCGCCATCGGCTGGGTGCTGGAAACCTTCGCGCCATCACTTGGCACCACGATGTGGCAGTTCTTCATCTGGACGTTCTTCATCTCCACCACCGTCCTGCTCCACGGCACACTTTTCATCAATTCCCTCGCCCACGTCTGGGGAAAACGAAAATTTGATACCGAGGATGACTCTCGCAACAATTTCTTCCTCGCCCTGATCACCCTCGGCGAGGGCTGGCACAACAACCACCACCGCTTTCCGCACTCCACACGCCAAGGCTTCCTCCCCCACGAGATCGACCCCACCTACTACATCCTTCGTATTTTGGAAAAATTCCGCCTCGTCTGGGATCTCCGCCCCGTCCCGCAAGCAGTGATGGAGGAGGCGAAATCCCTCAGGGAGAGTGGGCGTCTCGCCCATCCGAAATAAACGCAAGCCAAGGTATCACTACCCAAGTCTTCGTTGATCCTTGAATTTTGAATTTTGAAAGTTAAGCCAAAAATCGCCATCGTCGGAACCGGCATCTCCGGCCTCGCCTGCGCCCATTTCTTGAAAGGGGATTCCGATCTCACTCTCTTCGAAAAAGACGACCGCATCGGCGGACACTCGAACACCGTAGAGGTTCCGGAAAACGGCCAGATGCTGCCGCTCGATACCGGTTTCATGGTTTATAACGAGGTCACCTACCCGCACCTCACCCGCCTTTTCAAGGAACTCGATGTCGCCACGAAGCCGACCGAGATGTCCTTCTCCGTCCAGCATGCCCGCGCGGGGATCGAATTCAACGGCGGCTCCGTGAACCTGCTTTTCTCACAGCGGAAAAATCTCCTTAGCCCGCGCTTCTGGAAAATGCTCCTCCAGATCAATCGCTTCAACAAAGAGACCGTCGAGGAACTTGCGAACCCGAAATTTGGAGACCTGTCGCTCGCCGATTACGTCAAGGCTCGCGCTTATGGCAGCGATTTCCTCGAATGGTATCTCTCCCCCATGGCCGCCGCCGTCTGGTCGTCCCCGCCCGAGAGCATCGACTCCTTTCCTGCCCGCACGCTCATGCGCTTCTGGCACAATCACGGCTTCCTAGGCCTCAATACCCAGCACCCATGGCGCACCGTCAGCGGCGGCTCCCGTGAGTATGTCAAAAAAATTACCGCTCCCTTCGCGCAAAACATTATCCGCAACAACGCTGTCACCGCCGTCAACGGAACTACCCTCAGCCTAGCAGACGGCTCCTCGCACGTTTTCGACAAAGTCATCTTCGCCTCGCACGGTGACCAATCCCTCGCGCTTCTCGCCGCACCCACCCCGCTCGAAACCGAAATCCTCTCCCACTTCGCCTACCAGCCGAACACCGCCGTAGTCCACACCGACACCCGTTTCATGCCCCGCACCCGCCGCGCCTGGGCTTCATGGAACTACCACATCTCTAGTAGCGGAAAGCATTCCACCCACTACTGGATGAACAAGCTCCAGGGCGTCTCTGAAAACGAAAACTACTTCGTCTCGATCAATCCCCCTGCAGGCATACCTGAGGATAAAATCATCCACCGCCTGAACTACGAGCACCCGCTCTTCACCACCGCCGCCATCACCGCCCAATCCCGCATCCCCGAGCTTCACGCAGCCGCCCAAACCACCCACCGCCACTACTGCGGCGCATGGCAACGCTACGGCTTTCACGAAGACGGCATCTGGTCTGCCTACCGCCTCTGCAAGGAAATCCTCAACCGCGATCCGTGGCAATATGGAGAAGGGGTTTGAAACCCCTTTCACAACCCCGTCACCCAACCGCAAAAAATCCATGACCAAAAATCCACAATCCCAAGTCCAAAAACTTGGCGAACTTGGCGCCTTGGCGGTTAACAACTCTCTCTACGAATGCGTCATCAACCACACCCGAATCTCCCCAAAGAAACACGCCTTCACCTACCGCGTCTTCATGCTCGCCATCGACCTCGATGACTTCCCGAAACTACCCCTCCTTTCCAGAAACCGCTTCAACCTCTTCTCCATAGACGACCGCGATCACATCCACACCGACCCAAAAAAATCCACCCACGAAAACCTCATAGTCTGGCTCGCTGAAAAAGGAACCAACATCCCCGCTGATTCCCGCATCACCCTTCTCACCTTCCCCCGTGTCCTCGGCTATGCCTTCAACCCCGTTTCCTTCTACTACATCCACAGTAAATCCGGAGAACCCATCACCGCCGTCGCCGAAGTCACGAATACTTTCCGGGAAATGAAACTCTTCCCACTCGGTGTGCCGGACGCAGAGGGAAGATTCGATCACCTCATCGCCAAAAATTTCTACGTATCGCCCTTCTCCGATCCCAACGACGCCTTCCACTTCCGCATCGCCCAGCCCGTGGAAAAGTGGCACGTTTCCATCAACAACATCGCTGAAGGCAAGCTCACCCTACTCTCCTCGATCACCGGCGAACGCCGCGAGCTCATCACACCCCGCCTCGCGCTATATGCAGTGAAATATCCCCTCATCTCCCTCTCCATCATCTTCCGCATCCACCTCCACGCCCTCCTCCTCTTCCTGAAAAAAATCCCCCACTTCCCGAAATCAACACCCGTAGCTGCTGCGTCTCGCAGCAGGCCGTGAAAGCGGCGTCCCGCCGCAAGCAACCCCACAGCCTCTTCCCTGAATCAGCCCCCATCAAACCCTCAAGCACAGCAACACTCTTATGAACTCTCCATCCACACAATCTTCCCTTGGCGAACTTGGCGACTTGGCGGTTCAACTTTCTTCCTCCGTAAATGCCAACTCTCTCCCCGAGCGCCTCGTCCTTTCCCTCCTCAAAAAATTCACCCAAGGCGGCCTCGCCCTCACCTACCCCGACGGCACATCCCTCCATTTCGGCGAAGCCGGCGTCCCCATAACCGCCCGCATCACCCTCAACAACCCCGCCGAATTCTACAAACGCTGCGCCTTTTACGGCAACATCGGCATGGGCGAGGCCTACACCGACGGCATCTGGGACACGCCCGACATCGCCGCTGTCATCTCATGGTTCGCCATGAACATGACCGCGCTCCAGGGCGACGACTCCGATTCCTCCACCCTCCCCGGCGTGAACCTCCTGAAAATCGTCAACTGGTTCCGCCACCTCAAGCGCTCCAACACCGTCGAGACCTCCCGCCGCAACATCGCCGAGCACTACGATCTGGGCAACGAGTTCTACTCTCTCTGGCTCGACGAGACGATGACCTACTCTTCCGCGAAATTCACCCCGGAAACAAAAACTCTAGCCGAAGCCCAAACCGAAAAATACGACGCCCTCTGCCGAAAACTAAAACTCAAGCCCACCGACCACGTTCTCGAAATCGGCTGCGGCTGGGGCGGTTTCTCCCACCACGCCGCAAAACACTACGGCTGCAAAGTCACCGCCGTCACCATCTCCGTAGCCCAAGCCGCCCACGCCCGCCAACGCATCGAGACAGCCGGCCTCACCCACCTCGTCGAGATCCGCATCCAGGACTACCGCCACATCACCGGGAAATTCGACAAGATCGCCTCCATCGAAATGCTCGAAGCCGTCGGCCACAAATTCCATGAACCTTTCTTCGCGAAATGCCACGAAGTCCTCATGCCCCACGGATTACTAGGAGTCCAGTACATCACCGTCCCCGACAACCGCTACAAGTCCCTCACCAAAGGCGTCGATTGGATCCAGAAAGTCATCTTCCCCGGCTCCCTCCTACTCTCCGTCGGCCGCGTCAATGAAGCCATCAACAAAACCGGCAACCTCTTCCTCCACCACCTCGAAGACCTCGGCCTCGACTACGCCCGCACCCTCTCCACCTGGCACGAAACTTTCAACGCCAAGCTCGACAAAATCCGCCCCCTCGGCTTCGACGAACCCTTCATCCGCACCTGGAACTACTACCTGAAATACTGCGAAGCCGGCTTCGCCACCCGCAACATCTCCGTCGTCCAAGCGATCTACACCCGGCCGAACAACGTGAAACTTTAATTTTTAAACTTTAAACCTCAAAAAAGACTCTCCATCTCCGCGCCCCTCAGCGGCATCTGCGGTGAAGAAATCTTCCTCCTCCTCTCCCTTGAAGTTTAAAATTTAAAGTTTGAAGTTTATGCCACCTTCCCACTTCCAACGCTGGGTTATGCGCCCCATCGCCAACCAGCTCCGGCAGGGCACTAGCCCGGAGAAGCTCGCATGGAGCGTCTCCCTCGGCCTCACGCTCGGGATTTTTCCGATCATGGGTTCGACCTCCTTGGTCTGTTTCGCCGTCGGTCACTTGCTTCGGCTGAACCAACCCGTCCTCCACCTTTTCAAAACCTTCACCTACCCGCTCCACTTGGCGCTGATCCTCGTCTTCATCCGCCTCGGACAGCACCTCAACGGCGTCCCGCCCATTCCGTTCTCCATCCCCCAGCTCCTCACCCGCTTCAAGGAAAGCCCCGCCCAGTTCGCCAGCGATTTCGGCATGGCAGCCCTGCATGGCATCGAGGCATGGGCAATCTCGGTGATTTTCCTGATCCCACTCTTTTATTTTGTCTCACTTCCCGTCCTTCGGAAACTTCTCGGAAAAGTGAGAGCGGAATCAACGTAAGGCAGCGAACGATGAACGCAGCAGGAGTGGCTGACGCCTGTCTGCCAAGACAATGGATGGCCGTGGCAGACAGGCGTC
>CAMBTP010000058.1 GCA_945870855.1 Prosthecobacter debontii
TTGGTTTGGATCAGGTGATTTTCGGGAGCTTGGAATGGAGAGTTTGTAGCGTTGGCTGGTTGAGTTTTGGATGCAGCGCTACTTTTATTTCGCACTTACACGCTCAGAAAACACGCGAATGAGGGGGGCTGCAAGAAAAAAAATTAAGGTCACGAGAAAAAAATAAGGGGCCGGAGATCGAGGTTGGGGAGGAAGAATGGGAAGAAGAGGCTGGGCAGCGGGAGATCGGGGAACCAAAATTTTCTGTTACGTATTGATATTGAGTTATTTATGTATTTCTAAATCAAGCGCCGGAAATCCCGCAGCGGACACTCGGATGGGTGTCTAGGCGCGGGGGATGTGGCGAAAATGTCACGAGGCGGAGCGTTCAAAAAGGTTGTGGAAAATGCGGAGGGCGGCGTAATCGAAAGTATTAGGTGCGGTATTCGGGTAAGACGGGAAAAATGGGTGGAAGAAGTTGAACCGCCAAGTCGCCAAGTTCGCCAAGGAAACTGTGGATGATTGTTTCTATAATTTTTCACTGCGGAGGCGCAGAGGTCGCGGATGGAACGCAGAGCTTTCTGAAATTTTTTGCCGTGCCTCTAAAACACGATTTTTCATTACTTAAGCTTGGCGAACTTGGCGACTTGGCGGTTCAACCCGAAAACCGAAGTTTCAACCACGAAACACACCAAATACACGAAACTGGAAGGATGAAAATGAATCCCCCAGTAACCCAAGTCTTCCTTTCGTGTCCTTCGTGTGTTTCGTGGTTCCTTCCTCGGAATCTGCGATGAATGAGGGGGGAAGAATTTGAACCACGGATGAACGCGGATGAACGCGGATGAACGCGGATGAACGCGGATGAACGCGGATGGAAAACAGGAATGATAACCCCGTCTTATCCGTGTGCATCTTTGTTCATCCGTGGTTCTCTTTTTCATTTAGCCCGAAAACCGAAGTTGAACCACGGATGGCACGGAGGGGCACGGATGAAGAGAGAGTTATGGAACAATTTTCACCGCCAAGACGCCAAGCCTATATGGAGAATTTCACTGCCATGTTCGCCAAGTGAGAAAAGTGAAGAACTCCAACAATTCCTCCTTGGCGAACTTCTCTTCCTTGGCGGTTCAAAATTCTTCCACCCAATCCCAGTCCCGTAGTCCTCCGCATCGAAAATTTAGGGTGAAGAATGATTGAACCGCGAAGACGCGAAGGCGCAAAGCCAATGCACCGTTTTTTAACCATTTTCAAAACTTAACCATCACAACCCCAGCTTAGCGTCTTTGCGTCTTTGCGGTTCAAAAATCTTCCCATTCGGACAGGTTGCTCCTTGCTTACTTCGTATTTCCAAGTCCTCCGTAAAGGGGCTGGAAGCACCCTTCTCCTGATTGCGCGGATTAAGCGGGCCAGTGGGTGAGGTTCCTTAGGAGATTGAGGCGGGTATCGATTTCCTGGCGGGTGAGGTGGGCGAGGCGGTTGGCGGAGAAGGCCTCGCAGGTGAAAGAGGCGACGACGGAGCCGTAGGCGATGGCACTGCGGATGTCATCGAAGGAGAATTCCGCTTTCCCGGTGGAGGCAAGGTGTCCGGCTAAGGCGCCTAGGAAGGAATCGCCGGCACCGGTGGGATCGGCGACCTCGGTGAGGGGGAAGGCGGCGCAGCGGAAGAGATCGAAGTTCGCGCCCGGCAGGCTGAATTCCGTGTGCGGGGCGCCTGCGGGGTGTTTGGAGAAAAGGATAGCTCCGAACTCGCCGAGCTTGATGATGACGTGGCGTGGTCCTTTTTCGAGGAGGCGCTGGCCGGCGACGATGAGGTTGGAGGTTTGGCAGAAATCGCGGGCTTCGGATTCGTTGATGACGAGGAGATCGATGCGGAGGAGGACTTTATGGAGGTCGTCGTTGGCGATGGTAATCCAGAGATCCATGGTATCGGCGGCGATGAAGGGCTTTTCCGCCGTGAGCTGATCCATCATCTGGAGCTGGTTGAGCGGGTGCATGTTGGCGAGGACGACGATGGGCGCGGAGGCGGCGGCGGCGGGGATTTTCGGAGTCCAGTCCTCGAGGACGTTCACGGCGACGGCGAGGGTGTCGCGGGTATTCATGTTCTCGTGGTAGGAGCCAGTCCATGAGAAGGTATCGCCCTCCGAGCGCTCGAGGCCGGCGGTGGAGATGCCTCGCGAGGCGAAGAGATCGAGGTGCTCCTGGGGGAAATCCTTGCCAATGATGCCGACGAGATGGATGGGCGAGGTGAAATAGGAAGCGGCGAATCCGGTGAACGAGGCGGAGCCGCCGAGGAGGTTTTTCCCTTCCGCGGTCGGGGTCTTGATGTGGTCGATGGCGATGGAGCCGCCGATGAGGATAGGGGTGCTGGTGTCGGACATGCGGGGGTTTTAACTCTCAAATTTTAAATTTCAAATTTTAAAAGGGGGGAGTTCACGCAGGGCATCTACACTAGGGATGAGAACCGCACCGATCTCCCATCGAATCAAGAAATAGGGAACCGCGAAGGCTCTAAGACGCAAAGTTTTCTCAGATTACGTTCACCAAAAAACATAAATTCCCATTGCATTTGCTTCGCGCCTTAGCGCCTTCGCGGTTCAATCACTCTTTTCTGACAAAGTTTTGTGACTGTGCTTCCCTAGTGTGGAGAGATCTTGTGCACCCTGAGACAGAAATAACGCCCGCTCTATTTCCAGCCAAGTTTCCGGCGGGGGCGTCGGAAACAGCACGCGGTGGCGCGTGCGCTCCCCGCGAAAAGGGTTGCGGGATGCCACGGTGGGTGGTGGATTCATGGAAATGAAAAATTCAGGAGCGCAAACCTCGATCCAAAGAGGAAGAAGGAATAGAAACCGATGAGCGCGCAGCAAGGCATGCTGTTGGGTTTACCGGAGCGTTGGGACGAGGCGTGTTTTGCGGTGCCAGCCGTGCGTGCGCTGGAGAAGTCCGGATTGATCGGGGGGCTGGCTTTGCGGAAGGAGCAGGCGGAATTCTGGAGGACGGTCAGCGGGCTGCCGCAGGTGGTATTTTCCGAAAAAACCCAGGCTGGGAAACTGGCGATGGATCTACTCGGGGAGTGGGAGGCATCGCTGGTATGGGAAGATGGGATTCTGGCGAAGGCGTTTGCGAAAGCCGGTATCGCACGCAGGCTAGGATCGGAGAAATCAGTGCCGAGGAGGCTGCTGACAAATCCGTTAGATATCGCGGAAGGCGCGGGGGAGCACCGGGTGCGGCTATATATAAATACCTGTGAGCAGATGGGTGTGGCAGTGGACAGGCCGGAGTATTTCATGCCCGCAGATCTAGGTATCACGCCAGAGCCGGGGACGGTGCTGCTTTGCCCGGGATCGGATTTCGGCGCGAGCCATGAGTGGCCTTTGGAGCGCTGGCAGGAACTCGGCGAAGCCCTGCGCGCGGAGGGACGGCGGATCACAGTAGCGGGTGTGGACGGTGGGCGGGGGCTGGGGAAGATCTTGGCGGAAAGGCTAGGTATTGAAACGGGATATTTCGATGCGGAGCCTTTGGCCGAGGCGCTGCCCCTCTTGGCGGTGCATGAGCTGACGGTGGCGGCGGACGGTTCCCTCCCCCACCTCGCCGCTCATGCTGGATCCACTTGTGTCACGCTATTCGGCCCTAACGATGCGGTATGGAAGCGCCCGCTCGGGAAACGGCATAAGGTGGTGAAGCGGCATGTAGAGTGCGCGCCGTGCCTGTCTGCGAAATGTTTGTTCGACGGGCGGTGCCAGACAGAGCTCGAGGTGGCGAGAGTGATGGTGGCGATCAGAGAAAGCTAAGGATTTTGATCGCGCCGCGAGGTCGATCCCATGTGGGTAGGGCGGATCCGGCTCGGTCCGCCGTAATTAGAAACGGAGGAGCCGTAATTTAGGACTGGGCGTGAAACCACGGTGAGGCGGGCTTTTTGATTCGAGATTTCACTCCTGCTAGAGGGAGGTGAGCTGTTAGATATTTGAAGTGGGCGGACCGGGCCGGATCTGCCCTACCACTTGATTGGGAGATCCATCCCATGCGGGTAGGGCGGATCCGGCTCGGGCCGCCGTAATTAGAAACGGAGGAGCCGTAAGCTAGGACTGGGAGTGAAACCACGGTGATGCGGGCTTTGTGATTCGCGATTTCACTCCTGCTAGAGGGAGGTGGGCGGACCGGGCGGATCAGCCCTACCCCTTGATTAGTATCCTTGCTCCGAATAGGACTAGGACGATACCGAAGGTGCGGGTGAGGGTTTGATTGGAAAGAGAACGCATCAGATCGCTGCCGAACCACGCGGTGAGTGCGGAGGCGAGGCCGACGACGGCGACGATTTTCCAATCGATCAAGTTGCCCGCGCGGGCGTTGTTTGCCGTGGCGGAGAGAGCCGTTACGACTACTACAGCCAGCGAGGTGGCGACCGCTTGTTTCTGGCTGATGCCAAGAAATGTGACGAAGGCCGGCACCATGACAATGCCGCCGCCAACTCCGCACAACGCACCGAGAAGCCCGGCGACAAGGCCGATGGAGATAGCGATCAAGATGATTTTCACAAGCGGAGAGGAAACGTTTCCGGAGGGGAATTCAACCCAAGAAAAACATTCTGTCCGGAACGCTTGTGCGCAGGACACAGGCGCAGCCGACGGGGAGCACACGCGCCCTCGCGTGTCCCGGGCTGCGCCCTCGCTGCCCGGCGGCTGGAGAAAGGGTTCGGCATCGCTTTGGGATCTTGGTTCGAAGTATCCCGTGGTTATCGGGCAAGAATTCCGGCGACAACGGCGACCTTACGCGCCCACGACATCCTGATTATCATGATCCTTACATTGCACCGCAGCCCGCCATTGCCCACGGAAAATTTCATGCCTAAGCTGTGCCGCCAATGAGCGAACACCCTACCCTCTCCTACTGCCCGGATCTCCTCGGATATTCCCGAAGGCTGACACGTGAAGTCATGGTCGGAAATATCGGTGTCGGCGGGATGAACCCGATTCGTGTGCAGTCGATGATTACGTCCGACACCCGCGACACGCCCGCGTGCGTGGCGGAGGTTCTCGGGCTGGCGGAAGTCGGTTGTGAGATTGTGCGCATCACCGCGCAGACGAAAGTTTACGCAGCGAACCTTGAGAACATCGCCCGCGAAGTCCGTGCCGCCGGTTGTCATGTTCCCTTGGTGGCTGACATCCATTTCAAACCCGACGCCGCCATGGAGGCCGCGAAGTGGGTGGAAAAAATCCGTGTGAACCCCGGCAACTACGCCGACAAAAAGAAATTTGAGATCCGCGAATACTCTGACGATCAATACGAGGCGGAACTGGAGCGCATCCGCGAGCAGTTCACCCCACTCGTTTTTCTCTGCAAGGATCTCGGCCGTGCAATGCGGATCGGCACGAACCACGGTTCCCTTTCCGACCGCATCATGAATCGCTACGGCGACAGCCCGCTCGGCATGTGCGAGAGCGCGCTGGAATTCGCCCGCATCGCCCGCGACAACGGCTACCATAATTTCGTCTTCTCCATGAAAGCCTCGAACCCGAAGGTGATGATCGAGGCCTACCGCCTGCTCGTCGCCCGCCTCGAAGCCGAGGGCGCGGACTGGAACTACCCCATCCACCTCGGGGTCACGGAAGCCGGCGATGGCGAGGACGGACGTATCAAATCCGCCATCGGCATCGGCTCCCTGCTTGCTGATGGCATCGGCGACACCGTTCGCGTCTCGCTCACGGAAGACTCGATTTATGAGATCCCGGTTGCGAGAGCGATGGTGGAGCTGCAAAGCAGTGACGGTAGCTGCCGCGTCTCGCGGCAGGCCGTGGAAGCTGCGTCTCGCAGTTTTTCACAAGACGCGCAGAGCATCCAAATCGACTGGGACAAGGTCACCAAAAACGACTCATCCTATCTCCCCCATTGGACGATGAACTGCGGCACCTACGCCGTGACATTTCGCCAAGCCGATTCCTTACCCGCGGCCGCGCTGAATCGCTACCGCGAGACCCGGGATCTCATCCAGGAGAAAATCGACATCCTTAGCTCGCAGGACTCCTCACGCAGCCAGTTGCCGCAACTCAAATCCCTGCGCGAACAACTGAGCCAGATCCAAGATTCCATCATTGAAACGGCGCTCAACAAGGGTCACGGCTCGTGCCTTTTCCATGATTTGAAAAACGCCGAGATTCTGGCAAACGCACTCCGCCACTTCGATGGGAAGCGCTATCACCTCCTCGCATGGTGCGTCATGCCGAACCACGCGCATGCCGTCCTAAAACTCGCGCCAGGCGAACAACTGGATAAAGTTCTCCATTCTTGGAAAAGCTTCACCTCACATGAGATCAACAAGCACAACGGGACGAACGGCTCGATATGGCAAAAAGAAAGTTATGACCACCTGATCCGGGATGGGGATGATCTGCGCAATCAAGTTCATTACGTGATTAGGAACCCTGAAAAGGCTGGCTTAATTGACTGGAAATGGGTGGGTTGTGCGTATCCTGAACTCATGGCGAGACGCCATTCAAACGGCCTGCCGCGAGACGCAGCAGCTACGCCACCCCCCTCCTACGACCCGTTTTCCTACGAGAGACGTAGTAGTTTCGTTCTTGCCATCCAAGGTCACGAACTTGGCGGCGACAAGCCTGTCCGTGTATTCACCACGCAAGAGCGCTGGAACGCACTAGCCCACAAGATCGCAGGCATGGGCGATTACAAGCCGGAGATCATTTTTGAAAAATCGGGAGCGATGGAAATCGATCCACGCGATGAAGCGGCGATTTCCGCCATCAACTCCGAGACCGAACCCCGCCTCATCACCGTGGCGGACGGCATCGGGATGGAGCCGATCCACGCCTTCCGCATGTTGGCGTTCAAGGTAATTACGCGCCATCCCATCCTGCTCAAGGACACGCTCGAGCCGCCCGCCGGAGAAACCGATTTTCTCAGCGCCCTCCTCGTGGCATCACGCAATATCGGCTCGCTGCTTTGCGATGGGATTGGTGATGCGGTGCTTGTCCGTGGCGAGAACGCACCAGGCCAATCCCTGCGGCTCGCCTACAACATTTTACAGGCCGCCGGGACGCGTATTTTCAAGACCGATTACGTCGCCTGCCCATCCTGCGGACGGACGCTTTTCAACCTCCAATCTACCACCCAGAAAATCCGCGCCGCCACCGGACACCTCAAGGGCGTCCGCATCGCAGTGATGGGTTGCATCGTCAACGGCCCGGGGGAAATGGCCGACGCGGATTTCGGTTACGTCGGTGGCGCGCCGGGTAAGATTAACTTGTATGTCGGCAAGACCGCCGTGAAATTCAACATCCCCGAGGCCGAAGCCGTTGAGCGCCTGATCGACCTGATCAAGGAGCACGAAAAATGGATCGAAGCCCCGGAACCCGCCCCCGCCTGAGTCATGCCGAAAACAACCACGCTAATCAGAACGGAGACGGATATATCAACCCAGCCTCCATGGAACGTGATTGTCCACGATGATCCGGTGAATCTCATGGCATACGTCACCTACGTGCTTATGAAAATTTTCAGCTACAACGAAAAATACGCCACCCAGCTGATGCTCCAAGTTCACCAGCAGGGGCTTTCCATTGTGTGGTCGGGCGAGTTGGAGAAAGCGGAGTTTTACGTCCAGCAACTCCAGTTACACCAACTCAAAACCTCCCTCGAAGCCGCCGAATGAAAATCGCCCCCACGCTGGAGGGAGGTCTCCGCATCGACCCCGAAACGCCCGACGACTGGCAGATCCTCCGCGCGATCGTGCTCGACGCGAACGGTCACGAAACTGACCTCGCCACGCGCCTAGGCGGCATGGTGACCGACGAGAGAGTCGCTGAGGATTGGCAGGATTTCGTGGTGCCTGACCTCCGCGAATCCTTTGCCGACGATCTCAACCAAATCCAAGCTGCGATCGAAACGGCCGCCGCTTTCCCGAATGACGGCGAGAGCCCGATCTGGATCAAACACGAGGACGCCCTCCCGTGGTATAGCGCGCTCAATCAGGCGCGCCTTGCGTTGGAGGAAAAATACGCCTTCGGCTCAGATCCAGAATCCGATCCCTCGAATCTACAGCCCGTCCGCAACGAAGCGTTGCTCCGCTCGCAGTTCTATTGCGCGCTGCAGAGTTTCCTCCTGCGGCACGCACTCTAATTTTACGGGAGGGTCCGAAGCACCCAGGGGGAGCACACGCGCCCTCGCGTGTTGTCTTTGGCGCCCTCGCCGAAGACCGGCCGTCCCAGCCATTCCACGCGGTTTCCGACGAGGGCGTCGGAAACAACACGCGAGGGCGCGTGTGCTCCCCAAGACTTCTGCTAATCCTCACCGAAAATTACGCGGTAAAATTCCCGTGCGGTGATCTCATTTCCGAAGGCGCTGGGATGGCTGCCGTCTGCGACGAAGAGATCACTCCCCCGCCCTGCCATGAACTCGCGCTCCCAGGCATCTCCTGCCGGGACAATGGCCACGCCACCCGCGTTTTCCGAGGCTGTGCGGTAGCCTTTTCGCACGCGCGAGTTCATACTTTTGAAATTGTCCCCCGGCAGATTGGGATCGCCGTCACGCCTGCCCCATGTCTGGTAAAGCAAAGGCAAAGCGCCCATCATACGAGCTTCGGAGACGAGGAAACTCACCGCCGGATCCATCGCTTTCCGGCGCAAACTTTCATTCCACGAGGGTATCAGGCTTTGCTCCTGGATCACGATCACATCCCATTTACCGCTCCGCAGCTTCTCAAGGGTCGGTGGATGCGCGGCATGTTTCGCAAGCGTCCAACTGCCATAGGTCGAGTGGCCGATGCGGACTTTGCGCCCATGCGATTCGGAGATTTTCCGGAACATCGCGGGCACGCCGAAGCTATAGCTGTTGCCGATGAAAAGCACGGCGACTTCCTGTTTTTCACGCGCAGCAACAAGCTTCGCGAACTCGCCGGGAGCGGGTGGCAGGGCGCAGCTTGAGAGGCCGAAAAATCCTAGGATTTTCGCGAGCATTGTCATTTTCCGAAAAAGGTTTTCACGCGCGGGGATGTGCATCGTCATAGGCGGTTTTCAATCTTTCCTTGGTCACGTGAGTGTAGATCTGGGTGGTGGACAGCGAGGCGTGGCCGAGCAGTTCCTGCACGCTCCGCAAATCCGCGCCCGCGTCAAGCATGTGAGTCGCGAAGCTGTGGCGCAGCTTGTGCGGGCTGGCCGCGAAGGGCACGCCGCTGAGCTTGAGGTATTTCCGCAGCATCAGATCCACCGCCTGCTGGGTGATCGGCGTTCCGCGCACGCTGCGGAACAACGGACCGTTCGTCACCGCTGCCTCCTGCCGGTATTTTTGGATCGCGCGCATCGCCGCGCCGCCGACCGGCACGATGCGGTGCTTGCGGCCTTTTCCCTCCACCCTGACAACCTCGTCCACGAAATCCATATCCTTCACATCCAGCCCTAGCAGTTCTGAAATCCGCAGCCCGGATGAGTAGAAAAGTTCGAGGATGGCAGCGTCGCGGTATCGGAGCCATGGCGGTCCTTTCGCGGAAGTGTCCTCTTTGTGCGGAGCATCGAGGAGCTCTTCCATCTGCTTGACGCTTAGCACGACAGGTAAATTCCTCTCCAACTTCGGCATCAGCACCTCGGCCACCGGGCTTTTTTCCAAGCCCCTTCGCAACACCAGATATTTGTAAAACGACCGCAGTGCCGCAAATTGCAAGCGGATCGTAGTGCGCCTCAACCCGCGCTTCATGAGTGCGTAGAGGTAATCGCGGAAATGATCACCGACTTCCTTGCGCCAACCATCGAAGCCATCTGCCCTCCAATCCAAATAACCGCCCAGCGCGGCCGCATAGTTTCTCAGAGTTAACGGCGAGGCGTTCTTCTCCGTTTTCTGGAACTCCAAAAAACGCGCCGTATCTTCATCCGGTATCCGCGCGAAGGTGGGTGTGGTAGGCGTGACGAATTCCGAAGGCATGGTTGTAATTACTATGATGACGGTTGGTGTTCAATTCTTAAGCGCCGTTTTGCTATTCGACTACGAATCAATGCGGAGATCTCCAATATCATTCCGCATATAGTCGGCAAAGCCGAAGGGGGAGCACACGCGCCCTCGCGTGTTCCGGGCTGCGCCCTCGCTGCCCGGCGGCTGGAAATGGGGTTCGGTATCGCTTTGGGATCATGGTTCGATCCCATCCGTTGGTTCCGGCCAAGTTTCCGGCGTGGGCGCCGGAAACAGCACGCGATGGCGCGTGCGCTCCCCTCGAATGCTGCTCGCGCAGCTTTTGCACACAACTTTCAGTTTCACCCGCCCGTCCACGTCTCATCTCCGCAAAAATTTCTCTTCCGGCGGCACATCCGCTGCGGTGGCTCTTGTGACTTCCAGCACAGCTTTGAGCGTTCCATTTTCTTCAGGAAATCGCATCGTTCCCGCGACTTTCACCCAGCCGTTATCCGGAAGCAGGGGAGGTTCTTTTCCGAACTCGAGGATGATGGGAATGGCACGGGAGTCGGCGACGCAGCAGGTCATGAACATCCGGTAAAGCCTCATGCGGGTGCCGTTCGGGTTGTCGTTCTTTTCCTCGACGATGCGGCCTTCGGCCTCGACTTGCAGTCCGCCCATCACGTCCTGCAGTTCCCTGTCACCAGTTGCAAAAAATAACTCCATGAGGCTGAACTGGAGGTATCCGTCGGCGGTTTTGCTGTGGGTATTTTCGATTTCCTCTCGCGTAGGCGCGGGAAAAGCGGAGGCGAGAAACGGTGTATCCGCAGGCTGAGCGTCCTCATATAGACCTTTACGGGCGAGAGTGGCTTGGGAAAAACCATCCTGCGTCCACATCGCGGAGAAGCCGACCGGCAAGGTCATCAGGATTAAAGAAGCGAGCGGAGACATATCGCTCCCCTCGTGATCATGCTCCTCGCCCTCGCCATGGTCATGACCACAATCAGCCTCGCGGAAGGCGGTGAGGAGGTTGAAAAGGCCGAGCACGGCAAGCCCGAGTCCGCCCGCCATCGCGATGAGGCGAAAGTCTGGCGCGAGGTATTTCACAATGCGACCCGACTGGTAGAAATAAAGGATCACCGCCGCCCAGAGCAGGACAGCGAGGGAAAACAGGATGCGTCGAATCACGGGACTCATGGCAGCACCACCTTTCCGAACCATATCTCCCATGCCACCGCGACCACCCAGATGAAGGCGAAGACCGAGAGCGCCATGACTAAGATGAATTTTCGGCGCAGGACGGTCTGATATAGGAAAATCAGCTTCACATCGAGCATGGGGCCGAAGACGAGGAAGGCGAGCTTCGCGCTCCAAGTGAACTTGGCGAGAGTAGCCGCGATAAACGCGTCAGAAGTGCTGCAAAGGCTGAGAATGAATGCGAGCGCCATCAACGCAGCGGGTGCTGCCGCGGGATTACCTGCAAGGCTGTCCAGCCATATCGCGCCAGGTGCGATGCCGGTGTTGAAAAGGGCGGTAATGGCCACGCCGATGGTGAAATACACGCCAACATCCACGAAGTCTTTTTGCGCGGAACGCATTGCTGCGATGAGGCGGGAGTCGTTGGCTTTCTCATGGGAATGATCGTGTCCGCAACAGGAATGATCATGGTCGTGGTGCTGATGCTCTTTCTTCGCGGAATCGGCCTCGACCTTGTCGGCGATAGATTTCCGCAGGACACGGTGCATCGCTATCCGCGATACGATCAGTCCCACGCCGACAGCAATAAGATATCCGAGCAACATGCGACCTCCGGTCATCGCCCAGGGTGCCTGACCTTGAAATGCTTTCCAGGTGCTCAACGCGGTGATGGGATTCACGATGGGCGCGGCGAGCATATAAGCGAGGGCGCAACCCAGCGGTAGCCCTTTTCCCACCAAGCGCCGGATCACGGGAACCACGGCGCACTCGCAGACAGGAAATACAGCACCGAGCAAACCAGAGACGAGAATGGCGAGGTTGCGGTTCTTCGGGAGGAAACGATCCATCGTCCCGGCGGGCAGGTAGATGTCGATGAAGCCGCTGATCAGCGTGCCGAGCAGTATGAAAGGAGCACCCTCAAAAAGGATACTCAGGAACGCCAATGCGAAATCCTGTTGGGCGTCTGCGTTCATCTACGGACAGGCAAGACTGGTTCGGGGGCTCTGGCAAGTTTCAAGCGGAGGTCTCCCGGATAAACGATGCCGCCGAAGGCCATGGACTGCTACAGCCTGCTGTAGCTTTCCGCGAGACAGCCTGCTGTCAGCGGCGGAGGATCGGGAGCTTACAAGCCGCTACCTACCAATGCCGTCCGGCTCGCAGCAGGCTGCATGGCCGAAAGCGGCAGCAGGCTGCCGCAGTCCAAAGCCTTCGGCGTATTCATACTTATTCAAGCCATGACCGCTCTGGAAACCTCCTCCGCCGCGTCCTCGCCGACAAGCAGTGCGACGAAAGCCAGTCCAAACTCGATGGCCGTGCCTGCGCCGCGCGAGGTGAGGAGATTGCCATTCAACTCGACACGACCGCCGGTGATTTCCGGGAGTTCGCCCGCCGTGGAAAAATGGGCGGTGATCTGTTCGCCATTGAGGACCCCAGCGTCTTTTAAAAGAAGCGGCGCGGCGCAGATCGCGGCGATCAACTTGCCCGCGCCATGGAACGCTCGGATCAGGGCGATGACCTCCACGTTTTTCCGCAACTCCATCACCGCCGGGCCGCCGGGGAGAAACAGAGCGTCGAAATCATCGCCGAGAATATTTTCTAATAAAACATCCGCCTTTATCGTCACTTCGCATTTCCCGGTGATCTCCATCGAGGAAACGCCCGCCATCACGACCTCGACACCAGCGCGGCGTAGAAGATCGACCGGTGCGATGGCTTCGATTTCCTCAAAGCCGCTCTCAAGAATACAAAGAACGCGCTTCATACCAAGCCAACCGCTTTCCTGACGCGCGCCAAGGTTTTCGCCGCTTCCTCGCGAGCACGCCCCGCACCTTTGCGGAGAACCTCATCGACATAACCAAGATCCGCCGCCAGCTCGTCGCGACGGGCGCGCATCGGGGTGAAATGATCCCAATACGCGTCGGCAAGACGCTTCTTGAAATCGCCGTAGCCGATGCCACCGGATTGGTGGTCGGCGATCATTTGCGCGAGCTCGGTCTCGGAGGCGAAGAGTTTGTAGAGCGCGATGACTGTGGAGTTTTCGGTGTGCTTCGGATCTTCCACCGGCGTGGAGTCGGTGACGATTTTCATCACGAGTTTCCGCAGCTGTTTTTCGTCGCCGAAAATGGGGAGGGCGTTGTCGTAGCTTTTGCTCATCTTGCGTCCGTCGAGGCCGATCACGAGTTCCGTCTCCTCGCGGATGATCGCCTCCGGCAGCACCACCGTGCCCTCGCCATAAGTTTCGTTGAGCTTCGTCGCGAGGCTGCGCGTGACCTCAAGGTGCTGCTTCTGATCTTTGCCAACTGGGACTTTGTTCGAATCGTAGAGCAGGATGTCCGCAGCCATAAGCACCGGATAGGCGAAGAGCGCGTGGTTCGGGGAAATACCCTGCGAGACCTTGTCCTTATAAGAGTGGCATTTGTTGAGAAGCGGCATCGGGCAGACGGTGGAAAGAATCCACGCCAGCTCATTCACTTCTGGCACCGCGCTCTGCCGGAAGAAAACGGATTTGTCCGGATCCAAACCACAGGCGAGGAAATCGATGGCCAGCTCTCGCACGTTTTCACGCAGCGCTGCTGGGTCGCGCCCAGAGGTCATTGCATGGTAATCCGCGATGAAATAAAAACCCTCGCCCTCCACCTGAAGTTCCACCGCGGGCTTCATTGCGCCTAAGTAATTCCCAATATGCGGTTTCCCGCTCGGCTGTAATCCCGTCAAAATCCTCATGGCCAAAACATGCCCCCCGTCGCTCCCCATGGTCAAGCATCGCGCGGCCTCTTAATTTGAGGTTTAAAGTTTAAAGTTTGTGGTTTATGTCCCGCGCATGCGAATTCTCATCACCGGCGGTGCCGGCTTTCTCGGCTCCCACCTTTGCGAACGCCTCCTCAACGAGGGCAACGAAGTGATCTGCCTCGACAACTATTTCACCGGGCGGAAACGCAACGTCGCCCACCTGCTATCGAACCCGTATTTCGAACTCGTCCGCCACGATGTGACCGAGCCCTTCAAATTCGAGGTGGATCGCATTTACAACCTCGCCTGCCCCGCCTCGCCGCCGCACTACCAGCACAATCCGATCAAGACCATCAAGACTTCCGTTCTCGGCGCGATTCATACCCTTGGCCTCGCGAAAAGAATCGGCGCGCGTGCCTTCCAAGCATCTACTTCCGAGGTTTACGGCGATCCGGAGATCCATCCCCAGCCGGAATCCTACAAAGGCTCCGTCAATCCCATCGGCATTCGCGCCTGCTACGACGAGGGGAAACGCTGCGCGGAAACCCTCTTCTTCGATTACCATCGCCAGAACGGCGTCGATATCCGCGTCGTCCGCATTTTCAACACCTACGGCCCTCGAATGTTACCGGATGATGGCCGCGTCGTTTCCAACTTCATCGTCCAAGCACTGCGCGGCGAGGATCTCACCATCTACGGCGATGGTCTCCAGACGCGCTCCTTCTGTTATGCCGACGATCTTATCGATGGCTTCATCCGACTCATGGAAAAGGAAGGTATCACCGGCCCGGTGAACATCGGCAACCCCGGCGAGTTCACCATGCTGGAACTAGCCGAACTAGTGCTGAAAAAAATCGGCGGGAAATCGAAGCTCACCTTCATGCCTCTGCCCGGAGACGATCCGAAACAGCGCCGCCCGGACATCACCCTCGCCCGCAAGGAACTTGGCTGGGAACCGACCGTGAACCTCGAGGACGGCCTCGACCCCACTATCGCTTATTTCCGTAAGCTGCTGGCTGAGGTATAGAACTAGCAAATTCGATATTGGATATTCGGGAAACACCGATCTCCAAACCCGAATCTCTCCATATCGAATCCCAAATTTTCTTTCCTCCACTTGTCAAACAGGCGCGGGCGACCCATCTTCCGCGCTACTCCTATGCAGGCCACCACTTCCACCGAAACCAATCCCCTCACTATCGCCGTGCTCGGTTGCGGCGCGAGGGGCCGCACCTACTCCAAGATCGCCGCCTCCCTCAACGGCCGCTACCGCATCACCGCCGCCGCCGATCTTGTCGAAGCACGCCGCAATGCCGTGGCGGGATTCGCTGAGCCAGGAACTGTCCGCACCTTCAGCTCCGCCGAGGATTTTTTCGCCGCTGGGAAACTGGCAGAAGTCCTAATCATCGGCACACAGGACGCCCACCACTACGGCCACGCCGTCAGCGCGCTAAACGCCGGTTACGACCTTCTGCTTGAAAAACCCGCCGCCGAAACCCTCGAACGCTGCGAGGAACTCGACGCCCTCGCCCGCTCATTGGGGCGCCGCATCGTGCTCGGTTTCGTCCTGCGCTACACTCCATTTTACTCGGCGGTGAAAGCCTTCGTCGATAGCGGCAAGCTCGGCCGTGTGATGACCCTGCGCTTGAGCGAGGGCGTTGATGCCTTTCACCAAGCCCATTCCTTTGTCCGCGGCCACTGGGCCAACACCGCGAAGTCCTCTCCCATGATCGTCGCGAAATGCTCGCACGACACCGACCTCATCTGCTGGCTTACAGGCTCCGACCCACGCTCGATTTCCAGTTACGGAAAGCTCGACTGGTTCAAGGCCGAGAACGCCCCGGAAGGTGCACCCGCCCGCTGCACCGATGGCTGCCCCGCCGCCGCCAACTGCATCTACGACGCCCACCGCTACCTCAAGGAAAGCCGCAGTTGGCTACGGATGGTGATGGACGGCTACGAAACAGCAGACGACGAAAAAATCCTCGATTTCCTCCGCACCTCGCCTTGGGGTCGCTGCGTCTATCGCTGCGACAATGACGCAGTGGATCACCAGATC
Organism: Prosthecobacter debontii; assembly: GCA_945870855.1. GTDB lineage: Bacteria > Verrucomicrobiota > Verrucomicrobiia > Verrucomicrobiales > Akkermansiaceae > Luteolibacter. The sequence continues at coordinate 15,854 of CAMBTP010000058.1, forward strand.
CTCTCCACGGAAATGGAGAACGGAGTCACCGCCACCCTCACGATGACCGCCTTCGACTGCAACCGCACCATCGAAGTCCACGGCACCCTCGGCTCCCTGCGCGGCGGCGAACCTTGGCAAGATGCAGGCGCTCCCGAGCTCTGGTTCCGCGACCACCGCACCGGCACCGTCGAGCCCGTCCCCGTTCTCGAAGCTTCCGCCGAAGGCTACGCAGGCCACGGCGGCGGCGATTTCGGCCTCACCAACGCCCTCGACACCCTCATGCGTGGTCCCAACGCCATTGCACCCGGCCTCGACGGATTAGCTGGGCATCGCTTGGCATATCTTTCCGAGAAATCACGGCTCAACGGCGGGATTCCCGAGGTGATTTGATCCAGTAACTTTCGATATACCTTTCGGGCGAATCTTTCCGCTCCCAGTGTTGTCGAATGGCGGAAACCGGATACCATCCACGCCATGAAATTTATCCGAAGCCTTGCCTGCTTTGTCGCTCTCGTTTCTCCGCTAGCCGCTCAGGAACCCGATGCGAGTGCCATCCTTGCGGGTGCTCGCCTTGCCGCCACTTTGACTCAGATCGACGAAGGACTCGAAGGAACCCTCACCCAAGGCAGCAAAAGAATCCCCATCACCCTTTTCCTCAAAGGCAAGGACATCCAATTCCAGTTCACCGAAAACGGTAAGCTGCGCATCTTCCACATGCGCCTGGGCGATGAGTTGTTCCAGCTCTTTGAGATTATCGATGGCAAGACGGTGAATTTCCCTCCAGCGAAACTCGTGGAACCTATCGCTGGCACCGACCTCACCTACGAGGATCTCGCTCTGCGTTTTTTCTACTGGCCCAACCCCACGCTCGAAGGAAAGGAGAACGTCGGCGGGCAGGAATGCTACCGCCTGCGACTCGACAAACCCAAGAATATCGCAGGGCGTTACCAGGGAGTTTATGTGTGGGTTCATACGAAATTCGGTGCTTTCATGCGCATCAAGGGTCACGATGCGAACGGCGGGCTCGTCAAGGAATTCCAAGTCGAGAAAGTGATGAACGTCTCCAAGGATATCTGGGTGCTCGAAAAAATGCAGGTCGCCACCCACGATCCCAAGACGAACCGCCGCCTCTCCATTACGGATGTGATTTTCAAAAAGCCCTCTGGCAAAGCGCTCAAGGGGCTGCGGTGATTCTATCCTGCCTATTCAGCATCCATCCCCTGATCTTTGTCCCGATCTTCCGATGATGAATCCGCCCTACCATTCCAGCACCCTGTTCCATCCTTTTTCGAGCGAGCACTTCATCACGCTCGCCATCGGCTTTGTGGTGATCTTAGGGTTGATCATTTTTGCGAAACGGTCGGAAAAAAACCAAGGTATCGTCACCGCAGTCATCGCTTTCCTCTGCTTTGCATCCTACCCCTTCACGCTCTTCGCATGGAGCGGTTATCCCCGTGCGCTCGACAATGTCCTACCCTTCCACCTTTGTGATCTCGCCGCCATCGTCGCGGGCTTCGCACTCTATACGCGCAAGTCGTTTCTTCTCACCCTCACCTATTTCTGGGGCATCGCCGCAACCACCCAAGCACTCCTCACCCCTGCAATCACACACGGCCCACCGTCTTTGCCGTTCATCAATTTCTTCGTCCAGCACTTCGCTATCGTCGCGGCGGCGATTTACATCCCCCTCGTCTTGAAATGGCGACCGGAGATGCCGTGGTGGAAATCCCCGCTGAAAGTCTTCGGAATTTCCGTCGCTTACCAAGGCATCGCGCTGCTCATTAATTTAATGCTGAAAACGAACTTCGCCTTCGCCTCCCACCCGCCGGACAATCCGTCGCTGATCGACCACCTCGGGCAATGGCCCATCTACCTTTTCGCGATGCAGGGTATCGCGCTTGCACTGTATCTGTTACTCGCTCTTCCTTTCCGCCGCCACTCGCCTTGAAACAGATATTCCCGCTAGCTATACCATTTGCCAAAAGTCCTTGCGCATATCCATACCGCCGCAGGCTTTTGACTGCTGCGGTTCTCATCCGCAGCTTTTTGGGTTCGTGATGGAAATACGAAGTAAGCTGGTTGCAGCCTGTGCGATTGGGAGGATTTTTGAACCGCAAAGGCGCAAAGACGCTAAGCTGGGGTTGTGATGGTTAAGTTTTGAAAATGGTGAAAAATACGGTGCATTGGCTTTGCGCCTTTGCGCCTTGGCGGTGAAATTCTCCCTATGGAGAAGGGTCTTGCAGCCCCTTTGCGGAGGACTTGGAAATCGGTTCGCTTGGCTTGTGCAAAGGGGCTGGAAGCACCCTTCTCCATATAGCTGGATTTTTACTCCCTAGCTTGATCGCCCTAGCATATGGTAGGGTCGTTTTGACACAACGACCCACCCTGTGCGTCCAACAAGATCTCAAACCAGCTCTCACCCTTTCGCGGAGTTGATGCGGAGCTTTCTCCCCATCACCGTGCTAACACACGCTGCGTGGGTCATTTTATCAAAATGACCCTACCGCAAAACACAAACTCTTC
>CAMBTP010000059.1 GCA_945870855.1 Prosthecobacter debontii
TTGGAAAATCGCCGTTGGCGGAGCCGCGTTCTCCAGAACGCGAGTCCATGAAGTGACGATGGAAAGCGCGGACGCACCCAACATCGGCTTTCCCATGGGCATCGGCGGATTCTGATCCGCCGCTCCATGCTGTGGAAAATCGCCGTTCGCGGAGCCGCGTTCTCCAGAACGCGAGTCCATGAAGTGACGATGGAAAGCGCGGACGCACCCAACATCGCCCTCCCATGGGCATCGGCGGATTCTGATCCGCCGCTCCATGCTTTGGAAAATCGCCGTTGGCGGAGCCGCGTTCTCCAGAACGCGAGTCCATGAAGTGACGATGGAAAGCGCGGACGCACCCAACATCGGCTTTCCCATGGACATCGGCGGATTCTGATCCGCCGCTCCATGCCTCATTGTCCGGAACGTGAGGTTTTACCGTCAGGCTTCGAGTCCATCGACCGCCTTCGCCTTCGCGGCGCGCTTGGTCTGCTTGTCGCAATATTCTACGATCATGGCTACCGCACCGAACAGAATGAATATCATCATTACGGCGTAGAAAACCCAGATCGTGCCCTTGCCAGCGGTGAAGCCATAGTTGTGGAGGCCGACGCCGAGGAAATTTACGTGCCACCAGGAGAACGCGACGATGCACGCGGTAAATAACGAGGCGAGGTGAAGTCCCCACTCGTTGATAATACCACCCATCCTGGCGTGAAGGATTGTAAGCGTCCAGAGCACGATCATCAGTGCGCCGTTTTCCTTTGGATCCCAGCCCCAGAAGCGGCCCCACGAATAGTTCGCCCAGATGCCGCCGAGCACGGTTCCTACGAGTGAGAGGAAAACGGTGAGGCAGATGCTGCCATAGACCGCCTTGGTGAGTGAGCGGCGCAGATCTTTATTACCCTCATCGAGGTTCAATCCGCGCATCAGAACGTATCCACAAGAGAGCATCGCCGCCAGCAATCCGGCGGAATAGCCGAGGGTGATGGTGATCACGTGCGTCGACAGCCAGAAATTCGAGTCGAGCACCGCGACAAGTGGATCAAGGTGATCGCCCGCATCGCCGACCTCATAACGCCGCGCCAAAATTATAAGTCCGAGGCCAAGAATAGGCGCTAGGCCGAGAGCGAAACGCTTGCGCGACATCCACTCGATAAGCAGTGAGAAGAGCACACCGGTTGCTGCGATGAAGATGATCGTGTCATATAGATTACCCACAGGCGGGCGATTCATGATCAAGCAGCGGGTAACGATCGCAGCCACACAGTAAAATGCCCCTATCACAGTGAACCCAAGCGTGCACCAAGAAATGATTTTTGCCGCGCGTCCCGTCCCGCTACCCCACATAGCTAGCGCGCCTATCGTTCCTAGTAAAAACCAGATCATCGCGTTGAGAAAGTAGTCGCGCTTAAAATAAGAAACCTCCATGCCGATGCGCTTTAACTCACCGCGCGACTCGGCACGTTTTTCGACGCTTTCCTTGAACTCCGTGAAATACTTTTGGAACTCCTTCTCGGAGACAGATACGGAGCGCACTGCTGTTTCCAATAATTTGACATCAGAAATGGCCAATTCTGGATCCTTGGATTCCATTGTCATGACACCCATGATCGCGTTGCCTGCGGATTGCCACTGTGTATCGGAAGCATTTTTCTGAGGCAGGATGAACAGACCGAATTTTGAATAGTTAGCGGCGTTGAGCACCTGCTGGAGAAGATCTTGCAGCCTAGTTTCAACCTCCCTGCCCTCTTTTTGAGCGCTGGCAATTTCGCTCTGAAGCTGCGGTGCGGCGGCCATCACCGCACTGAGATCAGCGCGCTTATCGGCCTCGGATTTAGTTCCCGTTCCACGCAGCTCGATGCCGCGTCTCGCGAACGAGAAATATGCCAATAGGCTCTCGTAGCTGCGGATGTTGTAGGCGAGGTCGATGACCTGTTGCTGAACCGGATCACGCTGCTTTTTCTCGATGGGCTCGTAGGATTGCGCGAGTTCCATGAGCTTGGCTATGCCCGGCTCGATCTCCGCGTAGCTGTAGCGGTCGCGGCGCCCTTTCGTCTTCACAGAAATGGCCTCCAGAACTTGGGAATTGTCCACACGGAAGGTCGGTAGATTCACCGCTAGCTCGGGACGGAGCACAGTATCCATAAGCCACTCGGTGGGCTTGATCGAGTGCACGCCCGGCTTTTTCCCCCTCAGCTTCCAGATGAATCGTTTGAACGCGGAAGCCTTGGCGGCCTCATCTGATATTTCCCCTTCGACCTTCATCGAGCGTGCGCCGTGGAGCTGAAGCATCTTGAACCCCGCGTAAGTTGAGAAAGGCTTGATGCGCCCGCCGTCCTGAAGTGGCAGGGATTCGACGACCTCTAGGCTCTCCTTTTCCCAAGGCACGTAGCCCTCGACTTTTTGCACTTCGCCCTTCGGCCTGTTGTCGATCAGCATGTTCACAAACACAATGGCGAGAGCACCCGCCGCGAGCACCGCCACTACCCATTTACCCCAGACTGGATTCTTACGCTGCATTGTTTCGTTTTCTTGAGGAGGCAGCAAGATGGCCGCCAAGTTTAGTTAGGAACGTCACGAGCATCCCGAATGCGACGACATATAGACTGTATTCCGGCCAATGGTCGGCCGGATTGCGCACGATTTCAAATACGGAATACATATCCTCACCAGGTTTCGCGCCTGAGGGGCCGTAGCTGGCTTGGAAAAAGGTGTAACCTTCATATCGCATCGGCTCGTTCATCTGGATGCGGATCTTGGCCTCTTGTCCATTCTCCACACGGCGGACATCACTGATAAATTTCGCGGGGCGTGAGGTGCCAGGGTGGAAATCAGCGATGAACTTATCGAGCTTCAACTCAAAAGGCATGGGCCAGAGGCGCTTCCTCATATCGATGGTGAAATTCCTGCCATCCACCTTGGCAGTGAAGGGATAAAACTGTCCGCCCCAGAGAATGAAGGGATCGGATTTCGAGCCGTCCGCCTTCACGATACGCACATAGCAGCCAGCCACGTTGCGCTCGGTTTCCACATTACTGTCGATTTCGCGCAGATAGTAGCCGTCCACGACCAGCTCACGATTGCGCGGGGCGCTGGTTAGGGAACTCTCTGGCTGGCAATTGCCAAGGTATCCAGAAATCTCCAGCGAAAGCGGAAGATCGCCAAATTGGAAAAGGCGCGGATTACCGGCCGTGAGTCCTTCGAGAAAACCACCCCGGATCACATGGATTTTCCCAGTTTTGCCCTCTTTCAGTTCCGCCACCTCCACGACATACTCATGGTAATCTTCGGCGACGTTACTTGTCTCATCCTCGTAAACCGCCATATTGCCGCGCTCCGAGAAATGGTGAGCCACCCCGCCACCGATCAGCATGAAAACGATGCCAAAATGAGAGATTAGATTACCTGCCTGCCTCCAGCCCTTACGAATACGAATGATACCGCCGAGAATCATATTCACCAGCAACACAGCGGAAACGTAGTAACCGCCCGGTAGAATGAGCGGCACTTTCTTGCCGTTTAATTCAGGGATTAGCCACGGCGATTTCCAACTGAAATACTTGGTCAGTGTGGGATACAAGCCCGCATCGATCTGCTCCAGCGTAGCCAACCACGTGAGCACAAGCAGCAGAAACAAAGTAGCCGTGGCCAAATGAAATCCGGAAAGGAGATCGTAACTGATCCGCAGCGCGGAACGGCTCTTCGGGGGTGTTTGAGTTTCGGTTTCCATGTTCAAATATAAATCTAACGGATCATCTCAAGGCTTGCGGCGAAGGCTTTCAAAGCAGGCTTCTCTGCCTCGACTTCGGCCTCTGGGCCAATCATTTTTAAAGTCAAAATCCTGCCATCGACTTGCGCGATGACACCCGCCAGTCCGTATCCCGGTTTTGCGGAAGCGCCCATTCCGGAGCCGTATTCACCAGAGGCCACGACCCATACGCCCTCCGTTCCGGCGATGGGGGTTTTGAGAGCGGCATCGAATTCTTCGGGTGTAAGCGGCGCAACGCCGAATTGGCCGCGCCAGCGGTTCACGTTGTCGGCTACCGCACCGGACGCGAGGGAGACATAGACCTCGCCCGTTCCGGACGAGCCAAAACGGTAGTTCAGTTCGCGGAACTGCGCGGGAGGCAGGGCGAGCCAGTTTTCCGGTGGGCTTCCTTTTACCGGAGAAGGCTGGGCGTTCCGGAAACGCTCGTCACTGGTAGCGAAGAGTTTCGGTTCACTATCCTTGGTGGTCAGCGGACGCGTCTCCTCCACCTCCATAGGCGCGGAATCCTTTTCGCATGAAGCGCAAAGCAAACTGATTCCAAGGATGTAAGGGCGTATTGTCATAGGGCTGTTGGAATAAGGCGCGGAGTTGAACAACCGCAAGGCGAATCACTCTATGATACGCTCAGAATCCCCGCGTGTTTCACCCATCTTCGCCCTTGGCTTCGGCCCGACACTGCATTTCACTGAGTCCACATTGCAAAGCATACGATACTTCAACCGCCACACCGGCACCCACGAGACCGAGGATATTTACGGCGAATCCTTCCTGCGCTGGACTTATGTCAATCCCATCGGAAAAATTTCCCTCCATGCCTTCGTGAAACGTCCCGCGTTTTCAAAGTGGTATGGCTGGCGGATGTCGAAGCCGGAGTCCGCCGTTCGCGTCGAGCCTTTCGTGCGGAAATACGGACTCAATCCCGAGGACTTCGCCGATCCCCTGCCCTCCTTCCGCAGCTTCAACGAGTTTTTCTACCGCAAACTCAATCCCTCCGCCCGGCCCATCGATCCCGCACCCATCGTCTTCCCCGCCGATGGCCGCCATCTGGGTTTTTCCGATATTTCCGCCATTGATTCGTTCTTCGTGAAAGGCCAGCGCTTCAATCTCGCCGCGCTGTTAGATGATACCGCTCTTGCGGCGAAATACGCGAAAGGCGCGCTGGTTCTCTCCCGCCTTTGCCCGGTTGATTACCACCGTTTCCACTTCCCCGCCGCCGGCGTGCCTTCGGAAACACGCCTGATCAACGGCCCCCTATTCTCTGTTTCCCCCATCGCCCTCGCCCAAAACCTTGCCTACCTCTGGACCAACAAGCGCACCCTCACCGAGCTGAAAACCGAGGACTTCGGGAGCATTCTACTGCTTGAGATCGGAGCCACCTGTGTCGGCACGATCGAACAGACATTCAAAGCTGGTATGCCCGTGGAAAAAGGCGCGGAGAAAGGCTACTTCGCCTTCGGCGGTTCCTCCACCATCACGATTTTCGAACCAAGCGCCGTGACTCTTGCACCAGACCTGTTAGAAAACTCCGCCAAACAGACGGAGCTTTACGCGCGGATCGGCTCTGCGATGGCCTCCGACTCCTGACTCCTTTTCAAAAAGGAATTTGTTCGTCGTCGAAATCATCCTCTTTCCGTAAATCCGAGGACGAAGGCTCGGGAGATGTGGGTGATTCCTGCGAATACTCATTGCTGCGACCACCACCACCACCACCGCCGCCGCCACTTCCGCCCTCCAGCTTCCAGCAGGAGAGATTGACGTAATACTTGCCATTATACTCGTTACCGCGGACGTCGAAGCTCACTTTCACATCACTTCCTTCCTTGTAGTTATCGAGGATCGCGCACTTATCTTTGACCATCTCGAATTTTAAATCCTGCGGGTATTTCGTGTCTCCTGTGGTCACGACAAACTCCCTCTTGGAAAAGCCGCTTGGAAAGTTTTGTGTTTCGCTGATTAGTTTAATTTTGCCGCTTGCTTCGTACATGGCCTGATTTTCCCCAGAGGATCGCACTTGTCAAAACCGTTCGTTCCGAATTTCTTCACAACGTGCATATACTAGGCAGACAAAAGTCGCCTACTACTAGTATGCGAGTCCTAGTTTTCTCCTCCTTAGGCCAGATCATTGGAATCATCAGCCCTTGACTGTTCATATATTTGCACGCAAATTATTTGCACATGAGCCTCGCAACTCGCCAAGCAGCAAAAAAACTAAACCGGAAAACAACGGGCTACGCCGCCTGTCTTCTGCCTTTCGAGAAGGATGGATCCATTTCGAGGGATTCCTTCCAAGCCGCCATAGAGCGAACCACCGCCGCCGGTCTTGGCTGCGCGGTGAACATGGATACCGGATATGCCAATTATCTGGAGGAAACCGAGCGAACCCTGATCTTGGAGCTCACTCGCGAAACCATTGCAGACCGCAGGGACTTCATTGCGGGTGCATTCGTAGAAGGGCTGCCAGGCGACCTCGTCGGACTTTATCGCTCGCAAATGGATCAAATCGTCGCCTTCGGTGGCACCCCCATCCTTTTCCAAACCACTCGATTTCATTCCTGGAAAGCGTCGGAAATCGTGGATCTCTACGCCAAAGCCTGCGAAGGATACGAATCGGTGATCGGCTTCGAGCTCGGCTCTATGTTCGCACCAAACGGCATGATCTTCGATGATGAAACCATCCGCGGCCTGATGGGTATTCCGGCGCTGAAGGGTATCAAGCACTCGTCACTCGATCGCGGAGTGGAACTCCGCCGCCTTGAAATTCGGAATGAGATTCGCCCGGATTTTAAAATCTTCACCGGCAACGATCTTGCCATAGACATGACCGAATACGGCTCAGACTACCTGCTCGGTCTCGCCGCTTTTTGCCCTGAACTATTTGCGCTGCGCGACAAATATTGGCTTGAGGGAGATGAGAATTACGACGCTCTGACCGATGCGATCCAATACCTAGGAAACGTCTCCTTCCGCGCGCCCGTTCCCGCATACAAACACTCTTGTGCGGTATTCCAGAACCTTATTGGACGTTGCCCCTCCCCGCTCACACATCCAAAATCCGCAAAACGGCCGGAGTGGGAAGTGGAGATCATGGCCGATTGCGCCCGTCGTCTTTCGTATCCTATCTCCTGAGCCATTTTCCAACAATCGTATGGTTAGCATCACCGACATCGCCGAAGCTCTCGGCATCTCCTCCGCCACGGTTTCTCGGGCGATGAACCACTCAATACTGGTTGGCCCGGAACTCACCGAGGCGATCAAAGCGAAGGGCGTGGAACTAGGTTTCAACAAACGTTTGATCCGCCGCCACAAAGGGCGTGCGATCCTCAGCATCAAGCTAATCCTGCCTCATCATGAGGAACCGGAGCGCACCTTATTCTACGATCTTGCCTCACTTATCGAGAACATCCGGCTCGGTTTCCGTGAATGCACTATCAATCTGCTTTGCGAAACCGCCTCATCGAAATTAAAACTCTACCCTCACAAAAAAGGTGGTGATATCAGCGGTTTTATCTTCGCATTCAATCAACCCAGCGCAGCAACACTTCACGAATTAAACGAAGTCGGGACACCCTTTATCGTTCTCAACCGACAGATCCCCGGCATTCCCTGCGTCGCGTCCGAAAACGCACAGGGCATGCTCGATATCGCCGCCCACCTTCTAAAAAGGAAACCAAATCTCAAGCCTGCCTACATCGCTCTCAACGGCATGGGTCAGGTTGGTGAGGAAAGGCGCGATGGATTCGCCGCAGCATGTTCTTCGCTCGGAATCGATTTTAATTCACAGAGAGACTCTTACTGTTTTGATGGCATCAAAAAAATCACATCGGATCGCATAAGAGGCATTACTGACGCCTACAATGCGATCGTCTGCGCAAACGACATTATCGGCACCGTCGTTCTAACAGAACTGAATCGCCTCGGCATACCCATCCCTACGCAAGTCGCCGTGACAGGCTTCGATGACTCCCCCGTCCGGCAACTTTCCCGCCCTCTACTCACTACTGTCAGCATGCCCATCGGCGAGCTGGCACGCAGCGCCGCCAATCTCCTCGAGATCCAGATTATCGAGCAAAAGAAGACCGAGGGAATCACCCGCATACCGGGTAAGTTGCTCGTCGGTGAATCCACCTGAATCCTCAGTTCTACATGTCACCTTCACAAATAGCCGTCCACACTTTCACGAACCAGCCGTGGTCGATCCACGAGTGCATCGAGAACTACGCTCGCGCGGAAATTGGTGGTATCTCGATATGGCGTGAAACCCTCGCGGGGCAGGATCTGAAGAAAGTCAGGAAACACCTCGCCGACTCCGGCCTCACGCCGGTTTCCCTCGTGCGTGGAGGTTTTTTCACCGGAATAAACCTAGGAGATCGCCGCGCAGCCATCGCCACAAACCTCGCCGCGCTCAACGAAGCGGAAGTCCTAGGCTTGCCCTCCATCGTCCTGGTCTGCGGAGCTACCCTCGGCCAATCCCCAGATGAAAACCTCGCCCAAATCGAGGAGGGCATCCGCGCAATTATCCCCGCTGCCGAGGCCGCGAATATCAAACTCTCTATCGAGCCTCTTCACCCGATGTATGCCGCGGATCGCTCCGCCATCGCCTCACTCCGCGATGCCAATCTCCTCGCCCAGCGCATCAACCATCCGCTGGTCGGCATCGCCATCGATACCTTTCACGTATGGTGGGAAATCGACCTCGAAACAGAAATCAAAACCTGCGCGGACAACGGCCACCTCTTCGCCTTCCACATCTGCGAGTTCAAACCGGACTTCGACCATCCACTCCTCGACCGAGGTCTCCCCGGAGAAGGTGTCAACGCCACCCCACGCATCCTAGAAATGATCCGCAAAACCCATTTCACCGGACTCACCGAAATCGAAATCTTCTCCCGCAAATACTGGGCAATGAACCAGCACGACTTCCTCCAAAAAATCCTAACCTCCACCCAAGATCTCTGAAAATTTTCACCGCAGAGACGCAGAGGCCGCAAAGGGTCGCAGAGCCAGCACGATGAAAATCATCAAAAAGACCACAACCCAAGCTCCGCGTTCCCTCCGCGACCTTCGCGCCTCTGCGGTGGAAACCACAACCCCAGCTCTTCCTTGAGAGTTGAATTTTGAATTTTGAAACTTATGAAACACATCGGCATCATCCTAAACGGCGTCTCCGGACGCATGGGCACCAACCAGCACCTCGTCCGCTCCATCCTCGCCATACGCGAGCAGGGCGGCGTCCTCCTCCCCGACGGCTCCCGCCTTATCCCGGAACCGATTCTAACCGGCCGCAACGCCAACAAGCTCGCCGAGCTCGCCAAAAAACACGGAGTCGAGCGTTTCACCACGGATCTCGATGCGGCCCTCGCCGATCCCTACAACGAGATCTTCTTCGATGCATCCAGCACCCCCCACCGTATCCCTTTCCTTGAGCGCGCTATCGCCGCCGGCAAGCATGTCTATTGCGAGAAACCCACCGCCACCGAGTATGCCGAAGCCCTACGCATCGCAGAAGTCGCAGAGAAAGCCGGAGTCAAAAACGGCACCGTCCAGGACAAGCTCTGGCTGCCCGGCATCCGCAAATTTCAGCTACTCAAGGAGCAGGGCTTCTTCGGGAAAATTCTCTCCGTCCGCGGCGAGTTCGGCTACTGGGTTTTCACTGGCGAGCACGAGGGCCAGCCGATCCAGCGCCCCTCATGGAATTACCGCGCCGAGGACGGCGGCGGCATGATCATCGATATGCACTGCCACTGGCGATACGTGATCGATAATCTTTTTGGCAATGTCACCCGCGTGTTCTGCAAGGCCGCCACCCACATCCCCCAGCGTTTCGACGAAGCCGGAAAACCCTACGCCTGCACCGCCGACGACTCCGCATACGCCATCTTTGAAACCGACACCGGCGTCACCTGCCAGTTCAACTCCTCATGGAATGTCCGCGTCCGCCGCGACGACCTCCTCACCATACAGGTCGATGGCACCGAAGGCTCCGCCATCGTCGGCCTCCGCAAATGCTGGGCGCAGCACCAATCCGTCACCCCCCGCCCCATCTGGAACCCAGACATCGACTCCCCCATCGACTACTACGCGAACTGGACCGAAGTCCCCGACCAGCTCCATTTCGACAACGCCTTCAAGATCCAGTGGGAAATGTTCCTCAAGCACGTAGCTATCGATGCGCCTTTCAAATGGACTCTCCGCGAGGGTGCAAAAGGCGTCCAGCTCGCCGAGCTTTCCATCCAATCCCACGAGCAAGGCCGCTGGATGGACGTGCCCCATTAGCGGCGATCCTCGGACGCCACCCGCTGCGTCCTTGCCAACATTGGCAGACCAGCAATAAAAAAACCCGGAAGGCACTAGGCCATCCGGGTTTCTGAAAAAAGGATTGTCTCCGAGTCAGTTCCGGCGGCGGCGAAGGAGCATCAGGGCACCCAGACAACTGAGTAGAGCGGCGGATGGCTCGGGGACTACTGTAAATGTCGCGCTGAAGTTATTGCCTGAGTTGTTGTTGTCAATTGTCGCATCAGCGTTAACACCGTTGGTTGTGATACGGGAGAAAACCTCTAGGGTGTAGTTTCCGTTTGTCAGCCCCGAAAGGACATTCGACGAGACCTCGATTGGATCGGAATTCGAACCTTGGGTATCACCTCCCCATTGTTGGTCTCCAGCGGTTGCAAGGTTAAGTTGGAAGGGCATGGCGACCGTTGAGAATGAGCCGCCCGGCGAACCTGACCAGACCCTCCATTGTATGGAGTGACCCGTTACATCGGTGAAGTTATTCTTATAGGATTTCTGTTGGCCTCCGACAAATAGCGTGCTCGAACCTGCTGTGAATGAGCCGAGGGATCTGCCCTGAAATTCAGGGTTCGATGTCGTAGCGCCTATGTCGTAAAAAGAAAGAGGCGTTGTTCCTGTAGTGGTCGTGAACAGGAATGCATCAAAAATACCTGCGGCTCCAAAGGCATTTCCCGAAGCTAGGATTGTAACTATGAGTAATGTTCTAGTTAATTTCATGGTTTTATTAGGTTAGTAAATTTGAGATTTTTTGTTATGGATTAGTCTTGGAGCGTCAAACTGATTTTTTCAAGGTGGGTTGAGGCTAATTTTGTGGGCTATTTATGATATGTTAAGAGGTCGGCAGGTGGTTTAGAAAAAATTGCAATTTTTTTAGACCTATGAATTACGGGCTCTCACGCCCGATTTCTAGAATGAACGCCGAGCAAGGCCGGAGATCCGGGAGGGAGAGACCCTCATTCTCCAAGGATTCAAGGGAGGCGGTGCCTGCCCATTCGGAATCAAGTTTGTCCCAGAAACGCCATATTTCTGTTTCGCCTCGGCCGAGGAATTTACGGATGTCCTGCGGGATGCGGATTTTCACGTTGGTCAAGGTTTCGGTGCCGTGGAAATTTGCCACCACGAGGAAAGACTGACCGGATTTCGAGTCATGACGGAGGAAGGCGTAAAGCCAGTGGCCGGAAGCGGACTCGTCCCCCACCCTGCCGAAGGCCGGATTATCGTTGTTAGGATGGTTGAGGCCGTAGAACTCCCCTTTCGTGAACGCCTCGGCCTGGGTGGTGCGTATCAGTTTCCCATACCACTCACGCAGGAAATTCTGCTCGTCGCTGAGCTTGCCTCCATCGAATTTTCCATCGTTCACCCATTTCGTAAACTCCGGCATCGACCAGTAGTCGAAGATCGAGGTGCGGGCGTCGTCCCCGCCGAAGCCTTCCGCGCCGTTAGCGGGTTCGCCGACCTCTTGGCCGTTGTAGAGCATGACCGGGCCGCGGCCCATGGCGAAGAGGACGGCGGAAACCGGCTTGCCGACCTGCATTCCATGACCGCCCCATTCGCTGCCATTGGCGAGGCGGACTTCGTCGTGGTTCTCGGAGTAGCGGATTGATTTGTGAAACCGCTCGCCGGTGAAGGTGAGCTTGTCGAGGTCATTGGCCCATTTGTCCGCCTTGAAAAGCCCGGCGAGGAGGTCGTAGCTGGGATCGTCGTAAACCGCGTCGAAGCCCGCGCTGAGAAGTGCGTCGAGGACGTGGCCGTCGGTGAGTTTCGCGGGATCGTTGTCGTAGGCCTCGGCGCAGATGAACACGGCGGGATCGCGGGTGTGGCAGCGTTTCACCGCCCAGTGCCAGAACTCCATGGGGATCATGTGCGCCATATCGCAGCGAAACCCGTCCACGCCCATTGCCTGCCAGTGGGCGAGCACCTCGTCCATGATGCGCCAGGTTTTCGGGACATCGGCGGGAGCTGCGTCCGGGCCGGGGAGGTGCGAGGTGTTGCGTCCGGCGGTGAAGTCATGGCCGTAATTGAGCTTCACGGTTTCATACCAGTCGCCGAGCGCGGGTGCCCAGGAAATGACGTTGTTTCCCGTTACTAGCCCGTGGCGCTCTTCCGCTTGGAAAACACCGTCGCAGCCGGGGTGTCTCGCGTTCGGCAAGACAAGCGGTGGGCCGTCGCCCGGATGAGATTTATCGAGATAGAAGAAGGAATTGTCCCGCTCGAAAAAAACGTGGCGCTTGTCACCCTTTCCGAATGAAATGTCATCGCGGACGTCCGACTCGTAGGAGCGGGCGACATGGTTGGGCACGAAATCAATGAGCACCCGTAGCCCCTGCACCTTGCAGCGCGCGAGCAAGGCCTTGAACTCATCCATGCGTTTCTCCGGTTCGAGAGCGTAGTCGGGGCTGACATCGAAATAATCCCGGATCGCATACGGGCTGCCCGCCACGCCTTTCAGGATGTCCGGATCATCGGCGGGGATGCTCGGCCATTTGGTGCCGCTCGCCTGCTCGAGCACGCCGGTGAGCCAGACGTGGGTGAAACCCAATTCCTTGATCGATTTGAGAGCAGCGGGGGTTATGTTAGCGAATTTTCCACAGCCGTTTTCTTCTAGTGTGCCGTTGGTTTTGCGAGTCTCGTTGGTATTGCCAAAAGTACGAACGAGTAACTGGTAAATTACCGGGCGTGGTTTCTCCTCCGCGCGGATGCCGGATGCTACCGATCCTGCGAAAAGAATGCAGAATAGGATTCTCATGATTCGGCGGGGGTTCCGGTTTCCGAGTCGTCGCCCACGATTAGGGTCGCGGCGGAGGCGATGGCCATCGAGATGCTGCCCGCGAGCACCGCCTTCATTGCGTCGCCGCCGAGCATCGAGTCCACGAGTTTTCCGAGAGCGACGGCGGCGAGGATTTGCGGAAGGACGATGAAGAAATTGAAGACCCCCATGTAGAAGCCCATCTTGTTACCGGGGATCACGTTGGCGAGCATCGCGTAGGGCATGGAGAGGATGGAAGCCCATGCCACGCCCACGCCGGTCATGGAGAGAAGCAGAAGGGCGGGTTGTTTTACCACGTAGGCGGAGGCCAATCCGAGCGCACCTATGGCGAGGCAGACTAGATGGATGCGCTTGGCGGGAAGGAAACGGGTCATCGCCAGCAGGACGAATGAAAATCCGAACGCGACGAGATTGTAGGCCGAGAAACAAACGCCGCCCCACGCCGTGCCTTCCTGATAACGGCGTGCGGACGCAAGGGTTTCCTGCAAACCAGACGCTGCCTCGGCGATGCCCGGAGCCTCCGCCGCGTCCACCTGATGGGTGGCGAGCGCAAGTGCGAAGCTTTGCACCATGGGGCTTTCCGCCTCTTTTTCGGTAGCCTTGTTTTCGGAACTGATCGACCCACGGATTAAGCTCTCCAATATCGCCGCATTGATCCGCTCGCCCGGATCGGGATTCGCTGGGCTGAGGCCGAACATCTGGAGCATGCCGCCATACCATGGCTTCGGCGCGCGGGCAGCCTGCGCCTCGCCTGCGAGTTCCGACTTCTTCGCTTCGTAGGCTTTCGCGAGCGCCGCCGCCGGAGTGAGCCAGCGGCTTTCCTTTTCAACCTCGGCACGCGCCACTTCGTCGTGGAGCCCCAACGGTTGGCCGCCGAAAACCTTTTTTCCGACAGCAGGCACGAAATAGATCCACATACTGAACAAGGCCAACCAGGTGAAAAACTGCACCACAGAGAGTTGCTTCATCGCCGTGGGCATGGAACCGATGCCTTGGAAAATTTCGCGGAACGCGTGACCCACCCCTGAGTGCTTGCGCTTCATCCGCTCGAACTTCTCCATGTCTTCCGGCGGGTATTCGCGGGTGGTGAAAATGGTGACCAGCACCGCCGCGAAAAACACACCCGCGCCGATGTAGAAAGCCATTTTCACGGCGGGCGGGATCGGGCTGTCGACGGTGGCCTCCTTGCTGACTCCGAAACCGTTCGTCAGGATGAATGGCAGCGCCGAGGAAAGCACCGCGCCGAGACCGATGAGCAGGCTCTGCATCGCGAAGCCGCTCTTGCGCTGCGCCTTGGGCAGCATGTCCCCCACGAAAGCACGGAACGGCTCCATACTGATATTGACGGAGGCATCGAGAATCCACAGCAGACCCGCCGCCACCCACAGCGTGGGTGAGTTAGGCATGGCGATGAGCGACAAGCTCGCCAGAATCGCACCGACCAAGAAAAATGGGCGACGCCGACCGAGTCGCGTCCACGTGCGGTCGCTGTAATAGCCGATGATGGGCTGGACGATCAGGCCGGTGAGCGGTGCGGCGAGCCAGAGGATCGGGATGTCCTTCTCATCGGCTCCGAGAAACTGATAGATCGATGACATGTTTGCCATCTGCAGGCCCCAGCCGAACTGGATGCCGAGAAAGCCGAAGGACATGTTCCAGATTTGCCAGAACGAGAGGTGTGGTTTTTCATTCATGGGTTTGCAATAGGTTGGGTTTCATAAAAAAATCGCTAGTAGATTTCGTGTTCGCGTTGGTTGTCATTTCAACTCACGGGGTGACGGAGGGACGAATGGCCATCCAGGGCGCATGCCTTGTCAAACACGCTGAACCCTGCCGGTTGCGTTGATTCGTTTCTCACTTCCACGCAGTCCTTGGCGACTTTCACGCACAGCACCGCGCCGCGGAAGAGGATACGGAAAGAGTAGGATTTCCACTGCTTCGGAAGGTTAGGGCGCATGTGCAGCCTTCCGTCCCGGACACGAACTCCTCCAAAACCTTCCACGACCGCCATCCATGTGCCCGCCATCGAGGTGATGTGCAGGCCATCCTCTGTATCGTTATTGTAGTCGTCCAAATCCAGCCGGGCGGTACGCATATAAAAGTCATAGGCATGATCGTCATAGCCGAGCGATGCCGCGAGAATGGAATGGATGCAGGGCGACAGCGATGATTCGTGGACTGTCATCGGCTCGTAGAAGTCGAAGTTCCGCCTGATCGTTTCGGTGTCAAAGCGGTCTTCGAACATGTAGATGCCCTGCAGCACGTCGGCCTGCTTGATGTAGCAGGAGCGAAGGATGCGATCCCATGACCAGTTCTGGTTGATCGGGTATTCACCTTCCGGAATCGCGGAGACAGGCTTGAGATCCTTGTCGAAAAAGCCGTCCTGCTGGATGAAGACCCCAGACTCCAAATCGACGGGTAGAACGATCTTTTCCGCGATATCCGCCCACGCGGCCAGTTCGTCATCCTTAGCTCCGAAAGCCGTGCTCTCCATGATTTCTGCGTGGCGTGTAGGATACTCCCGCTCCACGTAAGCGATCGACTCCGCAGTGAACTCGAGTGTCCAATTTGCAAGCAGGTTGGTATACCAGTTGTTGTTGACGTTGTTCTCATACTCATTGGGACCTGTCACCCCCAGCATCACATAACCGTTGCGGCGGGGCGACCACTGGACGCGCTGACGCCAGAACCGAGACAATCCGATGAGTACTTCCAGCCCGAAATCGGCGAGGTAACTGCGGTCTCCGGTGTGGTTGATGTAGTTGTGAATGGCATAGGCCATAGCCCCGTTGCGGTGAATTTCCTCAAAGGTGATCTCCCACTCGTTGTGGCACTCCTCGCCGTTGATAGTTACCATCGGGTAGAGCGCGGCTCCATCGCAGAAGCCGAGTTTAGCAGCGTTCTCGATGGCTTTTTCCAAGTGACGGTAACGATAGACGAGCAACTGCCGCGCGACATGGGATGGTGCGGTTTTCAGGAAGAACGGCAGGCCGTATGCCTCGGTATCCCAATAGGTGACGCCGCCGTATTTTTCGCCAGTGAAGCCCTTGGGGCCGATGTTCAGACGTTCGTCGTCCCCCGTGTAGGTCTGGTGCATCTGCAGGATGTTAAAACGGATCGCCTGCTGCGCGGAATCATCGCCTTCGATGACGATGTCGCACTCGGCCCATTTTCGCTCCCAGGCCGCAGCATGATCGGCAAGCATCCGGTCGAAACCCTTCACTTGTGCGGCATCGGCGGTGGTTGCCGCCACAGCATCGAGTTGATCGGCGGGATGATGGAGGGACGAGATATTGGCCACGTATTTGAAGAGAGTGGCGGTTTGACCGGCTTCCACGGACGCTTCCACAAGGTTTCCAGCGTAGAATTCGTGCTCCGTTATTTCCGCTTCCAGGTTCTGCGGCTTGCCCGCGATTTCGAGCGCACAGCGCATGGCCGTGGCGACACGGAATCCAGTCTTCTTGGTTTCACCGGTGATGAGCGCTGCACCCTGGCCGGCCGAGCGGCCGATCTCGATCCAGAAACGCTCGTCGTAGTTGGAGTCCTTGTTGAATATGTTCAGATCCAAATAAGGGGTGAACGCAATCGTCCCAGCAAAGTCCAGCGGGGTGACCGAGTAGCGGATCGCGGCGCTGTCCGTATCGACGACGCTGATGAAGCGGTCGGCCCGGATTTCGACGCGTTTTCCGGAAGGCAATTTCGCTACGAAGCGACGTTCGAGGAATGCCGATTTCATGTGGAGCACGCGGGTGAAGGATTCCACCTCCGCCGTCGCCAGATCGAGCTCCTCACCGTCAACGGTGACATCGATTCCGATCCAGTTGGCGGCGTTGAGGATTTTGGCGAAGTATTCCGGGTAGCCGTTCTTCCACCAGCCGACACGGGTTTTATCCGGATAGTAAACGCCGGCCACATAGCTCCCGCGCAGGGTTTCGCCGCTGTATTTCTCCTC
>CAMBTP010000060.1 GCA_945870855.1 Prosthecobacter debontii
CATCCGCAGCTTTTTGGGTTCGTGATGGAAAAACGAAGTACCCCGGTAGCAACCCGTCGTCCCGTAAAACAAAGCCGTCCTTAAGAGCTGTGAATGAAGAATCACAGCAGTCCAGAGCCTGCGGCGCACTCTACTTTGTTGTCACTTCACTTTTGCGCACGAACATTTGGCAAACGGCATAACCGCAAAAGCTGGGTTGATGTGGGGCGCGGAGTTCGTAGTCTGGCGGCAGATGATCACGCAGGCGTTTATTCTAGGGGCGGGGCTTGGGACGCGGTTGCGGCCGTTGACGGATGTTTTCCCGAAGCCACTGGTGCCGCTTTTCCACAAGCCGCTGGCGATGTGGGCGGTCGAGGCTTGCGAGGCGGCGGGGTGCGCTCGCTTTGCGATCAACACTCATCACCTGCCGGAAAAGTGGGTGGGCTTCGGCGCGGGAAGAAATATGATTTTTTTCCACGAACCGATTCTGTTAGAGACCGGAGGCGGACTGAAAAATATCGAAGATTGGATCGAGGACGGCAGCCTGCTGATACACAACGGCGATATTTTCTCCTCGATGGATCTGCGGAAACTCGGCGATGCACACGAGGCGAGCGGCGATGAGGTGACGCTGGCGCTGAGGTCGGCGGGCGGAGAGAAACGGATTTCGCTGGGTAAGAACAACCGCGTGGAGGATGTGCGCAGCGAGGTGCACGGCTTACCTGGCACACATGTCTTCACCGGCATCTACTGCATGAAAAAAGAGTTTCTCCATCGCATCCCGGCGGGCGAGGTGATCGCGGTGATCCCGGCTTTCCAAGAACTGGTGCGGGAGGGAAAAATCGGCGCGGTCATCCTCGATGAAGGCGAGTGGATGGATCTCGGCGATGTGGAAAGCTACCTCGCCGCCCACCGCACGCTGGCGTTGGAAGAGCCGGTGCATCCCGAGGCAATCATCGGTAAGGGAGCGGTCATCGAGAGGAGCGTAATCGGAAAAGGGGCACGGATCGCGGAGGGGGCGCGCGTCACCGATAGCGTCGTGTGGCCGGGGGCTTGCGTTTCTGAGGAGGTCAGTGGCAAGGTCATTACCTCAACCTAAAAGTCTTTCAAAACGTTTACAGGAAACGGAATTCAACCGGAGGTTGACCTGCACTCGAACTCCTCCTTGGCCGACCTGATGGATTCGTGACCCATCCCAAGATTTTCAATCAACCCACCCCCCTGATTTGGCGTTGGAGTTTGTGGAAGATTTCCGCAGCAGGGATGAAGTCCAGATCCTGGCGCTAGGGCGCAACCATTGGATGCATTTCATCGGACTTTACCGAAAAGCGGATGCGCGCGGGAACCTCATTCCGGACGCATACCACTCCGCTCTTGCCCTGGATACCGGCTGCGAATGGATCAGCATGGACAGGGGTTTTGCGCGCTACCCGGGTTTGCGCTGGATCCATCCATTTGATCTTAAAATTCCCGAATAAAAGCTCGTATTTTAGTCATTTTCTGCGATTTTCCCAGAAATGGACAAAATACCAACCTTTAAGGTGCGCAATCCCATGCACCTGATCCGCGAGATCGGGAGCCGGATCCGTAGCCACAGGATGGCGCGAGGCTGGACGCAGGCGGAGCTGGCGGAACGCTCCGGAGTCAGCCTTTCCACACTCAAGCTCTTAGAGCGCGAAGGCAAAGGCTCGCTTCAGCGCCTCGCCAAGATCGCGGTGATCCTGAATCTCGATGGCGAATTGCGCGGACTTTTCGCCGAGCCGAACCGTTACACATCGATGGAATCCGTAGAACGCATTTCGCGTCGCCGCGCTCCGTCCGCAAAAAAGAAACTCTGAAGAAACGCCATGCAAATCACCGTCCACTACCGCGGTCGCGCCGATTTTCCAGTCATAGGTACCCTTGCGGATGACGCCCGGGGGAGGATCTTTTTCGAGTTCGATGCGGACTGGAGAGCGAGTGGATCTGAACTTTCTCCCATCCACCTTCCGGTCGCGACCACGGGTTCCCTCACCACGGGTGATCCGGCGTTCAGTCCGCTGTTCGGACTGTTCGATGATTCGCTGCCGGACTGGTGGGGACAAAAGGTCATGCGTCGGCATTTCGAGGAAATGAACATCCCGTGGAGCGAGGTGGGCCCACTGCAGAAACTCGCCTGCCAGGGAGCGTTCTCGCTCGGGGCGCTCGCCTATGTGCCGGATCTTTCGCCCAAATCGTTTCGGGATGCTGCTACCACGGAAGTCGCGCAGCTTGTCGATTCTGCACGGCATTTGTATCGCGGAGACAGCGCTGAAATCATTCCGGCGCTGATCCGGGGAGGGCTCTCACCAGGAGGCGCGCTGCCCAAGGCGCTGATCGCCTTCAACCCTGACTTCACGCAGGTGAGTGCGGGCGGTGCGGAAGTTTCTGCGGGATTCACCGGTTGGTTAATTAAATTTCAGATCGATCCGGAAGACCACCTCTGCCGCCAGGAGCACGCCCTGAGCCTGATGGCGGCGGCGGCGGGAATCCGTGTTCCGGAAACCCGCTTGTTCCAGACCCCGGAGGGCGCGGCGCATTTCATGACGCGGCGCTTCGATCTCAACGGCAACGCACCGATTCATCTGCACAGCTATGCCGGGCTGACCCATACACCGATGCGCGACCTCATTGACTACTCAGACTTACTCGATCTCACAAGGGAGCTTACGGCCAGGGAAAGTGAGGTCGATGAAATGTTCCGCCGTGCCGTCTTCAACATCGCGATCGCCAACGATGACGATCACTCGCGGAACCACGCTTTTCTGATGGACGCGTCGGGCGAATGGATGCTCTCCCCCGCCTACGACATCACCCGCAGCGGCTATGCGCTCGGCTCCGGTTTTCGCGCGGCGGGCGTGCGCGGAAAATTTTCCGGGATCACACCGGATGACATGAGCGCCCTCGCCGCCGCTCATGGTCTGCGGCGGGTGAAGGAAAAAATCGAAGCCGTGCTGGGAGCGATACGACTCTGGCCGTCGTTCGCGGAACAAGCGGGACTCCGGGACTCGGAAGCGGCCTTGCTCCAGGATGAGTTTCCGGCAGGACGCTGGTGAGAAACCGAAGAGGCGACCGAAGATTGACTTCGTCCATGCTGATAGGCGCTTCGCGATCAGGTGAACTGTTCGCGAAGCTCACACGTGCGTTGCCGCTACAGCGTCGCAATGAGGCGGACGAACTGGCGGCCGTATTCGACGTAGGAGGAGTAGCATTGGTCCCAATCGACAGCCGATGGATCGGGGGCGTGAAAGACCGTGGCGACGTGCGGCTCGATGGCGATCCAGCCCTTGTAGCCGGACTTGTGAGCGTCAGTGAGAATTTCACGCAGCTTGGCTTGGCCGAAACCCGGCATGGTGTATTCGGGCTCCACATCATCGGAAACGGGGTTGATGCAATCCTTGATGTGGATGTGGGCGACGTGGTCTTTCACCTTGAGCCAGAATTCCATCGGGTCTTGCCATGGTTGTGGCTCGGGCTTCGAGCGATCGAGTTGAAATACTGGATTTCCAGTATCAAAGACGAGTCTCAGGCCGGGGACTTCCTCGACAAGGCGGAGGGAATGCTCGGCGGAAAAGCCACCCCAGTTCATGCAGTTCTCGTGGACGGCGGTAAGACCTTCGTCGGCAAAGCGTTTTACTATCTCGCGCAGACGGCGGAAGCGCTCCTGCTCGTTCTGATCTGTCCCCCACGACTCCTGCGCGTAGGACATGATGCGGATCATCGGCGTGCTAAGGCGTTTCATTCGCGGAATCGCTCGGTCGATCTCGGCGATCGTGATGGAGAAATCAGAGCTGATTTTTTTACCCCAGTTGCCAATCGCGGAGCCGAACTCTGGAACGGTGATGCCTGCGGCGTCGAGCTTGTCGGCAGCGGCGAGGAAATCCTCCTCCGGCATGTCGTGGATGTTCGCATTGCCTACCATGCGGGCGGAAATGGCTGCCCAGCCGAGGTCTTTGGTGGCTTGGATCTGTTTGTCGATGTCGCGGGAGGCTTCATCCGCAAAGCCGGTGAGTTTTTCGGTGGAAAGCATGCGCCGACGCTAAATTTCAAATTTCAAAACTCAAACTTCAATTTAGAAAGAAGACTTGGGTAGAATGACTGGCATGAAGCGGAGGAGATGGATGATGTTATGCGGGTTGGCTGCGGCGGGCTGCCGAAAAGTTGAAACGCCGGTGGAGGCGCGGCCGTGGATCGAGATGCGCGGGCAGTGGGAGGGTATGGGCGGTGGGGAGATCGACACCGGCGAGCCGCTACGCATCGGCTGGGGCGAGACGATGACAGCCGTGCGCTGGAAAGGCGCGCCACCCACGCCACCCTTCGAGCTGGAGCTGATGGCGAAACGCATCAACGGCACGGATTTTTTCTGCGCCGTGACCTTTCCCGCCCGCAGCCCGGAAGAATGCGTCACCCTCATAGTAGGCGGCTGGGGCGGCGGCACGGTTGGTATTTCCTGCATCGATGACAAGGACGCCTCGGAAAACGAAACCACGACCTACGAAAAATTCGAAACCGATGTGTGGTATCCGATCCGACTGGTGAGGAAGGGCGAGCGGATCGAGGCATGGATCGATGGTGCTAAAATGATCGATGTGGACACCACGGGAAAAGCGCTCGCGCTCAGGCCGGGCGCGATCGAGGATTGTGCGCCCTTCGGCCTCGCGTCGTGGCAGACGTCAGCGCTGATTCGCAATGTGCGTTGGCGTCCGCTGGATTGATCGCATGATCCGTGTGCAGGGTTCGCACCTAACGGAACCAGAACGACTAGGAAAAGGCCGCGCAAAAGCCGATGTGGTTTTTCGGGATGGGGGTGAAGGAGCGGGACGATGATGCCCTCACTCCTTGTCCAATTCACCATAAACCGCGTCCTTGTCGGAAAGATCGACCTTCGCACCCATTGACGCCGAGATCCAGGTATCGCGCCTCTCAAGCTCAACAAGAGAGCATGTTCCCAGTGCTTCCACAAAAGCCGGGAGTTGGTTTTGGAAAAGATCTTTCGTGGCTTTCAGTGTCATGTTTCCCGTGCGGACGAAAAGCAGTTTCCACGGCCGCCCCTGGAGAAGATGAGAGTGGTAGAAATCTGAATCCTTTGTCACGACAACCCGTTCCTGCTCGATGGAAATTTCATTGAGCGTTCTATCCCGGGTAAGGTTCCTGCCTTCAAGATCCGAGGTGTGCACCGCATCGTGTCCCGCCGCCTGAAAAATCTGCTTCAGGGAGGGGGGAAGATGAGCGTCGATGAGGAATTTCATGCCGCCACGAAGCGCTGGCTTTTCAGCTTCAAGGAACGTGTCGCGTAAAGTATGCAGGCTTGGATATCCTCTTTCTCCAGATCGGGAAATTCGGAAAGGATTTCATCCGTAGTGTCACCGGCTGAAAGATATTCTAGCAAGGACTCAACCGGATACCTGAGACCACGGACAGTCGGCTTGCCGTGGCAGATCTCGGGGTTGATCGTGATGCGCCGCAGCAATGCGGAATGAGATTCCGTGGGTTCCATAGGCATTATGTTAAGTGCCATGGAGGATTTGGCAATCCGCTTTCACATCACCTCATCACACCAGGCCAGCGCCATGAGGCAATAGCCGGTGCCGTAGGGCTGGTGGTAATCGTATAGCGGGTAGTCCCACCATGAGCCGTCTTTTTCCTGACGTGAAAGGATGAGGGCGGCGAGTTTTGCAGCATAGGGCTTCTGTTTCTCCATCGGCAGGAAGCGGACGGATTCGGTGAAATAGTAGATGCCGTAGTAGTAGAAATAGCCGGAGATTCTAAAATGTATATCGTGAGGCCGAGGGCGTTTGCGAGCGATCGAGAGAAAGCCTTCGCGGGCGAGGAAACGGTCGGCCCACTCGATGACGACCTCGTCGCTGATGCCTTCGCGGCCAAGTGCGCGGAGGGCGGCGTTGCAAGCCTGCGAGCGAGCGAGGGAACCAGCTGGGCGGTTGATATCAGTCCGCGGACGCAGGATGTGGGAGTGCGAATAGGCGTAGGCCATGTCTGGAAATTGTTGGCGCTTGATGGAGTCCAAGGCGGCGGTGACGACCTTTTCGTTGAGCGTGAGACCAAGCTTATCGCGTCCCTCGCACATCGCGAGAAGGACGGTAGCGGAGCTGAAAGAGGTGGTGATCCCGGTGGGTTTCTGCGTGGCGAGCTTATCGAAGACATCAAGATATCCCCAGCCGCCGTTCACATCCGCGTAGCGGTTCACAAGCTCGACCTGCTCCTGCGCAAGTTCCTTGTAACGAGCTTTTCTCGCCGGATCGGCTTCCCGCTCATAAAGCCGGATCAGGGCGCGCAGCCCGTAGGCGTGACCCCAGATATTGTAAGTGGTGGTGGGGTCGGCGCGGCGGAGGTTGGGTAAATTTTTCTCGGCCCACTTAGCGGCTTTTTCGATGGCGGCGGCGGTCTCGGGGCGGAGGTCGTCGGAATCGATCAGCCCGGAAAGGGCAAGCCCGGAAGCCCCTGCGCGAAAGGCGTGATGTGCACCAGGAATCGGCGCATAAATATTAAGCCCTTTCGTCCGGGTGGGGCCGCCCCATGAGCCGTCATTATTCTGGTAGCCGACTAGGAAATCGACTCCGCGTGTGATCGAGGCGCGGACTTGTTCGGGCGTCACCGGATCGGGCGCGGTTTCCTGCGCGTGGGCAAGGGAGACAAGAAGAAATCCACCGCAGAGGCGCAGACAGCGGAGAGGGGCGCGGAGGGCAGGATGCATGGTCATTTTTTGGGGAGCTCGGCGACCGGAGATCGCCGCTACAGAGCCTGAATGGAAATCTTGTATTTCGCGCAGAGGCTGATGACTTTTTCCTTTTCTAACAGAAGCGTCTTACCCGCCTCGATGCCGATGGCGGTGAGGCCGGCTTCAGCGCAGGTCTCGATCGTCTGGGTGCCGATGACGGGCACATCGAAGCGGAAGTCCTGATTGGGCTTGGAAACTTTCACGAGGACAGCGTCCTTGTTCCGACCCAGTTCGCCGCCGCGGCGGATGCAGGCGTTCGTGCCCTCAAAGGCCTCAACCGCGAGAACGGTGCCGTGGCGAACAACGACGGACTGGCCGATATCGAGCGCGGAGGTCTGCTTTGCGATGCCGAAGCCATATTCCAAATCTTCCAAAGTCCGTGGCTTCGCAGGTGGTCCGGCGACGTGTCCGGCGGGCGGGAGCTGGTCTTCGAGAAAGGTGGTGGCAGGCAGCAGGGTGATGCCGTCCTTCGCCATCTCATCGGCGATGGCTCCGAAAAGGGTCTCCGCGTTGCGCTTTTTCACACGGGCAAGCATCATCAAGATGCGGAGATCGGGACGGAGATCGAAGAGATTCCCCGGCGAGATCTGCCCCATCATCACCGCCTCTTTCACGCCCTCTTTGATGAAAAATTTAATGAGCTTGGAAAGCTGCCCCACGCGAAACCACTGCATGGAATCAACCTGTGGCTCCAAATCGGGGCGGGTTTCGTTTTCAAAAGCAACCACTACAAGGCGCGACTCAGGCTCTGCCTTGCGGGCGGCGCGGACGAAGGTTTCCGGGTAGAGGCCGTTGCCTGCGATGATGCCGATGCTCCGAGCTTGTTCCATGCTAGATAGAAAGGGAAAGTAGCGGCTGTGGGACTCGAACCCACACTCTTTTGGAACTCGATTTTGAGTCGAGCGCGTCTACCATTCCGCCAAGCCGCCGTTAGACAAGTGGTATGGGCGAGCGGGCGTCGGAAATCAAGCGCTATTGGGTGTGATTTTTAATGGTGTTTCAACGGAGAATGCCGGATTCGCTATGCAAGAGGCGGAGCGCGAGTCTTTAGCTCGCCCCGGAGAATCAAGGCGAATGGAAATAGCTGGGCACTGGGGCGGGCTGAAGACCCGCGCTCCGCACATATCCCACAGCCGTGACTGAAAAGGCTACATTGATAAATCCACCCTATGAAATCGCACCCGGCGCTATTCGGCAGGCTTATCCGCAGCGGGGACGAATTTGAGGCCGACTCCGTTAATGCAATAGCGCTTGTCGGTCGGGGTGTCGAAGCCCTCGCCCTCGAAAACATGGCCGAGGTGGCCGTCGCACTTCGCGCAGTTCACCTCAATGCGGACCATGCCGCCGGTGGTGTCGCGTTTCGTGATGACATTCTCGGCCTTGGCAGGGTCATAAAAGGAAGGCCAGCCGCACTCAGAATCGAATTTTACCTTCGAGGAAAAAAGCAAGGCACCGCAGCCAGCGCAATGATACGCGCCCTCGCCCTGATGCTTGAACTCCTTGTAAACTTCTCCGTAGGCGCGCTCGGTGCCCGCCTCGCGGAGAATGCGGTATTGCTCCGGGGTGAGGATCTTTTTCCATTCCTCATCGGTCTTGACGACCTTACCCTCGGGTTCGGCAGGGGCTTCGCTAACAGTTTCCATGGCTTTTCCTTTGTTGTCGTCCTCCGCACAGGCCACGCTGAAAGTGAGCGTGACCACGGCGAGGAGCTGTGTGAGTTTTACTTTCATGCTGATTGGATGCGCCTGCGGCACGATTATTTGATTACCCTCCGCTTCATGCGAACTGCTCTGCAAGCACGGCCTTGCCGTAATCGCGGTTGAGGCGGGCGATGTGATCCACGGAAATTTCCTTCGGGCATGCGGCCTCGCACTCGTATTGGTTCGTGCAATTGCCAAAGCCTTCCTGATCCATCTGCCGAACCATCGAGAGGGCGCGCTTACGACGCTCCGGCTGCCCCTGCGGCAGGTGACCGAGATGGGAAACTTTTGCGGAAACGAAAAGCATCGCAGAGGCATTCTTACAAGCCGCCACGCAGGCTCCACAGCCGATGCAAGCCGCGGCGTCGAAGGCGCTATCGGCGTCGTCCTTGCTGATAGGGATCGAGTTCGCATCCACGGCGGAGCCCGTGCGGATATCGATGTAGCCGCCCGCCGCGATGATGCGGTCGAAGGCGCTGCGATCGGTGATCAAATCCTTCACAATAGGGAAAGGCTGCGCGCGGAAAGGCTCAATCCAGATCGTGTCACCGTCGCGGAATTTCCGCATGTGCACCTGGCAGGTGGTGATGCCCTTTTCCTTGGAGTGCGGGACGCCGTTGATTGTAAGCGAACAGGAGCCGCAGATGCCCTCGCGGCAATCGTGTTCGAAGTGGATCGGATCATCTCCGTTCTGGATGATGCGCTCGTTGACGATGTCGAGCATTTCGAGGAACGAGGCCTCTGCCGGAATACTATCCGCGGCATAGGTTTTAATCGATCCCTTGGAGAGGGGGCCGGATTGGCGCCAGACTTTCAGCGTGAGGTTCATAATTTCTTGGCGGACGCTAGCCCAGCCTCCCGATGTCCGAAAGTGGAAATATATGGGAAAATGATCATTTCGACCAGTTCAGGCCTTTTGCCGTGCGCCAGGCGCGGTAAGCCGTGAATTGCAGCTTTTTTGGAAGTTTGCAGCGCTCTGGATCCTCATTGAGAAACTCCTCGAAATGCGTGCCCGGATCAACCTCAACCTCGGGTTGGGTCCCTTCTTTCTCCTCGGTCTCTTCGGTCTTCTCGGCCTCCTCAGTCTCCTCAGCGTGCGTGGAGCGGGAAAGCTTTGCGGACAGCGCGGAGAGCTTCGAGTTCATTACGATTAGCAGACACAGAATCGCGACAAGAACACCCGTAGCGATATAGCTGAGGACGGTGATCGATAGCGGAAAAGTAGATTCAAGGGCTTCGGGTGGCATGACTGTATATTATCTTACTGAGGATACGATCTCCCCGTCGATCAACTTGGTGCGGAGAATCTGGCCAGATTTCGCGGATTTTACGCTGCGGAGGATCGAGCCGTCCTCGTTGAGAGTGATGGAAAAACCACGCTTGAAGGCGGACTCCGGACCAAGGGTGCGGAGCATGTTTTCAAGACGCTTGAGCTGCTCGACATCACGGGAAATACTCTGTGCGGCAAGGTTCTGCAGATGTTTCCTCAGGGAGCCGAGCTTCTCGATCCGCCTTTCCAAAATGTTGGCTGGGTGCAGCGCGCGGTGGCGTATTCCATATTGCTTCAGGAGCTGCTGGCGCCCGAGAAGCGCCGCCTCGCCCGCTCCGGCGAGATCGTTGCGGAGGGTGTCGAGTTTTTGCGAAGGCTCACGCAGGAGATGCCGCAGCGAGCGTGTAATACGGTTGCGGAGATTCAACAAGGTCCCACGCAGTTCAGCGAGATCCGGCACTGCGATCTCGGCCGCGGCACTCGGAGTCGGCGCCCGCAGATCCGCCGCGAAATCCGCAATCGTGAAATCAATTTCATGCCCCACCGCAGAAATGATCGGAATTTCCGAAGCCGCGATCGCACGCGCGACGACCTCTTCATTAAAGCACCAAAGATCCTCTAGCGAACCACCACCACGCCCCACGATCAGCAAGTCACAACGTGGATAACCATAACGCTCCGGCGCGTTCATCTTCGCGATGGCCTGCGCGATTTCCCGCTCGGCTCCCCTCCCCTGCACGCGTACGGGGAAAAGCACCGGCTGCACCCACGGCGCGCGCCTCGTGAGGATGTTGAGGATGTCCTGGATCGCCGCGCCCGTCGGCGATGTAATAATTCCGATTTCACGAGGAAATACAGGCAGATCCTTTTTCCGCGAAGCATCGAACAAGCCCTCGGCGTTCAGCTTGCGCTTCAGTGCCTCGAAGCGCGCCTGAAGATCGCCCAAGCCCGAGCGCTCGGCCTTTTCCACGATTATCTGGAGCTGCCCGCGGGCCTCATAGATCGTCGCTTCGGCGAAAACCCGCACCTTCGCGCCGTTTTCCAGCGCCTCGGAGCCTTCGCGGTTGCGGGCGTGAAACATCGCGCACTGGATCTGCGAGCCCTCGTCCTTCAACGAGAAATACCAGTGGCCGCTGCCTTGCTTGGTCAGGTTCGAGACCTCGCCCTCGATCCAGAGCCTACCCACCTCCGCCTCCACCGCCCGCTTCATTTTCCGGACGAGCTGCGTCACGGAAATGGCCTTCACCGGCTTATTGGGGATGTCTGAAAATAAGTCCACGCGCACGACCATCCCCCATCCACCCGCACCCGTCCAACACCGAACTGCCCCGCTACCAGAAAATTTTCCTGGCGGACAATCGGAAGTCGCGAAGCCCTCTTCCTTGAAGTTTAAAGTTTAAAAGTTGAATTCTAGACCTTGAGGGACTCGTTGACATCAGGGCCTGCGCCGGACATTTTTCCCCCGTGAACACAATGACCATTTTATTGGGAGCCACTTTCGCGCTGCTGCTTGCTGCGGTCGTGCTCTCTTTTCAAGGCATGAAGATCGGCGAGAAAAACGCCCCGCAGGATGAGATCGCTCGGCTCCAGACACAGCTCGACCAACTCCGCCTCCAGCAAGATAACCTCGCGCTCGAGAAACAGCTCCAACAACTGCGCTCGAACCCAATGCCTGAGACCGGCGGCCCATCCGAAATTGAAAAAATAAAAGCTGAACTCGCTGCAAAAGAAGTGGAGATGGCAAAGCTCGCCGAAGAAAAAACCAACGCTGAAAAAAAAGCCGATACCTACCGCGACGAAGCCGGATTTATCGGAGGCCGTGAGCTTGAGAAAAAAGATGACGAACTCCGCCGTGGCCGCCTGATTCGCGATGCCCTCCTCATCGGTAAAGTATCTTCTTACGTCGCCAACGCCGAGGTCGGGAATTTCATCACCATCGATGTAGTCATGCCAGCGCAAGTCGAACCCGGTGGCATCCTCGCAATCCGCCGCAACACCGGCATCCTCGGCCGCGTGAAAATTAGCGCGGTGACAGCTGAAGGAGCTATCGCCAACCCTATGCCCGGCTTCGGCCAAGTGGAGCCGAAAGTCGGCGACGAGCTGATCATTCCCCCGCAGCTCTAAAATTAAGAGATCATTATATGCAACAGACTACCGTGGGACTTATATCGCTCGGGTGCGCCAAGAACCTCATCGACTCCGAAGTCATGATCGGCCACCTCGCACAAGCCGGCATGGCGCTTACGCCCGATCCGGAACTCGCCGACGTGCTCATCGTTAACACCTGCTCGTTCATCGACATGGCGAAGCAGGAATCCATCGACGCGATCTTCGGCGCCGTGAACGAGCGCAGTGAGAACCCGGAGCGCGCGAAGCAGAAAATTATCGTCGCAGGCTGCCTCTCGCAGCGTTTCGCAAAAGATCTCCCCGGCATCATGCCAGAGGTGGACGCCTTCATCGGCCTCGACCAGATCACCAAAGTTGCGCCCATCATCCGGAATCTGCTAGGCCATGACAACGCCTCCGAGGTCAGCAAAGACGAAGGCCCCGCCGCCACCAACGATCCCCGCGATTTCGTCACGCTGAAGCCGAAATACGTCCCGGACTACGACACCCCGCGCTTCCGCCTCACGCCGGATCATTACGCCTACGTGAAAATCGCCGAGGGCTGCAACCACACCTGCACCTTCTGTATCATCCCAAAAATCCGCGGCACACACCGCTCCCGCACCCAGGAATCCGTCCTCCGGGAGGTCGAGGCTCTCGTGAAAAGCGGCGTGAAAGAGATCAACCTTATTTCCCAAGACACCACCTACTTCGGCATGGATCAGTGGGAAGGCCAGCGCCCGAACCCCAGCTCACCCGTCGATTCCTCGAAGGGAAATTCCCTCTGCACGCTCCTCCGCGAGATTAACAAGATCGAAGGCGATTTCTGGGTGCGCCTGCTCTACACCCACCCCGCCCATTGGTCGGACGAGCTCATCACCACGATCGCCGAGTGCGATAAGGTCGCGAAATACGTCGATATCCCGCTCCAGCACATTTCCGACCGCATGCTCACTGCCATGAAACGCGTGACCTCCGGCGATTACATCCGCGATCTCCTGCGCCGGATGCGCGCGGGCATCCCCGGCCTCGGCATCCGTACTACGTTCATCGTAGGTTTCCCCGGCGAGACGGAAGAGGATTTCCAAGAGCTGCTCGATTTCATCGAGGAATTCCGCTTCGAGCGCGCCGGGGTTTTCCAATACTCCAAGGAAGAAGGCACCCGCGCCGTGAAACTCGATGGCCACCTCCACCACATGACCCGCAAAAGCCGCTGGTCGCGCTCCATGTCCGCCCTCCAGAAAATCGCTTCAGAAACGAACCAAGCACAGGTCGGCAAAAAAGTCCGCGTGCTCGTCGAACAAAAAGGCGTCGGTCGCACCGAATGGGACGCGCCCGAAATCGACGGCTCCGTGATGGTCGATGAGAAACTCCCCGTCGGTTCCTTCGCAGAAGTCACCATCGGAGATTGGCGCGGTTACGACCTCGTCGCGGCGCGGTGAACGGTGCGACTGAAAATCCTCGGACGCAGACAGTGCCCTAGCCTAGCCTAGCTCCAAATGCGCCGGCCGCTCCGGCCCCGGCACGCGCCACTGCGCCAGGAAATACTCCTTCATCGCCGCGCGTAGCTGCACCTTCAGCTTCCCACCCACCATCCCGTAATCCCGGATGATCGCTTTCCGCTGATCCTCATCCAGCCCCGAGTGCGGCCTCAAAATCACCGTCTCCATGCGCTCCCAATCCTCATCTACTACAGATGACGTAAATAAATCCCCCGGCCAATCCGCATCCTCCATCCGGCTCAGCACAAAATCCCGGAACCCGCCGTTCTCAAAACACCAGGCGCGCACATGCCAGCGGCAACCATCATATCCCAACGCATGCGGCGCAATCTCCCGCAAGCCCCCCCCACGCGGGGGGGCGCGGATTGAAACGAGGTAATCCCATTATCAGACGGCAAGGGAGGAAATCGCCCCCGCTCGCGGTTCGGCGGCTCTATGAGAGGAGCGTTTTGATGAGATCCCAGCGCACAGGATGGAACCGACAAGTTTCCGGCGAGGGCACCGGAAACAGCACGCGAGGGCGCATGCGCTCCCCATCGCCATCCCCATCGCCGTCCTTGACCCCGCCCCTCAGGCGCATTACGCAGAGTTTATGAAAAACGACCTTGCCCTCGCCACCGAGGCCGCGCTTGCGGCGGGAAAACTGCTGCGTGCGCACTTCGGGAAATCATTGGTGGTCGATGAGGCGCTGCATCACGACATCAAGCTCGCGCTCGACAGGGAATCACAGGATCTCATCACCGACATCCTTCTCACCGCCCGCCCGGGCGATGCGCTTTACGGCGAGGAAGGCATTGCCGGAAATCCCGATTCCGCGCGGCAATGGATCGTCGATCCCATTGATGGCACGGTGAATTTCTTCTACGGCATCCCCCACTTCTGCGTGTCCATTGCCTTGCGCGTGGAGGGCGAGATCACCGTTGGCGTGATCCATGATCCCATGGTCGGCGAGACATGGACGGTGGAAAAAGGCGGCCCGCCGATGCTCGACGGCGTGCCGATCCAAGT
The DNA here is from genome assembly GCA_945870855.1 of Prosthecobacter debontii. Classification (GTDB taxonomy): domain Bacteria; phylum Verrucomicrobiota; class Verrucomicrobiia; order Verrucomicrobiales; family Akkermansiaceae; genus Luteolibacter. The sequence continues at coordinate 14,320 of CAMBTP010000060.1, forward strand.
CAGCCCGCGGACGAAGCTGGAGGAATCCATCCTCTTCATCGGTTGCGGCAAGGACACCGAGGCGCTGAATACCGGCATCGCTCGTTTCCACAAAGCCTCGCTGCGTGCCCGCAAGATGCGGATGATGGGCTCCGCCGCGCTCGGCATGGCCTACATCGCGAGCGGGCGGCTCGATGCCTACGTGGAATCCACCATCTCGCTCTGGGACATCGCCGCCGGGCAGCTCCTCGTCGAGTCGGCGGGCGGGAAAGTCACCCTCACGCAAAAACCCGGCAAGGAAGACTCCTGGGCCATCGTCGCCACCAACGGCAAAATCCCCATCGAGGAAATCTTATGATCGGCATCGGATACGACGTTCATCGTTTCGCGGAAGGCCGGCCGCTGATTCTTGGCGGCGTGGAAATCCCTCATAGCCAGGGTCTTGACGGTCACTCGGACGCGGATGTCCTCTGCCACGCCATCGCCGATGCCGTCCTCGGTGCGATGGGGAAAGCCGATATCGGTCACTATTTCCCGCCCGGTGATCCCGCCTGCAAGGGCATCTCCTCGCTAAAGATACTGGAGAAATGCCACGAGCTACTGGCGGAGGAAAATCTTTTTTTGGTAAACATCGACTCCACCCTCATCGCCGAGGCACCGAAGGTTTTGCCCCACCGCGAGGCGATGCAAAGAAACATCGGTGCAGCGCTCGGCATCCCGCCGCAGCGCGTAGGCATCAAGGCCACCACCAACGAGACCATGGGCTTCGTAGGTCGCAAGGAAGGCATCGCCGCCATGGCCGTAGCGATGGTCGCCGCGAAATCCTGAGGAGTTGCAAGAAGTAGCTGCGGCGTCTCGCCGCAGGCCGTGCAAGGAGCGTCTCGCTCCGTATCTTCCATCTAGCTCGCCCGTGGCGGATACACTTCTGAAAATCAAAAATCGGCAATTCTCCCTCTCCCTCTGCTCTCCATCACGCCGCTGGCGACAAGT
>CAMBTP010000061.1 GCA_945870855.1 Prosthecobacter debontii
GAAGATTATGTGAAAGGAATGGCAGCGAGGTATCAGGCGCAGTTTGAGAGGCAGAAGGAACGAAGTGCGAAGCCATTGAAAAGCGCAAGCGGCGGGAAGTCGGGATCGATTTTTGTGATGCGAGGGAGCTGAGAGATATTTCACAGGCAGCGCATGGATCGGCTTACCGTCGTTATTGTATTCGTGGATGGCATGGCGGGTGCGATCCGCCGCCACTTCAGTCCTGCGGGACGTGGGGTTCGAAGGTCATGGAGCGTTCGTGCTCGCGGGCCTTTGCGGCGCGGCGGGATTGTTGGTAAAAATGTTCTTGGGCGCGGAAGGGCTTTTCGCCTTTGGCAGGGAGGACGGGGGTGGAACTGCCGTCGCTGACGATGCGCCAGGCGTTGCGGTTGTCGTTGAAATACGTTTCCAAGGTGCGGATGAGGCGGCGCTTGATGGTTTTTTCCTCGATGGGGATCATCAGCTCGACGCGTTTTTCGAGGTTGCGCGTCATCCAGTCAGCGGAGGCGATGAAGACTAGGGGATCGCCGCCTTGGTGGAAATAGAGGAGGCGGGCGTGCTCGAGGTAGCGGTCGATGACGGAGATCACGGTGATATTTTTCGAGAATTTTTCGCCGGGAATAAGGCAACAGATGCCGCGGACATTGAGTTTGATTTCGACGCCGGCCTGGGAGGCGGTGTAGAGGGCGGCTATGATGTCGGGATCTTGGAGGGAGTTAGTTTTTGCGATAATTTTCGCGGGGAGGCCTTGCTTTGCGCGCTCCGCCTCGCCGGCGATGAGGTCGAGCAGGCGGGGTTTCATCGCGGAGGGCGCGGGGATCAGGCGTTGGAAGCGGAGGAGCTTCGAACGGCCGGTGACGGCGTTGAAAAGGAGGGAGGCATCGTTTCCATACTCTGGCTTGCAGGTGAGGTAGGAGAGATCGGTGTAGAGGCGGGAGGTTGTCTCGTTGTAGTTACCGGTGCCAAGGTGGACGTAGCGGCGGATGTGACCAGATTCGCGGCGGAGAACGAGGCAGATCTTGGCGTGGGTCTTGAGGTTTTTCACGCCATAGACGATCTGTGCTCCGGCGCGCTGGAGTTCGTCGGCGCGGTTGAGGTTGCGGGCCTCGTCGAAGCGGGCCTTGAGCTCGACGAGGACGGTGACGTGCTTGCCGTTTTCCGCGGCGCGGATGAGGGCATCGATGATGCGGGACTGGCGCGCGGTTCGGTATAGGATCTGCTTGATGGCGATGACATCGGGATCGACGGCGGCTTCCTCGATGAGGCGGATGACGGGATCGAAGGATTCGTAGGGGTGGAAAAGCAGCACGTCACCGGCGGCGATGGTCTCAAACATGGAGGCCCCCGGCGCGATGGACGGGGAGTGCTGCGCGGGCCAATCCTCGTCGCGGAGGTGGTCGTAGTCCGGGAGGAAGGCTAGCTCCATGAAGGAGGAAAGTCCGAGCGGGCCGGCGTGACGGTAGATTTCCTGCGCGGTGGTGGTGGTGACTTTTTGGACGAGGGAGGAAAGCTCACGTGGGGCGTCGGCGCGGATTTCCAGGCGGACAGTGTCGGCGAAACGGCGGGCGGTGAGGACGTCTTCCATTTCATCGGCGAGGTCCGTGGCGTCCTCTTCTTGGACGGCGATGTCGCCGTTGCGGGTGACGCGGAAGGCGGTGGTGGCGGTGATGTTCTCACCGGGGAAAAGCCGATCGGCGTGGGTGGCGATGAGATCCTCGATGAGGATGAAGGCGGTCGTTTCGTCATCGGTGGGAATGGCGATGCGGCGTGGCAGGTTCTCGGGGATGGGAATGAGGACGTGGCGCGAGGTTTTATCGGCAGGATCGTTAAGGGTGCAGGCGAGGACGATCTGTAAGGCGGGGACGATGGGTGGAGCGTAATCAGGATCCACGGCGAGCGGCGTGAGGAGCGGCGAGATGTTGTCCTCGAAAGCGATGGCGGTTTGGGCGCGCTGGGAATCCGAGAGCTGCGCGGCGGAAAGAAGGACGATACCTTTTTCCGCTAGTGCGGGGAGCAGGGTGTTGTTGAGCAGGCCGTATTGATCCGCATTCATTTTCAAAACGCGCTCGCGGATGGCGGCGAGGTTGCGTATCGGGGTGTAGCCGGAGTTGTCGCGGGTTTTCCTACCACTGCGGCGCAGCAGCATCAGGGAGCCGACGCGGACTTGAAAAAACTCGTCGAGGTTCGCGGCGGAGATGGCGAGGAATTTTACACGTTCAAGCAGCGGCAGGTCTTCGCGGAAGGCCTGGGCGAGGACGCGTTGGTTGAATTCGAGCCAGGAGAGTTCGCGGTTATTGTAATGGGGCATAAAACTTTAAATTTTAAACTTTAAATCTCAAGGAAGAGAATTGATACGGGACTTCCAGTAGTCTGGGTGCCGCGAGGAGTGGGCGACGGCGAGGATCGTGATAATTTCGGAGCCAGCGACGTGAAGGTAGAATAGGTGGAAAGGGAAGCGTTCCATGCGGAAGTCATGGAGGTTTTTGCCGACGGGTTTGTAACGTCTGGGATCCGATGAGATCGCGGCGATGGCACGCTCGATGGCTTGCACGAATTCCTCACCCAAGCCGAACACATTCTGGGAGTATGCCGCGGAATTGAGGTATTCGGCGAGCGCCTCGTTGTGGAAATCCGTTGTCATCGGATTTCCGAGAGGGACTGCCGAACCCAGCGGTGAGCTTCTTCTGCGGAGACGCATTCGCCCTTTCCGCTCAATACTTCCTCGGCTCGCCTTTCGATCTCCTCGCCCCATTCTTTGGACCACTCCTCGTCGGGCTCGCTGTGGCTTAGGAGAGTTTCCACGAGTTCTTCGCGCTCTTCTGGGGCGAGGCGCAGGGCTTCCTCCACGAGGTGTTTCACGGCGGCTGTCATAGGGTACGGATAGAGTGAAAGGGGGTTTATTTCAAGCTCAGTTATCCTCTTCGATGGTCACGGCGAGGCCGAAGACTTGCTCGAAGAGATCGGCTTTGGCGTCCATGGCGAGGCGTTCCACGGCGGCATCTTTCAGGCCGGGGAGACGGATGCGGAGCTTGTCGTGAGTTTTGTGGATCTCGATTTTGGAAATGCGTTGGGCGTGAGTGCGCTCGAGGGCATCGGCGACGCGGAGGATGGCGGCGAGCTTGCAGACGCGGATGCGGTCATCGGTGGATAGGGCGGCGTAAGAGGGATGGTCGAGCTTGGGGCCGGAGTGGCGGTGGTAACGGGAAACGAGCGCGACGATGGTGACGTCGAGGCGATCGAGTCCGAAAATTTCCGAGTTTAGGATGATGTATTCCGAGTGTTTGTGGTGGGTGCGGGGGCTGATGTAAGTGCCGACCTCGTGGAGGATGGCGGCGACCTGAAGGAGTAACGCATCGTGCTCGGTGAGGTTGTGGAGATCTTGGAGGTTGGTGAGGAAATGGGCGCAGAGTTTCCCGACATGCTCGCCGTGGCCGGGATCGGATTGGTAACGCTCCGCGAGGATGCGGGCGGAGCGCAGCACTTCGGAGGCGAATGAGCCGCTCATCTCTCGGGAAACAAGTAGATCGTGCAGCAGACCCTGCTCATATTCGGAGTTAGGGATGTGGACTTCTTCCATCCCCAGCACCTCTGCGATCGCGAGATTAATCTCCAGGGCGGGGATCAGCGCCTCGGCTGTCTGGTAGTCGAGTTGGAAGCGTTTCACCGTGCCGAGATCGCTGAGGATAGCGGTTTCCGTCGTAAATTTCCTGAACTCTTTGAGCGAGCAGGCCTCGTTGTTTTTGGTGAGGAAAGTGGAGACGGATTGGATCTCATAGCCGATGAGGATGATGCCGTCGATGGACACGCCGGAGAAATCAAAGCGGAGCTGGGCGAGGTTTCCTGACGCGTGCTCACGGATTACACGAAGCAGAGACGAGCCCTCGGCGTGGGAGGCCTCGACCGCCTCGCGTGTGCGGTGCGTGCCCATGCGGTAGCTGGTGTAGCGAGTAATGAGGCCTTCGTGGAAAAGCAGGGCGCGGGTATTTCCCGGGCCGACGTGGACGACGAGCACCGTGCGGCGCGTCATGGCCGGCAGGTGCTGGAGGCGGCGGCGGGTCTTGAGATAGATCAGGCGGGTCATCTCGCCATCGTCGATCATGGAAACGGGGATGCCGCAGGCGATGCGGATGCGATTGATGACGGATTCGTGGTTCGTGGCCTCGTTGAGAACATTGGTGGCGACAGCGCGGGTGAGTTTGTGGGGATCGAGACCCATTTCCGAAAGAGTTTTCTGATAGCCGCGGATGATGGAGACGATGCGCTCGGTGGTGGCGTTGGAAACGATATTTCCCCCGAAGACATCCTGCGCGAGCGGAGCGGGCTGCTCCAGGAAATCGATGGGCGTGAGGCTCCCCTCCGCGTCGCGCTCTGCGATGATGATGGACACGGAACTAGCGCCGATGTGCAGCGCCGTGAGTAGAGACGCCGGATTGGCGGGGGGAAGGGTTTGCGTTTTCCGCGCTCGAGGCATGCGCTCATCACAACGGCGACGGCGGCCTTTTACAATGCGGAATATGTGACAGAGACGGAGCTTGTCACCGAGGCGTCCAGCACGGATAAGGAATCATGCCAGTTAGCGGAGCTTTGGAAAAATATTGGGTGAAGCCCGGAGCGAAAGTGGATCTGCGGAAAATCGATGCCGACGACCACCACCTTTTCGGGGACGGCGGAAAAGAGGCGAGCCTCAAGGCCTTCGACAAGCTGCAGGACGAGCTGAAGCTTCTCCAGACCTTGCTCTATGCGCAGAACAAGCACCGCATCTTGGTGGTAATGCAGGCGATGGACACCGGCGGCAAGGACGGCTGCATCAAGCACGTGTTCTCACGCATTGATCCGCAGGGCATCCACGTCCGCTCTTTCAAAAAACCCAGCGAGGAGGAAATGGCGCACGATTTCCTCTGGCGTGTGCACGACAAGGTTCCAAGGAACGGCCAGCTCGTCATTTTCAACCGCAGCCATTACGAGGATATCATCGCGGTGAAAGTGAAGAAGCTATTCCCGGAAAAAGTCTGGAAGCAGCGCTTCGGGCACGTGGCGGACTTTGAGCGCATGCTCGCCGAGGAGGGCACGACCATCGTGAAAATCTACCTCCATATCTCGCGGGACGAGCAGAAGCGGCGGCTCGATTCCCGCCTAGTGAATCCCGAAAAACATTGGAAATTCAACCCAGACGATCTCAAGGATCGCGCGCTATGGCCGGATTTCATGGAAACCTACGAGGAGGTCATTTCGAGAACCTCCACAGAACACGCGCCTTGGTATGTTGTCCCCGCGAACCGGAAATGGTATCGCAACCTCGTCGTGGCTCGAATCATGGTTGATACGATGAAACGGCTCGACATGAAGTTCCCAGAGATCGGCTGGAGGCCGGCGGACATGGTCGTTGAAGATTGAATAGGGGCATCACAAAATCTTATGAAGAACCATAAGTTATCGCATTTCGATAATGCGTGACGCGGCGGAACAGCCGAAGCTTCTCGGCTTCGCAGGCCACCGCAAGGTGGCGGATACGGAGGTTTTGCGCGAGGCGATCCGTAGCGAGATCGTTGCGATGAAAGAGTTGTTAGGAAAACGCATGATCGTGATCTCCGGTGCGGCGGCTGGGGCGGATCTGATTTTCCTGAAATCCTGCGTGGAGCTGCGCATCCCCACGATCGTGATACTACCGTTTCCCGAGGAGCGTTTCGCAGAGGATTTCGAGGATCCAGAGGAATGGGCGATGGGGCAACGACTCACTGGGGTAGCGCTCGCACGATACGTCGCGCCCGGCAAAAATAAATCTCCAGAAGCCTATCAGATCGTCTCGCGGCTGTTACTGGAATGGGCGGACGCGTTTCTTTTTGCATGGAATGGGGAGCCGCAAAAAGGAACGGGCGAGACAGGTGAAACCGTAATGGAAGCGCGGGATCTGGGAATCCCCTCGAGGATCATCGATACCCACAGCCTCGCCGCAAGATGGGAAACGCCACCTGATCCGAACCGCAAGGCGAGGCATGGTTTTCATTCAAGGGCGGATCTGCTGGATTTCCTGGACGCGCGTTTCTCCACTCGGAAGTGAGCGGCTGACGGAGACTCGGGTTTATCCTGTGATCGATGTGCCGGAAATAAATCGACTCGCTGCGCGCTTTTGGCGTGGTGGATGCTATATAAGAGCAGAGTACAAAACCAACAGCGATGTTCGAAGGCTACATAGCAGATAAATTCTACGATGAGATGTTTTCCCCGGACGGGAAGGTCAGGGAGCATTGCGAGGCTCTGGATCGCAAGTTCCAGCAACTCGGGAACAAGGAATTCCTTTCCCGCAAAGCGACAAGCGAGCTGTATTTCATGCGCCAGGGGATCACGTTCAATGTCTATCACGACAACCGCGGCTCAGAGCGGATTTTCCCCTTCGATCCAGTGCCACGCGTGATCCCTGCGGGGGAATGGGAGCACCTTGAGGCGGGGCTTACGCAACGCATCTTGGCGCTGAACCTTTTCCTGCACGACGTCTATCACGATCAGAATATCCTTACCGACGAGGTTATCCCGCGTCATTACATCGAGAACGCGAAGCATTTTCGGAAAGAATTCCGTGGGGTGGATGTGCCTAAAGATATCTACATCCACATCTGCGGCAGCGATCTGATTCGCGGCGGCGACGGCACCTACTACGTGCTGGAGGACAACGGCCGTTGCCCTTCCGGCGCGTCTTACCTACTCGAGAACCGCAACGCGCTCAAACGGGCTTTCCCTTCACTTTTCGACTCCGTCGGCGTCCGCCCGGTAGATTCCTATCCGCGCGATCTTCTCAACATGCTCCATCATATCTCCCCGCGCCGCGAGGGCGAGCCAGTGTGTGTGTTGTTGACTCCCGGCTGCTATAATAGCGCCTACTTCGAGCACTGCTACCTCGCCCGGAAAATGGGAATCGAGATCGTAGAGGGTCGCGATTTGGTTGTGATTGACCGCTTTGTTTACATGCGCACGACGAAAGGTCTCGTCCGCGTGGACGTGATCTACCGCCGCATCGACGATGATTTCATCGATCCCGTGGTCTTCCGTAAAGACTCGGTGCTCGGCGTGCCCGGCCTGATGAATGCCTACAAGGCGGGCAACGTCGCACTGGCCAACGCGGTAGGCACCGGCGTTGCGGATGACAAGGTGATCTACTACTTCGTGCCGCGCATGATCGAGTATTACCTTGGCCAGAAGCCGATCTTGCCGAACGTGCCGACATACCTAGCCTCCGAAGAAGCGGACTTCAAATATATCATGGCGCACCTCCCAGAGCTAGTGGTGAAGGCGGCAAATGAATCCGGCGGCTACGGCATGCTCATGGGGCCGCAAGCGAGCTCCGACGAGATCGAAAAATTCCGCGAGCTGATCAAGGCGGACCCGCGCAACTACATCGCGCAGCCCGTCGTTTCCCTTTCCCAATCACCCACCTGGTGCGACGGCGCGATGGAAGGTCGCCACCTCGATCTGCGGCCTTACATCATTTACGGCGAGGATGTGAAAATAGTCCCCGGGGGCTTGACGCGCGTGGCGTTGACGAAAGGCTCGCTGATCGTAAACTCTTCCCAGGGTGGCGGCAGCAAAGACACCTGGGTGCTCAAATAAAAATCCCGAACCATCCGAATGCTCTCCCGCGTAGCTAACACACTTTACTGGATGGTCCGTTATGTCGAACGTGCCGACAACCTCGCGCGCCTCATCGATGTGAACGAGCAGGTGCTACTTGATTTCGAAAGCCTCGATAGTGAGCGGCTGCGGGGATTCTGGAAGCCCATCATCCTCAGCACCGGCGACGAGGAGAGATTCCACGAGCTTTATGATGATGTCGGCAGCTATCAAGTGATCCATTTCCTGACCAACGACACGCGCAACCCGAACAGCATCGTCTCATGCATCGGCTTCGCGCGGGAAAACGCCCGGACAGTGCGCGACCAGCTTTCGGACGACCTGTGGGAGGAACTAAACGGCCTCTACCTTTTCACGAAATCCGAGGAGTCCACCTACCTTCTGGAAAGCAACCCACCGCGCTACTATGAGAGGGTGCGCCGCGCGGCGATGACTTTTCTCGGCATCTCCGCCTCGACGACGGCGCGCGACGGGCGCTGGGATTTCATGTCGCTGGGACGGCACTTGGAACGCGCCGACAAAACCACCCGCTTCCTCGATATCTCAACTTATTTTCCGAAAGGCGCGGAGGGCTTGGAGCGCGCCTCGCCGGGGGTGCTGCACTGGTCCGCCATCCTCAGCTCCTGCGGTGCAATGGGTGCTTTCCGCGCGACGCGGCAGGAGATCACCGGACGCACCGTGATGACCTTCCTACTGTTCTCGCCGGATTTCCCGAGGTCGGTGCGGTATTGCATCGATCAGGTGGATGCAGCTCTGCATCGTATTTCCGGCACTTCGCGCGGCACCTACTCGAACGAATCGGAACGCGAATGCGGCATGATGCTCGCCAAACTTAATTTCGGAAAACCTGAGGATGTGCTGGAGGAGGGGCTACACTTTTTCCTCGATGAGATTCAGTCGAAGCTCAACAAAATCGCCGGGGAAATTTTCGAGACTTATGTGCTGATGCCGGAGCGAATCGTGACCAAGTTGCCCGTGGTTCCATTCCTTTCCACGAACCAGCCAGCCCAGGAGCAAGAGCAGTGAGCGCGAAGGAAATTGCAATGGACTCTGCGGGGATAACACTCGCAGTCAGGCACCGGACGGTTTTCCGATACGCGGGAGCGGTGAGAAACAGCGTCAACACGCTGCACCTCGAGCCTCGCGATTTCCGTTTTCAGAGAAAGCTGAGCGCCTTCATCAAGGTCATTCCTGCGACCCGACTGCGGTGCTTCGATGATCTTTTCGGAAACGTTACCCATCACTTCGAGTTAGGCAGCGCTCACGAGCGACTTGAAATCGAGAGTATGGTGAAAGTCCGCAACCTACCTCTATACATTACGGATCGCGGCTACTCGGACGGCCTGAGTTACTACGATGATCCCTCGATCCGCGAGCGCTGCTGGCAGTATCTGTTAGAAAGCCGACGGGTTTCCCTACCGCCGGAGATTTGGAGGCAGGCACTGGATCTTACGATGGCGGAAAACTCTGTTTTCAAAAAAGCGGCGGCGATCATGCGCTGGATTTACGAGGAGTTCACCTACGAGCCGGGAACGACCGATGTGGAGACGCATCTTGAACAAGCCTTCGCATTACGGAAAGGGGTTTGCCAGGATTTCACTCACGTGATGATCGGCATGTGCCGTTCCAGCGGCCTGCCAGCGCGCTACGCCTCCGGATATATTCTAACAGGCGGCGGGAAATCTCTGGTCGGAGCCCAAGCTTCGCACGCGTGGTGCGAAGTCTATCTGCCGGAGACAGGCTGGATTGGCTTTGATCCGACCAACGCTGTCCTCGCAGATCAGCGGTATGTGAAAATTGCGGTAGGACGCGACTATGCTGATGTCGCGCCAGTCCAAGGTTCCTACATGGGCGGCGCGGGCTGCCGGATGGAGGTGGAGGTATCGGTGGAAAGGCTCTGAATTATAGCCATTGAAAAGTTGACCCAGCGCCCATGCGCTGTCATTTTAAGTGCCTCATGAAAAGTTTTGTCCTTAGCGTGATTCCAGCGGCGCTCTCGCTTGTGGCCTGTGAGTCTATCAATCGGCCCTTCAATAGCAGTGGCAGTTTCGATCCTCTGAGAACTCCCGGAAGCGGCATGAACAACGCTGATTCAAGCTACGGGCGGGCTATTTTCCCCGGGATGTTCGTAACGGCGAACATTCCCAACACCGCTTTTTACAAGAGCAAGCCAAAGGGCAGCGAGGACGCCGACAAACTCCTCAGCATGGGCACCAATATGAAGATCGTCTCTGATGACGAAGCCTATATGAAAGTGGAGCTCGATAGCGGTGAAGTAGGCTGGGTGCCTGCTGTGATGGTTACCTTGTCCAACTCCAATCGCGCACCCGTCGATGGAGCCTATCAGGTTTATCCGCCACTCCCGGATGGTGCTGGCATAGAACCTTTGCCTCTGCGCGATGAGAGCGGCCAGCCTCCGGGTGGCTCCATTCCCACCATCATTGATCCGAACGCGCCCATCCCCGTTGATCCCAATCCCGATCTAACACCATCCGCAGCGGCTCCAGAGGTTCCCAAGGAGCAGCCTGAGGAAGAAAAGCCCGCCGAGTGAGTAGTATGAACCGAGAGCAGCTTTGCGAAATCGCCGAGGACGAGGTCGCAATGATCGTCAAGGTATTGCCAGAGGGCGTGAAGGAACAGGCGGAAAACTGCCCGGTTTCCTTCGAAGGCAAGCCCGCGCCGGATGACGATCTGGATGATGATATCCTAGGGCTTTTCGAGGGCGCTTCTCTCATCGATGAGCCCGGCCCCGACGCCATGCCGCGCATCCGGATTTTTGTGGAAAATCTCTGGGAATACACAGAGCGCGACGAACAGGATTTCCGCGACGAGGTCGGCACTACCTACCTCCATGAGCTGGGGCATTACCTCGGTTGGGATGAGGACGAGATTGCGGAACGTGGCCTAGAATAAGTCCACGACCATGAACTAGCCACCTCCGATGCCCACCCGTCAGCTTAACTTGGAGGACGAGTCGCATCTGAAATCCGGGTCTCATCCGCAGCTTTTTGGGTTCGTGATGGAAAGACGAAGTAAGCTGGGAGCAACCTGTCGCATTGGGAAGAATTTGAACCGCCAAGGAAGAGAAGTTCGCCAAGGAGGAATTGTTTTTTGCATTCTTCATTTTTCTTACTTGGCGTTCTTGGCGGTGAAAATTTTCCCTATGGAGAAGGGTCTTCCAGCCCCTTTGCGGAGGACTTGGAAATCGGTTCGCTTGGCTTATGCAAAGGGGCTGGAAGCACCCTTCTCCATGTAGCTGGATTTTCACTCCCTAGCAGATGGTAGGGTCGTTTTGACAAAACGACCCACCCTGTGCGTGCAACAACATCTCAAACCAGCTCTCACCCTTTCGCGGCGTTGATGCGGAGCTTTCCTCCCCATCACCGTGCTAACACACGCTGCGTGGGTCATTTTGGCAAAATGACCCTACCGCAAAACACAAACTCTTCTCCGCGTTCCCTCTGCGACCTCTACGCCTTGATTTTTTTAGGAACAACCATCCACAGTTTCCTTGGCGCACTTGGCGAGCTTGGCGGTTCAATTTTCACCAGTGCCACAAGGAGCCGGTGGAGCGCAGAAAACTCGCCTCCTATAGCCTTGCCCGTGGACGAGTGCACCCTACAGCTAAGGAAATGACGGCATTTCCCTGAATTGTCACAAAAACGTCACGAAGTGCCACTTCGCGAATTGCTTCGTAAACACTATCTCCAGCCCCGTCGCTGGTGGCCGAGGAACGATGCCACTCCCGTTTGCAATGGCATCTTCCCGAAAAACAACCCGAGCCGCGTCCGTTCATGGCGGATATTCGCCCTGCCAGCCAGGCCCTACATTACGCCTCATCGCGGTTGTTACGGCCTTCGCCCTGGCCATGCCGCCGCTGCCGCTTGTTGCCGCCACATGGGATGCGCGGGAATCGACCTCCAACCCCTTTGCCTGGCCGCTTCCATCCGTCCCGCTGCCCGCGCAGGTTCCCGGAAAATTTCCTGCACAGGAAGTATTCCCCGGCTTCGCCCTCGCGCCCTCCGTCTCCCCGCTGCTACCACAAGCCCCCGCCGAACTGCCATGGCTGCCTGGTGATCTCGATCCCATCGCCCCGCCGGATGGCATGCCGGTGCAGGGCAATCCCGTCGGTCTCGCCCTCCTGGAAAACGCCGTCGGCAACGGTATCGTAGTCGGCGAGGTTTCCGATGCCACCAGCCTCGATCCCATCCCCGGCGCACTCATCGAACTCGTCGGCACCGGCCGCACCGCGGAAGCGGACGCGCAAGGCCGTTTCCAGTTCGCCGGCCTACCCGCCGGAACCTTCAACATCGAGGCCTCACAGCTCGGCTATTTCACTGACACCACCGTCGTCACCGTTGTCGAAGGCTCCCCCTCTGAAATCCGCTTCGGCCTCCGCTCAAGACCTACGGACGACACGGTCGACGAAACCACCCTGGAAGAGGAAACCATCGTCGGGGAATACCAAGGGGATTCCGCGGGGGATTTCAATCTGGAGCTTGCGATGGATTCGCCGAATATCAGCGCTGGCCTTAGTAACGAGGCGTTCTCCCAAGCAGCTGTTTCAGATGCTGCCGGAGCAGTATCGAAGATCTCCGGAGCAAACATCGTCGGCGGGAAATATGCTGTGGTGCGCGGACTGGGTGATCGCTACTCCAATACACTTGTCAATGGGGCTCTCATCTCCAGCGCGGATCCCTCGAAGAAGGCGGTCCAGCTAGACCTTTTCCCCGCCGATCTGCTTCAGAGTGTCGTCATCAACAAGACGTTCACACCCGATCTCCCGGCCGAGTTCGCAGGAGGCATTGTGTTGGTGGAAACCCTCCGTCTGCCGGAAGAACGCATCATCGAATTCGAACTAGGTATTAAAACCAACTCCAACCTTGGCGACACCTTTTATGAAAATCCAGATGGAGATCGCGATTACTGGGGCCAACGCGACGACGAGATTCCCCTTGCCGACCTGCCTGAAGGATTCCTTAGCCAAGGCTGGTCCGGCCGCCGCCCTCCGGGACAACGACCCGAGGGGGGTGTCTCAGCGCAAGCACAACTCGCGCTTGCCGCAGAAGCGGCAGCTCAGATGCAGGCTGTCCATGAATCCGGTGGCATGCTCCCGAAGAAACGCAGCCCACAAGAAGAGCAAAACTACGCCTTTACCCTTGGTGATCGCTACAAATTTAAAAGTGGCGTGGAAGTTGGTGGTGTTCTCGCATTCACCCGCGAGGCGGGTGATCAAGTTCGGGAAAACGTCCAAGTCGGTCGCGGCATCAACTACGGCAGCGATTCCAAACCCGGCTCCGACGGCACGCCCGGTGCGGAGGATTTCGTCGTGCGCACCCAGAATGAAGATCGATACACTGAATATCTCAATTGGGGTCTTCTTCTAGGTGCTGGCATCAAAGTCGGCGAGAACCATGAAATCGGCTTCACCGGTTTTAGAAACACCAGTGCCGAAGACGAGGTCTCGCTGGGGCGTAAAATAAGTACCATCGGTGGCAACTTCCCCGAATATCTGTCTTCTGATAGCAACCCGTTCGGTGCGGGTGCATACACTTATCAGGCATTTGATTCCATCAATCCATTGTTCCGTGAGCTCGAAACCCTGCAACTCGACGGCACCCACAAGTTTGGCGCGGAAGACAGGCAATTCAGACTCGACTGGATGGCCGCCCGCAGCAACGCGCTCGAAGACCGGCCGAATGGAAGAACCTTCTTCTTCTCGGAACTTGATTTTGCCGATCCGAGAATTGCCGCTTCAGGCGACAGCTATCAGCCATCTCTCGGCACCCAGCTCACTGCTGCCGACCCCTTCGGCAGCAGTCCGCCGCTGGTCGTAAATTTCAGGGAAAGCCTCAAAACCGAAGAAGAGGCCGCCAACGAATCAATCGACCTGACGATTCCCGCGTGGAAAGAATCCGACAGTGCATTTCTTGATTTTAAAATCGGCACCAATCATTTCATTCGGGATCGGGAAGTGCGCGGACGTTTATTCACCTACAATGTATCTCCGACACTCAACAGCAGGCTGGTTGGCGGTGGCGGCACTTATGGTGTGGACTACCGTGATGGGATTGATTCCCCGACTGAACCGGATGGCAGTGACCGGTTCCTGGGTTGGACTGGACCCCAGGCAAGCTCATCTTCGGCGGACCTCATCATTTCCGAATCCACTCTGTCCGGACGAACGGTGCGCAACGTGGACGCAGGCAACGAAATCGATGCATATTATATCATGGCCAACGCCGAACTCGCCGGTTGGGGATTGACCGGCGGAGTACGACTGGAAAGCGAGGACCGCTACTATCAGGTCCTGCCTCGAATTAACCCGGGGTTTTTCGTCAATGACGAGCGGGTCGTCTCCAGCAATGACTACGCCCTCCCGGGCATCACCCTGTGGCGGAACTTTGGGCAAAATGACCAATTCAGAAGCACCTTCGCCTGGTCTCGTACCGTGGCGCGTCCGACTTTCTATGAATACGCCCCGGTGGAAATTCAGGATCAAAGCACCGGCGACATTATCATCGGTAACCCAGATCTCACTGATACCCTGATCACCAACTTTGACCTTCGTCTCGACTGGTTGGCCACGGACAGTGACCGGATCTCGATCAACCTGTTCCACAAGTCGATGACGGATCCCATCGCTCAGTCCTACGCACTTGAGAAAAAGACATGGGTGAACGGCGAATCAGGAACCCTCACGGGTCTCGAAATTGAGCTTGCCCGCCAGCTTGGCGCGGGTTTCAGCCTCACATCGAACTATACGTTCATTGATTCGCTCCTCAGATACGTGCAGCAGATTAATTCCCAAGGAGAGAGCCAAGTGGTGGACAGCACATTCGAGGGTCAACCTGAGAACATTTTCAATCTGATCCTCGGCTACGATCACGAAGAGTGGGACCTGCGTACCAGCCTCGTTTACAACTTCACGGACTCATACCTGGTAGGAGTTCCGGCGACGGTGGAAAGCCCGTCCATCGTGCGCGATCCCTATCATTCACTGGATTTTGTCATCTCTAAATCCTTCAAAGCTTGGAACAGTGACGGAAAGGTCACAATAAAAATCACCAACCTCCTCGATACCAATGATACAGAAGTGTTCGCTCCGACGGAATTGGTTTACAGATCCTATTCCCCGGGCAGAGGTTTCAGTCTTAGCGCGGATTTTGAATTCTAATGATTCTACTCCCGCAGAGGTCTGACTCCTTGAGTGTCCTAGATCTTCATTCTCCACATAACCACACCTAAAATGAAAAACAAACGTATAGCCATTACTGGTGGTGCATTGCTTGTCGCAATGACCCACCTTCATGCAGCGGACGTCAACGTCACCGCTGACATCTCCACCAACACCACCTGGACGGCGGGCAACGCCTACATCCTCGACAAGTCGATCTTCGTGAAGAACGGCGCCACGCTCACCATCGAGCCCGGCACCACCATTCTTGGCGACAAGGGGGCTGGGGTGGACACCATCCTGGGCAATGCCGACGACACCTACGGCTCGCTCATCATCA
>CAMBTP010000062.1 GCA_945870855.1 Prosthecobacter debontii
TCAAAGCCACTAGACAAATTCGGTCTGGCGTTTTCCCGCTTTTCCAGTGGGTTGCAACCCACTGGAAAAGCCCTTGCGGTTCCTCCTGAGAAAAGTGGAAGCCCTCCTCAAAAGCGAGCGAAACTCTGACACGGATTCAAGAAGCAAGAATAAACTGCAAGGCATACAATCAGTTTTGAGCTGAGATTTTGGGTATTCATGTCTTGAGGGCGATCACGCCGAATCGATATAAATAAAGGGATTTTTAGTGGTGAAAAGAGATCTTTCCTCTGGAATTGGCAAGGATGAAAACGGGGAAAAGTTGGGGCAGGTTTTGCGGGTCAGAGGGTTGATCCCGGCGTAAGTGTGACCCCATCGGCGATCATCACATGGTGTCAGAGAAACTGGGTGTATTTTGTCTGACCCTTTGTGGGAATCCTTGCAGCTAAAGGGATAGCCGGATTGGGAAGGGGGATTTTGATAAAATAGATAGTCCTTTTGCCAAGGATTTCAAGGTGACAGACTACCGCTCGCACGCTGTGCGCGGCGGATCGGACGCAAGCGCGGCGGCTTACGTCCAGCTCCAGCACGACGACGGACGGCTGCTCTGGGGCACCGGCGTGGATCCGTCCATCGAGATGGCGGGTCTCAAAGCACTGGTGACAGGGTGGAATTTGATGAGGGGTTGAAAACTTGGACTGCTACAGCCTGCTGTAGCTTTCGTCCATGCAGCCTGCTGCACGCCGCACGGCATTGGCAAGGCAAGGCTTGATCGCTCCCAGTCCTCCGCCGTTGACAGCAGGCTGTCTCACGTAAAGCTACAGCAGGCTGTAGCAGTCCATGGCCTACGGCACAATAATCACCTGGCCGGCTTCGAGGCCGGAGGTGATCTCGGTTTTTTCCGCGTCGGAGCGGCCGCGTGTAACGGAGCGCATCTCGGTTTTTCCGTCGGCGAGCTTGATCTCCACCGTCCAGCCTTTCGGGCCATAGACGAGGGCTTTTGTCGGTACGGTGATCGCTTTGTCGTTGTTATGGGAAACGATTCGAATCTGAAGTGATTGACCGGGGGCAGAGTTGAGGTTTTCCGGCCAGGTGGCAGAGAAGGTTGCGGGATGGGTGAGGTCGGGAGCTGGGGTGGCGGCGATGGATTTCAGGGAGACCGGAATCGAGATGTCCTCGCGCCCCGGAACAATGGCGATGCCTTCCGCTCCAGCGGTGAGGACGCGCGCGGTGGCTTGGTCGGGGAAGGCTTGGATCAGCGGTTTCGCCGTGGCGGGAATAAAGGTGGCGAAGGTGATGCCAACGGGAGCGGCTCCTCCGGGTTCGAGGGTCTTGATGAGGTCACCGGTTGTCCATTTCCCGTCCTCAATAGCTCCGTAGTAAAAAATCCCATCGTCCTCGGCCTTGATATCAAAGAGGGAGCGGTCTTTCTCCAGATCAGCAAGGGCTTTGGCGTCGCGTTCCAGTCCGGTTTTCAGCACGGCGACCTCCAGCTTTTTCAGTTCCACGGAGCGGGGTAGATCCTTCGCGCCTTTGTCGAGGGAAAGTGCGGTGTCGTCGCGTGTCTGCGTGAGTGCGGTGAGTTTCCGTGGCAGGCCGACATCAATTGTGCGCTTGTGGTTGAGTATTTCCATACGCAGGGCGAATTCCGCCGCCTCCACGTCATCGAGCTGATTCTGGAGAATGATTTCCTCGGTCTCCTCGGTGGCGTCATCCGCCTCATACATTTTTGTGAGCTGCTTGAGCTCTTCCTTGAAGGAGGCGAGCACTTGCTCGCGGCGCTTCAGATCGAAGCCTGCGGATTCCTCGGCACTGTTGCGGGCGGTCTTTTTGAAATGCTCCAGCTCCTCAGCAGCTTCGGCGGCGGCACGCTTGAGACGCGCCAGTTGCTCGGGGACTGATTTCTCCAAGGTCGCGAGATCGAGATCCGCTTGCGCCAGGGTCAGCGTCGCGGTGGCGATGGCCTGTTTCGTGTCTGCGAGTTTTTTGTCGATCTTTTCCGTTTTGAAAGCGATCAGTGCATCGCCCTTTTTCACCGCACTACCGTGGGCTGCGATGGAGACGATCTCAAAAGTGTTCCACGCCTCCGCATCGATGCGGATCGGCAAGGCCGCGTCGGGTAGGGCGGTGGCGTCGAGGCTGTGGGCGATGAAAAACGGTTTCATTTCCAGGGTGAGTTCGCCGGAGTGGGCGGTGGCGACAATGAGTGCGGGGATGAGGTGGTGAATGCGGGCCATGATAAACGCGTGTTAAGAAAGCATAGGATGGCGAGCGGTTCAAGCGACCCCACGAGATTTCCTCGCGAGCCAGATTGGCACAAGCCGCGTTTTCTTCGCCATCGGCACGGCGGGCACCTTGTGCTCAACCACCTCGTAGCCCTCACGCTCTAGGTTGCGGGTAAGGTTGGGAATGTCGCGCGTGGAGGCGATGGCCAGTAGGCCGCCGGGCTGGAGCGCCTCGTAGGTTGCGGAGAGCCAGCGCTTGTCATTCACCCAAAGCCGTTGCTTCGGGGCGAGCGGGGCGGAGTCAAGGTGAATCATGATCGCGTGCAGGCAGCCGGATTGCTTGTTCAGCGCGTCGGGACCGGAGTCTTTCTCGATCACGACACGAGGATCGGAGAGGGGAGTTTCTGGAAAAAACTCGCGGTTCCAATCCACCAGATCGGTGCGGCTTTCCGCGACGTGATAGGTGGCGCGTTTCTGCGGCAGCTCGCGGATCATGGCGGAAACCATATGCCCGAGCCCGAGCCCGACCAACCAGATGTTCGGCTGGCGTGCGGGGCGGAAGGGTGCGGCGGCGAGCTTTGCGAGTTCCTCTTCGGTGGCGCGTGTGGCAGGGCCGCAGATCTGCTGGCCTTGGACTAACAGGTAGCGCCTCCCGTCGTGTTCTTGGAGTTCGAGGGGCGTGCCGTCATTCATATCGGCGGCGGCTAAGGTAATTCGAGGTTTCATGCGTCTTGCTGCTTGCTGCTTAGAGGGGAATTCGATAGATCACAACCACCATGTCAGAAGAAACGAACAACAGTGCCGTCCCGACCTACTCCAAAGAGCAGATTGATAAGAAACTCGTCTCCGGACTTCTCGGGATTTTACTCGGGGGGCTAGGTGTGCACAAATTCTATCTTGGCTATACTAAGGAAGGGATTATCCAGATTGTCATCACGATCTTCACCTGCGGTATCGGAAGTGTGCTCGGATTGATCGAAGGCATCCTATACCTCACGAAATCGGATGCCGAGTTCGTCTCCACCTACGTCGTCGGCCGCAAGGGCTGGTTCTAAAAATCTCCAGACGGAATATTCAAAAATGAAAAACCCCGACCGGTTGACGGTCGGGGTTTTTTTTTGGATTTTGAAGTTACTTTACCCGGCGGTTACCCGCCATGGGATCAGAGACTTCCTTTGAGTGCGGCGGAGGCTTTGAAGCCAACCGATTTCGAAGCAGCGATTTTCAGCGCTGCACCAGTCTTCGGATTGCGTCCGATACGAGCGGCGCGATTCTTCACCTCGAAGGTTCCGAATCCAATGATTTGTACTTTCTTATCTTTCTTCACACCTTTGGCGATGGAAGAGAGGACGGCGTCGAGAGCTTCTTCGGATGAACGCTTGGTGGCGTCGGCTCCGAGGGCTTTCTGGATGGATTCAATGAGTTCTGCTTTGTTCATGGCGAAAGAGTTTTTGAGAATCAGCGGAATGCTTTGCAAGATAAAAGCTAGGATTATGTGTGGTTTTTTTTAACAGGTTTCTTGACTAGGTGGCAAATTTCCGCTTGGGCGAAGTTGGTTGAACTAGAATCGCCTCCGGCTAATGCGATTTCTAACAGGTAGTCGCGCAGTAAGTCGTGGACTGCGGCAGCCTGGTCTAACCCCCGTCCGGAGAGGCTTGTGAAAAATTTCACAAATATCTCTTGCGGTGGATTGAGTGGCTAGTTATCACACCTCGCCTTTCGGTCTCACAGATCTACCTGTCATGCGTTTTGCCCTCTTAACTTTATCACTCTGGCTAGCAAGCCTCATCGGGACCTTTGCTGCCGGTGCCGGTCACGCGCTACCGCTCGATGCCCAGCGCCTGCATGATTGGCTGCCTGTTTCGAACTCGATGGTGATGGTGTGGATGGCGGTCGGTGTGATTGTCCTATTCTGCCGCATGGCGACTGGGAAAATGACGCTCGTTCCTGCCGGACTCCAAAACTTCGCCGAATGGGCCGTGGAGTCACTCTATAGCTTCCTTGAGAATCTCATGGGGCCGCACCTGACAAAGCGCACCTTTTGGTTCTTCGGCACGATCTTCTTTTTCATCCTGGTAACCAACTACCTCGCGCTGATCCCCGGTGTAGGCACTGTCGGTTGGTATCTCAAGGACTCCGCAGGTCACGCCGCCGGCTTCCTCCCGATCCTCCGCGGCGGTAACGCCGACATCAACATGACCGCCGCGATGGGCTTCACCTTCGCGCTTCTCTGGATCTACTGGGCGGTGACGGAAATCGGTTTCGGTGGTTTGGCGAAACACATCTTCGCCCCGAAAGGGAGTTTCAACGGCATCATGCAGGCGATGATGGTTCCGATCTTCCTTTTTGTCGGCGTGCTGGAGATCATTTCTATCGCGATCCGACCGGTCGCTCTTTCCTTCCGCCTTTTCGGCAATATCTACGGCGGCGAGCAGACTCTTGAGAAACTGATGGCGCTTGTTCCCGAGTGGCTCGCCTTCCTGCCTGCGCTTCCTTTCTACTTCATGGAGCTGCTTGTCGGCTTCGTCCAGGCGCTCGTTTTCACCTTGCTCTGCGCGATTTTCCTCAAGCTCATCTGCGATCACGGAGACGAGCACCACTGAAATATTTCCGCAACCTGACCATAGCCAGACCGTGGGGGTTGCAGAAAACCACAACAACAAACAAACAATACAACATCATGTTCACCAAAGCATTTGCAGTAGCCCTCGCCGCCCTCGGCGGTGGAATCGGCATCGGTATCCTTGGTTCGAAGGCGGCAGAGGCAACGGGACGCAATCCCGGAGCAGCCACCCCGATCCTCGTGATCTCGATTATCCTTGCGGCGCTCATCGAGGGTATCTTCATCCTCTCGGCGTTCGCGGTGCCGTTCTAAGCATCATGCCGTGCGCTCCGCAAGGGGCGCGCGGCAACCCCTTTTCCGTCCTAACTCAAAGTCTCCAGCCATGTTCTCCTTCCTCGCATCAGCCACCCAACCGAACGCATTAGAAACGATCAAAGACACCTTCGGTCTCCATGGCGCTTTCTTCGCGGCGCAGGTCATCAACTTTTTCCTGGTGATATTCGTCCTCAAAAAATTCGCTTTCGGCCCGATCCAAGCGATCCTTGAGCAGCGCCGCACTCGCATTGTAGAGGGTGAGGAAAAACTGAAGCGTATCGAGAAACAGCTCGCTGATTCGGAGGCAACAACTGCCGCCGCCATCGCGAAGGCGAATGAAGACGCGCTCCGCCTCGTCGCCGAGGCCAGAGAGGGAGCAGCCGCGTTTTCCGAGCAGAAATCGCAGGAGGCGATCGCCCAAGCACAGCAGATCCTCGCCAAGGCAGAGGCCGCCGGCAATGCCGACCGCGAACGCATCTCCACTGAGCTCAAGCGCGAGTTCGGCCGCCTCATTGCCGCCACTACCACCCAAGTCACTGGCAAGGTGCTCACTCTTGAAGACCAACAGCGCATCAACGAAGAAGCGCTCTCGAAAGTCGGCAACTGAATGTCCGATTTCACCTTTTTCTCCAACTCACCACGATGAAAATCTCCAAAGTCGCCGCCGCCACCGCCCGCCGTCTCTACGGCCTGTGCCAGGTGAACGGACAGCTTGATGATAACAAGCTGCGCGACCTCGTATCGAAACTCATCGCCGCCCAGCCGCGCGATTACCGCGCCATCCTCGCCGCGATCCAGCGCCTCGCCCGCCTTGAAATGGCACGCCGCGAGGTGCTTGTCGAAAGCGCCACCGTGCTCTCCGCCTCAGAGGGTCAGAGAATCTCGGCAGGGCTGGCCAAGGATTATGGCGACAAACTCACCATCCAATTCAAAACCAACCCAGAACTCCTCGGTGGTCTAAGCATCAAAGTAGGCGATGACCTCTTCGACGGCTCCGTCAAAGGCCGCCTCGACCGACTTTCCAAAGCATTCTAATAACTTTCTGATAATTATTTCCTGAACACTTCACACTAGCAACCTTCCAAAAATGAGCAGCATCCTCCAGGACATCGAAGCACAAATCGCCGGCATCAGCTCGAGCGTTGAGAAAACAAATACCGGCACGGTCCGCAAGGTCGGTGACGGCGTCGCCATCGTCGAAGGTCTTTCCGACGTCATGCTCAATGAAATGATCGAATTCGACGGCGGTGTGACCGGCATGGCACTCAACCTTGAAGAAAGCGAAGTCGGCGTCGTCCTCCTCGGCGACTATGCCGCCGTGACCCAAGGCGCAAGCTGCCGCACGACAGGAAAACTCCTTTCCGTCCCCGTTGGTGAGGCACTCCTCGGCCGCGTGGTCAACGCCCTCGGCGCTCCGCTCGACGGCAAAGGCGAAATAGCCGCCTCCGCCTACTACCCGATGGAGAAAATCGCTCCCGGTATCATTAAGCGGAAATCCGTTTCCGTCCCCGTCCAGACCGGGATCATGGCTATCGATGCGATGGTGCCCATCGGCCGCGGCCAGCGCGAACTGATTATCGGCGACCGCGCCACTGGCAAATCCACCATCGCCGTGGACACCATCATTTCCCAAGCGAAGCAGAATAAGGCTGCGGAGCAAGGTTTGCTCCAGAATCACAAGCCGATGTATTGTATCTATGTCGCCATCGGCCAGAAGCTCTCCAACGTCGCTCGGATCCAGAAGACCCTAGAAGATGCAGGCGCGATGGAATACACCACCATCGTTTCCGCCTCCGCCTCGGACGCCGCCGCGATGCAATACCTCGCCCCTTACGCCGGTTGCTCAATCGCCGAATACCTCATGGATAAAGGCCAGGACTGCCTCATCGTTTTCGACGACCTTTCCAAGCACGCCGTCGCCTATCGTCAGGTCTCCCTGATCCTTCGCCGCCCCTCCGGCCGCGAAGCTTACCCCGGCGATGTGTTCTACCTCCACTCCCGCCTTCTTGAGCGCTCTGCTCGCCTTTCCGAAAGTGCAGGCGGCGGCTCCCTCACTGCGCTTCCGATCATCGAAACGCAAGCCGGCGACGTTTCCGCCTACATCCCGACCAACGTTATCTCCATCACCGACGGCCAGATTTACCTAGAAACCGACCTTTTCTACCAAGGCATCCGCCCCGCGATTTCAGTGGGTCTCTCCGTGTCCCGCGTTGGTTCCGCCGCCCAAACGAAGACGATCAAATCCGTTGCCGGAACGACCAAGCTCGACCTCGCCCAATACCGCGAGCTCCAAGCCTTCGCCCAGTTCGGCTCTGACCTCGACGCCCAGACGAAACGGAAACTCGAGCGCGGCGCCCGCATCGTGGAGCTCTTCAAGCAGAACCAATACTCCCCGCTCGCAATGGAGATGGAGTCGATCTACCTCTTCGCCATGCAGAACGGCTATTTCGACGATGTCGCTGTGAAAGACATCCGCCGTTGCCAAGAAGCGATGGGCGAGTTTTTCACCACCCGCAAAGGCGAGCTGCTCGACAAGATCCGCAACGAAAAGCCCGACCTCAAGAAGGACGCGGCAATGGTCGATGCCGTCAAGCAATCCATCGACGACTTTAAGAAGTCATTTAAATAGAAATTCGATATTAGAAATTCGATATTAAGTAATACCCAATATCTAATTTCAAATATCCCATCTCCTTTTTACAAAGTAAAATATGGCCAACCTCCGAGACATTCGCCGCCGCATCAAGTCGGTCAAGAACACCGCCCAGATCACCCGGGCGATGCAGCTTGTCGCGGCTGCGAAGATGAAAAAGGCGCAGGATCAGGCGATGGCCGGGCGCGATTATTCCTCCCAGCTCAACGCCGTCCTCAGCGATATCAGCGCGGGCGAATCCGAAGAGGCCAGCCACCCGCTGCTCGAAGTGCGCGAAGGAAATCGCGAGCTCGTTCTGCTAATCTCCACCGACAAGGGTCTCTGCGGCCCGCTCAATACAAACCTTGCGAAAAAGCTCCGTGTGGCCACTTCGGACACCGCTGATTATGTCACCGTCGGACGCAAGCTCCGGGTCATGCTGGAGAAACTCCAGAAGAACATCCTCGCGGATTTCTCCGTGAAAGATCCGGTGCCCTTCGCCGAGGCGCGCGCCATCGCATCCTTCCTCATGAAGCAATTCAAGGATGGGAAATACGATAAGGTCTCGATCATTCACATGCGTTTCATCAACACGCTGACGCAGATCCCGGAAATGATCACCTTGCTTCCGGTGCAGCCACCTGCGGCATCCGAAAATGACGGACTCATCCCCGGAAGCAGCACCGATCACCTTTTCGAGCCTTCCGCAAACGAAGTGCTCGCCTCCATCCTGCCGCTTTATATCAATTTCCAAGTTTATCAGGCGCTCCTCGAGGCCCGCGCCACCGAGCACTCCGCTCGTATGGTCGCCATGAAAGCCGCCACCGATAACGCCAAGAAATTCATCAAGGAACTCACTCTCGATTACAACAAGCTCCGTCAAGGCGCGATCACCGCCGAGCTCCTCGAAATCACCACCGCCATGAAGGCGATGGAGTAAATAGTGCCGAGTGAGCAGTAATCACTGCTCGCAAGACGAAACAATCCGATTACCGCCCCACTCCGAAATACCACCCACTGATCACCGATCACTGACCACTAGCCACTTCTTATGAGCAACCAAGGAACCATCGTCCAAATCATCGGCGCCGTCATCGACGCCGATTTCTCGAAAGCATCAAAGCTTCCTGAAATCTATAACGCCCTCGAGATCCACTACGTTCTCAACGAGGTGCAAACTAAACTCGTGCTCGAAGTGCAGCAGCACCTCGGTGATGGCTGGGTGCGCGCCGTCGCCATGTCCACCACCGACGGCCTCAAGCGCGGCATGTCCCTGACCGATACCGGCAAGGCCATCGCCGTTCCTGTCGGCAAACAAGTTCTCGGACGTATCTTCAACGTCACTGGTGATCTCGTGGATGAAAACGTCCCGCTCGCAGACCCCAACCACCGCTCCCCAATCCATCGCCCAGCCCCATCGCTCACCGATCAATCCGCCGCGACAGAAGTTCTCGTGACCGGTATCAAGGTCATCGACCTCATTTGCCCGCTGCTCAAGGGTGGAAAAGGCGGCATGTTCGGTGGTGCCGGCGTCGGCAAGACCGTCGTCATCATGGAACTCATCAACAACATCGCGAAAGCGCACGGTGGCTTCTCCGTCTTCGCCGGTGTGGGTGAGCGGACTCGCGAAGGAAACGACCTCTACTGGGAAATGATCGAGTCCGGCGTTATCGCCACCGAAAAGGACGATAAAGGACATCCGAAACTCGACAGCAATGGTAACCCAGTTCTCGCCGCAGAAGGCTCCAAGGTGGCTCTTTGCTACGGCCAGATGAACGAGCCTCCGGGTGCCCGTCTCCGCGTCGCTCTTTCCGCACTCACCATGGCGGAATACTTCCGCGACGAGGAAGGCCAAGACGTTCTCCTCTTCGTCGATAACATCTTCCGCTTCTCGCAAGCCGGTTCCGAGGTTTCCGCCCTTCTTGGCCGGACACCCTCCGCCGTGGGTTACCAGCCGACCCTTTCCGAGGAAATGTCCGTTCTTCAAGAGCGCATCACCTCCACCAATAAGGGCTCCATCACCTCCATCCAGGCCGTTTACGTTCCTGCGGACGACCTTACCGACCCCGCTCCCGCAAACACCTTCGCTCACCTTGATGCCACCGTGGTTCTTGAGCGCTCCCTCGCTGAGCAGGCTCTTTTCCCCGCCGTTGACCCGCTTGCTTCGACTTCCAAAGCGCTTGCACCGGAAGTCGTCGGAGCAGAGCATTACCGCGTCGCTCGCGGCGTGCAGCTCGTCCTCCAGCGCTACAAGGATCTTCAAGACATCATCGCAATTCTCGGCATGGACGAGCTCAACGACGAGGACAAGATGTCCGTCTTCCGCGCCCGGAAAATCCAGCGCTTCCTCACCCAGCCCTTCCACGTTGCCGAAATTTTCACCAACGTCCCCGGCGCCCTCGTTTCCCTCGAAGACACTGTCAAAGGCTTCGCGGAAATTCTCGATGGCAAGTGGGACGATGTCTCCGAAGGTAACTTCTACATGAAAGCCGGCATCGACACCGTCTCACGCGACTAACTCCTAAGATCCCAGAGTCCAGAAACCAGAGTCCAGTCTCGCGGTTTCAAGCTCTGGATTCTGAACTCTGGATTCTCACAATATGTCCCTTCACCTCGAAATCGTCACACCTGAGAAAAAGATTTTCTCGGATACCGTTGAGAACGTCTATCTGCCCGGAGCAGATGGTGAAATGGGCATTCTGCCAAGCCACGCCGGTCTCGTGACTGCGCTCCAGCCCGGCGAGCTGCGCTACCTGCGCGCCGGACAGGTTGTGACTTTGGCGATCGGTTCCGGTTTCGCCGAGATAGCGCACGACAAAGCCATCGTCCTCACCGACATGGCGCTTGGCGAGTCTGAAATCGACGAGCAAGCCGCCGAAGAGGCGATGCAACGTGCCGAAGAAAAGCTCAAGACTTTGGATCACGACATGGGCGCGGAAGAAGTCGCCTACTTGCAAGGCATTATCGCCAAGCAAACCGCCGCCCTGCGCTTCAAGCGCAAACACCATTGAGTAATGGCATGGAGCGGCGGATCAGAATCCGCCGATGCCCATGGGAAGCCGATGAATAAGCGCGTCCGCGCATCTCATCGTCTCCTCATGGTCTAGGGCGGATTTTTGATCCGCCCCTCCATGCCAACCACGCTCATTAGCGCGGTTGAAATGAGGATGCATTCCACCTCCGCTTGCGGATGGATCGCTTCCATGGCGCGGCGGTAAGCCTCCATTTGGCCAGCGTATCTCGTCTTGAGTTCCTCTGCAGAATTCACGCGGTCGGTCTTGAAATCGATGATCTCGATCTTTGTCGCGGAGCCGTCGGCATTGCGGTGAATATGGAGCCGGTCGATCACTCCGCTCAGCCAATCACCGTCCAGCACCGCCTCAATGCGTTGCTCGCGGAACAGCGCGATGGGCTTGTCATTTCTGCTGAGCAAATTCCGGATCTCCGGCACGGAAATGACTTCCTCCATGGTCTTGCGCAGCTCCGAGGGGAAAGCGTGCGCCTCGCCCTCGTCGAGCCAGGCGATTTTTTCGAAGGCGGCATGGATCGCGGTGCCGAAGCTGCGTCCATCGGCTGAGCCTAGGGTCGCTTGTTTTTGTTTCTCTCCGCTCGGTGTCCGGCGCGAGCGTTTCTCGACGGCCTTGCCCAGCGCTCCGATGGTTACTTCCGGTTTGGCTTTGATATCATCCACCTTATCGGCCCAACGCGGATTACCGGTTTCGAAAATTTTATTCGATTCTTCCAGTTTGAGAGATGTCATCAGCCAGTTCGAAAGGCTCGCCTTGCCGTCCTCGGCGGAGGCGGCAGGGGTGTCTAGAAAGACGTAGAGGCCGCGTTTCGCGCGGGTCATCGCCACGTAGAGTTTGCAGAAGGATTCGTAGGCTTGTTGCTGCGCCCAGCGCCCATCAGCCGCACACAGCTCGGGGATCATTTCCCGCACCCATTGGGCGGGAGCCATCGTGATCCAGCCGTCGCCGGAGACGATCTTGTAGTGGGTGAGATCCGGGATTTTTTTCGACGGCACATCGGGCAGCAGCACCACATCGAAGCCGAGGCCTTTCGATTTGTGCACCGTCATCACCTGCACCGCCGCCACGCCGGGGCTTTGGGAAACTTTCCTGCGCTCGATCCCATCGGCCGCTTCGCGAGCGGTCACGACACCTTGGCGGTCGAGATCGCCCAGCGCTTCCAGCAAATCCTCCGCCCTGCGTGTTCCGAATTTTCCCCAACCACCCAGCAGCGGCAAGATCAACTCGCCAACCATGCCTGCGAAGCCGACCTCCGAAACGCGCCCGCCCAGACCTTCCCATGCCGCCTGCCATGTCTCTCCGAAACGGGTTTCCAGGACTACTTTCAGAGGCGACATCATCACCGTCTGCTTGGCGAAGCGATCTGCCGGATCCGCCAGCCAGCGCAACAACTGCCAGACCATCACGCCCACCGGATGATCCTTGCCCGGCTCCCTTTCCCCTTCCTCGACCACTTGAAAATTCGCCGCGCGCAACTCGTCGGCGAGCGCTTTCACTTTCTCGTTGGTGGACATCAGGATGCCGCAGGAAATCTGCTTCTGTCCCACGCCGAGCTCTTGTAGCAGGGCGATGACCCGTTCGGTCTTCGCGTCCTTGTCCATCA
The DNA here is from genome assembly GCA_945870855.1 of Prosthecobacter debontii. Lineage (GTDB taxonomy): Bacteria > Verrucomicrobiota > Verrucomicrobiia > Verrucomicrobiales > Akkermansiaceae > Luteolibacter. The sequence goes on from CAMBTP010000062.1 coordinate 12,347, forward strand.
CCTCGATCAGCGCGTGACCCGCGTTCTCCGGTTTCAACAGCGGCTTGGCGGTGACATGTTCCTCCCATTCCCATCGCGCTGCGGCGTGGCCGAAAAGTCCTTGCATCGTCGCCTTGTCGCTGAACACGCGGTTCACCGGCTCCAGCACCTCCGGGCAGGAGCGCCAGGACTCCGCCATCGTATCGACCATCAGCCCGCCGCCGTAGTTCTCGGTGATTTCATCGAAAAGCCCGACCTCGCCGCCGCGCCAGGCGTAGATTGCCTGCTTTTTGTCACCTACTATGAAAACCGTAGATTCGTCGTTGGTGATGGCCTCATCCACGAGGGGCAGCAGGGCGTTCCACTCGTCGCGGCTGGTGTCTTGGAACTCATCGAGCAGCCAGTGGCCGTAGTTTGAATCGAGCCGGAAATCCACCGCCTCGCGCCGCAGCCTTGCTTCCTCGCCGTTCATCCACGCGCCCATCAAGCGCTTCACATCGTCGAAGCCGAGCTTGCCTTTTCGCCGCAGCTCCCGCTCCACGAGGTCGTCGTAGGAGGCGATCAGCCCGCGCACGCCACGTGTCCGCGAGAGAGCGGCGGCCAGTTCGCAGCGCGCGGCCAGCTCCGCGAGATCCCGCAGCGCCTCGGCGGCGAGGCCGGTGATTGTGAAATCCTTACTGACCTTCGCATGAATCGGCCCCTTGTCTGCAAGAATGCCTTCCAGCACCTTCGGCCACATTCCCGTCTTCACGTTCAGCGAGCCGCTGCCTATCGTGTGATTCCGAAGCAGCGCGAACATATCACCCGCTTTTTTATCCTGATCCTTGTGGGTCTTTGTTACATTCGGCCAGTCCCGCTCCAACGCATCGACCAGAGCGCCCTTTTTTTTATCCCAATCGGAAACCGCCACGTCCGCCAGCTCCGCCGGCCCCCACTCCGGGTTCTGCGGGGAAACGTAAACCCCGTGCCAACCCGCGATGAACCCCCGCAACTCCTCCAGCACCCCCGCGCCTTCCTTGCCCTGCGTCGCTCGGCGGAAAACGGCTACGAACTCCTCCTCGTCGTGCCCGTGCGCGCCGCCTTCCAGCAAGCCCTCGAGAAGCTCGTCCTTCATACCCTCCGCCACCTCGCCTTGCAGCAGCTCGAAGCGACCTCCCGTCACGCCGAGCTCGTATTGGAAGCCTTTGACTACTTTGGAGAAAAATCCGTCCATCGTCCCCAGCGTTAGCCGCGGAAGTTTGCCCGTCACCTTCTCCAGCAACCCGATGAAATCCACCGCCGTGATTCCCAGCCGCGCCTCTAGCTCCGCCGCCTTGTTGGGATCCTTGGCCGCTCCCGCCAGTTTTCGTAAAATCGCGTCCGCAAACTCCCCTGCCGCTTTTCGCGTAAATGTGAGCGCCACGATTTTCTCCGGCTCCACCCCCCGCGCCATCAGCCCGATGATCCGATCGGAAAGCCGGAATGTTTTCCCTGACCCCGCCGAGGCCAGCACCAGCAGATTTTTCTCGGGAATTTCCATTACTCATAGGCTCGCCACAGCGCGTGATTTGTCACGTCTTGATTCCTGCGGACAGGGATGTCCGTCCGGTAGGGCAGATCCGGCCCGCCCATTTCCATAGACCATTTGCCAAAAGTCCTTGCGCATATCCATGCCGCCGGAGGCTTTTGACTGCTGCGGTTCTCATCCGCAGCTTTTTGGGTTCGTGATGGAAATACGAAGTAAGCTGGTTGCAGCCTGTCCGAATGGGAAGATTTTTGAACCGCAAAGGCGCAAAGACGCTAAGCTGGGGTTGTGATGGTTAAGTTTTGAAAATGGTTAAAAATACGGTGCATTGGCTTTGCTCCTTCGCGTCTTTGCGGTGAAATTCTCCCTATGGAGAAGGGTGCTTCCAGCCCCTTTACGGAGGACTTGGAAATACGAAGTAAGCTAGGAGCAACCTGTCCGAATGGGAAGAATTTGAACCGCAAAGACGCAAAGACGCTAAGCTGGGGTTGTAATGGTTAAGTTTTGAAAATGGTTAAAAATACGGTGCATCGGCTTTGCGCCTTCGCGTCTTCGCAGTGAAATTCTCCCTATGGAGAAGGGTGCTTCCAGCCCCTTTACGGAGGACTCGGGAATTCGCTTAGCTTGTCTTATGCAAAGGCGCTGGAAGCACCCTTCTCCATATAGCTGGATTTTCACACCCTAGCTTGATCGCCCTAGCAGATGGTAGGGTCGTTTTGACAAAACGACCCACCCTGTGCGTCCAACCTCATCTAAAATCCGTGTCTCACCCTTTCGCGGCGTTGCTGCGGAGCTTTCCACCCCATCACCGTGCTAACACACGCTGCGTGGGTCATTTTATCACAATGACCCTACCGCAAACCACAAACTCTTCTCCGCGCTCCCTCTGCGACCTCTGCTTTGCGGTGAAAATCTTCATTCGGACTGCGGCTTTGAGGTAAGAGCTGTGAATGAAGAATCACAGCAGTCCAGAGCCTGCGGCGCACTCTACTTTGTTGTCACTTCATTTTTACGCGCGAACTTTTGACAA
>CAMBTP010000063.1 GCA_945870855.1 Prosthecobacter debontii
TGGCATCCTGATCCTCCGAAATTGGCTGTTGCTTGCTCTGACGACCGGTGAGGTAGCTGGGGATGGTTGTCTCAATGTAAACGGATTGCATGTGCGTAGGCTATCGCGCAAGGGCAGCTCTGTAAAGGCGAGCAATTTCTTCCCCGAACAGTGTTATTGAACGACCGGTCGGGTTTGGGGGATGTTTCCGACCGGTCGTGTAACACCCCCCAAACCCGACCCGTTGGTACGGATTTTGGTGATTTCGTTCATGGTTCGTTTTTAGACGAGGGTACGCTGCGCGCCAAGCAATAAAAGGGGGAGGTGTGAATTAAAGGTTGTCGAGGGGGCTGGGCGAGCCGGCGCCGGGACGTTTCATGACGTGGAGGTAGATCATGGTTGTGGAGACATCGGCATGGCCGAGGAGGGTTTGGACGGTTCTGATGTCCGTGCCGGATTCCAGCAGGTGAGTTGCAAAGCTGTGGCGGAGGGTATGCGAGGTGATGCGCTTGGGAATTCCTGATTTGCGTACGGCTCCGCGCAATTGACGGGCCATGGAGTCGTCATGGAGGTGGTATCTGGCGACTATTCCGGTGCGTGGGTGCGGGCAGAGGGTGGCGGAAGGAAAGATGTATTGCCAGCACCACTCCCGGCAAGCGCTAGGCCATTTCCGCTGGAGTGCTTCCGGCATGTGGACATCGCCGGCACCGACGGCGAGATCCTGGAGATGTTTTTCATGCAGTAGGGCGAGATGGGCCTGGAGTCGTGTCTCAAGGGCTTTGGGTAAGGTTACGATGCGGTGTCTGCCGCCTTTCCCATCGTGAATGGTGATGGTGCCCTGTCCGAAATCGAGATCCTTGACGCGGAGGCGCATGGCCTCCATGAGGCGCAGGCCGCTGCCGTACATGATTTGGGCGCATAATTTCCAAGGATCTTCCAGGCTGGCGAAGACAGCGCGGACTTCCTCACGGGTCATGACGACGGGAGGACGGCGCCGGCCTCCGGCCGGGGTGTAATGATCAAGGGTGAACTCCGGATGGCCGAGCAGGTTTTTGGTCAGGAACGCGAGGGCGTTGAGGGCTTGTTTCTGGGTGGCGGGGGCGACGTGGCGTTCGAGTGCCAGATAATCTAGGTATGCGGTGATCCCGCCGGGAACGGCGGTTTGAGGTGGGTTTTTGAGTTTGATCAGGCAGAAGCGGGTGAAGCGGGCGGCCCAGTGGACATAGGTTTCCTCGGTGGCCATCGCCATGTTTTTCAGGCGGATCGCACGGCGGAGGGTGTCGGTGATCCGCGCCACTTCCTCTTGGGTGTCCGGCAGGGATGCGGGGTCGCACGGTGCGGGGAGGTCGGCGCGGACGGTGATGGTTTCACGGGCGCGGGTGCGGTGGCCGGGTTCGAGGGATTTCGCCTGGTCGGAGAGGGATTGCCAATCGAAGGATAGAGCCCAACCGATTTTCAGGATGTCACGGGCGAGGATGCGGGCGGCATCGATGGCTTGGCGCATTTGCCAATCGGCGATGGAGGAGGAGCGGCCGAGGGCATCGAACCATTCCTGGGTGCGTTGGGCTGAGTGGTGTCCTCGGGCTTTGGTCCATGATTCCGCCCAGCGGATATAGTAGTCGTGTGCGGCAGGTTTGATGCGTGTCTCAGTAAGACGCTGGATGAACTGAATACGCGCGGGAGACATCTGAGGATCGCCGGTAATCTGCTCTGGTGGGGAGGGCATACCCTAGATCGTTATAATGTTCATAAGAACAATACAAGGGAAAAGTGGTTGGGAAAGAATATGAGAAATAAACTGCCAGCATACAATCAGTTTTGAGCAAGATTTTGGGGGTTCATGTGTTGAGCGCGATCACGCCGAAACGATATAAATAAAGGGATACGGAGTGGTGAAAGGAGTGATCTCCTCTGGATTTAGAGGGGGTAATACGGGGGTAAAGTTGGGGCAGGTTTTGTGGGACAGAGGGTTCGCCGAGGCGTAAATGTGACCCAATCGGTGATCACCACATGGTGTCCGCGAAAACACACTTGTGAACTTCGCCCTCACGCCCGGCAACAACGTTCAACGTTCAAAGTGACAGACAAAAGTAGCCGATTGGCAAAACGGTTTAGAATAGGGGGTGGATTTTAGGACGCTTACCATAGACCGCTGCCAAGCAAAATTCTAGACTGAAACTTCAGGTGATATCCCACAGTGGCAATCCTAGGAAATCTGCAAGCATCATGGCATCCTCGCGGATTGCCTTTAGGTTTCCGTGATCAATCACGTTTTTTCGGGTACCGTCTTTGAGGATGAGATTCAGTTCGTAACTGTAATAGGAGCTTTTGTCACTTCTCACATATTCTGATAGAATTTGCAGGGCGTGAATCTCCTTGAGCGGCACATGGTGCTTCAGCACTGAGGGGTCGATCTGGCGCTCTGGCTTTTTCCGTCCCTTGCAGAAATATCCGCGATCTTTATCGAAGACCACAGGAGCTGCCATGAAATGCCACATTAGGATTCCGCCCGTAGCGAAGACGGCGCCGAACGGAATTAAGAACCACTTGCCCTCATCCACGACGGACGTCCCATAGGAAAGCACAGCGAATCCAACCACCGCGAACACTCCACAAAACAATAGCGTGCCTGCTCCCGCCCGGAATTCCCAGCGTGTCTCGCTTGCCCGATGGAGTTTGTGCGTCCGGAAACTCGCGCCACCGGATACAAGCGGCGTCCATTGGGTTTTCGTGGCCACCGGATCGGCGAAGGCTGCCGGGTCGAATGCTGGAGCGGGTATTTGGCCCGTGAGCTTTTTGATGGTTTCAGCCAGTTTTTTAAACATGAGTTTCAGCTTTTCTATCCGAGATAAGTCAGAGATGTGAATGACTTAGAAACTGCTATCGATGACCTGAAAAATGGTGCGCGCTGCAGGTATCGAACCTGCGACCCCATCCGTGTGAAGGATGTGCTCTACCACTGAGCTAAGCGCGCTGTCGTGGGGCGGGGAAAATGGGATGGGGGAGGGCTGCTTGGCAAGCGGATTTCTCACGGCGCGAGGAGATACGGTTTAAGATTCGCGGTGAAAATTCAGTATCCTTTGACGCTGCGGATTGTGTGTGCCATGCGGGCGGCGGCTTTTCCGAGGAGATCCGGGGCGTTGGCGATCGCTTCTTCCAGAGTCATAGGGGCGTTGACTAGAGAGGCGATGCCATCGAAGTGGTGGAAGAGGAGTTCCTCGTCAGCGAGGCGACCCGCGAGGGCATAAACGGGTTTGCCATACTTGCGCGCGAGTTGGGAGACGCCATGTGGAGTTTTTCCTTCCAGCGTCTGCGCGTCAAGTGAACCCTCGGCGGTTACGACGAGATCGGCGGCGGCAATTTTTTCCTCCGCGCCGAGAGCCTTGGCGATGCAGTGAAAGCCGGATTCCAGATTTGCCTGACAGAATGTCATCAGGCCGTAGCCGAGTCCGCCCGCCGCTCCAGCTCCAGGTGTTTCGGTGAAATTCGTTTTGAAATGCGCGTTGGCGAGACTGGCGAAGTGTTTTAGGGCGGCTTCCGTTTCATCGGCTTGTTCGGAGAGCAGGCCTTTCTGTGGGGCATAAACTCGGGTCGCTCCGCGATCGCCGAGGAGTGGGTTGGCGACATCGCAGGCGACGGTGATGGGGGGGAGGGGAGGCATGCTTGAGGAAACGATCCTCGCGATCCGGGGGATGTTTGCGGGGATGGGTTCGATTTCTTCCTCGTTAGCGTCTAGGAAAACGCAGCCGAGCGCGGCAGCGAGGCCGAGCGCGGCATCGTTCGTGGCGCTACCGCCGATGCCGATGAGGATTTTTTCCGCACCTGCTGCGACGGCCGCGAGGATGAGTTGACCGACTCCGAAGGTGTTGGCGCGGCTGATATCTCGATCGGCAAATGGAATGAGGTAGAGGCCGTTTGCCTGTGAGGATTCAATCACTGCGGTTTTTCCAGAAAGGATGAACTCGGCACATACTTCATGTCCGAGGGCATTTTTCACAGTGACGGTGTAATTTTCCGCATCGGAAACGCCACGCGAGAACGCCTCCAGGATACCTTCGCCGCCATCTGCGAGGGGAAGAAGGTCGAAGGTTGCTTCGGGGAAAACTTGAGAAAATCCGGCGTGAATCGCGGCGGCTGCCTCGATGGCCGTGAGAGATCCCTTGAACTTGTCTGGCGCGATAACGATGTGCACAGGGCTGTTTTGGGGGATTTAGACCTCGAGGTCGAGCAAACGACGTTCTTTTCGGCTAAGGCAAACAATTTTTTGACAAGTGCCGGATTGCCGTCTAAAAACCGCGTCCCCGCAATGGCACAAGGCCTTCTGCGGCGACTTAAGATCTACTATCAAGCTCACCTCTCCCATGGCCACGAAAACGACACTCAAAGCAGCTACTCGACTCCGCAGCGGATCGGGCAAACTCAAGCAAATGCGCCGCGAAGGCTGGCTCCCCTCCGTTGTTTACGGACGCGGTGTAGTGAACGAAAACCTGAAGGTTGACGCCAAAACTTTCGCCGAGCTACTTGCACACAGTTCCTCGGACAACATCCTAATTAACCTCGATATTGAGGGTGAAGGCAGCCGTTCCGTTTTCCTCAAAACGATCCAGCACGATCCGCTTACCGGACATGCGCTTCACGTGGATTTCCTCGCAGTGGACGATAAGACAGAGATCACCGCGAACATCCCTGTCCACCTTATCGGTGAGGCAAAGGGCGTGAAGGCAGGTGGAGTTCTTGAGCAATACGCACACACTCTGGAAATCATTTGCTTTCCCAACGATCTCCCTGATTCGATTGAAAAAGACGTCACTTTCCTTGAGGAAGGCCAGTCTCTCCACATCGGAGAGATTGAACTTCCGAAGGGTGTCAAGGCCACCCACGCTGCTGATGTCGTGGTCGCACACATCGGCAAACCAGCTGCACTCGTTTCCGAGCAAGCTGCCGCCGCTCCCGCTCCTGCAGCGAAATCCGCAACCAAGTAATTCGAAGCTAGGGATCATTGCTTTTTCAAAACGTCCGGTGCCATAGCCCCGGGCGTTTTTTATTGGATGGTAGAGAGAGGGGCTCTAAAAATGATTATCATCAATGACAATTCCACTAATTATCGGCCTCGGTAATCCCGGCAGGCAGTATGAAGATACGCGGCACAATGTCGGCTTCATGTTGCTTGACCGCATTGCCGCGAGGGAAGGGGTCATGTTCAAAACAGAGCCGAAATGGCAGGCTCACCTCGCGAAGCTACCCGACGGAACGATCCTTATGAAACCGCAGACTTTCATGAACCTAAGTGGGCGCTCGGTGAGGCAGTTGGTCGCATTTCACAAATGGGAGGTCGGCGATATTCTCGTCGCTTATGATGATGTTGCGCTGCCGCTCGGGCATCTGCGTTTCCGGGAAAAAGGATCGGCGGGAGGGCACAACGGGATCAAGTCGATCATCGAGCATCTCGGCAGCGATGGGTTTCCTCGTTTGAAAATGGGTATTGGTGCCGCGAGCGGGTCTAGCGGCATGACCGGGCACGTTCTTGGGAAGTTTGCACCGGACGAGCGGGAAACCCTCGAAAACATGCTTGCCACCGCCTGCGAAGCCGTTCAGGTTTCGCGTTCCCAAGGCATTGCCTTGGCATCGAACCGATTCAACACACCACGAACCAAACCAACCCCGATACACGAAGATGAGCCGCAAATACGAAGGTCTGATTGTCCTGACAACGAAGAGCCAAGAGGGCAGCATGGATGACCTAGTCACCACGATAGCCAAGGATATTGAGTCCTCAGGGGCGAAGGTCGAGAAGATCGATAACATGGGGCGCAAGGATTTCGCCTACACCCCCCGCAAGATCAATGGAGCACATTACGTGACATACACGTTCACCGGCGCACCCGAGTGCATCGTCCAGATCAAGGCCAAGCTCGCGCTCAACACAGCAGTTTACCTAAACCAGTTCAACCGCGTCGCGTAAGCAACCGGCAACAGCCCGGCGATCTTCTTCTCCCTTTGGAGTTTAAAATTTAAAGTTTAAAGTTTCCCCTACCCACCATGGCCAATCTCAACAAAGTGATGCTCATCGGAAACCTAACCCGTGATCCGGAACTGCGCCATACGCCGAAAGGTTCTGCCGTCGCCGACCTCGGTCTCGCGGTGAATCGCAAGGTGCAGGATGGCAACGGTGGCTGGAAAGACGAGACCACTTTCGTGGATGTCACCGTCTGGGGAAGTAGTGCTGAGAACGCGCAGAAATTCCTCACAAAAGGGCGCGGCGTATTTATCGAAGGTCGTCTCCAGATGGATGTCTGGGACGACAAGGCTACTGGCCAGAAACGCAGCAAGCTCAAGGTCGTGGCGGACAATCTACAGTTTTTGCCCGACGGTAAAGGCGGCGCTCCACGCCAATTTCCCGATTCTCAATCATCCGGCAGTTATGACAACGGCTCCCCCCAAGGTGGTTCCGCTGCGCCTGCCGATGACTATCAGGAAGAGGACGATATCCCGTTCTGAGTTTTTGCCCAAGTCCGAACCTACTCCGGCTTGAGGTAGTATAGCACGGCCATGCGGGCGGCGATGCCGTTCTCTACCTGGTCGTTGATGAGGGAGCGTTCGTAGTCCATGACTGCGTCGCAGAGTTCCATGCCACGGTTCACGGGGCCGGGGTGCATCAGGTAAAGGCCGCGCTTGCGGATTTCTTCGAGGCGGGCATCGGTGACACCGTAGAGCCTGTGGTATTCACGGATGGAGGGGAAAAACGGTGCGTCTTGTCGCTCCATCTGGACGCGCAGAAGATAGACGATGTCCGGTTCCCATTTCATCGCCTCGTTATAGTCCGTGAAGCGGGTGATGTTTTCCGGGCCGTTCTTCGGCAGCAGGGAACCAGGACCGAGGAAGGCGACGTTCACGCCGAGTTTTTTCAGGATGCAGGAGGTCGAGCGGGCGACGCGGGAGTGGAGGATATCACCGATGATGAGCACCTTTTTCCCGGTGGGGTCGGAAAATTTCTCCTTGATGGTAAAGGCATCGAGCAGCGCCTGGGTGGGGTGGGCGTGGGAGCCATCGCCGGCGTTGATCACCGAGGCTTTTGTCTGCGCGGCGATGGCGGCAGGCAGGCCGGAGCGGGAGTGGCGGACGATAATGTAATCCGTCCGCATCGCCTGCAGGGTCTCGACCGTCTCGCGAACGGACTCGCCTTTTATGATGGATGAGTGGCGGACATCGAAGTTCGTAACATCCGCCGAGAGGCGTTTCGCGGCGACTTCGAAGGAGGAGAGGGTGCGTGTGGATGGCTCGTAAAAAAGGGTAAGAACGGACTTTCCTTTGAGTGCGGGAACCTTCTTCACCGAGCGGGTGAAGAGCTCCTTGAAAGGCACGGCCTGATCGAGGAGGAGATCGATTTCCTCCCTTCCGAGCGATGCGATATCTAACAGGTCTTTACGGGCCATCTTTGAAAAGTGGTGCGTAGTGAAGCGCTCCGAAGACGAGAGTTAGGAAAACCACGATAAAAAGCAAGGCTGCGTGATGGCGGGAGCAGGGTTTTCGTAAAGCAATATAAATAATGATCAGCGAGGAGAGGCCAAGCAGTGCGGCCGGAGTGATGTAGTGGAAGCTATTGTAGGCTGTGATTCCGGCGACAATCGCCAGAAGATAGCCGGCGGAATAGAGGAAGGGAGAGGCTGTTTGCTTGCGGAAATAGTCGACGGGATGATAACTCGGTTGCTGTAGCGCCGCCAGGGCTTGATGCTTCCGAACCTGGCTGGTTTCCGTTGAATCGTGGCGTATATCGGGAAGCTCTATCTTATTGGTGGAAGCGGGAGCGGGAGCGAGCGGTAGTTCGTGCTTGCGCAGGGTGCGGCTGTGCTTGGTCACGAGTTTCTTTGGCAGAGCCACAATGGGCGGCAGGTCGATGTGGTCGATGGGATCCGCGCTTGTAACAGAAGAAGAATGCAGTTCTTGCGCGATCGGTGCCTGCGGCGGGGGCGGGGGTAGAGTGGCAGCTGTAGGTGTATGGAGCGGCACACTTAGCTCCTCTCGTAAGGTGCTAAGCTCCTCTGGGGTCTTTTTTTTCTGCGGGATCATAGTTGGGGAGGCATGACTACACGGACGAGATCCTCGCCATCCGTTCCTTCTAGAGAAACGTAAACATGATCCAGTCGAGAAGTTTCTAGGACAATACCTGTGTAATCGGCTTGGATGGGCAGCTCACGATGGCCGCGGTCTATCAGCGTGGCGAGCTGCACCTTGGCCGGGCGACCGTAGTCGGAAAGTGCGTCGAGCGCGGCGCGGATCGTGCGACCTGTAAACAAGACATCATCGACGAGGATGATATGCGCGCCGTCCACGGGGAAGGGGATGTCGCTTTCTTGGAGCTTGGGATTTGAGTGGAGATGCTCAAAGTCGTCGCGGTAGAGCGAGATATCGAGCACTCCGAAATTCAACTCGCGATCATCGGTGGAAAGGTGGGTGAGAAGGCGTTCCGCTACCTCGTCGCCACGTGAGCGGATGCCGACCAGGGCGATGGTGCCTTCTGGGTTCGCTGTGCGGATCGACTCGGCGAGTTTGGCGATGCCTGCTGCAATATCGTCGGGAGTTAGCGTGAGTTTAACGGATTCCGCTAGGTGGGATTTCGCCTCGGGAAAATGGAGGATGCCGATGTCGCGGCGGCGCTGCAGGCCAGCGAAGGATATCTTGTCGGCGGCCGCGTGTGCGGCGGCGACGGTAGCTGCGCGTTCTGAGCCGGTGGCCACGCACGCGAGAACTCGTCCGCCATTCGTTTGCCATTCAGAGCCAACAAGTTTTGTGCCTGAGTGAAAAACCCGCGAACCGGTGAGATCAAGGCCAGAGATTACATCGCCAGATCGAGAGCCTTCCGGGTAGCTGTGGGAGGCGAGAATCACGCACACCGACCAATCGTCGGAAAAGGAAATCAAATCCCTGATTAGCTCGCCCTTCGCTCCTGCGAGGCAGAAGGCAGCAAGGTCACCGCTGAGAAGCGGCATCACCGCTTGGCACTCGGGATCGCCGAAGCGGCAGTTGTATTCTATCACCTTTGGACCGTCCGGCGTGAGCATGAGACCGAAGTAGAGGAAACCACGATAGGGCAGCCCTTCCTTCCGCAACGCGGCGACGGTAGGTGCGACGATGAATTCGTCGATGGTGGCCAGTAGGTCGCTTGAAATAAGTTTCCGAGAAGCCACCGCGCCCATGCCGCCAGTGTTGGGCCCGACGTCGCCATCGCCGAGGCGCTTGTAGTCCCGCGCTGGGGTGAGAATCATATATTCGTCATCCACGATCGCCGCGAAGATCGAAACCTCGGGCCCAATCAGGCATTCCTCGACAAGCAGGCGACCGGGGCCGAAACGCTTTTCCGTAAAGACCTCGTTGAGAAAATCGAACGCCGATTTCTCATCCGCGCAGACTGCCACGCCCTTCCCGGCGGCTAGTCCATCGAATTTCAGGACGGTAGGGTAGATTCCCGCGATGGCTGCGACGGACTCATCCAGAGTTTCGCAAGTGCTTGCGGCGGCGGTGGGGATTTGGTTGCGGATCAGGAAATCCTTGGAGAATTCCTTGCTCGCCTCGAGCTGTGCGGATTCCTTTGGAGGCCCCCAACAAGGGATGCCGTTCGCCTCGCAAAGATTGGCTAGGCCATCGCCCGTGACGAGGTAGGACTCCTCACCCGCGATGCAGAGATCGATCCCGTTTCCTTTCATCCAATCGATCAGCGAAGGCAGGTCGGTGGCGGTGGTCGGTTTCGCGATACGGAAAATCGCGTCGCTGCCGGGAAAGGAAAAGATCTCGGGTTTCGAGGGGGAGAGGGAGAGGGTATGGATCAGCGCGTGCTCACGCCCACCTTTTCCTACGACAAGTATTTTCATTCGGAGAGGATTTTCGGGGAAAAGTGGGGATTGGGCAAGGATGGAGATGGGGGAAGTGTCGTATCCCTCTACCTCATGCCAGCTGAATCCGCAGACCGTCACAGGCGACTTCCACCCCGTCTGGTAGTCGTGCGGAAAGCTCAGCATGGCCTAGGTCATGGCTGATGTGGGTGAGCAGGGTGCGTCGCGGCGAGAGTTTCTGAGAAATCTCCAGTGCCTCGCCAACGGAAAGATGAGTGGAGTGGGGGGTGTCGCGCAGGGAGTCGATTACTAGGACATCGAGGTTTCCTAACAACGCCATCGTTTCTGGCGGGATGCGTTTTACATCGGGGAGATATGCGGTGCGGAAACCGGCGTCCGTTTCGAAAAGGTATCCCACCGTTTCCACTCCGCCGTGTTCTACTGGTAGCGGGGTAATGGCGAGTCCGCCGATTTGGAAAGTGGAGGTCACGGGGCGCGGATCGGGCTTAACGTAGCCGCGGTGGGTGTTTTCGGCATTGAATGCCCACCCAAACATCCCTTTCAGGACATCCAGGCAAGCGGGCGTGGCGTAGAGAGGAAGCGGAGCGTCCTTTCCCCAGCAAAATGCTCTCAATTCATCAAAGCCGACCACGTGATCCAGATGGGAATGTGTGTACAGCACCGCGTCAATGGTCGTGATTTTCTCGCGTAGCGCCTGCTCGCGGAGATCAGGGCCGGAATCAATCAGCAGGGTGATAGCTCCGTGGGAAATGAGCACCGAAGAGCGTGTCCGGTTGTTGCGTGGATCGCTCGAGCGGCAGACATCGCAATTACAACCTATCACGGGAACACCAACCGAAGTGCCGGTGCCGAGGAAAAGAAGGGAAGACTCTGCGGCAGACATATTTTTGCCGATGGATTTCCCGGATCGAAATGGCTAGGCGAATCGAATCCGCCGCCACAGAAATTAGCCGCAGCAACCAGAGCCGCCGCCACCGCCACCACCACCGCAGCAACCGCCGGAGTTGGCTTCTTCGATCTCTTGGTCGGTAGGAACGCGGCCAAGCTCAAGGGTCATGCTGACATATTTGCCGATGTTTTTCTGAATGCCTTCCAGCGTACGCTGTGCGTCCATGAAATCCGCAGCCACCTCGTTGTCAAACAATGCGTCACGGGCGGCTTCGAAAGCTTTGATTTCCGCGGCACCGAGTTCCACGCCTGCGTGTTGCTTGTGGTGGAGTTCCTCACCTTTTTCGTGGATGGACTGATATTGAAGCTTTGCAGAATCATCGGCAAGAAAGCGTTCTACGTCGGCTTGAAGCTTCTGGAATTCTGCGTCTTCCGCGATGGCGGCGCAGAGTTCTTTGGTTTTGGAAAGGATGGATGTTTTCTCGAGGAGCATGCTCATGGGAAAGTCGTAATGGCAGACAGCCCCGCGCGCAACCGTGTTTTTCAAACCGTCAGATCTTCCGCTGGATCTCGCTTGAAACGAGGGATTCGAAGTCCTGCCAAGTGCCACCCTCGACGGTTGCGCTTTTGGGTATCCAATAATGCAGCATCTTCTGTGGGTAGAGTAGAATGCCGTCCTTACAAATGCGGCAATCCACGAAGGATAGCCAAGTAGCCGTTCCGGATGATCCCTCAGTTCTGATCTCTATGCCCTCATCCAAGACAGTGATTTTCATGTCCAGATAACCCCTGCGCCCGGCGAATAGATTCTTCACCGCCCTCCAACGCTGCAGGACAGGGAGACATAGGTATAAAATCCCCACAGGTAAAAGTATGATACCTAGCGACGAACTCCCGCTTTGTTCCGAAAGTAACTGCTTTGCGGAGTATGCCAGAAATATGAGGCCGAGCACCGGAATCAGGAATCTTCGGATCGGGGTGCGATAGGCTGTTGAACGGGATATGCCTTTTGCCGCCGTTTTTCTGTCGAATGTATAGGATATAGTCATGTGGGCGTGTGTATTTAATAAAGCGAGTTATGCCGCTACAAGTTCTTAGGAGGGAATCGTGATCTGCAAAACCTTCGTCGGAGCTGTGGCCGCCAGCCCGTTCGAGCCTTTAGGCAACAACACGGTGCTGCCCGCCTTGTGCGTATTTTCCAAGCAGCCCCCCACCACCGTGATCAGTGAGAAACGGTCGGGGAGGGGATTCGCAATGGATTCTCCGGGAGCAAGTTGATGGACAGTGGTTTTGAAATAGAGGCACACCGCGAGAGTATCGCCGTCCGGCGTGTCCATTTCTGGCTCGATGTTTTCGAAGTCGATGCACGCCAGCGATTCCGCGACGTGGAGATCGCGTGGCATACCTTTGGAATCGGTTCGATTCCAATCGAACACGCGATAGGTGGTGTCCGAATTTTGCTGAATTTCATGGATCAGAAAACCCGCGCCGATGGCATGCAGTTGTCCGGACTCGATGAAAATGGAATCACCTATCTCCGGCGTGATCGTATGAACTTGCTCCGCCACGCTGCCCTCCGCAATCGAGCGCTCGAAGCTCTCGCGCGTCGCTCCTTTTCGCAGGCCTACGTAAAGCTTAGCGTCCGGTTTTGCGTCGGCGATGAACCACATCTCCGTCTTCGGCTCGCCGCCGAGTTGTCCCGCGATGGAGGCGGGTGGATGCACCTGGACCGAGAGATCATCGGCGGAATCGAGGATTTTGATCAGCAGCGGAAAACGTTCGGAAAGCGGTAGTCCCTCGCCGAAGATCTCACTGCGGTGCCGTTCCCAGAGATCATGCAGAGTCATCCCGGAGAACTCACCGCCGCAAACCACCGATTGCGCATCATCCCGATCCACGATCTCCCAGGCTTCGCCGAAAGGGACATCCGGTATTGGCAGAGCGCGTCCGTAAATCGTTTCCAATGCGCGACCGCCCCAAATGCGTTCCATGTAGAGTGGCTGGAAAGTGATTACAGGCATGGGCGTGATGTTAGGGCAGCAGAAGCGAACTTGGCGAGTTTTTCAGCGTGCCCTTCTGTAAAATGGCGGTAGCTTCAACACATGGCGCTTGTGCTTTTCTTCGACAGCGATTGCGGCTTCTGCAGCAAATCCGTTCGCCGTTTGTATCAACTCGACCACGGCGGTGCCTTCGAATTCGCACCCCTGCAGGGTGTCCTCGCCAGCAAGCTCGGACTTCTGAAATACGCCGAAAAAAAAGGCGGCTCCATGGTCATCCTGCGTGAAAGCGATGCTGTCATGTTCACCAAGGGCGACGCATGGATTCTAGTGGGCGAGACGCTCGGCGGTATCTGGGCCGCGCTCGCCTCCTGCTTCTCCCTCTTCCCCAAGCACGCCCGCGATTGGGCTTACGACCTCGTCGCAAACCACCGCTACCTCATCGCCGGGAAAAGCACCCACTGCGCCCTGCCAGATGAGGGTCTTAAAAAACGCATGCGGAAGTAGGGGAGAATCTTATTATAAACGACTGATATGGCATGCCCTTCGCTGCTGCGACTCGCTGAATGCCGACCATGTCGCGTCCAGACAAACGAATATTGATGCGCCGATCCTTTTAAAGGTGTTTTCTGCCGCCGAGCGAAGATTCCTGAGTAGCTTTTGTCCGGTTTGGCCAACGCACTGGCCGAGGATTGCCACAGCGATTCGAGATGGAAATCACTCCTGAGGGCCGATTCGCCTTCTTATTGTTCTGGAATGGTCACGTAGCTCCCAGGCACGGTTTTCAACAATGCCAACAAGATCACTTCTTGAAGATTCTTGAGGATTGGCCAGCGGTTCGTGGGTAGTTCAATTATCGCGATTTTCTCCCCTTGAGGTTCTGCTGATATCTAAGGTTCTTATCGCACAGAATTAAGACGTCAAATCTACCATCCAAGGCAGCCAAAAGCTCTCCGTTCTCGGTTCCACCCAAACCCTCTCGCTGAACACTCGTGACAGAATAATCGCTCAGTAACTTCCTTAACGGCCATGGGACATTCTCATCGAAAACAACCTTCATGCCGTACGATTCTCTAAAATGAGCAGGAACTCTTCCGCATCAGATCGCTCGACTGACGGAAAGTATTCCAAAAACTCTGAAAGCGTGAATCCATCGTTCAAATAGTCTAAAAGAGTCTGAACAGGGACGCGCGTTCCTGAAAACACAAGAGCACCCCCAAGGATTTTTGGAGATGAGTTAATCGGAGAATGGTCTAAAATTGCCATACGATTACTATAATTGATTCTTGTGGCTTGTAAAAGGCGTTTTATTCCTACGCAACGTTAGAAGTGTGGCACGGCGGGGAAAGGGCGTTATGCCCCTACAAGTTCTTAGGAGGGAATCGTGATCTGCAAAACTTTCGTCGGAGCTGTCTTTTTGGGGTCTTTTTCGGGTCAGGTGCTTCATCGTAACATTTTCTCAAGTTTTTTCAGCCGTCGCGCATTTCCGGTGTCCTGCTGGAATGTCTTTTTCGGGTCAGGTGCTTCATCGTAACATTTTCTCAAGTTTTTTCAGCCGTCGCGCATTTCCGGTGTCCTGCTGGAATGCGCCCAACAGCCTGCTCAATGCGCTTATGTGCCCCATTGCCAGACGCTCCGAAAGCCATCGGTTGCCAACGGATGTCCGCTTCCGTATCAGGGCGGCGACCAATACCTTCCCCTTATCCCCTTTCCTCAGCTTCGAGAGTTCGTCCACGCCCCTCGGCAAACCTAGCGCTTGCAACGCGCGGATAGCCAGCGCCTCCGCCTCCGCCTGGTCGTGACTGCGGGCCACGCTGTCACCACCCACCCGCCGCTTGCGATCCGGCGCGATGAGCGAACGCAGCTTGTCCACGAAAGTTGCTTCACCCAGATACCATCCGCGCCTCAGTGCCTTCATCGCATCATCATCGATCTTGCCGCCGTCATTTGCCGCAC
>CAMBTP010000064.1 GCA_945870855.1 Prosthecobacter debontii
GTTGCTTCACCCAGATACCATCCGCGCCTCAGTGCCTTCATCGCATCATCATCGATCTTGCCGCCGTCATTTGCCGCACTTTTTTCCAGCCAATCGACATATGCCTTCCGCCCCCTACCATCATCGGAGAGTTCGAAGGCATTCCACACACGCTCCATCACCAGCCAATCCGCCCCCTTCCCCCTCGCGTAATCCGGCAGGCTGCTCCACTTGTATGCGGTGAGTTTCCCGCTGCCACCGCCTGCTAATCCCGCCCGTGCAGGATTGAGATGAATGTAATCGGCGGCGATCCTGAAATAATGAGGACTGTCCACCTCCGCGCTCACTGGCACGGACTTGTAGCGGCCTTGGAAAACATGCCCCCTGCGAGATCTCCGCGCATTCCATCCTTGGCTGAAAGTCCCCAGGAGCCACTTCATGCCGGTCACCAGATTCGGCTCGGGCGTCTCAAGAAGTAGGTGGAAATGATTCCCCATCAGCACCCAAGCATGAACCTTCCATCCGTGGCTCCCGCACACCTGCCCCAACCGAAAAAGGAAACCCTTCCTATCCTCGTCGTTTTCAAAAATCGTCTTCCCCCCATCCCCACGCGCCATCACGTGATACACCGCCCCAGGATACTGATGTCGCAACGCTCTTGGCATGCACAAAAATTGCCGAATCAGAGCGGCTTCACAAGAAAAATATCACAATGAAGCACCTGACCCCAAAATTCCTCATCAAGGGCAAGACTCTGTCCCACAAAACCTGCCCCAACTTTACCCCCGTTTTACCCCGGCTAAATCTAGAGGAGATCACTCCTTTCACCACTCCGAATCCCTTTATTTATATCGATTCAGCGTGTTTACGCTCAAGACATGAATACCCAAATCTTAGCTCAAAACTAATTGTATGCTGGCAGTTTATTTTCTTAGCTCAAAACTAATTGTATGCCTGCAGTTTATTTTCATCAAAACCATCCAAATAATAATTTCCCCAAAGAAAAAACTTGAATGACTACATGCCTGCCATCCGTGATTCAATTTCAGTTTTCGGGTTCAATCCTGTGGATTCAGATTCCTAGCGGGCTTCGGCGACGGTGCAGGATCCTTTTTCTCCAGGGGTGCTTTCAGCTTGCCGTCTGCTGGTGCTGGCGCTGCTGTTTCTGCCACACGCGTTGTCCAGTCGTGATATTCATAACCGTTACCAAGCCCGCCGATCTCTCCCAGCAAGGTGAGGCATTTCGCGCTCCATTTCTTGTGGTCAGGTGGGGCGGTATCGACCTCCCGACTACCGGGAAAAACAAGATAGCAGACGCCGGGGTATCCAACCGCTTTTTGTGTGGAATTCCATCCGGAGACAAGGGTGCTTGCCATCTTAGCCGAGGCTTCGCCCACCTGGGTATCCGTCCCCGCATCACCGACGATGCACGGATAGATTTTGCGTCCGTATATCACGACGGCGTAATCACCGACCTTTGGAGCGTAGGGATCTTTCGCATCCTTGAGGATGCTGATCGGAAGGACGATGTAGGGGTCGTAGGCGGAAATTAGGTAGCTGCGCTTTTTCATGGCTTCTATGGCCGCTTGCAGCATGGCAAGCCTCTCATCTACCCAGGCTTTTCTTTCCGGGGTGATCGCCGGGGCATCGAGTTCCTTCTTTCCGATGGCGATCCGCCGCTCCCAGCCGGCAATCATGGGATTGGGCGCTTTGCCAACCTTGCGCCAGTGGTAGGCGGTGAAAGGGTCGTAATCGATGGAGTCCACTTGCGAAGCGGGCATCACGGGTGCCCGATCCCCGTCGGAGCCTTTCAGGATCGCGTCCATATCCGCCTGCATGAAGAACACCTTGCGGCCTTTCTTGTTAGTTAGGTGGAGGATGGTGTTGCAGTCATAGGCGTTGGGCTTGGAGAGCAACGCACCGAGCTGCCTAGAATTCGTGCGCAGATCAGAGATCTTGTTGCGGTAAAGCGTCTCGTGCGTTGGGGAGACGAAGCCCAAGGGAAATAATGCGGTAAAACCCGGGAGGATTTTTGATAGTTCAGGGGTAGCTTTCTCGATATCAAGTATGCTGATCGCGGGGCGAGGGATACGCATTTTAAGCTGATACGTCGCGGTGAAGCTGTCGTGCAGCTGCCCTTCCTCCAGAGCGGTCTCGCCGGTTCCATAAAGAACCTCGGTTCTCAACGGGATGCCATTGCTCAGGTTAGTGATGTCCGAAACAATACCCCTAGGCATCTCGATTATCACTGCCGGGGGAGCAGGCTCCTGTTTCTCCTCTCGGCTCACTCTCGCCTTCTCCCGTTCTTTGGCTAGCTCCGTTTTGAGCTTCTGATCATTTTCCTCACGCAGTTTCGCTTCGATCTGCATCAGGGTTTCATCCGCATCCACGGGATCCGGAGATATGTGTGCGTGATCCACTGATTGCCATACACTCAGTAAGAGCGCCCGTATGGTGGGATCGAATGAGTAGCCCACAACCAAAGTGAGGATCAATAGACTCAAAGCAATCCACGAAAGCCCACTACGGACTCTTTTCTTATTCATTTTTTTTGTATTCACGAACATGATAATATTTTTTAGAAAATCCCTCGGAAATAAATGGTGAAAGGCGGCATCCCGGAACCGCTAATAGTTCCCCCGGCTTTGTCATCCCAAGCAATTTCAATCCAATAGGATGACACCCGTTGAATTATCGGCGAACCATGAATAAGCCTGCTCCAAAGTGCGGGTGACGGAGTCAGGGAATTCCTTCCCGACTGGGACTTTCGTAACCCCATCTACCTTGATAACATCTTTCTTCGTTTTCGGGTCCAGATTCTGATCGAAAATTGTTCCTTTAATGAGCACGAATGTCGCCTTGTCAGTGACCTCATCCTTATCGTTTTTCACATCATAGGGAAGGGTGTAAAAAGTACTGATGACGAGGACAGAGTAGGGCTGGCGAATGGCGAGCAGTTCCTCAAAGCTTATGACGCAGTATCCTCGGGTGGTAAGGTGAGAGCCGACCTCTCGCTTGAGTTCCATGGAAAGTGCAGACGCTGTCTTCCACTCCGTAACCCCTCCACCAGCAGAGACCACTGGTTGCAACTTCTCAAGTGGTTTACCATCCTTGCTACTGCGCAAGGGCGGAAACGCGTAAACCAGAGGAGGGATATCCTTAGCTTGCAGCGCTGCAAGCGAATCATAGGAAAACGTTATCCGCTTTGTCGCAGGGGCTACAGGCTTCGTATTCATGCATGAAGCCATGGCACAGACGCAAACCGCTATGAAGGAGGGAATCAGTCGATTCATTTTTTGCTCGGCTAAATTTGTGCAAAAAAAATCCGCACCGCTTACACGGTGCGGATTATATATATTCAACAACTAAATATTCGTTCTACTACAAGGGCAGTGTGTTACCATTGGTAAGCGACACCGACACGGACAACGCTTTCGTCGAAGTCGGTTGTCGATGCTACCGATGTGTGCACCTGGACGTTCTCATTGATGCGGTTCGCGTAACCAAAACCGAAGCCGGTCTCGGATTGGAATTGAGCCATGTTGAAGTCAACTCCGTGAGTCTTACCTGCCGCAACCTGAGTGTTCGTCATCGCAGCAACCATTGCGATACCGCGAGTGTTCTCGTCGATGTTCGACTGGAGAGTGCTATCTCCAGCGATCCGGGCGTTGCGCTCGGTAGTGTCAGCAGCGGCAAACTCGTTGCGAACAGCGGTGCCGAGAGCCGTGTCAGCGGCAGCGAACTGGGTGCGGATGAGAGTGTCAGCAGCGGCAAACTCAGTGCGGACCGTGGTGTCACCGGCGATGCGTGCGGATATTTCACTATCAATCCGACCGCCAAGAGCCGTGTCAGCGGCGGCGAACTCGCTGCGAACAGCGGTGCCGAGGGCAGTGTCAGCAGCAGCGAACTGGGTGCGGACCAAGTTGTCAGCGGCTGCGACCTCACCACGTATGGCGGTGTCAGCAGCAGCGCGGGTGGTTACCTCATTAGCAAGGTTCGTCGTCAACGTAGTATCGGCGTTGGTGCGTGCGGTTACCTCATTAGCAAGGTTCGTCGTCAACGTAGTATCGGCGTTGGTGCGTGCGGTTACCTCAGTGGCGAGATTCGTCGTCAACGTAGCGTCAGCGTTAGTGCGTGCGGTTACCTCATTAGCGAGGTTCGTCGTCAACGTAGTATCGGCGTTAGTGCGTGCGGTTACCTCAGTGGCGAGATTCGTCGTCAACGTAGCGTCAGCCGCAGCGCGGGTGGTTGCCTCGCTGTTGATGTTGGTCTGGAGTGTGGCGTCACCGGCATTCACCTGACCGAGGTTGGCTGCATCTGTTGCAACAGTTCCGGCAGCAAGGTTGGTGATTTTGTCGTTGGTGGCATCCAAGCCATTGTTGGCAACGAGTGCACCGTTCACGGTGGTGGTGTCCGTAGCGGCGTTACCAAGTGTAGAGTTACCTTCGACTACGAGGTTACCACCGGAACCAGCAGGAGCGGAAACCGTCGCGCCAATGGACGAATCTAGGGCGAGCAGGGCAGTTGGGGTGGTTGCTGCGACAAACGCATCGAGAGATGCTTGGCTGACGAAAGGGGGTGTGATTGCTACACCAGTAGAGTTGACGAGAAAGTATTGTTCCGTTCCGGGAACAGGAAGACCCACAAGAGTAGGGCCAGTATGACCGGCTTGAGCCACGTCAAACCTTACGACTCGTCTGTAGCTGACGTTTGTGGTAGCTTGGGAATCGGCTGCAAGGGTAGCATCACCATTTGTTGCGATCGTGGCACCGCCGCCGCCAGTAGTAATTTCGGTGCCGGTATTATTGGAAAGCACGGTCTGGTTGACGATCACGGGGCCAGCTCCGTTGTTAACAATGCCACCGATTGAAGTCGGAGCACCTGATCCTACGACGCTACTGGTAGACGTAGCTGTGGTTATCGCCGGTTGCACGGCGAGAGTGCCGTTGACGGTGGTATTACCCGCAATCGTAAGAGGAGCGGTGATCGTCCCTGGTAAACCAGGAGGGCCGACTGGGATGGTTGTCTGAGCATGGATGAGTCCGGAGGTCATCAGGATTGCGAGTAGCGCGGAATATTGTTTAACTTTCATAAGTTCCACTAACTTATGCCGCCGAGTCGCGTGGGGAAGGCTCCATTTGTAACATTATTTATTACACTGAATGGACCCCCATTTTCATGAGTGCGGGACGTCGTGAGAGATCTGGATGCGGCGGTTTATTATTCCGCGCGTTTCACTACTAGATATACAGTAGATTTGTGACAAAGGATGACACACGCGTGCTGGATGCAGATGATTCGACTCGGTGAACCACCTTGTATTCCTTTACCCAATGGCGGTAGCACGCCGTTGTGGCAACCAATGGCTGAACTACTAGGGTAATCGAAGTTTAAGGATGTCCATACATCCCGTGCGCTCGCGGATACGGGTGATGTGGGTGCGGATCGTGGCTTCGCCTACGTCGAGTTTGTCCGCGATCTCCTTCACTGCGAGGCCGTCGCGGAGACCTTGAAGGACAATGATCTGGCGGGGCGATAGATCGGCGGGACGGCCGGATACGGGATCTTCTTCGAGTTCGCAACCGATGCTCTTGATACCATTATTTATGATTTGGGTGAGAGCTTCGGAGATGGAGCATTTCTTCAAAGTCGCTAATCTCTTCGCATGAAGGTTGAGCTTACGCTGAATGGAGAGCAGTGGCTTACTATTGGGTGCGCCATCGTAAATTTTATTTTTTAAATCCGTGATCAATTTGGGCATATGCCTAAACCTAGTTCCGTCCGACCAAATTAAAAAAGTAGTGATTTGTAACAATAATAGTTACAAAGATTGAGGGGAAAAAATTAAACTGCCAGCATACAATTAGTTTTGAGCTAAGATTTGGAAGTGCGTGTCTTGAGTGCGAACACGCTGAAGCGATATGAATAAAGGGATTTGGAGTGGTGAAATGGGTGATCTCCTCTTCCACCCTGAAGCGTAAGGCTTTCATCAGACCTTGGCCACCGCCCAGCCGCGCGACCACGCAAGCTTGAGCCGCAGCCCGTAAAGCTCGCTTAGCGATTGGTCGTTCAGCACTTGCCGTTTCGCTCCATCGGCTAATACGCGGCCATCCTTTAGCAGGATCACGCGGCTGATTTCCGGTAGGATCTCGCCGGGGTCGTGGGTGACTAGCGTCAGGGTCGCTCCGCCGCTTGCGATCCTACGCAGCGTTTCTAAAAGATGCAGCCGCGCCGCGAAATCGAGCGCGGTGGATGGCTCGTCGAGCACCAGCGCCTCCGGGCGATGGACCAGCGCGCGGGCTATTAGGAAACGCCGTTTTTCACCGGAGGAAAGTTGGCCGAACTCCCGCCTCGCCAGCTCTGCGATGCCTACGTCCGCCATCGCCTTCGTGGCCATCGCTTTCTCGGCGGCACTGAAGCGCATATCCCGCGTCCGCCCATAAGCACCACGGAACGCGGAAAGCACCACATCCGCCGCGATCTCGGCCGGATGGAACCGCTCCACCTCCTCGGGCATCACGATCCCGATCCGGTGTCGCAGCTGCTCAAGGCACCACAGCTCCTCGCCGAAAAGTCGGCATGAGGTTCCGGGGTTCGCCTCTGCCCGCAGCTCGCCGGTCATGAGTTTCAGCAAGCTGCTCTTGCCCGCGCCGTTTGCGCCAAGAATCGCCACGCTTTCGCCTATGCGCAGCGTGAGATCCAGCCCGCGCAGAGCCACCACATCCCCACGCCAGACCTTCGCGTTCGTGGTTTCGAAAAAGGGTGCATTCATGTTATTTTTAGGCGGGAAATAAGGTGGGTGTTATTTATGTCTCAGGGCGCACAGGATCTATCCAGCTAGCGGAGAGCGGGGGCGCACTCCGCGACACGCGAGGGCGCGTGTGCTCCCGCCATCGACTTATTTGGCGACTAGGGCTCGAAGGCGTTGATCCGCGCCAAATCGTTCCCACGTCATCTCGTGTAGATCCGTAGTTTGGGGAAAACTCTCCCCCGCAAGTGCTGGGAGCGTGCCGCCGCCACAAAGGATCGGCGCGTAGTAAATGACGACCTCGTCCACCAGCCCAGCGGCGAACATCGCGGCAGAGAGATTTCCGCCCGCCTCGATCATCACGGAAAGCACACCGCGCTCCCGAGCGAGTTCGCGCAGCGTTTCCTCATAACTACCGCTGCGGATCAGCGTCCTATCCTTCCATGTGTCAGTGAAAAGCGGCGCGTCGCCGGGCATGGATTCTGGCCGGTCTGTCAGCACCACCCGCCAGGGCTGGTTGCGCCCCTCGAGCAGTTCAGGAACGCGGATCGTCAGCGCCGGATGATCGCGACGAACCGTCTCACCGCTCGTCAGGATCGCATCCACCTCCGCCCGCAGCCTCTGCACATCCGCCCGCGATTCCGCGCCGCTCAACCACTGCCCCTCGCCCTCCGGCCTCGTGATACGCCCATCGAGCGACATCGCGCACTTCCAGATTACCCACGGCAAGCCCGTGCGCTGCACCTTCGCGAAGGGTCTTAGGATTTCCATGCACGCTTTTTCCAAAACCTCGGCCCGCACCTCGATCCCCGACTTTTTCAAAATAGCCTCCGCCGCGCCCGCATGCGCCGGGTTTGGATCTGCGCAACCATAGACCACCCGTGAAACGCCCGCCCGCACCAAGCCATCGGTGCAAGCCGGAGTCTTCCCGGTCGTCGAGCACGGCTCTAGCGTAACATATGCCGTTGCCCCCGCGAGGCAACCTTTCCCATGCAAAGCCTCCGCCATCGTCATCGCCTCCACCTCCGCGTGCGGTTGTCCGGCACGCCGATGCCAGCCTCCTCCGAGAAATTTCCCGTCCTTGACCAACACCGCACCCACCGGAGGGTTCGGCCCAGTGCGACCTACCCCTTTCCGCGCCTCATCGAGAGCCAAGGCCATCCAATCCTCATCCGTCATGCCTCGGAAAATGACCGCCCCCCTTCTCCAAGTCCAGCATGGTATCTCAAACGTCAGCGTTCGGCGCCGCAAAAGTAGCGGAGTGTCACAGAGCCAGCAGCGCCGCGAGCTGCGACGTATCCTCTACGATCTTGTCTGCGCCGAGCAGGCGTTCGCGATCATGGTAGCCCCAAGTGACGGCGATGGAGGGCATGCCGGCGTTGCGGGCGGTGTCAAGATCCATGGTTGAGTCTCCGATCAAGACGCAGTTTTCCGGGGCGATCCCGAGCGTGGCCGCGATCTCAAGAGCGCCGGCTGGGTCGGGCTTGTGCGCGAGGCCTTCGCGATTTCCCAGCACGGCGGCGAAGGTGTGCTGGGGGAAAAGTTTTTCGACAATCTGCGTGGTGAAGGCGTGCGGTTTATTGGAAAGGACGGCCAGCGGGATGCCACGTGCGCGCAGATCTGCGAGCAGGCTGGTGATGCCGTCGTATGGCTGCGTGCCGTGTTGCCATGAAACGGCGTAATCCTCCGCGAAGCTCCGCAACACGCTTTCAAGATGTTGCGCGGCCGCGTCCGGAGCTAATGCGCGGGCGACGAGCATTCTAGCACCATCGCCGATGAAACCGCGCACCGCCGTATCTTCATGGGTCGGCAAGCCCTGCCGTGCGAGCGCGCGGTTCAACGACGCGGAGATTCCCGGCAAGGATTCCACTAACGTACCATCCAAATCAAAAATAAGCGCGCCTTGCATAGCGCGGAGGAAATCACCGGATCGCTGCGAGGAAAGGTAATTTTTCTCGGCGGACGACGAAGTGGGGCAAGAAAGACCGTATCAGCAGTTAATTGCAAATCCTTGCCATGTTCGGCTACACCGCTAAATCTGGATTCCCGCGCCGAATACAGCTTGAAAAGAATCTCCCCGCAGACGGCGAGGCAACAGGTCTCAAGCCACAAATCGCAACACTCCGCAACCTGATCAAAGCACTCGAAAAAGGCGCAAAACCCTCCAAGCTTCGCAGCCTCAACTAACGCCACCGCCCACGATGAAAACGCTCCTCTCCGCTTGCCTGCTCGGCCTTCTTTCCGCCGATGCCCAAACAACCCGCGGTGTCATCGACATCACAAAGCCGGAGCGCCCCGCGGATGCCGTAACGCTCATCGGTGAAAAAGGCCACGACCTGATCCACGAGGAGGAGGGCAAGGAGACGAAATGGGTTTTCGCGGACGGCATACTCACTGCCTCGCCGGGGTGGGACAGCTTGGTCACGAGAGAGAACTATAAGGATTTTCAGCTCCACGTGGAGTTCAAAGTGAACAAAGCGGAGGACGCCAACAACTTGGAGGCCGACGGCAACTCCGGCATCTACATCCAGAAGCGCTATGAGCTACAGATCCAGAACGCGCACGGCATCCACGAAAAGGATTTCACCGCGTCCTACGGCGGCAGCATCTACAAGTTGCAGAAGCCCGACCGTCTCGTCGCCAAGCCCGCTGGTGCGTGGCAGACCTACGACATCGTGTTCCGCGCCGCCCGTTTCGAAGGTGACAAAAAAACCGAGCACGCGCGTATCACCGTCTATCAAAACGGCGAGTTGATCCACGATGATTTTCCCATCCCGCGCCAAACGGGCGCAGGCGAGAAAGAATCCCCGGAGCCGCGCCCCATCAAATTGCAAGGCCATCACAACCCCGTGAAATTCCGTAACGTGTGGATTCAGAAACTGTTGCTGGACGGTGCAGCTAACACGCCTTAGGAATTCCCTGCTAATCATGCATTCTCGCACCCTTTCCTCTCTCGCGCTCCTGCTCTCCAGCAGTTTCTGTTTTGCTGCTCCTCCTATCGTCCCCGGACTGCATGGCAAGCATCCGCTTGATGAGATGCAGAGCGGCAGGCTGCTGATTGGAGAACTGCGTTGCGCGTCCTGCCATGAAGGCATGGATGCATCGAACATGAAGGCAGCGCCGGATCTCTCGAATGCGGGCGCCCGGCTGACGCGGGATTACATCGAAAAATTTATCGCCGATCCCGCCGCCGTCCACCACGGCACGACCATGCCGAACGTTCTTGCCTCGGAGACTCCAGAGAAACGCGCGGAGATCGCGGGGGACATCGCCGTTTATCTTACCTCTCTGAAAAGCGGCACGGCTCCAGCCTTTCCGGAAGGAGAAATCGATCCCTACGACGGCAAGGAACTGTTCCACTCCAGCGGCTGTGTCGCCTGCCACTCGCCGCGCGACGAGGCGACACGTGAGGTGCTGAAGGACGGCGTCGTTTCCCTATCTCACCTGCCCGGAAAACACCTTCCTGCCGCGCTCGGCGAGTTCCTGCACACACCTCTTAAGATCCGCCCCTCGGGCCGCATGCCGGACATGAAGCTCTCCCGCATGGAGGCGCACTCGCTCGCCGCTTACCTTGAGGGCGAAAACAAAACGAAACCCTCACCGCCCGCCGAAGCAGCTCGCATCAACGCCGGACGCAAGGCTTTCCAGACCCACAACTGCACCGCCTGCCACCAACCAGAAAAGGATTCGAACACCCCACCGCTCGCTGCAAAACCGCTCGCAAAAATCAATCTAACAGGTGGCTGCCTTTCCGAAAAAACAGGCAAAGCGCCAAACTTCGATCTCAGCAACGCGCAACGCAATGCAATCCGCAAGGCTTTGGAAAAACCCGCTGCCGAGATCGCCGCGAAGGATCGCGTGAACGCCCACCTCACCCGCTTGAACTGCATCGCCTGCCATGTCCGTGATGACTTCGGCGGTGTCTCACCGAAGCTCGATGACTTTTTCCACTCCACCGAGGAATCGCTCGGCAATGAGTCTCGCATCCCGCCGCCGCTCACCCTCACCGGCGCGAAGCTGCGCCCTGAGTGGATGCGGAAAGTCCTCTACGATGGCGCCGTCGTCCGCCCCTACATGAAGACGCGCATGCCGCAGTTCGGCGAGGCGGGCTTGGCGGATCTCGCGGAGCTTTTCTCGGAAACCGACAAGCTGGAGCCACTCGTCGAGCTCGCCCCGCCGGAGCGCGAGTCCCAGCCGCAGATGCGAGATGGCGCGCACACCCTCCTCGGCGACCAAGGTCTCAACTGCATCGCCTGCCACAACTACAACGGCAAGGAATCGCCGGGCATGAAGGGCATCGATCTGATGACAACCTACGAGCGCCTCCAGCCGACTTGGTTTTACCAATACATGATTGCCCCCGCCAAATTTCGCCCCGGCATCATTATGCCGAGCTATTGGCCGGATGGAAAAGCCGTGCGCACCGACATCCTCGATGGCGATACCGACCGCCAGCTTCGCGCGTTGTGGGATAATTTCTCTCTCGGCCGCTCGGCGCGCGATCCCTCGGGCCTGCGCAACGAGCCCGCGAAACTCGTGGTGGCCGATAAAACCGTGACCTATCGCGGCCGCAGCGGCGTGGCCGGATACCGTGGCATCGCGGTCGGTCATCCCGGCGGCATGAACCTTGCATTCAACGCCGAATACGGCTCTCTCACTGCCATCTGGAAAGGCGATTTCGTCCGCGTCAACTGGCAGGGACAGGGCGCGGGGGATTTCGCCCCGCTCAAGCCGCACATCCAGCTCTCGCAGGATGTCGCTTTTCTGAAAGGAGCCGAGCCGCCCACCGTCTGGCCCGCACATCCAGTCATCACAAAAGAAACTCCGGTGAACCCCGATCCGCTCTACCCGCGCAACCACGGCTACGCTTTCCTCGGCTACTCGCTCAACGTCGAAACCTCCATCCCGACCTTCCGCTATCGTTGCGGGGAAATCGAAATCGAAGATACCACCAAGGCTTCGGAAAAATCCATGGAGCGCAGCCTCGCCTTCACCGCCCCCGCCGCCGAGACCCTTTGGCTCCGCGCGCTGACCGGCGATATCAAGGCTGTTTCCGAGACCGTTTTCCAAACCGCTGATCTCAGGATCACAGTCCCACTGAAAAGCGCCACCCTCCGCCCCATCGCCAGCGGCGGCATGGAGCTGCTCCTGAAAATCACCCTCCCGAAAGGGAAATCCAACGCCACCCTCGGATATGAACTCCTTCGCTAAATTTAGGCATCCTGTCCGGGCGGAAAAATGCTTTGCCACATATCCGCTCCACGCCGCGTCGGAATCCGCGAAGTGGATTCGCTGGGGAGCACACGCGCCCTCGCGTGTTGTCTTTGGCGCCCTCGCCGAAGACTGGCCGTCCCAACCATTCCACGCGGTTTCCGACGAGGGCGTCGGAAACAACACGCGAGGGCGCGTGTGCTCCCCAAGACTTTTGCTTTTCCCCATGAACTCCTCCTTTCCATTCCTCGCCCTCACGCTGCTTTTCCTTCACACCGCCCACTCCGAGGAAGTCGGCGAGCGCTGGGGCACCGCCGACAAGGAACGCGAATTTTATCCCATCGTGGATGTGCCGATTCCCAAGGAACTCGTCATCGAGGCCGGCGCTTTCGAGACCCTGCCGGACGGGCGCATCGCGGTCGGCACGCGGCATGGAGATGTGTATTTCATCTCTGGCATCGACGAGGCCAAGCCCCAACCGAAATATCAGCTCTTCGCCTCCGGCCTTGATGAAATCTTCGGTCTTGCGTGGAAGGATGGCGCGCTCCACGTCACGCAGAGCTGCGAGCTTACGAAGGTTTCCGACACCAACGGCGATGGCACGGCTGATCGTTACGATGTGGTTTCCGACGCATGGGGCTACGGCACCTACCACGAATACGCCTTCGGATCGAAACCCGATCCGCAGGGAAATCTTTACGTCGCGCTCGGCCTTTCCAGCTCCTATAACTCGCACCAACTCTTCCGAGGCTGGGCGTTCAAGGTGACGCCGGATGGCAAGAGCATCCCCATCGCCAGCGGCCTGCGTAGCCCCGGCGGGATCGGCTTCAACGAGCACGGCGCGCTGTTTTACATGGAGAGCCAGGGGCCGTGGAATCCCGCGTGCAGCCTCAAGTTCATCAAGGAAGGCGGCTTCACCGGCCACCCGATTAGCTTCAACTGGTATCCCTACGCTCCGAACATGGGCAAGGCACCCGAGCAACCCGAATCCGAAT
The DNA here is from genome assembly GCA_945870855.1 of Prosthecobacter debontii. GTDB lineage: Bacteria > Verrucomicrobiota > Verrucomicrobiia > Verrucomicrobiales > Akkermansiaceae > Luteolibacter. The sequence goes on from CAMBTP010000064.1 coordinate 12,934, forward strand.
CGAAGATCATCATCGAGAAAGAGCGCATCCCGCAGCTCGAACCCTACGCCGTGATTTTTCCCTACATCCGTATGGGTCGCTCGCTCTCGGGTTTTGTGATCGATCGCACGGGTGGAAAATTCGGCCCCTTCGAGAACCAGATTTTCCTCGGCGATTACACGCAATCCATCCTCGTCCGCGCCACCACCGAGCAGGTCAACGGCGTCTGGCAGGGCGCTTGTTATCCCTTCCGCGAAGGTCTCTCCACCGGCATTCTCAACACCCATTTCACCCCCAGCGGAAAACTCATCTGCGGCGGCACAAACCGCGGCTGGCCCGTGCGCGGACTGAAGCCCTACGCCCTGGAGCGCTTGGAATGGAGCGGTAAAATGCCCTTCGAGATCGAACGCGTCACGGTCACGCCCGACGGCTTCAAAATCAAATTCACGAAACCCGTCGCCGAAAAAGAAGCGGGCGAAACCGCATCCTACAAGGTCACCACCTTCACCCACAATTACGCCCAAGGATACGGCGGCCCGGAGGTCGATCAGACAACCCCGAACGTGAAGTCCGTGAAAATTTCCAAAGACGGATTCTCCGCAACCATCGCCCTCGACGCCATGACCAAAGGCCACGTCCACGAGTTCGATCTCCGCCCACTCCGCTGCCGCGATGGCGAGGAACTCGTCCACCGCCATGCGTATTACACTTTGAACGAAGTGCCCGCAGCCAAGTGAACCTCATTTTATCAGATTCTCACTAGTTTGGCAGGCTTCTGGCTCCGGCTAGGCCAGGAACTGTTGCTTGAAATGGCGAAACATCCAACGCCTAGCTCAGCCAAGCACGAGAAAAAAGCGCTGAAATCTTTCGAAGGCGCATTGCGCCAAGTAGAATGACACCGGGGAGAGCCTTAAAATGAGGCTTTAAGAGGTCGTTGCGCCAGAAAGAATGACACCGGATGAAAACATTATCTGGAATCATGAGTCACGTTAGTAAGAAAGAATATTTAAAGAGCTGTCG
>CAMBTP010000065.1 GCA_945870855.1 Prosthecobacter debontii
CATCCGCAGCTTTTTGGGTTCGTGATGGAAAAACGAAGTACCCCGGTAGCAACCCGTCGTCCCGTAAAACAAAGCCGTCCTTAAGAGCTGTGAATGAAGAATCACAGCAGTCCAGAGCCTGCGGCGCACTCTACTTTGTTGTCACTTCATTTTTGCGCACGAACTTTTGGCAAACGGTATAACGTGCATTCAGCTCATTGAGCCGGGCGCACAGTCCCACAAAGTCCTCCTGCGTCGGGGCGCGGGAAGTCAGCTCTCCTTCTTCGATATCATTTTCATTTTCCGTGCATCTGCCTCCTCGTGGGTGTGAAAACGAAAAACGCCACGCTGATGCAACTTGTGACCCGCTGCGCTGAGCAAACCGTTCACCAGCTTATTCATATCGCTGGCCACCCGCAACGGATTCGTCGGCGGCTTGCGGCGTCCCACCTGCTTGCCGATGCTTTCCTCCAGATTGATGATCGTTCGAGGTTGATCCGCTGCGAAAGCATACACAAAGAACTGTGGGTGGCGAGCAGTTGTTTCGGGTGTGATTTTTAGTGTCTCTCAATATCCGCCCGCCGCCTCGCTGAATATGTAGGGAGCCTGATAATATCCGGTTTCCTCTTTCACGAGCTGCCGGACGAGATCGTTCAGAAGGGCGGAGGCACCGAATCGGTAGCGGGAATTATTGAGCCACGCATCCCCGAGAGTTTCCTTCACGGCCACTAGGAAAATGAGTGCCTGCTTCGCGGTGCGGATGCCACCAGCCGGTTTCATCGCTATCTCCGTTCCGGTCTGAAGATAGAAATCGCGGATCGCCTCCAGCATGACCTGGTTGTTACCGAGGGTGGCGTTGTCGGAGGTTTTACCGGTGGAGGTCTTGATGAAATCGCCGGGACGCAGGACTTCCATCGCGAGGAACGACGCGGCGCGGATGTTGTCGTAAGTTTCCAGCTCGCTGGTTTCGAGAATTACTTTCAGCGTGGCCTCGCCGCAGGCATCGCGCACGGCGGCGATCTCATCCTGCACCCTCCGAATTTCTCCGGACAGAAACGCCCCGCGGTTAATCACCATATCAATCTCATCCGCGCCGTCTTTCACGGCAGACTTCACCTCCGCAAGACGCGTGGCCAGCGGAGCCTGTCCCGATGGGAACGCGGTCGCCACCGAAGCAATTTTCACCGGCGTGCCTTTCACAAGCCGCGCAGCATACTTCACCATGGCCGGATAAACGCACACCGCCGCCGTAGGCGGGATGCCCTCATGCGGGCGCAGTGCTTTATGACAGAGTGACTCCACCTTACCCCGCGTGTCCTTGCCCTCCAGCGTAGTGAGATCGACCATGGAAACCGCCATTTTCAACCCGAAAACCTTGGACGCCTTCTTAATACTACGAGTGCCGTATTTTGCCACCCTCTCCTCGATCCCCACCCGATCCACGCGCCCCACCCGATCCACCAACTCTTGAAGTGTCCGTGCTGTCTCGATATCCATGTGGCCAGATTCCCTAGGAAACGCCCTCATGCCAAGAATCAATTCGCCCGAGCCCATGAGGTGACGAAGGGATGAGCGTAGGCGAGCCTCATAGGCCATCCATGGTTATGAGCGGCTTCCGATCCGACGCTCCATGCTGTGGGAATTTTCAGTTACAGAGATCAAGGTGTGCATTCGGCTGCGAACCATCGCCTCGCTTCTGCCGTATCTCGTTCAATTTGCTCGCGCAACTGCTCCACCGAGCCGAATTTCTTTTCAGGGCGAAGAAATTTCATAAAACTTACCCTCAATTCCTTACCGTATAGATCGCCGGAAAAATCGAGGAGATGAACTTCTAGTAGCCGCTCGGCACCATCGACGGTGGGGCGCAGGCCGAGGTTCGCCACGCCTTTAAGCGCACCATTCACAGTGACCGTCCACACCCCGTCGGCGGGCAACTGACACTCGCCGAGGCGGAGATTTGCCGTGCGGAAACCGATCTCACGACCGAGCTTTCTGCCTTCGATCACGATTCCGGAAAGCTCGTAGGGTCGGCCTAACATTTCTCCGGCGGCGGCGAAGTTGCCATCGCGGATCGCTTGGCGGATGCGGGTGCTGCTGATGCGTTCGCCCTCCCACATTACCGGAGACACGGCCTCCAGATTAAAGCCCAGTTCCTCTCCCATCTTGAGGAGCAGCGCGACATCACCGGAGCGGTTGCTACCGAATCTCCAATCCACGCCCACCGCAATCGTCCGCACGATTCCAGCACAGAGTTTTCGAATAAATTCCTCCGCCGGCATCCTGGCGAAGGCCATGTCGAAATGGATCACCAACAAGCCATCCACGCCGAGCTCCTTCACTACCGCCGCCTTTTCATCAAGGGTCGCTAACAAAGAGGCCGGGGCTTTCTCGGGCGCGATGACCCGGATGGGGTGTGGGGAAAAGGTGACGATAAAAGATTTCCCGCCGTCTCTCGCTGCGGCATCCACCGCGCGTTTGATCACCGCTTGGTGGCCGATATGAACCCCATCGAACACGCCAAGCGCGAGGTGCAGCGGTCCGTCTTGCGCCGCCAGCTCCTCCAGCTTGTCGATTCGAATCGGCATTGATTCAAGCTCCACGCATCAGTGAAATTTCGGCCAGCGAGATCAGGGCTTTCATCAGCACTTCTGGATTCGCTTCCTTGAGCTGCGCGACCGTCACCGAGCGATCGAGGGTAAATTTCCCCGAGTTCGTCCGCCGCAACGCGCTCAAGTGCGCGCCGCAACCGAGTTTCTCGCCGATGTCGTTCGCGTAAGTGCGGACATAGAAACCCTTCGTGCAATGCACGCGAAAATCCACATCTGGCAACGCGATGCGCGTGATCTCATATCCGCTAACCTTCACCGGGCGCAGCTTGCGCTCCACTTCCTGGCCTTTGCGGGCGAGCTTGTAGAGTGGCACGCCGTCCATCTTGATCGCGGAAACCATCGGCGGGAGTTGTTCGAAGTCGCCGGTGAAACTTTCGAAAACCGCCTTGATCTCGGAGTCGGAATAGTTGCCTACCTCGCGCGTTTCGACCACTTCCCCTTCCCTGTCTTGGGTGCTTGTGCGGGTGCCGAGCGTGAGGGTGCCTTCGTAAACCTTGTCCTCACTCATTAGCAAATCCTGGATCTTCGTCGCGCGACCGATCACGAGCATTAACAGTCCGGTAGCCATTGGATCAAGCGTTCCGCAATGGCCGATTTTTTTCGTGTTTAGCGCCCGCCGACCGATCGCCACGACATCGTGTGAGGTCATATCTGGTGCCTTGTCCACGAGCAGCACGCCACTCGGTCCGTTGTATTCTTCTGGTTTGTTTCTCATCGTGTATTTAAATTTATCAACCAAGTGCCTCGCCAAGAGCGGCCAGCACCTTCGCCTTCGCATCCTCCAGCGGAGCGGCCATTCGGATACCCGCCGCCAGTGAATGTCCGCCGCCGCCAAACTTCATGGCTACCTCGCAGACATTCACGCTCTTGTCCTTCGAGCGCATGGAAACACGGATCTTCCCGCCCTCCAACTCCTCGAAAAACACCGCGACCTTCACGCCTTTCACCGAGCGGATCATATCGATCAAACCCTCGCTGTCATCCGGCTGGAGATCGAGTTTCAATCGCACCGCATCTCGGAGTTCCCAGTTTGCGATTTTTCCATCGGCGGAAATCTCCAGCGTGTTGAGCAGCTCGCGCAGCAGCTCCACACGGCGGTAAGGATGGTTATCGTAGGTGTCGGCGTTGATTTTCCCGACATCCAGCCCCCGGCGAATCAGATCCGCGCCGAGTTCATAGGTCGCCGCAGTCGTGGAGCCGTATTGGAAAGACCCGGTATCGGTGGAAACTGCCACGTAGATCGCATCGCGCGTTTCCGCGGGGAGCGGCATATCGAGCGTGCGGATCAGGTGGTAAATAATCTGCCCTGTAGCTGGGCTGGTGGCGTCGATAATGTTCAGATCGCCGTAAGCTGGATTTGAAATGTGGTGATCGATATTCACCCAAAATTTTGCCTTGGAGGCGGCATGCAGAGCACCATCGCCAAGCCGTGGCTGCGTTGCCGTATCCAAAGCGATGGCTACCTCCACCTCCAGAGGCTCGGCGGGTGGGGTCATCACTTTTTCCGAACCAAACAAGAAAGCCAAGCTCTCCGGCACACCATCTACGTTGACGAGATAAACCGTTTTTCCCATCGCCATCAGCGAGAAGCCAAGCGCCACCTGCGATCCAATCGCATCCCCATCCGGCCGGACGTGACTCATGATCACAAAGCTCGAATGCCCCGCCACCAGCGAGCCGAATTCAACAAACTGCTCCGCCAGTCGATTATTCTCGTTTCCTTTCATAGCAATCAGCCCGCATCAGTCGGAAGCGGATTCTCCCCAGCGTCCCCCTCGTGACAAGGATAAACCGGGTAGCTCGAAAGTGCTTATTCTAACCAATTCGAAAATGTCAGTCCGGGCACCCTCTCGAAATCCTCCGTGTTGCGCGTCTGTTAAAGAGGAGTTGATTACGTCTTGGAAAATGGCACGCCGGGTAAAATCTTCACAGGCACGCTTTCCAGCTTTCGATTTCGCGTTTCACATTCTCTACGGATGGCGCGCCGGGGTTGGTGCGGGCGGCGAGGAATCCCGTTGGCGGCGATGCCGTAGAGGTGCTCGGTGAGGTTGAGCTGATAGCCGAGCAGTGGGAACAGAGCTATTCCGATGTTAGGCGGAAGTATGTTTGGATTGCGTTGATGAGGCTGGTGGGGCGGAGTCCTCGGCTTACTGGATTGGATTTCAACGCTGCGCTAATGGCCGTCCAATCGGGGGAATCCGCCGGAAAGGATTGGAGGAAGCGGGAGAGGTCGGCAGTTAAGGCAATCGGTAGTTCGGGGCCGGGTTCGCCTGTCAGGGTGGCGGCGAGGAGGAAGACGTCGTTTCGGTGTTTTTTGATTTTCCTGGAGTCGATCGTTTCACCTTCCGCTTTGCGGCGGGTGAGATCCAGCCAAGCGAAGGCTTTGAGTGGGATCAGCGATGTGGCGTTGGCGACTCCCAAGCCGTCGCGGTTGTCGTGGTGCGTGCGGATGAGGGCGTAGTAATCCTCGTTGAGAAGGATGGCGGAGTTGATCAAACCAAAGGTCGCAGGCAGCACCGCCGATGAGAATGAAGGAGCCTTCAAACTCGCTGAAGCGGTCTCGGAAGATGTCTAGACCTTTTACCATGGTATTTGGTCGATGAGGATTTCCAACTGCTGCTGAACCCGCTCGTCAGGGAAATCACGCAGGCTGAGAAAGAGGGAAAGTGGATCGACCATCGTGGTATTGCCGAACAGAAGCGGATTGTAGCTCCAGCTTTCGAGGCGGAGGTTCGCTTCCTCCGGACCCCTGCATCCGTTGTAGAGTCCGTGTTCAAGGTTGGCTTGGAATGTGGCGGAAAGCAGCGCGTAGGTGGGCAATCGATCATCCGCCATGATGGTTTTCCTGCTCAGGGCGGTGAGACCCGCGATCAGAGCAGGGGAACTTGGCGGATCCCAGCGAACCCAGAGGGTTTTCTTTACCGGGCTGGAGAGGATGGGCTGGACGCTTTCCCAGAGGTTTCTGCCCCGGGTGGTGAACTCAAGAACGATGGAACGACCCATGCGGGAGGTGCGGCAGACGCCCGTCGCCTCCAATTCATCCTTCACCTTGGTGAGCATGATGGGCGAGTAGCCAATCTTTTCCGCGATGTCCCGTAGTGGAAGATTTTCGAGAGGTTGGCGCTGGAGGTGGTAAAGGACGAGGCACTGGGCGGCTGGCGTGAGTTTCTTTCCCTTGTCCGGTTTGGGCTGGGCGAAGCGCTCGCGTAGATCAATCAGGGCTGCGGGTAGGAAGGTCTGACTGCCCGGGACAATGAAAGGAATCCCCAGCCGAACCATGCGGTTGCGGGCATACGAGGGGATCCGCTGCAGGACCAGAGCCACGGATTCCGTGAACTGGGGCTGCATGAGGCGGATCTGGTTTTCGTATTCGCCGGGGGATTCGGAGTCCCCATTTTCCTTTTCCAAGGCGAGAATGTAGCTTTTCCCAAAAAGGCGGATGTTCTGAAAGTCGAACCGTTCCCTGAGGAAAAGAGGTAGGTTGGTGGCCGTCTCGGGTGCAAGGTCAGGCCGCTCCCCCGTGAGAGGTTCGAGGTAGTCGAGCAGGCGTTGTTGCAGAGAAGCCATTTCCAATACAGTAAGAAGGCACGATACATTCGTCAAGTGTATCGTGCAGAATGCGGTTATTTAGGTAGAGGGCATGAGGACGTATTATGGAGAACGATATGGATCTGTCGTCCCGTAAAACAAAACTGCCATTGAGAGCTGTGAATGAAGAATCACAGCAGTCCAGAGCCTGCGGCGCAGCACATTAAGTGCTTCGCGGAGGAGTTGATTACGTCTTGGTAAATGGCACGCCGGGTAAAATCTTCACAGGCACGCTTTCCAGCTTTCGATTTCGCGTTTCACATTCGCTACGGATGGCGCGCCGGGGTTGGTGCGGGCGGCGAGGGCGGTTTCCAGGGAGAAAACGGATTTCATCGTGTCCGTGTAGGCGGAGTCGATGGCGGTTAGATCGAGCGAGTCGAGCGGCAGGCCGGACTTCACGGATTCGGCGACGGCTTTGCCGACCAGTTCGTGGGCGGTGCGGAAAGGGATGCCGCTTTTCACGAGGGCATCGGCGAGGTCGGTGGCGAGAAGCATGGGATCGGAGGCGGCGGCGAGGCAGCGGTCTTCGCGCATTTTCATCGCAGCGATCATCTCGGAATTCACGGCGAGCACCAACAGGATCGTGTCCACGGAATCGAACAGCGGCGGCTTGTCCTCTTGGAGGTCGCGGTTGTAGGTGAGCGGCAGGCCTTTCATGGCGACGAGGAGGTTCATCAGATTGCCGACGAGCCTGCCTGTTTTTCCGCGCGTGAGTTCGCAGACATCGGGATTTTTTTTCTGCGGCATCAGCGAGGAACCGGTGGTGTGCGCGTCGGATAGCGCTACGAAACCAAACTCACTGGAGCACCAGAGGATGAGATCCTCGCTGAGGCGGGAAAGGTGAACGCCGCTCATGGAGATCACAAAAAGCAGCTCGGCAATGTAGTCGCGATCCGCGATGGCGTCCATCGAGTTGCGGGTGACTGCATCGAAACCGAGCTCGACCGCGATAGCCTCGCGGTCGAGGTTTATTGTGGAACCTGCGAGCGCGCCGGAGCCGAGCGGCGAGACGTTGAGGCGGCGGCGGCAGTCGCTGAGCCGTCCTTTGTCGCGCTGAAGCATTTCCACATAGGCAAGCAAATGGTGACCGACGGTGACCGGTTGGCCGCGCTGGAGGTGAGTGTAGCCGGGCATCACCGAGGCGGCGTATTGCTCCGCTTTCGCGACGAGCGTTTTCTGGAGGCCGTGGATCGCGGTGGAAATCTCATCGATCTGCGTGCGGCAATACAGGCGCGTGTCGGTGGCGACCTGGTCGTTGCGGGAGCGAGCGGTGTGGAGCTTGCCGCCCGTCGAGCCGATGCGCTTGGTGAGCTCCGACTCGATGTTCATGTGGATATCCTCGAGCGAGGTCTTGAACTCGAAGCGGCCTTCGCGGATATCGGCTTCGATTTCTAACAGACCTTTTTCGATCGATGAAAACTCCTCTTCCGTCAGCAGTCCGGCTTTGAGCTGGGCGCGGGCATGGGCGATAGATCCGGCGATGTCATGCGGGTAAAGCCGCCAGTCGTAGGAGATCGATTCCCCGAACTGCTGCACTAGCGACGAGGTGTCTTGTGAGAAACGTCCTTTCCACATAATTTAAAATGTTCCGTTGGAGTAAATGCCGGCCGAAATGGTCTTGTGTGGAAGCGATTTTAGGCCACCAAGTTCATGGCTTACAAAAGCAACTTCGCCTTCTATAATGACGCCTTCCTCAAAAGAGACAAGCCCGCTAATTTTCAAGGAGTGGCAGTGAATCAAGCTCGGCACGCCCAGAGCATCGAGGGAATCGACGAGTCTGTATTCACCGGAAAGGGAAATATCGGGCGGCACACCTTGGCGTTCCGCGCGGAGGCGGACTTGGCCGTCGTCCAGCACCTCGTAGGCATCGGAGCGGAGGGCGAGGAGATCGGCAGTTGTTTTCACCGGTGCGAAACGGCTGCGCGGAACCTCCACGGCCAGCGCGCCCTCAAAGCACTCGATGGCAGATCCCATTGCGATTTCCAGCTGGAAAACCGCAGGAGATTTCGGATCGCGGGGATCGACAGTCTTCGTATTTTTGATCATCGGCAAAGGCAGGACACCGGAGTCGGTGGTGAGCTGTGCTTTCAGCTTTTCGAGGTTTAGCCACAGGCTGTTCGTGTTGAAATACTGGTGTTTATCGATGTTCTGAAACTCATTGAGATCCGCGTCCGGGCATTGAGCGACCTCGCGCAGGAGCAGGCGCCCGTCGCTTTTTCGCCTGGCGAGATGTCCGCCTTTGCGATCCGCCGCCGTGCGACGTGTTACCTCCATCATGAACGGCGCACCGGAGTCCGCAAAAAATGCGAGCAGCGCGGGATCGAGGATCGCTCCGAGGTTGTCAGAATTGGAAACGAAAGCGTATTTCACGCCCTCGTTCAGGAGTCGATCCAACCACCCGCTGCCGACAAGCGCTGGGTAAAGATCGCCGTGACCCGGAGGGCACCATTCCTGTTCGGGATCAGCGGGCCACTCGACTGGCTTGAAAGTAGCAGCGTCGATCTTCGGCACCATGTTCTGCATCATCTCGACCTCGCTTGCATCGGCGAAACCCTGCTCCTGATAACGCTGGAGATGCGCGAGTGTGTCCTTGCTGGTGCTGAAACTATTCATCAGCAATAACCGGACATTCGTGCCGCTTTTCTCGCGCAGTGAAAGCGTCTGACGCACCATGAGATCGAGGAAATTCACCCCATCGCGCACAGCCAGCAAACTCTTGGGTCCCAGCAAGCCCATGCCGGTTCCCAGCCCGCCGTTTAGTTTCACAATCACCGTCTGCCCGAGCAGATCCGCGCCGTCGCCTGCGGGAACTTCGTCCGCCTTCGGTAAATCACCAGCAGGGGCGATGCTGTCCTCGGGAATCAGCCCCGTCTCATCACGAAGTAGCGCCTCGTAATTCCTTTTGAAAACGGCAACAGGAGCGTCGCCCATGCCGGCAGCGCGCATCTTTTTTTCGAACGCATCGAAGTCACTCATACCCGGATGATCGACACCATGCGGGCGTAGGTAAATGCCGAAATCCATCACTTCCCAGCCAGCCACCTCGCGCAGAACGCGCTCCATGTCTCCAGCCTTTCGAAAAGCCCGTCGTTCAGATCGGAAACGCTCGCCCATGAAAGATCCGTTAACGCGTCCTCGCGGGAGGATACCTCCTCGCTTTCGAGCTCCACGAGATGGACCACGCCGAGGTGGACTTGGCCGACGGGGTTCGAGTCGTCGTTGAGGAGGCCGACGATGCGCATTTCATAATCGCAGGCGATGTCCAGTTCCTCGTCGATCTCGCGCTGCACGGCGGCGTAGTAGGCGGCAGCACCTGTGCGGCCCTCGCCCATGTCCACCGGATTGATGTGACCGCCGACGCCGATAGAAATTTTCGCATGCAACCTGTTTTCTCCGCCCGACTTGCCGCGCGTGTAGTGCAGGACTCGGTCGCCGCATTTAAAAATGCAATATGGGATGAGCTGCTTGTGGCTCGGATCGTCCTCTGCGGCTGCGCGATCGAGGAAAAAGTTTGCTGACGGCTCCAAAAGCGCCGCCACCACATCGTCCACGCCATCCGTGCGGAAGCCCTCGAACATCCCGAGATTTTCCAACAGCCCGCGTTTCAGAACCAATACTTCTTCGCCCGCATATTTTGACATGCGCGGATGCTCAGGGCTTTTCCCCGCTCCGGGCAATGCGGAAATTTACCCGATCAAGACTTCTTCTGCTCCATCGCCGCAAGCAGGATGCGCAGCGCTCCACCGGAAATCCAGATTTCCCATATCAAGCTGGCGAGCGAGGCACCCATAAGGAACAGCGCCGCCGCGAACGATGGCACCGCCAGCCATTGCGCGGAGCTGATCACGCTGACCATGGAAACGACGCAGAGCAGCAGACTAAGCGCTCCGAGAAGCTGCATGAACCGGATCAAGACGAGGCGCTTGCGGAGATTCTCAATCTGCAGCCGCGCTATGCAATCGCCGCGCTCCGCCCATTCAGCGTGCAACTGGCGGATCAGCGCGGAGAGATGCAGAAAGCGGTTCGTGTAGGAAAGGAACAGCAGACTGATCGCGGGGAAAAGCAGGGCGGGCGTGGAAACCTCCAGAGACATGCCCGCTTTCTATCTTTTCGCGGGAGTAATGCAAACGCGATACGCAGCTCTCATCGGAAGAAGCCGGCCAACGGCGCGGCTCTCCCTAGGCCACCTCATGCTTGCAATCTCGCCGGACACCGCGATTCTCCCCAGATGCGCAACGCAAGTCCTCTCATCCTCAGTCTTATCCTCGGAGTCACCGCCCTATTTCTGGCACTTCGCGACAACAACACCCCTGAAAAGCTAGCTCAACCTACCCAACCTGCTCCAGCTGCCCCGCTTATCCCGGCAGAAACGCGGGAGTGGCCGCAGGCGAAATCTGACATCGCACCAGATTCCTCGGCCGTGTTCGGGACTTTGGAAAACGGCTTGCGCTATATGATTCTGCCCAACGCCGAACCACCGAACCGCCTTTCCCTCCGCCTCCACATCTCTGCCGGTTCCCTGATGGAAAAGGACGATCAACGCGGCGTCGCACATTTCCTGGAGCACATGGTTTTCAACGGCACCAAACGCCACAAGGACGCGAATACCCTGATCCGTGAAATGCAGACACGCGGCATTGCCTTCGGCGCTCACGTCAATGCCTACACCTCCTTCGACGAGACCGTTTACATGCTCGACCTGCCCGACCTCAAGCCGGACACGATGAAACTCACCTTCGGCGTGATGCGCGACTTCGCAGACGGCGCGTTGCTGAGCGCGGAGGAAATCGATGCGGAGCGCGGCGTGATCCTCGCAGAGAAAGCCTCCCGTGATTCGGTGGAATACCGGATGATGCTGAAACAGTTCCAGACAATGCTGCCCGGCTCGCTCATCGGCGAACGTTTCCCCATCGGCGAGGAGGAGGTGATCAAGACCGCACCTCGTGAGCGCTTTGTTGATTTCTATGAGAAATACTACACGCCGGAGCGCATGACTTTGGTAGCCGTCGGCAACATCGACCCCGCAGAACTCGAGCTCACGATCAAGGAAACCTTCGGCACAATTGTGAACCCGGAGAATCCCGGCACCAACCCCAACATGGGAAAAGTGGTCATTCCCGAGGGCATGAAAACGCACATTTTCAGCGATCCCGAACTAGCCTCCACGGATGTTTCCCTCAGCCTTGTGCGGCCCTTCGAGCGTAAGCCCGACACCAAGGAAACACGCGCAGCGAGATTCCCTATTGAAATCGCGCACGCCATCATGGGGCGCCGCTTCGAGCGTATCACGAAGCAAGAGAAATCACCGGTAAGCACAGGCTCCGCCTCAAAATTCACGCTCTTCAACGAGCTGGAAATGGGCTCCATTTCACTCACCGCCGCCGACGACCGCTGGCAGGAAGTCGTGCCTGTCCTCGAAAACGAACTCCGTCGCGCCAAGGAACACGGCTTCACCGAGGCAGAGCTTTCCGAGGCAAAGGCAAACCTCCTCAACGCCTACCAAGAGGCCGTGAAACGCAAGGACACCCGCAAGTCCGACTCGCTCGCCACCGCCATCGCTAGTTCGGTGAACGATGGCTCCGTCTTCTCGACGCCGGAAGCGGATCTGGATCTGGCCGAGGAAATTCTCAAAGACATCACCGTGGAAAAGGTGCATGCGGACTTCGTGAAATTCTGGGAAGCGCCGGGATTCCATCTCGTGCTTTCCACCAAGGAAGCTCCCGAGGACGCGGCGGAAACGCTCGCAAAGCTTTACGAAAAATCCGCCGAAACAACCGTCGAGCCGCCCGCCGCGCGCGCAATGATCCCCTTCGGCTACACCGATTTTGGAAAACCAGGAAGCGTGGCCTCCACCGTCGAGGTCGATGATCTCGGCATCACCCAGATCAAGCTAGCGAACAATATCCGCATCAACCTAAAGCAAACTGATTTCGAGAAAAACCGCATCCTGATGACGGCGCGCATCGGAAACGGCCAGCTCTCCCAACCAAAGGGTACGCCGATGCTCGACAAGTTCGCCAACGCAATCTTCGACGGCGGCGGTCTCGGCAAGCATACCAACGACGAACTCTCCGAAATTCTCGCCGGGCGCAACGCCTCGGCGGGTCTCTCGATCGGTGAAGATGCCTTCTCCCTTTCCGGCTCGACCACACCCGATGACCAGCTCCTCCAACTCCAGATCATGTGCGCCTCGATCACCGATCCCGCCTACCGCCCGGAGGCGCTCTGGCAGTTTCAGAAGGCGATCCCGATGCTTTTCCAATCCCTCAAACACACCACGAACGGCCCAATGATGGAGATGGATGCCTGGCTCCACGGCGGCGATTTCCGCTTCACCATCCCCTCCCAAGAACAAATCTCCAACTACACCATCGACCAAGTGAAAGCATGGCTCACGCCGGAGCTTGAGAAAGGTTATCTGGAGCTGACCATCGTCGGCGACTTCGACCAAGAGGCGCTGCTCAAAGACTTGCTCGCCACCTTCGGCTCGCTCGCGAAACGCGACGCCGCACCGCCCGTGAAGAACGCGCTTTCACGTAAGGTCGATTTCCCAGAACCGCCTTCGGAAAAAACCTTCTCCTACGAATCAAAAATCCCGCAGGCCTCGGCAACCGCCGTTTGGAAAACAGAAGGCATGCGCGGCAACATCCCCGAAGCCCGCCGCCTCAACGTGCTTTCCGAAATCTACGGTGACCGCCTCCGCGAGGAGATCCGCGAGAAACTCGGAGCCTCCTACTCACCCAACGCCGGCGCGGGCGGTTCCGACGCGCTGGAAGACTTCGGTTATCTGATTGGCCAATCCATCGGCAAGCCCGACGACATCCCGCTCCTGCTCGCCACTATGGAGAAAATCGCCACGGAATTTTCCAAAAAGGGAGCCACGCAGGACGAACTCGACCGCGCCCTTGCCCCCACCCTCTCCAACCTTGAAAAAACCCTCCGCGACAATTCCTACTGGCTCTCCACCGTGCTCTCCCAATCCCAGTCCGACCCCGAAAAACTCGAACTCGCCCGCTCCCGTGACAAGGACTACCGCTCCATCACCTTGAAGGAAATCAACGCCCTCGCGAAAAAATACTACGTCCCCGACAACCTCCACAAAATCTCCATCCTGCCGAAGTGAGCGGAGCACGGTCGGAGCCGCGTTCTCCAGAACGCGAGCCCGGCATGGATTGGAGTTAGACCATTTGCCATAAGTCCTTGCGCATATCCATGCCGCCGGAGGCTTTTGACTGCTGCGGTTCTCATCCGCAGCTTTTTGGGTTCGTGATGGAAATACGAAGTAAGCTGGTTGCAGCCTTGCCGAATGAGAAGAATTTGAACCGCCAAGGAAGAGAAGTTCGCCAAGGAGGAATTGTTTTTTGCATTCTTCACTTTTCTTTCTTGGCGCTCTTGGCGGTTCAATTCTCCGTATGGAGAAGGGTCTTGCAGCCCCTTTGCGGAGGACTTGGAAATCGGT
>CAMBTP010000066.1 GCA_945870855.1 Prosthecobacter debontii
AAGACGGGGCGCGGCGGATGCGGGGTAGTGGTTTAGCGGCAGCGGGTGTGTTGTGGAGTATACGGGATTTGCGGGTGGGGGTATGATTGGACTTCGATGCGCAGCTATGCTGCGTCTGCGACGGCTCGAAAGCGCGTAAAATTCATCCTGTAAATTTCATCCTTGCTCCTTGGCGCGAAATTGTATGCCTGGTAGTTTATTTGCTCCGTGACTCTGTGGTAAAATTCCAAAATAGACTGGATTGCCAAAAGTCCTTGCGCATATCCATGCCGCCGGAGGCTTTTGACTGCTGCGGTTCTCATCCGCAGCTTTTTGGGTTCGTGATGGAAAAACGAAGTATCCCGGTAGCAACCCGTCGTCCCGTAAAACAAAGCCGTCCTTAAGAGCTATGAATGAAGAATCACAGCAGTCCAGAGCCTGCGGCGCACTCTACTTTGTTGTCACTTCATTTTTGCGCACAAACTTTTGGCAAACGGTATAGCTGGATCGCTCTGGCCTTCGCGGCTCGTGAAGGCGATGTGGCTTGGGTTCTGGGGCGGACTGAAGATCCGCGGTCCGTTTTTGTGAAGCCGAAGTTGCTCCGGATTCGGGCTTTTCACCATAGATGAATTCACAGCTCGAAGCTGAGCACACGCAGGATGCCTGGAGTGGCGCGGAGGGATTCGAGCAAGGCGGACGATGGCTCGTTGTCCACCTCGATGACGGTCACGGCAGACTTGGTTTCCGTGTTACGGGAGAGAGCCATATTCGCGATATTGACCTGTGCCTCACCGAGCGAGGTGCCGATCACGCCGACGATGCCGGGGCGGTCATCGTTTTCCACGAAGAGGAAACGACCCGTCTGGCTGGTCTCGACGTAGTGGCCGGCGATGTGGACGATGCGGGCGGAGTTTCCGAAAAAAGTGCCTGCCACGGTGGTGACCTCGTTGCCTTTCACGGCGGAGACCTCGATGAGTTCCGTGCAGTTAGTGTGGAGTGCGACGGTGGATTCGCTGACAACAATGCCGTGCGCCTTCGCGATGGCGGGGGCGTTGATCAGGTTCACTTGAGCCTCGTGGCTCGCGGAGGCGAGGTAGCCGGTGAGGATTTTGCGGGTGACGAGCTCGGTATCCAACTCGGATACAGGGCCGAGATAGGAGACGCGGATCGCATCGCACTGCGCGGGTGCGATTTTTGAAAGGAGTTTTCCGAGTGAATTCGCGAGGTCGAGGTAAGGACCGACGGATTCGAGGGTTTTCGCGTCGAGGTTCGGCATGTTCACCGCGTTGCGGATCTCGCCGGTCAAGAGGAAATCCTTGATCTGGATCGCGACCTCAATTCCGACGTTTTCCTGAGCCTCTGCGGTGGATGCTCCAAGGTGGGGGGTGAAGACAGTTTTTTTCGCGGAAAACAGCGGGAAATCCGCAGGCGGCGGCTCGACCTCATACACGTCGAGCGCGATGCCGGCGAGGTGGCCGGCGTCGATGGAAGCCTTGGCAGCCGCTTCATCGACAAGGCCGCCGCGGGCGCAGTTTACGATCAGCGCACCGGGATTCATCAGGGCTATGCGCTCGGCGTTCATGATGTGCTTGGTTTCCGCTGTCATCGGGATGTGCAGCGTGACGACGTCCGCGCCTTTCAGTGCCTCGTCGGCGGTGGCGGCGAGCTCGACCTTCAGCGATTGGGCGCGGGCGGCGGTGAGGAAAGGATCATAGGCAACGACGGTCATACCGAAGGCCTGCGCGCGCTTGGCGAACTCCGTGCCGATACGACCCATGCCCAAGATAGCCAAGCGTTTCCCGAACATCTCCACGCCGCCGTAAATCTTGCGATCCCATTTCCCGGCGACCATTGAGGTGTGTGCCGGGCCGATGTTGCGGGCGAGGGCGAGCATCAGCGCGAAGGCGTGCTCGGCGGTGGAAATCGTGTTTCCGGAAGGCGTATTCATCACCACCACGCCGTGGTCGGTGGCAGAGTCGCGGTCGATGTTGTCCACGCCCACTCCGGCGCGGCCGATGGCTTTCAGATTTTTCGCGGCATCGAAAACAGCAGGCGTCACCTTTGTTTCCGAGCGGATCACGAGGCCGTGGTAATCGCCGATCACGGCAAGCAGCTCGTCCGGAGACATGCCAGTCTTGACATCGACGGTAATGCCCGGCGCAGAGCGCAGGGCTTCTACACCTTTTTCGGAAATCGGATCGGAGACGAGGACGCGGTAGTTGGCCATGGTGATCTTTCGGTAAATGAGGAGGCGGGGACTTGCAAGAGGAAGTATTGGGGAGCAGTGATCGGGGCGATCAAGTTAGGGATCGGCTCGGTTAGGGGAGGCGGAGCCTTTTGAGTGCGGGGAGAATCACCGCTTTTGTATCCTTAGGCGGGATATGGCTTTAGTTAGTAAAGCTCGCGGCACCCCGGCAAAACGGCCCTCTGGTGAACAAAAGCGGCGAATAATCGCGCGCACTCAAAAGCCCCCGTAGGAACGGCCCTGTATTGCTAGGCTTCACGGATTGACCTGCATGTTACGGTGCGGTTGTGTTGCACTGGTTTTCAGATGGGAAGTTCCCCTTGTATCTCGCGCCGATGGCGGGGGTGACGGATTTGATTTTCCGGCGGATCTGCAAAGAGATGGGGGCGGATGTGATGGTGACGGAATTCGTCAGTGCGGAGGGGATCATGCAGGCGGATGAGCGGACGCGGAAATACACGGAGTTCGATGAGGGGCAGCGGCCGGTGGGGGTGCAGCTTTTCGGGGCGGATGGCGTGCGGATGGGCGAGGCGGCGCGGAAGATCATCGACAAGGGTTTGGCGGGGCGGATTCCGGATTTCATTGATATCAACTTCGGCTGTCCGGTGAACAAAGTGGTTTCCCGTAATGGCGGCTCCTCGCTGCTGCGTGATTGCCCGCTGCTGGCGAGTGTGGCATCAGGCGTGGCGAAGGCGGTGGGGATGGATGTGCCGGTGACGGCGAAAATCCGGATCGGCTGGGATGCGGATTCGGTGAATGCGGTGGAGGTGGCGAGGACACTGGAGGATTGTGGGATGCGGGCGATCGCGGTGCATGGGCGGACGCGGGCGCAGGGCTATAGCGGCGAGGCGGATTGGGAAACGATCGATGCCGTGGCGCGGGCGGTGGGCGTGCCGGTGATCGGAAACGGCGATATTTCCTGCGGTGAGGATCTAGCGAAACGCAAACTCCAAACGGCGGTGAGTGGCGTGATGATCGGACGAGCGGCGATGCAGAACCCGTGGGTTTTCCGTGAGGCGAAGCATTTCCTGGAGACCGGCGAGGTGATGGCACCGGTGCCTTTGGCAGAGAGGTGGGAGCTGATCCTGCGCCACTGCCGGATGGCGGTAGAGAGTGATAGGTATGGAAATGAGCGCCAGACGCTTACCGCAATGCGCGGGAGGTTGATGGCCTATTGCAAGGGTTTCTCCGGCGCGAAAGATCTGCGGCAGAGGCTTTGCCAAGTGGATTCGGTGGCGAGCGTGGAGGGGTTGGCGGAACTATCGCTAGCCGCCCGGGAGGTGGACGAGTGACTCTTCTTCCTTGCTCGGCTCTGGAGACTGACAAGCTATAAGAAGTCGATTGCGAGGTTGCCACCGCAAGGCGGCAACGATAATTTACGGCGTGCTTAGCAAGTCTGGAATACTGATCGCCGCCTTGATCGGGCAGGCCTTGCTGCATGCCCAATCGCAGGATGAGGTCACACCAAAATCGGTGAGCGTCATACCTCCCGCTCAGACCGAAGGACTGCCTTCCGCGAGTGACGGATCGATTCTATCGCGGAAGGACGCCCGCACAATCACGCTCAAGATCCCACCGCCGCGTGGGCAGATTGTCGACCGGGAGGGCGAGCCGCTTGCACAAAACGAGGTAGCCTATCAGGTGGCGCTGCAATTTGAGCAGTTTCAGGATGTGGAACGCGAGTATGTGGTGAATTGGGCGCGAACCCGACTGGCGAGGATCGAAGGTAAGTTGAAAGGTTTTACGGCGAAGACGGACGAGGAACTTTACGATCATTACCGGCATCGGCGCTGGCTCCCGCTTTATGTAGGTGGCCAGCTGCGTGCGGAGGAGGCAAATAAGATCGAGCCGATGCTCGGAAAAGGCTTGGTGCTCCAACCCGTTTACCGCCGCATTTATCCCCAGGATACGCTAGCCGCCCACATCATCGGCTACTCGGGCAGTGTGGGGAAACTCCCGACCGGCCCGATCAATTATAACGAGCCCTTGTGGGAGGAAAGCGAGGGTCGTGCGGGCCTCGAAAAGATTTTTGATCGCGAACTCACCGGGATTCCCGGCATGAAGCGGCTGCTTTTCGATGAAAAAGGCAACAAGCTCATTGAAGAGCAGGTCAAGCGACCCCGCCCAGGCGGCACGATCGTGACAACGCTGAACCTAAAATGGCAGAAGCTCGCGGAAAGCGTCCTGAAAAAAGGCTGTGAGCGCGGCGCTTTCGTGGTGATCGATGTCGTGACCGGCGAAGTATTGGTGATGGCTTCGCGGCCAAGCTTCGATCTGAACCGTTTCATCCCCGGCATCGGCGAAGAGGATTTCCGCGCTTTGCAGGATGAGCCCGGCACGCCGCTTTTCGGTCGCGCTTTCCAGTCCTCCTACCCGCCCGCCTCCGCCTACAAGCCGGTGGTCGCTCTCGCCGCGCTGAATGCGGGGGTCGTCACCGAGCGCTCCACCGTCTATTCCCCTGCCTCGATTCGGATCGGAAATCACACTTTCAGAAACTGGTCGAAAACGCCAGAAGGGGACATCGATGTTCGCCGAGCGCTGGCGAGATCCTGCAACACCTGGTTCTATCAGGTAGGCATCGACACCGGCGCGGAGGTTTTCCTGAGCCTGTCCCGTCGCTTGGGGATGGGAGAGAAATCCGGCCTGCCATTGATCGGAGAAACGGCGGGCCTCGTGCCTTCAGATGAATGGATGATGAAAAAAGAGCATCGCCGGATACTCAATGGTGATACAGCGAACATGTCCATCGGCCAGGGCAGCCTGCTTGCATCCCCGCTGCAGGTCGCGCAGATGATGGCCGGGATCGGCAATGGTGGTGCGCTGCCGAAGCTTTCCCTCGTGAGCCAGATCCAAGACACCCGCGGCAGGGTGGTGCGTGCCGTAAAACCGGAGCGGAAAAATTGGCTCGGGGTGGATCCCGTTTCCGTGGAGATCGTTCGCGATGGGATGCGCGATGTGGTATCCGGCGGCACAGGAACGAGCGGTAACCTAAGCTTCACCACCTTGGCCGGCAAAACCGGCACCGCCCAGTGGGGGCCGCCAAGCCTCAACCAACGGCTGGCATGGTTCGCGGGTTTCCTGCCGCACGATAATCCGCGCTACGCCTTCGCCGTCCTTTACGAAGGTAAGCCCGGGCAGACGGTTTCCGGTGGGCGCATGGCCGCTCCGATGGTGCGGAATTTTTTCGAGCCGCTCAAAGACGATATAAAGGAAATCATCGAACCTCCGAAGAAGGCACTGATCGTCGTTCCTGAGGGTGAAGAAAAAGCCGAGGAGGGTGATGATGTGCTAAAGGCGATCCCGATCGAAGAAGACGGCATCGATGAGCCGGAAGAAATTAATTACGAGGAAGTTCAGAGGGCGATCCCCGTTGACGAAGAGGAGGTCAGCGAAGGCTTCGAGGGGGATATCGACGAGAGCATTGAAATCGAGTGATTACTCGAAACGCACAAGCACCGGGCGGTGATCAGAGGCGATTTCCCAGTCCGGATCGTCAATGATGCGGGACTCGTCCTTTTTCACATGTCGGCGGAGACCTGCGGAAATGGTGACGAAATCGATCCGCGTGTATGAGTCCTCTACGGCATAGTGATGCGTCCATGTCTCACCTCGGCTGTCCTTGACGTGCACGTGGCTGAGGTATCCGAGAGTGCGATACTTGCCGTTGATGGCGCGGGTACTAAGACTGCGGGTCGTGTCGTTAAAATCACCGTAAGCAACGAGCGCGGCAGTCGGAGCAGCTGCAAGGATGCCATCGATATGCTGTCTCGCATGCTGCGCCTCCGCGAGCCGTATCGTGGCTTGGTCGAAGTCCGGCACCGTCCGCTTCGATTTCAGGTGTAGCCCGATAAAACGCACCGGGTGCCCACCGACGTCGAGTGTCGCATCGAGTATGCCGCGCTGCATGGATTGCTTGTGCTCTCTCAATTTCCGATCGGGGAGCTCGCTGGAGAGAATGGGAAAACGGGAAATGATGGCGAGATGGCGGACAAGATCCTCACCACCCGTGTAGTAAATATGCGGCAGATCAAACCCCGCGACTTTCAACATGGCCTGAATCTCCTTCACATCATTCTCGGAGCCGATTTCACACAGGCCAATGACATCCGGCTTTCCACTCGCTAGGAGCTTGATAATCGCGGCCTTTGATTCTGCGGATTTTACCGGGGCTTGGTAGGAAACCAGCCAGTTCTTGACGTTATAGGTGATGAAGGTGAAGGGCGTGAAATCCGCCTGATCCGTATCAGGCGGAGTCTCATCGACACTTTTCTGAATGGAGCTTGTTGGGGTGCTCTTATCCCAAGGCGGAGTCTCGACCGAGCGGAAGCACTGCCAGGAAATGACCGCCGCAACGGCGACTATCAGCGCGAACACGACCGGCGCGGGGTTGCGGCGCGTGCTCATGTCGGTTTCAATTCAGAAAATATCAAGCCTCGCGGGACTCTTTGTCTGGGGCTGTCTTAGGAGTGACATCCTTTGGACGATCCTCGCGGCGCACATCATCCTCGGAGCGGGTGATCTCGCGCTCAAATTCCTCACGCGCTTTCTTGAACTCTCCCATGCTCTTACCAACGCCGCGCGCAAGTTCCGGTAGTTTCTTTGCTCCGAAAAGGAGTAGGACCACGATAAAGATCATGATCATCTCCCCTGTGCCGAGCGGGCCGATGAATGCAAGTTGCGGAGTGTTCATGGATGCAATCTAAGGCGGGCGACCCAGCCGTGCAAGGGGCAAGAACCGACTCCGGCTAAATTTAATTTGAAAGGATTTGGAACGGGAGGCGGTTGCCCGGTATGGAGCCAAGCTCCTCGGTCCAGCCTGTTGTTGGCGTGTGGAAGGAGAGCCAGGTCTCAAGGTGTACGTTGTTGCCAACGAACGGATAGTTCATAAGGGTTGTTCTGTAATCGCCCAGCGCGATAAAAAACGCGCTCGATGAGCCCACCGAAAATACGCCGGTGGCGGGTGCGCTGTCTGTCCATGAGGTTTGTGTGAGGGTTCCTGAGCGGTTGGCCGTATCCACCCAAGTCCCTCCGCCGGTGCCGTTAGGGGAGATGTCGAGGTAGTTACCGACGCCGAAAATGATTCGCAGGGTTTTTCCCGAGCTGTTCAGATCCGGCGGCGCGTCGGGAATCTGGCCATAGTCCACGGGAGCAGTCCTCAGAAAGTAGCTCGGCTCCGTGCGCGATTCTACGGTGAGCTGGAATGCATTTCCGGAATCCATGCTGAGGATGATCCCCTGCTGCGACCAGGAAGAGAGATCCGGGGAACCGTATGTGAAATACTCCGTCTTTGTCTTACGGTCGAATATTGCGGTCATCGATGAGGCCGCTGCGTTCCGCGTGATCGAGAGATCGGTTCTGGAGATGTGAGGCAGGCGCAGCGCGGAATTATTGAGATCGAAACCCGTGAAACTCGGGCCGCTGATCACAACGGAATCCATGATGATGGGGGCGACCGGTTTATTGCTCGCTCCGGTGGGGAAGAGGGCGGGATTCTTGAAACCGTCGATAATCGCCGTGCCGGAAATGACCTTTCCGAATACTGAGTGCTTGTCGTTGAGCGAGGGCGTGGCGGCGAGGGTGATGAAGAACTGGGATCCTCCGGTGTTGGGAAAGTTCGATTTCGCCATCGATAGCACGTAATCCGAGGAGTGGCGGAGATCGGGGTGGTATTCGTCGAGGATCGAGTAGCCCGGCCCGTCGGTGCCCTGCCCGTTCGGCGAGCCGCCTTGTATCATAAAATTATGGATTAGGCGGTGGAAGGTGAGGCCGTTGTAGTAAGGCGTGTTGGTTCGCACCGCGCCGTTTGTGAGATCGCTCCACGGCCGTTTTCCTGAGGCGAGGCCGATGAAGTTCGCACAGGTGCGCGGCGCTTTTTCGTGCTCCAGAAGGACTCTGAAGGTGCCGAGCGGCGTGCCTCCCGAACTGACGGTGAAATCCGCGTAGATCTGGGCATGTAGTGCAGCGGGAAACAGCAGGAACAAGAGCAGGCGCATGGTTTTCGGGATCGGGTTAGGAAAGGCGGTCTCGGAAATCTCTATAGCTGAATTCCCGGACAATTTCAACCGTTTCATTCGGATGCAGGAGCGCGATGGGCGGATGCTTCACGCCGTTGAAGGTCGTCGTTTTCACCATCGTATAGTGTGCCATGTCATCAAAAACGAGGATGTCGCCGGGTGCGAGCGGGCGTGGGAAAGAGTAATCACCGATCACATCGCCCGCGAGGCAGGTTGGTCCACCGAGGCGGTAGATGTGAAGAGATTGGATATTGGATATTGGATATTGGATATTGGTGGGATCACCGGCGAGGCAATAGCTTTCTCCTTCGAGGGTCACGGCGGGTTGCTGCGGGCTGGCGTCCGCGCTTTTTTCGACGAGAAATACATCGGGCCGGTAGGGCATCTCGATCACATCCGGCATGTGGGCGGTGGCGGAGACATCGAGGATTACGAGCTTGTGGCCGGCGGATTCGAACACATCCATGACCTTCGCGCGGAGCACGCCGGTATGGATCGCGACCGCCTCGCCGGGCTCCAGCCAGACCTCGATGTTGTATTTCTCACGCGCCTCACGGACGAGGCGGATGAGGCGTTCGCGGTCGTAGAACGGCTTGGTGATCCAGTGCCCGCCACCCATATTCAGGTAGGTGAACTGCTCGCTGCGCAGCAAGTGGCCGAATTTTTCGTCCACCGCCTTGAGCGTACTTTCAAGATCCGGCGAGTCCTGCTCGCAAAGGGTATGAAAATGGAGGCCGGAAAGCCCGGTGAGATCCGCCCCTGCAAGCTGATCCGCCGTGATTCCAAGCCGCGAGCCAGGAACGCAGGGATCGTAAATCGGCGTCTGGCCAGTGGAGTGCTCCGGATTGATCCGCAGCCCACAAAGCACCTCGCCAGAGATGAAACGCGGGTGTTGGAAAATTCTCTCGCGAAAACGGAACCACTGCGAGAGCGAATTGAAATCGAGGTGGTGAGTGAAGTCTAACAGCTCGTCTATTTCCGCCTCATCATACGCCGGCGAGTAGGTGACGATGTGTTTCCCGAAATGCTCGCGGGCAAGCGTCGCTTCCCAAAGCCCCGATGCGCAACAACCATCCAGAAATGGCGAGATGAAAGAATACGCTTTCCAACAGGAGAAACCTTTCTGCGCGAGCACGACCTTGCAGCCCGCGGCATCGGCGGTTTCACGCAGGATCGCAACATTCCGGCGGAGGGCTTCGATGGAGATTAGGAACATTTTTTGTTAAAACTGAAATACTGAAAGCTGAAACGCTGAAATTTCGGGATTCAGGCAAATAGCTCCCGTGCGGTGAAGGCCATGCCGATGGACGCGGCGGCGTCGCCACCCTCCGCCCATTGGAAGACAGTTGTCGCTTTCTCGGGATCGATCGGACTGTGGCAATAGATCGGCCATGCGCGGTCGCTGAAACCTTCCTTCAGCCATTCCATGAATTGGTCGCGGAATTTCGACTCGGCGAGTCCGCCTCCAATCACGACGAGGCCAGGATCGAACACGCGGACGAGATCCGCGATACCGTAGCCGAGGATGAAGCCCTGCTGCTTGAAAAGCTGGATGGCGAGGGCATCGCCGTTTTCCGCAAGCGTGCGGAGCTTGAAAGCCTTTTCCTCGATGGTTCCCGGATCGTTATTGAGATCGTGAAACTCCCACTCCGGCTTCCCGAGCTCGATCCCAAGCCTTCTGCGCAGAGCGACCAATGAAACCCATGCCTCCAGGCAACCCTTGAGCCCGCAGGTGCAGTTTGGTAGCGAACCGTCATCCTCGCGGAAAGGCACGGAAATGTGGCCGACCTCCAGCGCGAGGCCGTTTGCCCCTTCGTAAAGATGCCCGCCTGGCAGCACAAAACCACCACCCAAGCCCGTGCCCGGCGCGACGAGAAGCAGCCCGCCGCGGTGCTTGTTGCGGATTGCATATTCGCCGACAGCCGCCGCGTTGCAATCGTTCGTCATCGTCACCGCGATGCCCAAGCGTTCCTTGAGTTTCCCGCAGATGTCCGTGCCCACCCAATCATCGCCAAGGTTCGCCTTGCCCCAGATCACTCCGTTCGAAGAAGGCGCGGGAACATCCAAGCCGATACCACCGATGTTCGCCACCGTGATCCCCGCGTTGCCGCAAAGCTCTGCGATCGCAAGCTCGAGTTGATCAAAAGTGGCCTCATAGCCATTCTTCACGAGGCTCTTCACCTCCACGATCGGCCCTAGCTGCTCGCCGTCAGGACCGATGATGACAGACTTCACCGTGGAGCCCCCGATATCCAGTCCGACGAAATATTTAGGTTCTGACATACCCGCAGACTGTTTCGCAGAACTGCGGTGAGTCAAGATGGATGTGTGGGCGGAAAAGCGACGGTCGTGGGTGTAAAAAGGTGGTTGCGGGCATGGAAATCCGGCTGAATCTAATTGCATCATTTTCTCCAAGGATTTCACGACATGCTGATTGCCGCCCTCATCGCCAACATCGTTCTCTTCGCCGCCGCATGGGCTTGGTGTGTACGGCTGCGGAACTTCTCGCCCGTCGATGCGTTCTGGGCGTTTGGCATTGGCAGCACTTCCCTCTTCTTCCTTTTTGGCGACACCTCTCCTGATGGGAAACGCATCGCTGCGGGGGTTCTCATCGCTGCGTGGTCGATGCGGCTCGGCGGCCATCTAGCGCGGCGGATCATGAAACACCATCCGGCGGAGGATACGCGTTACATCAAGCTCCGCGAGGTTTGGAAAGGGCGTGAAAATTCCGCGTTCTTCTGGTTCTTCCAAGCACAGGCGATTTCGGTTTTCCTGCTCGCCCTCCCCTTTTACATCATCGCCGCCGATCCGAATCCCTCATGGAATTTCCTCCAAATGCTAGGCGCGGTCGTCGCCACTTGCGGCCTGCTTGGTGAAACGCTCGCCGACAAGCAGATGGATGATTTTAAGGCCGCCGACCCCGATCCAAAATCCGTCTGCCAACGCGGCCTTTGGAAATACTCCCGCCACCCGAATTACTTCTTCGAATCCGTCATCTGGACAGGCATCTTCCTCTTCGCCGCCGGCTCGCCATGGGGCTGGACGACGATCTACGCCCCCGCCATCATCACCTACCTACTTTTGAAAGTCACCGGCATACCACCCACCGAAGCCTCCGCCCTCAAACGCAAAGGCGAAGCCTACCGCCAATACCAGCGCACCACCTCCCCCTTCGTTCCAAAATTCAAAATTCAAAATTCAACTCTCAATAAGAATGACTCTACTTTGTGATCTCCGTCTCATCTCCTCACTCCGTGGTAATTCCTGCCCGCAAAGCCCATCAACCACCATACCCATATCACCGCCCATCCCACGCCTCTTTCTTGAAAGTTGAATTTTGAATTTTGAATTTTATGAACACCAACTCCCTCATCGCCTCCGGAAAACTCCCTGACTCCGCCATCCGCCTCGGCATCCGGCACCGGCTCGCTAATACCATCGCCCCTTTCGAGAAGCTCGATCCCGAAGACCGCCAGGCAAAGCTCATGGCACACATCGCGGAGCTGAAAACCATGCCCGTCGCCATCGCCACCGATGAGGCAAACGAGCAGCACTACGAGCTACCGACCGCCTTTTTCAAACGCTGCCTCGGCCCCCACATGAAATACTCCTCCGGCTACTGGGAAGAGGGCGTCACCGATATCGGCGAGTCCGAGGCGCGGATGTTGGAAATCACCAGCCAGCGCGCGCAACTCGCCAACGGCCAGCGCATCCTTGAGCTCGGCTGCGGCTGGGGATCACTCACTCTCTGGATGGGAAAAAATTACCCCGACGCCAAGATCACCGCCGTCTCGAACTCCCGCACCCAGCGCGAACACATCATGGCCGAGGCCGAAAAGCGCGGACTACACAACATCGAAGTCATCACTGCCAACATGATCACCTTCGAGGGCGTCGGCGAATCCGTCTTCGACCGCTGCGTCTCCGTCGAGATGTTCGAGCACATGAAAAACTACCAGATCCTGTTAGAGCGGATTTCGAAATGGCTCAAGCCGGATGGAAAACTCTTTGTCCACATCTTCACCCACCGCGAGAACGCCTATCACTACATCGCAGAAAACGAAGACGACTGGATGGCGAAATACTTCTTCACCGGCGGCCAGATGCCCTCCGACGATTTGCTCCTCTACTTTCAGGATCAACTCCGCATCGAGCAACATTGGCAGGTCAACGGCCAGCACTACCAAAAAACCTCCGAGGCATGGCTCTGCAACATGGACGAATACAAGGACGAGCTCTTCCCCCTCATCTCCGAAACCTACGGCGCGGATCAGGCCGTCAAATGGTGGTCTTACTGGCGCGTCTTCTACATGGCCTGCGCCGAGCTCTGGGGCTATCGCAAAGGCCACGAATGGATCGTCTCCCACTACCTTTTCAGAAACGCTAAACAGTAAATCATTTACTAAAAGGCCGTGCGCGAAAATGCGCCCACAAAGCAGAGCGCGCCGCAGGCTCTGGACTGCTGTGATTCTTCATTCACAGCTCTCACCGCAAAGCAGAGGTCGCAGAGGGTACGCGGAGAAGAGTTTGTGTTTCACGGTAGGGTCATTTTGATAAAATGACCCACGCAGCGTGTGTTAGCACGGTGATGGGGAGGAAAGCTCCGCAGCAACGCCGCGAAAGGGTGAGAGCTGGTTTGAGATCTTGTTGGACGCACAGGGT
>CAMBTP010000067.1 GCA_945870855.1 Prosthecobacter debontii
GGGCCGTTACAGAATTCAGACCAGGCTATGGTGGAGGCGGCGAAGTAGTTCCCCTCCCTTAGCCATGCGATCAGGGAGGCTCTCATTGCGGATCCGCTCAATCCAACTTCGACAAGCAGGTTCGTGTCCAAATGAATGGTCATTCCCACCAATATTTTTTAGCCAATCTCTCCAAACGGATTTCCTCCTTCATGTTGTCGGCTTGTTCTTGGGTAATGCCGTTTTCCTGCAACCATTCCATGGCTTGGATGGGAGTCATGCGGCAGGCTTTCATCGCCTCATATTCTTTGAACTTACGTACCGCCTGGCGGATCACTTCGGATTTTGAAGTGTTCCATTTCGTCGCGAGCAATTCGAGCGCACCCAGTGTTTCCTGATCCAGCGACATGCTGGTGCGCTTTAATGTGCTTATATGACTCATGTGATAATTGAATGCCACATGAGCGATTTAGTCAAACCCAAAGGCGTCTGTGCGAAAAAGCGAATCAGCCCTGTTCGATCGCCTTCTCCGTGGCGGCGTCGAGGATGGCGAATCGTTCGCGGTTGAGGGTTGGATCGGAGCGGAAAATGAGGCGGCCGGAGTGGGAGCGTTCGAGTTCCACGAGGACTTTTGCGTCTTCCTGCTTGAAGCGGTTGAGGACATCGGAGTTCACGATCACGATGATATCGCCGACTTGGTCGTGGCGGTTCTGAATGACGGTGTTGAGACGGCGCTGGATCTCGATGGACATGGTCATCGGGGTTTTCAC
The DNA here is from genome assembly GCA_945870855.1 of Prosthecobacter debontii. Classification (GTDB taxonomy): domain Bacteria; phylum Verrucomicrobiota; class Verrucomicrobiia; order Verrucomicrobiales; family Akkermansiaceae; genus Luteolibacter. The sequence goes on from CAMBTP010000067.1 coordinate 750, forward strand.
GCGTCCGCGACCTTGGCAATACGGGCAAGGTTCATACATCGAATCGCGCAGGGATTCGTTGAGGCGCTGGCGGGTCATTTCCATAAGGCCGATGGCAGAGATCTGGAGGATCTGGGTCTTGGCCTTGTCCTTTTTGACCCGGTCTTTCATCGCTTTATAAACGGCCATCTGGTCGCGGCGGTGGCGCATATCGATGAAATCGACAACAACTAAGCCACCGATGTTGCGAAGGCGGAGCTGACGGGCGACTTCCTCGGCAGCCTCGACGTTGGTCTGTAGGATCATTTTATCGACGTCTTTAGAACCGCGATTACGGCCGGTGTTAACGTCCACGGAGATGAGGGCTTCCGTTTCATCGATAACGATGTAGCCACCGCATTTCAGCCAAACCTGACGGGAGAAAGCTTCGTCGATCTGTTTCTGGATGTTGATACGCTCGAAGATTGGCTGATTGGCGCTGGGGAGGTGGTGGATACGGCGTTTCGCGCGGCGAGAGATTTTTCCGGCGATCTCACGGATGAGTTCGGTGGTCTCTAGATCGTCGCAGAGTATTTGATCGACCTCTTCGGTGAGGAAATCGCGGGCGGTGCGCTCGATAAGGTTTGGCTCTTGGAAGACGCAGCAGGGGGCGGCGTTGGTCGCGCGGCGTTGGTCGATATTGTCCCACTGCTCCAGCAGCATGGCGAGATCGCGGACGAAGTGGCGGGCGCGGGTGCCCTGCGCGACGGTGCGCATGATAATGCCCATGCCTTCCGGAACGGAGAGTTTCTGAACGATGCTGCGGAGGCGCTGGCGCTCCTTTGGATCTTCGATTTTCCGTGAAATACCGAACTGCTCGGTAAAGGGCATGAGCACGAGGTAGCGTCCGGCGAGCGAGATGTTTGTGGTGACGCGCGGCCCTTTCGTCCCGATAGGGCCTTTGGATACTTGGATTACGATTTCCGATCCGATCGGATAAATATCCGGTATGTCCTTCGAGCTGATTTTCTTCTGGGCCTTCTTCTTGCCCTCGCGCTCGATTTCCTCGAGCCCGCCATCGAGGGCGGCGGGGATGGCATCCCAGAAGTGGAGGAACGCGTTTTTATCGAGGCCGATGTCCACGAACATGGCCTTGAGACCCTGTTCGATGTTTTTCACGCGCCCCTTGAAGATCCCGCCGACGATATTCTGATCGCCTTCGCGCTCGACCGTGTATTCCTCGAGGACACCGTTCTCTAAAAGAGCGACGCGTCGTTCGAGTTTCTCGACGTTAACGATGATGGAGTTGCCTTGGGATGGATCGGCGCTGCCGATGCCTAACATTCTTTTAATTTTTTGGATCACGTATTTGTGTTTTGGTTGGAAGTTGTATTCGGGTTATGTGTGTTTAGGAAACGTTGATCACTCCCTGATGGGGGTGGCGCGCGGGATGATTTGCCCTTCGCGGTCGGTTTCCGGTGTGATGGTAGGTTGTGGAGAGGTGTTGGTTGACGCGACGTCAATCGGTGTATCAGGAAGGACTTCGCCGACTTCATCGCCGGTCTCACCCACTTTATCGTCGGTGCTGGCGGAGGTCGTTTCACCATCAGAAATTTCTGATGCCTCGATGGCGGCGAGGACATCCTTGAGCGGCTCGATGGCCTCAATACGGTCAAGGTGCCCTTTGTATTCTGTCTGCGGCTTGAGCGGCAAGCGCATGCCGTTTTCCTGAGCGAAAAGACCTGTGTAAACCGTATTTACGAGCGGGCCACAAACAGCACCACCCGAGCCGCCGGCTTGAACGAGGATCACGACCGCGTAGCGCGGCTTGTCGAAGGGAGCGAAGGAAATGATCCACGAATTATTTGATTTCTTGCCGTTGTCAGTAGTCTGGGAGGTGCCGGTTTTCGCCGCGACGACAATCTCCTCCATGCGGACTTTTCCGGCAGTGCCGCCTGGTTCGTTGACGGCTTTACGCATCCCTTCTCGGATCAGGCCAAGGTCGGATTCTTTTACGCCGGATTGCAGTAGATCGACCTCCAACTTAGGAATATCGGGAACGAGAACATTACCGTCTTCAGCGACGACTTTTTTGACCACGCGAGGCTGGAAATACTTTCCTCCATTGGCGATGGTGGAAACCATGGCAGCCATCTGGAGCGGGGTTGCGAGCATGTCGCCTTGGCCGATGGACATCATAGCGGTGAGAGCTGGAGTCATCACAGCGCCGGGGCGGGCAGCACGCCAAGAGCGCGAGCCGGGGAGGATGCCGGGGTTCTCGTTCGGCAGCTCCACTCCGGTTTTTTTCCCAAAGCCGACCAGTGAACAGCCGTCCACCATCGCCTTCCAGCCCATGGTGTTGGCCATCTTGTTGAAATACGGGTTGCACGACTGCTGGATCGCCTCGGGCAGGCGCAGAGAACCATGGCGTCCGCCGTTTTTGTTGTATAGCCAGCATCCGATCTTGTGGTTGCCGAACGGGACGAAGCCATCGCAGGAAAATGTGCGACCTGCGATGCCCTGCACCGCGCCAGCGATGGCGGTGGGGACTTTCATAGTAGAGCCTGGTTCGAAGGGCGCGATGGTGCGGTTGGTGAACGGGGAGAGCTGCGGGTTTGCGTTGTACTCGATCAGCTTCTCGCGGGAGATGGACGGGATGAATGCGTTCGGATCGTAATCTGGGACGGAGGCCATCGCTAGCACCTCGCCCGTGGATACGTCCATAACGACACCTGCGGCCCGTCCTGCGCGGCGCAGGGTATTCTCCAATAGGAACTGGATTCGTGCGTCGATGGAGAGTTGGACGCGTGCACCGGTGCCCGGCTTCGTGTAATCGAGTATGCCGATCGTGTGCCCCTTTTCATTTTTGAGGACGGCCTTACGTCCTTCGGGGCCACGGAGGTGTAGATCCATCGTAGCCTCAACTCCGGCGATGCCTTTTTCATCGCCGATGTAGTGATTGAAGGAGCGCTTGTCAGAGGAGTAGATGTCGCCCTTCTCCCACTGCTTGAGGTATCCGATGACGTGGGAGGCGAGCGTGCCGTAGGCGTATTGGCGCTGCGGGCGGATGCCAAGTGTGACGCCGGGGAACTCGAGATTCCGCTCCGCGAGGCGGGCGAAATCTTCGTAGGTTAAATCGGCGCGGTAGGTGAAAGGGACAAGTCCGCCGTGGGTGAGGTAGTGGGTGCGCAGCGCGGAGGCATTGTAGTTTTTGGCAAGTCCGAGTTCCTGCAATGGCTTGATGGTCCACTCGTTGACGATCGCGACGATATTCTTCTCCTTTTTGGGACGCGGAAGACCACCCTGCATCGTCAGTCGATCCAGTGTGGGTGTTTCCTGGTTCTGAAGGCGATAGGCCTGCGCGATCTCCTCGAGGTTGAAGGAAACAACGTAGTTGCGGAGATTGCGTGCGAGCGGGATGCCGTTGCGGTCGGTGATTTCGCCGCGGATGCCGGGTTCGCGGACGGTCACGGTACGGTTCCCCGGGACGAGCGCCTGGAACTCCTCCTGCCGCTTGATCTGGAATTCATAGAGACGCGACAACAGGGTGCCGAAGCCTACAAGGATGAAGGCTGTCAGCAGGTAAAGTCGCAGTCGGTAGCGTGGTTCCACGGTTTAGAAAGATCGGCGCTTGTTTTTTCCAGCTTCGGGATAGAGAGAGTGATCGAAGAGCAAGGCAAGGCGGTAGAGCAGCCAGAAGACGAGAGGGGAAAATAGCATGGTAAGCAGTGCCGTGTAAAACATGAGGCGGAGGATGGAGCGGCTTATGACGAAATCTCCGCGAATAAAGGAGATCAGCGCGTAATCGGCTACGAGGTAGAGGAAAGTGGCCACGCCGGTCAGCAGCGCGGAGAAATGCCATTTACCCTGTCTGAAAAGCGGATTCAGCCCTTGCATGAGAAAACCCATTCCTGCGAAAAGCAGAATGGAGTATCCGAAGCGCAGTGACTCGGCCGGCTGCGTGTAAACTTCAGGATCAGTGATCATGGGCGCGAGCGAACAATGGGCGTCCCACAAGATACCGCCTATGAAAGCGAGCAGCAGCATGGTCGGCGTCGCGACGGATACAGCCGCACAGAGGAACACCAGATGCACGATCAGGATGCGTGCGTGGCTCAGACCACTGAAAGCAGGTACGAACTGCTGTACTAGGAAGGCGGCTAGCAGAAGGAAAACAGCGCTGAGATTGAAGCGTAGCAAGGTGGTGAGTTTCAGTGGTTTTCAGAAAGTACTACGAACACCGTATTTAAGTCGCTCAGATCTACGGCGGGTTTGACTAGGGCTTCGGAGTCCAGCGAGCCCCTTTCAACCGAAATGATGGTTCCAACGAGGATGTTGGGTTGAAAAATCCCGCCGCGACCGGTGGTGAATACGCGCTGGCCAGGCTGTAGGGAGGCGTTCTTGGAAAGGAAGCGGAGGCGGAGGCTAGGGTTGTTGTCAAATTCGCCGCGCTGGCCGCTGAGGATACCCACTTCAGGAGATCCCTCGATGCGGACGGAGACCTGGCATTTCTCATCGGTAATGAGGAGGACTGAAGAGCGGTTTTTAAACGGGCGGTCGATGAGTCCGACGAGGCCGAAGTTGGAAAGGACGGAGAGCTGGATGCCGATGCCGCGATCCTCGCCTGCGTCAATCTCTACCGTCTGCCACCAAGTGGTGGGATGGCGGCGTATGATATTTGCAGCGACGACATCGAAGTTGGTGGCTTTTTTGAAATCCAGGGCGTGGCGTAGCTCGGCGCTCTCTCGCTCCAGTTCCTTGAACCGGGACTCGATGATGCGAAGCCTGCCGATCTCGCTTCGGATGGTGGAAAGCTCTGCTTCAAGCTCCTTTGAATGTTTTATCTCGCGGAGTAGATCGCGGGTTTTTGTTTCGAGAGTAGAGCCTGATTTCAGGGTTGGCGAGATTACCTTAAAATAGGTGATTTGAATCTCCCTCACGACACGATCACTGCGCGTGAGTGCCCAAGTCGCTCCCGCGAGGAAGAGAAGAAGTGCGATAAGATTGAGCGGTTTCATGGCCGTTGGAGTCTCCGGTCAGCGGAGTTCCGGGGCTCAGCGATCCTTGCTTGTGACGCGCTTGAGGAGGGCTAGCTCTTGAAGCGCCTTGCCAGTGCCTTCCGCAACGGCACTGAGGGGATCCTCGGCGACATGGACAGGCAGACCGGTTTCCTCATGGAGGAGGCGATCGAGCCCCTTTAGGAGCGCGCCGCCGCCGGCGAGGACGATGCCGCGATCAACTAGGTCGGCGGCGAGTTCGGGAGGGCAGCGTTCAAGCGTTGTGCGGACGGCGTCCACGATGGTGCTAAGTGGATCCGACATTGCCTCGCGAATTTCCTGGGAGGTAATGGTGATTGTCTTTGGCAGGCCGGCGACAAGGTCGCGGCCTTTTACCTCCATGGTCAGCTCCTTGGGAAGAGGTGCTGCGGAGCCTAAGCGTATTTTGATATCCTCGGAAGTGCGCTCACCGATCATCAGGTTATAGGCGCGCTTCATGTATTGGATGATCGCCTCGTCGAGTTCATCGCCGGCGGTGCGGACGGAGCGGGCATATACGATTCCCGAAAGCGAGATCAGCGCGACTTCGGTTGTGCCTCCGCCGATATCGACAATCATGTTGCCGGAAGCCTCTTGCACCGGCAGGCCGACACCGATGGCTGCGGCCATCGGTTCTTCGATGAGATATACTTCACGTGCACCCGCCTGCTCGGCAGATTCACGGACGGCGCGGCGCTCTACTTCGGTGATGCCGGAGGGGATGGCGATGAGGACGCGTGGGTTTTTGCGGCGGCCCTTGTTCACCTTGCGGATGAAATGGCGGAGCATAGCCTCGGTGACTTCGAAATCGGCAATCACGCCATCTTTGAGTGGACGGATCGCGATGATGTTGCCGGGTGTGCGGCCGAGCATCCGCTTGGCGTCATCACCGACGGCGAGAACCTCATTTGTGCCAGCCCTTACAGCTACCACCGAGGGCTCGCGGAGCACGATGCCGTGATCCTTTACATAGATGAGGGTGTTCGCGGTGCCGAGATCGATCCCGATATCATTGGAAAACATGTTTCCGAAAAATCTTTTAAACATTGAAGTTGGTTTTGGAAGTTACTGTAAACGTTGATTTTAAGTAGGTGTGCGGAAGTGGTCAGAATGAGAAAGTGACGAAATTTTAGAAGGCCGATACGGCCTGTCTAGTATTACGGAAACGCGGTCTTCGGTTAGGCCGCAAGCAATACCTTGCCGGAAGGGAGCTAGATTTGAGTTTACTTACCCGCCGCGTCAAGTGGTAAAGCGTGTTCCACGTAATTGTTTATTATGTTCCACGGCCAGCAGTGGTTTCTAATCGGGTCTCAAAACAGAATTCTGGGGATGCCCAGGAACTTTCCTGATCACCGGCCCTCCTCAAGGCGATCTGCGAGCATTTCCGGAAGCCCGGCCGCGATGATCTTGCCCTGAGTTTTGGTTATATCGTAGTTAACCCGGCGGAAAACGACGAGCTTGTTTTCGTGGTCGTAAATAGCATAGCTGGCACGTGGATCCCCGTCGCGGGGTTGGCCTACGGAGCCGATATTGATGAAATATTTCGCGCCAGGCTCGATGGCGACGGAATCGGCGGGAATTTCGCGCACCTTGTCAGATTTCATATACACCCGTGGCACGTGGGTGTGGCCGTGGAAGCAGAGTTGGGTGAACTGGTAAGAGAAGTTCGACATCGCATCGAAACGGTTCGTCACATAATTCCAGTTGACGGGTTGATCCAGGGTGCTGTGGACGATGGTGTAGTCGGAAACTTGGCGAACCATTCGCAAGCGCTTGAGCCAGAGGCGCTGGTCTTCGTCGAGTTGGTCGCGAGTCCATTTGAGGGCGATCGCGGCAACCGGGTTCATATTTTCCAGGGAATTATCATCTGAAGCGTCCTGATCATGGTTTCCCTTCACAGTGGGGCATCCCATATCACGGACAATATTGAGGCAGGCGACGGGATCGGCGTTGTATCCAACGACATCGCCAAGGCAGACGTAATCTGAGACACCCTGAGTCGCGGCATCAGCCAAGACGGCTTCTAGAGCCTCAAGGTTTGCATGAATGTCACCGAATAACGCTGTCCGCATGGAGGGAAGGGGGATGGGGGGCGAATATTTATCCGCTGATATTGATGTGTCGAGAGGAATTGAGATCACTAACAGGAAGGTATTAAGTGATGGCGGAGGAAAGTCTTGCGGAAGTTTCCGCGTCGAGCGGTTCACAGAGGCGGTAACCTTCACCCTGCGGTGGTAAGGAGATGAGGAAGGCATCGCGTTCGTAGGGCGATGGAAAATCAAGACCGATGAGGGCGCGGCCAATTCGCTCTCCGGACTGGCGGTAATTAAAGTAGGCTAGGTTCGCATTTCCGGTGACGCGTTTTTCCAGGAAATCATGCAATGCTCCAGGTCTTTCGTAGAAATCGAGGCGGAGGAAAACGGGGTTTGAAAGGAGGTCAACGCGGAGAGGGATCGCGCGGAAACCGATGTCTGTCGCACCTGTGATATCCTGCCAAGTAAGGCTCAGAGCATCGAGTTTTGTCGAAACGGCGGCGAGGGCTTCCGAGGTTTCGGAGGCGAGTGTAAAGGCCGGCCAGGCTAGATCGTTGTGGGTTTTGCCGTATTGGAAATCGGTGATGTCGATGCCGGAAAAGCAATCGTCTAACAGCTTGCGCATGGTGCCCGGAACTTCGGGAATGCGGACGCGCAGCGTGCGGCTGTGGCGTGTGGAAGAACCTTCGGATTGGGCGATGCGTCCGAGTTGGAGAAAATCGACGTTCGCGCCGCAGAGGATGACGAGTACCTTTTTTCCAGCGTGCCGATCCCGCTCCGCCAGCGCCGCAGCAAGTCCCATCGCGCCGGAAGGTTCGGAGATGCAGCGCAGTCCTTCCCAAAGTTTGCGGATGGCGGAGGTGACCTCCGCGTTGGTCACTGTGGCGATACGGTCGAGGTTGTCCTTACAAATAGCGAAGGGAAGATCGCCGGCTCGTTTCACGGCGGTGCCGTCGCAAAAAAGATCAACCTGTTTCAAAGTGACCGGTTCGCCTGCGTCGATGGCGGCTTTCATGGAAGCCTGTCCCTCGCCTTCCACTCCGACGATCTCGATGTCCGGCCAGTAGGTTTTCAGCCAGGTGGAAACACCCGCCGCCATCCCGCCACCACCGATCTGGAGATACGCAACGTCGAAGGGGCCGTGGCCGGAAAGTATGACCTCGTCGGCGAGGGTGCCTTGACCGGCCATGACGAGGAGATCGTCGTAAGCGTGAATGTAAACAGCTTTCGTGGCGGCCTCGTCATCGCGCGCGGCTTGGACGGCGTCATCGTAGCTGTCGCCAGTGAGGTGGATAGAAACGTATTCCATGCCGTGGGTGAGCACCGCGTCCTGCTTCACTTTTGGAGTTGAGCGCGGCATATAAACCCTTGCCCGAATACCGAGTTTTTTCGCCGCCAGCGCCACACCCTGCGCATGGTTTCCGGCGGAGGCCGTGACGACACCACGAGTGGCCTCAAGTTCTGTTAGAGTGGCCATGCGGTTCGCCGCGCCGCGCCATTTGTAGGCCTTGATTGGCGAAAGATCCTCGCGCTTCACCCAGATTTCCGGGCCGCCGGCGACAAAGAGTTTTTCCAGAGGCGTGGGCTGGCCGAAGTGATAAACGCGCTCCCGCGCCAACAGGATTTCCTGACGGAGCTGATCGTGGATGTTTGCCGGATCGTTGTGGGTCACGCGCGGATGATTCGTTGGAAAACTCATCGGGGATAGCAGAAAACCGCCGCTAAATTAGGATCAATGGGAACCAGAGGTGTGGTAAAATCGCCATTAAACCGAGCTTCAAAGGATTATAGGTCGTTTTGCACGCGCGAGAGCCGCACCGAATTTTCCGTAATATATTTTAAAACGGATTCAGGTTTGAGTTGGTCGGAGGTTCAGCTAACCTATCAGACATGACGGAGCAACAAGCGACGGAGAGTAGGGGGAAACAGTTTTTGGTCGGCGGCACGATCCTGCTGATCGTGGCGTGTTTGGTGATTTCCCTGCTGATATTCTGGCGTGAAATCCCTGGCTTGCTAGGGGAGACCGTTGGCAAGGTGGTGGGTATCATGTCCACGCCGTTTTTCATGGAGGCATCGTTCGTGATCCTCGGTTTCTTCATCGTGGTAAGTCTAAACACGTGGCGCCGCCAAAAAGAGGGCGATGAGTTCGTCACTATCGAGACAAAGGCAGAGGCGGAAGATCGCTCCGGTTCTCGTTAAGCGAAAATTTACACAGCCATGGTCGCGGAGCCGCACAAGGAATTGAGGTTCACCCGCTCGGGGCAGGCGGTGGGTTTTTTTGTGGCCGGTGCCGTTTTCTGCGGGGTAGCCGTGACCCTCATCGCGACTGGAGTTTACCGGCCTGAGAACCCTGAGCTTCCCCATCCCGCTTGGGCTGTCCCTTGCCTAGTGCTCGCGGTTTGCACCTTCATTTTGGCGAGCCGTCTCACCAAGCACGCTTACCTGATTCTCACGCCGATAGGGTTGGAGATTTTCCCGTTCTTCCGTCCGGCGAAGGGGATGCAAATGGTTTTCTGGCAGGAAATCAGTGCCGCTGAAATCGATGAGAGAGGGAAATGGCTCACGCTGCATTTCAATAACGAACGCACGGCGGGGATACACCTTTCTCTATCGCCTGTGAGAAAAAAACTCCGTGACCTGTTGGCCAAGGCGGTGCGGGGTCGTGTAAAACTTTGAATTTTAATCTTTAAACTTCAAAGGCCAGGGCGCAAGACACGGTCATGAGACCGCATTCGAGGCAGATTTTGTCAGTGGAGGAAGTATTCGGGAAAAACGGCTGGCATACCGAGCTTGTCGAGGGGCGGGACGTCTTGCGCGCCGGCTTCGAGGCGCACCACACGCGGGTCGATATCGTCGCGCAAGCCTTCACGGAACTCAACGCGCTGAGTATTGTTTCCGAAAGCCCAATGTTCATTGCCGAGCCGCAAATGCCCGCATTGCTGGAGCTGCTGATGCGCGCTAACAAGCAGCTCACGCTAGGTGGTTTCGAATACGATCTCGACCGCGAGATGCTAGTCTTCCGCGTGACGAACCTTTTCGAGCGCGAGAAATTCGATGCGGACATCGTGGTCTCGATGGTGCATTGCGCGATCGCGGAGCTGGATCGCATCGTGCCTTACGCATCGACTGTTAGGAGCACCCCCGCCGACCTCATCGCGGATCTCGATATCCAGCGGCTGTTAGAAAGGGAGGATCTCATCCCGCCGGTGCCAGGTGAGGAAGAGGAGGAGTATTGAAACTCTAAACCCTAAATTTTAAACCTGCCTCTTCCGCAAAATCTGTGGGTTGAAAGTGGCATTTGAGCACTTGGCGGGGTTCTTGAAAGTTGTCCACAACGGGCCGATTCGAGAATGGGTCTGAAACTCGTCGGAGAAGCGGGCTGTTGTGGGCAACTTTCTCTTCCTTCGCATGTGGGGTTGATGAACCGGCGGACTCAGGCAAAGTCACTTCGCTAAAAACAAACCAACCTGGAGGCCGCCGATTCAGTTCAAGACTCTACTCAACAAAGTCCACCCGCTCAAGAGCTTCGTTTACCATTCCGTCAAATCGATCACACGGTCTGGCAAGACCCAGATCATCGTCGGGATCCTCCCCAGGGCCAACTCCAGGCCCATTTGCTCGGGATGCGCGAAACGCCGACCCGGATACGACCACATGCCTTCCCCCCGCGAGTTCGAGTTCATACCGGTCTGGAACATCCCCGTCCTGTTTTCCTACACCATGCGCCGAGTGGACTGCCCGGCTTGCGGAGTTAAGGCCGAAGCCGTCCCCTGGGCGCAGGGCAAGCATTCCTGTTGCGATGTTTACCGCCATTTCCTCGCATCTTGGGCAAGGCGTCTGAGTTGGAAGGAAACCGCCGCCTGCTTCCATACCAGTTGGGACAACGTCTGCCGCTCGGTGAAATGGGTCGTCGATTTCGGCCTCAGGCACAGGGATCTGGAGGGGATCACCGCCATCGGGGTGGATGAGGTCACTTACAGCAAAGGCCACCGCTACATGACCCTCGTCTATCAGATTGACGGCGGTTGCCGTCGCCTCCTCGGTGTCATTCGGGATCGCGACACCGCATCGCTCACCGGGTTTTTCGAGTCCCTGGGAGCTGAGCGTTGCGCACAAATCAAGGTCGTCTGCTCCGACATGTGAAGTTAACTGCCAAGCATACAATTGACTTAAGTTAACTGCCAGCAAATTAACTGCCAGGCATACAATTGACTTGCGGATGCTTTTTTGGGCTGGTAGGGTTTCGCTATGGATACGCTGAAACAAGATAAAAAAAGGGATTTGGAGGGGCAAAAGGTGTGGTCTCCTTTGGAGTTGGCGGAGATGAAAACGGGGCGGCGGTTGGGGCAGATTCGGCGGGCTAGAGGGTTTTCAGGGCGTAAGCGGATGCGCGTAACGGATGGTGCTGCGTGTTACCATGTGATGTCGCGGGTGGTGAATGGCGAGTTCTTGCTCGGCTCGATTGAAAAAGAGGCGCTGCGTCGGATGATGTGGCGGATGGCGACGTTTTCAGGGGTTGAAATCCTGACCTATGCGATCAT
>CAMBTP010000068.1 GCA_945870855.1 Prosthecobacter debontii
CCCCATCACCGTGCTAACACACGCTGCGTGGGTCATTTTATCAAAATGACCCTACCGCAAAACACAAACTCTTCTCCGCGTTCCCTCTGCGACCTCTGCTTTGCGGTGAAAATCTTCATTCGGACTGCGGCTTTGAGGTGAGAGCTGTGAATGAAGAATCACAGCAGTCCTGAGCCTTCGGCGCACTCTACTTTGTTGTCACATTTTTGCGCACGAACTTTTGGTAAACGGTATATTTGTTCAATGTGGATTTTTGATATGCGTTGGTGGAAAGTGCACAGTTGCGGGCGTTCCACGGGAACCTAACATTTCCTGACCATGACACGACATTTCGGCGTATTCCAATTCCACCCCGACATCACCGCTTCGAAAATCGTAGAGTGCTTCGCCGCGATGGCGGGCATGGTAGGTAAGATCGATGGACTACTTGCATTCGAGCACGGCCCCTACAAGAGCAGCGAGGGGCTCAATGACGGATTCACCCACGGATTCATCATGACTTTTGATAGTCCCGGGAGCCGCGACGCGTATCTCCCGCATCCGATTCATGAGGCGGTGAAGGACATCGTTGTCCCCTGTCTTGCTCGTGTCATCGTTTTCGATTTCGACATCCCATCCAACTGATTCCCGCTATGAAAAAAATTCTACTCGCGCTGCTTGGCGCAACTTTTACCGCGCACGCTGCCCCTGTCTCGCTGTTCGATGGGAAAACCCTCGATGGCTGGGAAATTCCCGAGGCGGAGAAAAAATGGTGGAAGGTGGAGGACGGGAAGATCGTCGGCGGCTCGATGGAGGAGAATGTGCCGCTGAACACCTTTCTCGGAACGAAGAAGAGCTACGCGAATTTCGATATGCGCTTCAAAGTGAAGCTCACGCAAAAAGAGGGTTTCACAAATTCCGGCATCCAAGTGCGCAGCCTGCGCGGTGCGGACGGGCACATGTCCGGATACCAAGTGGATGCCGGAATCGGCTATTGGGGCACGATCTGGGACGAGCATCGCCGAAACGCGAAAATCGCCGTGCCCGTGGATGAGGCCGCGCTCAAGGCGGTGGTGAAGGATTGGGATTGGAACGAATACCGCATTCTCTGCGAAGGCCCGCGCATTCGCACATGGATTAACGGCGTGCTGGCTATCGACTACGTGGAAAAAGATCCCGCGATCCCGCTCGATGGCCTGATCGGTTTCCAAGCACACAGTGGCGGGAAATTTCTCGTCGAGTTCAAAGAGATCGTGATTGAGGAGCTCGCATCGGTGCCCGTGGTCGATCCGCTAAGCCCGGAGTCTGAGAAATCTTCGTTCGTCGTGCCGGAGGGCTTTGAGGTCGAGCTGGTTGCCTCCGAGCTTCAAGGCGTGCCGAAGCCGATCGCAGTTTCATGGGATGCTTCGGGAAAAATGTGGACGATGACCGCCGTGGAATATCCGGTGGATGCGAACGAGAACCAAGCCCAGGCCGAAGCTCTCTACGCACGCGGAGGCAAGGACAAGGTGCTCGTTTTCGACAACCCCTCCGCACCGGGCCCGCATACGCCGAGGCTGTTCGCGGATGGTTTGGTGATCCCGCTGGGTCTCTTGCCGAACGAGAAAGGTGCACTCGTCCAGTATGGATCGGAAATCCGCCAATACATCGATGCGGACAAAGACGGCAAAGCTGAGAAATTTGAGACGGTGCTCGAAGGTTTCGGCATTCAGGATTCGCATCTTTTCCCCCATCAGTTCGAGAAAGCGCCGGGCGGCTGGGTCTATCTCGCGCAGGGGCTTTTCAATTATTCAAAAGTGCGCAGGCCGGGCGGCAAGCCGTTTACCAACGGAGCCACCGAGATCGTCTTTGACCAGTGCAAGCTCGCACGCTTCCGCCCCGATGGCAGCGAGTTCGAGTTGCTCGCGTCAGGACCAAACAACATCTGGGGCTTTGAGACGGATCGCGACGGTGAAGTGTTTCTCCAAGAGGCAAATGATTGCGGAATTCCTGTCGCTGAGTTCTTGCCTGGCACCCACTACTGGGGAGATAATCATTTGAAATTTCGTCCTTACGCCCCTCAGATTCCTGCGTCCCTGACGGGCTCCCAGATGGGCGGCAGCGGCCTGAGCGGCATCGCTATCGCTAACGATCGTGATTCGGCCTTCGCCGCGAAATACGATGGACGCCGTACATTCTACATAGCCAACCCGATCACCAACTGCATCCAGGTCATCACCATGTCCCAAGACGCGCAGGGTCGGCCGAGCTACACGAAGGAGAAGGATTTCATGGTCGCAGGCGACAAGTCTTTCCGTCCGGTAGCCATGCGCTTCGGCCCAGATGGGAATCTCTACATCGTGGATTGGTATAACAAGATCATCTCCCACAACGAGGTGCCGCGTGCGCATCCAGATCGCGACAAGATCCGGGGTCGCATCTGGCGCATCAAGCCGAAGGGCGCGCCCACACCGGCGGTGCCGGATCTCATGTCGGCAGATACCACCAAGCTCATCGCCGCCCTCGATCATCCCTCCGCCCTCGTTAGCCGCTCCGCATGGATCGAGATCGGGAAACGCGCTGACAAATCCATGGTGCCCGCGCTCACTGGGATTGTCAGTGATTCCTCCTCACACATAGCCCGCCGCCTCAATGCCTTCTGGGCAATTGAGGAAATGCGCGCGCTGGATGAGACATTGCTTTTAAAGTGGGCAGCCGATCCCTCCCGCCACATTCGCTACGAGGTCGTCCGCGCCGCCGGTGATCTTCGAAGCCTGGAGCCCGCCGCTTTCGTGAAACTGATCCAGCCCGGTGAAACCGATTTCCGCGTCCGCACCATCGCCGCAAACAGCGTGCGCCGCCGCACCGGATCGACCCCGGAGATGCTTGCCGCGCTCGCTCCCTTCGCGTCCCCGCAATCCCACGGCGCGACTCCCCGTGAAAAATACGAAAGTGATTTTCTCCGCTACCAGATTCGCTGGGCTTACGAGACGCATTCCGAGGCCACCCGCACCTTGCTCGCTAAGGCGGATTTTCCGACCGAAGCCCGCTCCCTCGCCATCCTCTCCCTCGCGGCGGAGCAAGCGGCGATTGAGATCGTAAAAATGCTACCGACCCTCAAACGCAGCCCCAGCGCGGATGAGATCGCTTTGCTCGGCGGACAGCTCAAGCAACCCGCCGTCAGCGCCGCTTTCTCGCAAATGCTCGCCACGGATTCCACCCGCGTCGGCACCCTGCGCAGCCTGCTCGGCTTCGATGCCTCCGCCGCTTCCGATGAAAACCTGCGCCGCGCGGTGGCCGAAGCCGCCGCAGCCCTGCCTTCCACAGAGCACGAGCTGATCCTCGCCCTCGCCCGGAAATTCCGGATCGCCGAGCTCATCCCGACCGTGCTGAAGCTTTCCGAGACGGGAGCCATCACCCGCGCCGCCTCCTTGAAAACCCTCAATGAAATCGGCAATGCGGAGCCCTCACGTTTCGAGCCTTTCCTCGCCGACACTGATCCGGCCACACAACGCGAGGCAGTGATCGGTTACTCCTCCGCGGCAGGAGCCGCCGGGGTTGCGAAGCTGGCCGAGATCTGGCCCGGCCTCCCCGGTGTGCTGCGCGAGCTCGCTGCCAACGGCATGTTGCGCACCAAAGAATGCGCAGAGGCTTTCATGATCGCGATGACGGATGGCAAATTCAAGGATGCCGGCCCAGCCGCCACGGAGCGGGCGATTTCCCAGCTCGGTCTTGAGCATCCCGCCGTTCGGAAACTGCTCGAAACCAGCGAAGGCTTGCTCATGCCCGTGCTCGCGCTCGATGGAGGTGCCGCCGAACCCGCTCCCATCAACATCGATCTCAAAGGCCCGTTCACTCTCGAGTCATGGGTGAAGTTCGCCGCGCCGCTCGACAACACGGATAGCCTGCTTGGTAAACAAGGTTTCGCAGACTTCAATTTCTTTAGATCTACCCTGCGACTGCATGTCACCGGCAGAGATCTCATCACCGCCTCGCGTCCGGTCACACCAGACATCTGGACGCATGTGGCGCTCACCAGGGACGAGGCGGGGACACTCCGCCTATACCTAGATGGCGAGCCGGACACTACTGCGGCCGCAAATTTCACTGACGATCTCACCGGTTTATATCTAGGAGTTTCTTTCTTTTCAGATGCGGATACAATCGGGCGCTTCACCGGCTACCGCATCTGGGGTCGCGCCCTTACGGAGGCCGAGATCCGGGACACCCACCGGACGCGTTTCACGCAAGGAGCGCTCCCCGAAGGACTGATCCACAATCTGCCCTCCAACAGCGGCCCGAACGTCACGATGACCACTGATTTTCCGGAACTCCGCACTCCCGCCGAAGCCGCCGCGATCGCGCAAAAATTCAGCGTCACCAAGGCCAAAGCCGAGAAGCCCGGCGACATCATCAGCGGTAAAAGACTCATGGAAACATCCTGCCTCATCTGCCACCAGGTGAACGGTGTGGGCATAGCCATCGGCCCCAACCTCAGCGGCGCGGGAGCTATGGGCGTGGAGGGGTTGCTGCGCAATATCCTCCAGCCCAACGACAAGCTCGAAAGCGGCTATTACCGCCACGACATCACCCTCAAGGACGGCACCCTCGCCAGCGGTTTCCTCTCCTCCGAGGATCAGAACCGTGTCGTCCTCCGCCAGATCGGCGCCGACGACCGCGCCATCCCCCGCGACCAGATCGAGTCCCACAAGATCTCGAAACGCTCGCTCATGCCCGAAGGACTCATCGACGGTTATACCGACCGGCAGGTCGCGGATCTGTTCGCATATCTGATGTCGCTGAAGTGAACTTGCTGATTTCCACGGAATTCTGAGCAAACTCCTAATTTTCTCCTAATTTCTCCTAAATTAGGAATTGGAGTTGCTGGCCGGGGTAATTCCTCCTAATTTAGAAAAAGTTAGGAGTTGCGCCATGAAATTACCCCATACCCCACCACCTTGGGAGCCCATCTTCAGTCGGGTCATCCAGGATAGTAAATTCAGCGAGTTTCTCGATTTCGGACGCACGGAAAGTTCGCGGCCTGATCGTTATTTGCACTGGGAAGAATTTCGTCACCGCGCTTCGCCGGAGCCGGGAGGCCTGTCCGTTGAGCAGCAGTGGGCTGCCATACGCATGAACCGGAGCAGTCGCGCTCAGGTGACCACCATGAATGACGCCAAAGGCCGCCCTTTCAGCTTTTTCCTGACCCAAAAAGCCTTCGAGAGCCTTCATGAGATCGATCTGCATTGCGGTGGCGGCATCGGTGTCGCCGAAGATGGTATTGTCCAATCCCAGACCCGCGACCGCTATTATATGGATTCGGTGATCGAGGAGGCGCTGACCTCTAGCCAACTGGAAGGTGCCGTGGTTACACGCTCGGAGGCTAGGGATATGATTCGCCGCCAACGCCCGCCGGCCACTGACCATGAGCGCATGGTTTTGAACAATTACCGGACGATGCGGCTCCTTTCGGATCTCAAGAACCAGCCTTTATCCATGGAAGTCATCCTGCGCATCCACCGGGAAGTCACCGCAGGCACCCTCGACAAACCAGAACAGGAGGGGCGTTTCCGTTTTCCCGACGAGGATGTCAGGATCGAGGATAAGGAAAGCGGGGAAATTTTCCACATCCCTCCACCTGCAGAGGATTTGGAGAAACGGATGTCGCGATTGTGCGATTTCGCCAATGAGCCGGGAATGACGGGCTTCCTGCATCCTGTCATCCGGGCGATCATCATCCACTTCTGGATCGCTTACGATCACCCTTTTGTGGATGGAAACGGCCGCACCGCCCGCGCGCTCTTTTACTGGTCGATGCTGAAAAGCGGATTCTGGCTCGCTGAGTTCTTCTCCATTTCCCACGAAATCCTCAAAGCCCCCAAGCAATACTATCGAGCCTTCCTTTACACGGAAACCGATGGCAATGACCTAAACTATTTCCTCAATCACCAGTTGCAGGTCATTTGCTCCTCGATTTCTTCTCTCCGGGACTACATCCGCAAGAAACAAGCCGAAATCGATTCTCTGCGAATCCACCTGCAACTCAAAGGCGGGTTCAATCACCGCCAACTCGCCCTGTTGAAGCACGGGCTCAAGCATCCTTACGCGGGCTACACCGTCGTGAGCCACCAAACCTCCCACGGCGTTTCGAACCAGACCGCCAAAAATGATCTCGAAAGCCTGGTCGCGAAAACACTTCTGATCCGGGAAAAACAAGCAAAAGCCTTTATATACACCCCGGCTCAGAATCTCGCCACCTTGCTTGAAAAGTAGCCGCAAATACGGCGCTGCAAGGGATTCTCTGCAAACTCCTAATTTTCTCCTAATTTCTCCTAAATTAGGAATTGGAGTTGCTGGACGTGGTGTGACCTCTGTTTCCAAGTTCCCGCATGACTATTTGGCGCGGTAGGGGGGCATTTCAATCGGCGATGGGGGAGTTTTGGGAAGAGAGGGCTGGGACATCGGTGGGGCTAGGCTCGATCAGCTGAAGCAAGCATCCAACTCCAGGCGGGCATGACATTGATATGTTTTGGAACCTGTGGGAAGGGCATGCGTGATTCCATGCTTAGGATCACTTTCCGCGCGTTGGGATGCTCCGCTCCGGCGTCCTCAAGTGCCCGGATTTCGCGCACCCGGGTTTCCGGGTCATCGATGGAGGTGCAGACCTGGATCATCTCCTCGGTGCCATTCGGGTAGCGGGCGAGAAAATCGACCTCGAAGCCGCTGGCGGTCTTGACGTAGGCGATTTCCGCCTGGCGGCGCTGCAGCTCGGTGAAGACGACGGACTCCAGCGCGTGGCCGGTGTTGGGCTTGCCGCTGCGGTCGAAGACGGGGATGAGCGCCGGGTCTGCGGGGTACACCTTGCGGGGGTTCACCTGGCGGCGTTTTTCCGAATCCGATGCGACCGGGATGGTCTGGAGGAGGAAGGCGTCTTCAAGGTGGGTGAGGAATTCATAGAGGTGATCCCGGGAGACGGGGATGCCCTGCGACTTCAGATCGACGGAGAACTTGGTCACCGAGAACAGGCCAGCCGGGCGGCTGAGCAGCCGCCGCACGAGCCAGCGCAGGGCGGTGACATTGGCGACCTTGTGGCGTTCCACGACATCGCGGAGGAGAAGGACGTCGATGTAGCCTTGGAAGAGCTGGCGGCGGTGGGTGGGTTCAAGTGCCTGTGCTTCCGGGAAGCCGCCGGTTTCGAGGTATCGGGCGAACTGGTGATCGAGGGTGGCGGTCTTTTTCGCGGTGAGGACGGACATATCGACCGGAACCTCGTGCCCGTGATGGCGGAGGAACTCGCGGAAGCTGAAAGGGTGGATGGTGATTTCCCACGCCCGCCCGCGCATGGAGGTGGCGATTTCCCGGCTGAGCAGCTTGGCCGATGAGCCTGACAGGAAGATCTCGTAGCCAGGGGTGTCGAGCAGCCTGCGGACGAAGGTTTCCCAGCCGGGAACCTGCTGGATCTCGTCTAGGAAGAGTGTGACCGGTTCGTCGGCCGGCTCCGGAAACATCCGCAGGTGGGTGTCCGGGATCATGTGGAGGTTGTTCGCCGCCAAGCCGCCGAGACGCTCGTCCTCGAAATTGAAGTAAACCAAGCGGTTGGCGGAACGGCCAGCGGCGAGCAGGTCGGCGCGGCATTGCTGAAGGAAGCTGGTCTTGCCCGCCCGGCGCATGCCGATGACAGCCAAGGCCTTGCCCTTGATCGGTGGGAGATCCACATCCCGCCGGGTCAATTCCGGTGGTGGGGTATCCACAGCCGCCGCAATTTTCTCACGGATCACTAGTTCAAATTGGACTTCCATCAGAGCTAAATTGAGAAGTATAAGGTCGGATGGGAAGGATAAAGTGGGGTGATACGGGGTTGTTCGATGTCGGCCATGCTTGGGCGGATTCATGCCGAGGCGATACCGAGTTAAATCCGCTCATTCAGATATCATCCGAAATTTAGTTCGCGAAACCTGATCCCGGTTTCTAGGTTTTGTGCATGATAAAAATTGGCACTCCATTCACTGACGGCGCTATGCGCGTGATGCTCTGCGGTGCGGGTGAACTGGGGAAAGAGGTGGTGATTGAGTTACAGCGCTACGGGGTTGAGGTCATTGCGGTGGACAGCTACGAGAACGCGCCGGCGATGCAGGTTGCGGATCGCTGCCATGTGATTTCCATGCTAGATGGAGCGGCGCTGCGGGCGGTGATTGAGGCAGAGCGCCCGCATCTCATCGTGCCCGAGGTGGAGGCGATTGCGACGGATACGCTCGCCGAGATCGAGGCGGCGGGGCTTGCCATTGTCATCCCCACGGCGCGCGCTGCACAACTGACGATGAGCCGCGAGGGTATCCGACGGCTCGCCGCCGAGGAACTGGGTTTGCAAACCTCTCCCTACCGTTTCGCCGCCACCGAGGAGGAATACCTCGCCGCCGTCGCGGAGATCGGCCTGCCTTGCGTGGTGAAACCGATCATGAGTTCCTCTGGAAAAGGCCAGAGCACGGTGAAGCGCACAGAGGATATTCAAGCGGCTTGGGATTACGCACAGAAGGGCGGTCGGGCAGGGAAGGGGAAAGTGATCGTGGAGGGCTTTGTCGATTTTGACTACGAGATCACCCAACTCACCGTGCGTCATATTGGCGGCACTTCGTTCTGTGAACCCATCGGCCACATCCAGATCGATGGCGACTATCGGGAAAGCTGGCAGCCGCAGCCAATGAGTGATCTCGCCCGCGAAAGGGCGATGGAATACGCCAAGGCCGTTACCGATGCACTCGGCGGGCGCGGAATTTTTGGTGTGGAGCTTTTTGTGAAAGGCGACGAGATCATTTTTTCCGAGGTCTCGCCGCGTCCTCACGACACCGGCATGGTGACGATGATTTCCCAGGATCTTTCACAGTTCGCACTGCACGCCCGCGCCATTCTCGGGTTACCGATTCCGGAGATTCTCCTTTATGGCCCCTCGGCCTCGGCGGTGCTGCTTGTCGAGGGGGAGTCGAAAACTATTTCTTACGGTGGACTCGAAAACGCCCTAGCCGAACCCGATACCCAGATCCGGCTTTTCGGCAAACCCAACGTGGCGGGCAAACGCCGCATGGGCGTCGCGCTCGCAAGAGGCGCTGATATCGAGAAGGCACGCGAAAAAGCTCGTAACGCCATTGCGGCCATCGAGGTGCGCCTGTGATCGCCGAAAAGGCCTGATTCAGTCGAACCGGTATCCCACCGCACGCACCGTCCGGATGATCTGCGGTTCGGCGGGATTGGCTTCGATCTTCTTGCGGAGTAGCAGGATGTGCTGGTCGAGCGTGCGCGAGTCCGGGAAATAATCGATGCCCCAGCAGGTGTCGAGAAACGCGTCCCGGGAAACGGGTTCGCCGCGATGCTTGTGGAGGAGCCGGAGCATCGAAACCTCGCGCGGTGTGAGATCGATGGATTTGCCATCGCGCTTCGCAAGCAGAGAGCTGGGATGGACGGTGAGATCCGCGAGGCGGAAGTGCTCGCTCTCGCCCTCAGGCGCGCGGCGGCGCAGGGCAGCACGGATGCGGGCCATGACTTCGCGTCGTGTGAAGGGCTTGCGGATGAAGTCGTCCGCGCCGAGATCCAGCCCAACGACGACATCGATCTCCTGGTTCTTGGCAGAGAGGAAAAGGATGGGGATCGTGCGGTCGCTGGCGCGCACCCGGCGGCAGACCTCATAGCCATCGATGTGGGGTATCATGATGTCGAGGCAGAGTAGGTCGGGTTTTTCGGAGCGCCACAGGTCGATGGCTTGCTTCCCGTCCGGTGCACGGAGGGCGGTGAAACCTTCGCTCTCGATACAGGTGGCCAGGGCGTCGAGCGTGAGCGGATCGTCTTCGGCAATGAGAATGGTCATGTGGCGTCAGTGGATGAAACGATGGCAGGCGGCGGTGGGGAGGGCACACGGAGGATGAATGAGGCGCCCTTCGTTGTCTCCAGTAGTTCGAGATTGCCGCCCATCCGGCGTGCTAGATCGCGCCCGATTGACAGTCCCAAGCCTGTTCCGCTGGCTCCTTCGTTGGTGGCTTGGAGCACGCGCTCGAAAGGGGCGAAAACGCGAGCGCGGGCACCCGGCGGGATGCCCTTTCCGCGATCCCGGACTTCGAGCGTGAGGAAATCGGAATCGATTTCGCATCGGATACCGACCCAGCGGCCATCGGTGGCGTATTTCTCGACGTTGGAAATCAGGTTGCCGGTGATCTGGCTGAGGGCGTCGGGATCGAGCAAGACCGTCTCCCCTGCGGAGACGTGGGTTTCGATGACGATGCCGCGTCGCTCTAGGGCGGGGCGGAAGTTTTCGATGACGCTCTGGATGATATCTGCGGGGATGCACAGCACCGGTTGCAGGATCAGCGTGTCGCGCTCGCGGCGGGAGAATGTGAGGACATTGGCCACCAGCCGGGACAGGCGTTCGATTTCCTCGGCGACCAGTCTGAGACGGCGGAGGGACTCCTGTGGGCGGGCGGTGAGGCACTCGGTGGCGAGGTCGAGATTAAGGGCAAGGTTGGTGAGGGGGGTGCCTAGCTCGTGGGAGACGCGGTTGACGAAGGACACGCGTTCAGCCGCGAGTTTCAGTGCGCGTTTTTGCTGGAGGAAAAGCATCACGCCGGATGCGAGCAGGAGCACGGCAATGGTGAGGGCGAGGGTGATGACTGCAGGATCATGCGAACGGGTGACGACCAACCCGTCCCACGCGCGTAGCTGCCAATCGCCGGACAGCGAGCGGATCGGGATGATGGAGGCGGCAGGGCCGTGCTGCTGCGGGCCGAGGGAAACGAGTTCGCCGCTGGCGGTGGACTCGATGACCACGCGCTCGCCCGATTCACGCAGCGGAGACAGCGGCGTTTGGATCCACGAGGCGAGATGAATGGCCGTGGAGACGTGGACGGCGCGAAAGTCGATGAGAAACACCATCAGCAAGCCGCCCTGTGGCGTGCGGCAGTGGAGGCGCAGATCGGGATCGGAAGTGGGGAGCCACTTGCCGGCTGCAGGAAGCGGTACATCCAACATGGCCGGATCCAGCACCGAGGCGCTGTTGAGATCCAGGGGGCGCTTGCCATCCTTGAGGACGATTTCCGGAAGCCTGCGGATCTCACGGCTTCCGCGGATGGTCAGATCCTTGCCTTTGTGGCGGAAGATCCGGATCTGACGGACTCCGGTGATGTTGGCAGCCTGCTTCGAAACCTCGTCCGATTTTTGCAGGAGCGCCGCGTTTGTCAGATCGTCGAGATGCGCGAGGTAGAGGGCGTCGAGGCGCGCGAGTTCCGTGCGGAACGCTTCATCGAAGTCGAGCAGCCGCCCGCGGTCGGCGGCGGTGCGGGTTTCCAAATCACGCCGCGCCATGCGTTCGCCGCCGACCATCACAAGGACGGCGGCGGCGAGCATGGGAAGGATGGTGATGAGGGCGGGGCGCATCAGGGTTTAGCCAGCGTTGCGGTGACGAAAGCAAACCAGACGCGGTTTGCCGAGTCCGGATCGACCTTTGATACCGGCGGACGGCTGTTCGTGCCAAGCAGGAAGGGTTGGTTGATACTAATTGTTACAAAGGTGTACATCGAATTTTTTTCAAACTCGGGCATCTCGACGGTGGAGAATTCCTGCCCCTGGGTGGTATGTCCCACCAAAGCCACTTGTTCCGGTAACACCCCGAGAGATACGAATTTAACGTTCTCGCTCAGGATGGGTTCCACCTCAAGCGTGTTGCCGACTTTTTTGGTTTCGAAGGTGGTCGGGAGAGCCGGGAGGCGCGCAACACCGGCCATTTCTGTTCCTGGCTTGGCATCCGCTTTCGGTTCTTCCGGTGTATCGGCTCCGCTGTTGCTGATCTGCCCGGATTGGTATTCGGTGGCATAGATGTGCTCGCTGATACTCTCGGTTGTAGCTTTTTGTCCGCTGCGCACACGGATGACCTGCATAATCTCCTGACGGATGGATTCATCGCCAAGTCCAGCGATCATTTTGGCATAGAGCGCGGGATCCGCGAGTTGCTCGCGCTGGAGTTCGGCTGCTATGGCGAGCGGAAGGGAGAACGCCTCGTAACAGAGGGATATGTTGGTGGGCACAACCTCCTCGGCCGCCGGCATTTCGGCGGTGGCTTTGGAAGGGCGATAGGGGTCTGCGGGTTTTTCCTGGGCGTGAAGTGACGCGATGAGGAACGA
>CAMBTP010000069.1 GCA_945870855.1 Prosthecobacter debontii
CCGCCAATTCACCCAGAGCATCGCTTATCGAGTCATAGTGGCGGATCGCGGTGCTCACGTCGCGCCAGACCTGTATGTGAAAACAAAGCATCAGCGTCCCCGGTTGGACAAAACACCAGCGCGCAACTCTGCCATGAAAATGGTGCTAAAATGCGAGCTCCGGAAAATTACTCACAAGGTTATTCGGAAGGGAAAAAAAGCAGCCAGTACCAAAGAATCCTCTCGATTTGCAGGCCATTACTCACTAGATCCTCAGTTGTCGCTGATTTTTTTTACCCATTTTACCTAAAATAACACCGTGAAACCAACTCGCATCCTACAAACTGCCCTCTGCGGCGTGATCGCTCTTGCGGCCATCGCCTCCGCCCAGACCAAAAAACCCAACATCCTCGTCATCTGGGGTGACGACATCGGAACCTGGAACATCAGCCACAACAACCGCGGCATGATGGGCTACAAAACACCGAACATCGACCGTGTCGCCCGTGAAGGCGTCGGCTTCACCGACTACTACGCGCAACAAAGCTGCACCGCAGGCCGCGCAGCCTTCATCAGCGGTTCGTCCCCAGTTCGCTCCGGCATGACCAAGGTCGGCTTGCCCGGCGCGAAGGAAGGCTGGCAGAAAACGGATGTCACCATGGCCACCATCCTCAAGAGCCAGGGCTACATGACTGGCCAGTTCGGTAAAAACCACCAGGGCGACCGCGATGAGCATTTGCCTACAGTTCACGGCTTCGACGAATTCATTGGCAGCCTCTATCACCTCAACGCCGAGGAAGAACCCGAGCTACGCGACTACCCCCGCGACATGAAACTCGCCAACGGTAAGACCTTCCTGGAAACCTTCGGCCCTCGCGGTGTCATCAAAAGTATTTCCGATGGCAAGGGCAGCCAATCCATTGAAAACCTCGGCCCGCTTACCAAGAAGCGCATGGAGACCATCGACGAGGAAACCCTCGCCGCCGCCAAGGATTTCATCACCCGCATGAACAAAGAAGGCAAACCCTTCTTCTGCTGGTGGAACGGCACCCGCATGCACTTCCGCACCCACGTGAAGGAAGAGCACATCGGTATTTCCGGGCAGGACGAATACGGTGACGGCATGGTCGAGCACGACATGCATGTTGGCGAGTTGCTCAAGCTCATCGATGACCTCGCCATCGCCGACAACACCATCGTCCAATACTCCACCGACAACGGCCCACACTACAACACCTGGCCCGATGCCGGCACCACGCCGTTCCACGGTGAGAAGAACTCCAATTGGGAAGGTGCCTTCCGCGTGCCTTGTTTCATCAAATGGCCCGGCCACTTCCCTGCGGGAACCACCCTCAACGGCATCGTGTCCCATGAAGACTGGCTGCCCACCTTCGCCGCCATCGCTGGCGCGAAAGACATCAAGGAAAAGCTCCTCAAGGGCGGTGTGGAACTCAATGGTCGCACCTACAAGAACCACGTCGATGGTTACAACATGCTCGATTACCTCAGCGGCAAAGCCGAGAAATCCCCGCGCAACGAATTCATCTATCTGAACGACGCCGCCCAAGTCGTCGCGATCCGGGTGGGCGATTGGAAAGCCACCTACATGGAAAACCGTGCCACGCAGCTCCAAGTCTGGCGCGAGCCTTTCATCCACCTGCGCGCCCCCATGCTCTGCAACTTGCGCCGCGATCCTTTTGAAAAAGCTCAGGAAAGCGCCAACAACTACAACGATTGGTATATCGACCGCGCCTTCGTGCTCGTCCCGCTGCAAGGCGTGGCCAGCAAATTCCTGATGACGCTGAAGGATTTTCCACCCACCCAAAAACCCGGCGACTGGAGCCTCGAATCTCTCGAGAAACAAGTCAAAGGCATGACCAACTTAGATTAAGTTAGGCTCAATCTGCTTCGATTGTGAAACACGCGGGCCGTCTCGAAAGGGGCGGCCCGCGCATTCACCACCTAAACAAAACCGTGAAAAAAAATCAACTCCTAGCAGGTTTGTGCGCCTGCTCGATCCTTGTCAGCTTGGCCCACGCCCAGCTACTTCCCAGCACCGGCAACGTTGAATCGCGCCTCGGGAAGCTCGAACTGGAAAACGGTTATCCCTCCGAGGCGACCGCAAAGAAAATATACGACGACATCGATTTTCAACGCGCTTGTCAGGCTTACCTCTGGGCCTTGCCGATGATGGGCATGGTCCAGTGGCAGGACGAGCAGCGCCAGAAATTCGGCGCAGGCAATCTGGACTTCGTTGATTATCTGACCTTCACCGACAAGCTCGGCCTGCTCACCGCCAATGCCACGACGCCCTATCTCATGGCCTTTCCCAATATGAAGGAAACCGGGCCGCTGGTGCTGGAAATTCCCGCAGGGGCAACGGCGGGTGGCTTCACGGACTTCTGGCAGCGGCCCGTATCGGACACCGGGCAGACTGGACCGGACAAGGGCATGGGCGGCAAGTATCTCATCCTGGGGCCGGATGATCCGCAGATGAACCCCGAGGGGTATCGCGTCTTCCGCTCGCCCACGGTCAATGTGTTTGTGGGTCAGCGCGTGCTGGATCCGGACAAGGCAAAGGCCCTAGAGCTGATGGCAGAGATCCGGCTTTACCCCTACAGTCAGGCAGACCACCCGCCAGCGACGCCACACCTCCGGCCCGATGGCCGGAAGTGGAGCGGCACCCAGCCGCGGGGGCTGGCCTATTGGCAGGGCGTGGCCCGATTCATCAATGAAGAGCCCCCGCACGAGCGGGACCGCATGATCCTCGGCATGCTGAAGCCGCTGGGAATCGAGAAGGGCAAGCCCTTCGAGCCCGATGCACGGCAGAAGCAGATCCTAACGGAGGCAGCCCAGGTAGGCGAACTGATGGCGCGCACGATTGGTTTTGAAAAGCGTTTCAAAGGCGTGACCGTCTGGCCTGGCAAAAAGTGGGAGATCTCCCTGTTCCTCAAGGAGACGAATCAGGAAGCCCCGCATTACACGGAGATCGACGAACGCGCCTCCTGGTTCTATGAAGCGGTCGGCGTTTCCGTCGGCATGATGGGCCGGACCGTGGGCTTCGGGCAGGTTTACCTCGAGTCATCCAAGGACACGGACGGCCACTGGCTCGACGGCAGCAAGAACTACACCCTGCACGTCCCGCCCGATGCGCCCGTGGCGCAGTTCTGGTCCTTCACCGTCTATGACAACGAAACGCGCTGCTTTGTGGACACCGGCGTGCAGCCAGACCGTTCGTCGCGCGACAAGATCGTGAAAAACGACGATGGTTCCGTGGACCTTTACTTTGGCCCGCAGGCACCGGTCGGAAAGCCGGAAAGTAACTGGATTCAGACCCTTCCCGACAAAGGTTGGTTCACCTACTTCCGTCTCTACGGCCCCACCCAACCCTACTTCGACCGTTCTTGGGTGCTGCCAGATATCAAGGTGTTGAAATAACCTTAACAAAAGTCATGGAAATGAAAACTGTTCTCACCATCACTGTCGCCTGCTCATTAGTTCTCACCACCAGCTTGACCCAAGCGCAAACGTCACGCTTCGACGCGCTGGCCGACACACCCTTTGAAGAAAACCGCCCCACTGCGGACTCCGCCGCATTGCTACGCGATGAACTACTTTTCCAGCGGGCCACACAGACCTACCTCTGGGCCTTGCCGCTCATCAACACGCTCGGCATGAAGAACGGCTCCGAGAAAGTCTTCGGTGCGGGTTACCACATTCTGCCCATCTGGAAAAAACGCCTCGATGCCAAAACGCTCGTGACCACCCCGAACTCCGATGTGCTCTACGCCATGAGCTATCTGGACCTCGGCAAGGACGGCCCGATGGTCCTCGATGCGCCTCCCGGACTTCAGGGCATCCTGCTGGATTTCTGGCAGCGTCCGATCCCGGTCGATGGCGGCAAGTTTGCGGGCGACGTCGGTCTGCCCGGACCCGATGCGGGGAAAGGCGGCAAGTTCCTCATTCTTCCACCCGGCTACGACGGGCCGATACCCGAGGGCTATTTTGTCTATCGCTCCGGCACCAACAACGTCTTCGTTTTCCTGCGCGGCTTTTATGAAGACCCGAAGAACCTCGCCCCCGCCGTGGCGCATGTGGAGAAGGTGAAAATCCACCCTTTCAACGGCGAGGCCAAGCCGATGGTGTTCCCCGATGCCTCCGGCGTCCCGGCCAACTTGCTTCCCGTAAGCGATGGCAGCGTCTTCGATGACCTCAAAAAGCTCGTTGATAGCGAGGGCTCCCATCTGGCTGAGTCCGATTCGATAGGATTGCTAGCCTCCATCGGCATCATCAAAGGCCAACCCTTCACGCCGGAGGAAAAGACCCGCGGCATTTTCGACCGCGCCGCGAAAACCGCCTATAAAATGAGCCGCGTCATCGGCTTCCAGACCGCGAGTGCCGCCGGCTCGCTGAAACTCTATCCGGACCGCCAGTGGATCAACCCGTTGGACAACATCGCCCCTCCCGGACCGCTCAAGAACCTCGATCTGTCCTGGAAAAATACCGCCGGTGGCTACCTCGACCTCGATGCGCGGATCTGGTTTTTCACCAACTATTATTCCGTCAGCCCCGGCATGTTGTCGAAAATCCCCGGCAAGGGAGCGGCTTACATGATCGCCTTCACCGATGGCGCAGGCACGCCCCTCTCCGGCGGCAGCAACTACAAGCTCAGTCTGCCTGCCAATATTCCGGCAGCAAACTTTTGGTCGGTCACGCTTTACGAAGCCGAAAACGCCTCCGGCCTCGCCAACGGCCAGTCGTTTCCCTCGCTCGGTTCCCGCGACAAACCCGCGCTGAATCCCGATGGCAGCACCGAACTTTTCCTTGGACCGAAAGCTCCCGAGGGCAAGGAAGGTAACTGGCTCGGGACCGTCCCGGGGAAGGGCTACTTTGCCATCATCCGCCTCTACGGCCCCACCCAAGCCGCTATCGACCGGACTTGGAAGCCTGGCGATATCGAGCGCGTCAAGTGATGCCAACACATCCCTTAACTACCTTGTGAAGTGAGAAGACTACTCGCCACCCTTATCGCCAGCCTGGCTTGGATCAACTCCGCCAGCGCCGCCGATTCACTCCCTTCGTGGAACGAGGGCGCGTCGAAAAAGGCGATCATTTCCTTCGTCGAAAAGGTCACCAAGGAAGGCACGCCTGACTTTGTCCCCGTGCCAGAACGCATCGCGGTTTTCGACAACGACGGCTGCCTCTGGGCGGAGCAGCCGATGTATTTCCAAGCCTTCTTTGTGTTCGACCGCATCAAGGCCCTCGCGCCCCAGCACCCGGAATGGATGGAAAAAGAACCCTTCGCTTCCGTGCTCAAGGGCGATATGAAAGCAGCGCTTGCCGGCGGCGAACACGCCCTGCTCGAGATGGTCATGGCCACCCACGCGCGCCTGACCACGGAGGAATTTGAAAAGGCCGTCACCGACTGGATCACCACCGCTAAGCATCCGACGACGGACAAGCTTTACACCGAAATGGTCTATCAGCCGATGCTGGAATTGCTCGCCTACCTTCGCGCCAACGGTTTCAAAACCTTCATCGTCTCCGGCGGCGGCATCGAGTTCATGCGCCCTTGGGTGGAGAAAGCCTACTGCATTCCGCCCGAGCAGGTCATAGGCAGCAGCGGCGGACTAAAGTATGAACTCCGCGATGGCAAACCCGTCCTCATCAAACTGCCGGAAATCGCCCACAACGACGACAAGGACGGCAAGCCGGTCGGCATTCAGCGCCACATCGGCCGCCGCCCCATCTTCGCCGCTGGCAATTCAGACGGCGACCTACAGATGCTCCAGTGGACCGCCGCCAACACCCGCCCAAGTTTTTGCCTCTATATCCACCACACCGACGCCGAGCGCGAGTGGGCCTACGACCGAGTAAGCCACATCGGCAAGCTCGACAAAGGCCTCGATGAAGCCAAGGCCAAGAGTTGGACGGTCACCAGCATGAAAGACGACTGGAAAACCATTTTTCCACCCGACAAAAAATGATCCCAAACCACCTCCACCTTCGCTGCCTTCGCTACCTTCTGTAAAATACTCACCAAACCAATCCATGAAAACAAAACTGACCACCGCCCTCGCCGCCCTGCTTCTGGCAAGCTGCGCCACCAAGATGTCCAACGACCCCACGGCACCCAGCGGCCCGCCGGACGCAACTGTTAGCGTGGACATCGCTCAGGCTTCGTACTACGGCTCCGCAGCCAGCGGCGGCGGCACCCTTCGTTATCAGGGACGCAGCCACCCGATCTCGATCAAATCAATTGGCGTAGGCGGTCTCGGTGCCCAAACGATCCACGCCACCGGCAAGGTCTATCATCTCAAATCACTGTCCGCTTTTCCCGGCACCTATACCGGAGCGCGCAGCGGTTTGACTCTGCTCAACGGCAAGATGCATGAGAGGCTCGCGAACGACAAAGGCACGGTCATCTACCTCACCGGCAAAACCGCGGGGCTATCCACCAACTACGGCATCGACAAGTTCATCATCGAGCTCAGGTAAATCTCTAACAAAAATATTCCATTGAAAACAACGATCACCCTTCTTGCTATCGCCACCACCGCGCTTCAAGCGCAGGATGCCGACCTTGCTCAGAAGCTTGCAAATCCGATCGCCGATCTCATCAGCGTTCCGATCCAGAGCAATCTAGACTTCGGTGTCGGCCCGGGCGACGGCACCATCTGGCGCACCAATATCCAGCCGGTGATTCCTTTCAGCATCAGTGAGGATTGGAACGTGATCTCGCGCACGATCCTTCCCGTCATCGATCAGGAAGGTCTCGCTCCTGCCGGCGATGCGCTTGATGCATCCGGCCTAGGTGACATCGTCCAGAGTTTCTTTTTCTCACCGAAGGAGAGTTCCCCGATCTGGGGTGTCGGCCCGGCGTTTCTCATTCCCAGCGCCACAGATGATCTGTTAGGTGGCGAGAAATGGGGTATCGGCCCTACTGCGGTAGTCCTGAAACAAGAGGGGGCATGGACTTACGGCGCACTCGCCAACCATATCTGGGACTTCGCGGGCGATGACAGCCGCGGCGCGGTCAACGCCACCTTCCTCCAGCCCTTCGTTTCCTATATCACGCCCACCAAGACCACCTTCACCCTCAATACGGAAACCACCTACGATTGGCACAACGATCAATGGATCGTTCCCGTGAACTTCGTGGTTAGCCAGCTTTTCAAAATCGGCGACCAGCCGGTGCAGGCCTTCGTCGGCGCCCGTTACTACGTCGAGACGCCCACCGGTGGCCCCGAGTGGGGCTTGCGCTTCGGCATGACCTTCCTTTTTCCTAAAAGCTAACCAACTGATCATTTCTCAAAACTGAACCATGAAAACGAAACTCGCATTCTTCATACTCGCAATCGCTGCCTCCCCCGCTTTCGCCGGAACTCCGCCCGTCGAAACCGCGGAAATTCAAGTCAACAAACAAGATTCCTCCTGGTGGCTTACGATCACCCCTTATGGCTGGGTTACCGCCACTGAAGGTGATATGGGAGTGGCTGGGAACGTCGCACCCGTGGACATTTCGTTCAAAGACACTCTGGAAGATCTCGAAATGGCCTTCATGCTTGCCGCCGAGGCCGGATATGATCGCTGGGTCTTTGGCTTCGATGGTATCTACGGCGCTTTCTCCTCCGGTGGCGCTTTGCCAGTAGCTGCCGCCCCCTTCACCAATGCGACCGTCGATTTCGACCAGTTTTTCGGCCGCGTCCACGCAGGTTACCAAGTCATCAGCGAAGATAACGCCAAGCTCACCGCGTTCGTCGGAGCGCGCTATAGCTATCTCTCCACAGATATCGCCCTCACTGGCGCGGCTCCAACGCTCAATGTGGTTGGCAGTAAATCATGGATCGATCCGGTCATCGGCATGCATGGTTTCTGGGAAATCAACGACCGCTGGTTTCTTCAGGCGGGCGGCGACATCGGTGGTTTCGGTGTGAATTCGGATCTGATCTGGCAGGCAAACACCGCTCTTGGCTATCGCTTCAGCGATAATATCTCCACGCTCGTCGGCTACCGGGGACTGGGCGTGGATTACTTGGACGGCGGCTTTCTGGTCGATACCGTCGCGCACGGCCCGGCGATTGGAATGACCTTCCGCTTCTGATTCTTCATTGTTTCCCCAAGACAGATGAAATCATACGCTCCAGCCATCACCGGAATCCTTTGCGCGTTGCTTTGGAGCGCCATGCCATCTGCCGCTCAATCAGCCTTCGAGCCGACCATACCGAATAAGATTCCTGCACCAACGTCCGCGCCGGAAGGGATGGTTTGGATCCCCGGGGGCGAGTTCTCGATGGGCAGCGACAAGGCCTGCGAAGGGGTGTGCGATCTACCTGGCGTGACCCGAGACGCTACGCCGATCCACAGGGTGTATGTGGATGCCTTCTGGATGGATGCCACGGAAGTGACAAACGCCCAGTTTAAAAAATTTGTGGATGCAACCGGATACGTCACCATCGCCGAGAAAGTGCCGACGCAGGAGGAATTCCCAACCGCGCCACCGGAGAATCTTGTGGCTGGCTCCACGGTGTTCGCGCCCACACCGCATCCTGTCAAACTCGACAAGCACCTTCAATGGTGGAGCTACGTGCTGGATGCGAACTGGCGGCACCCAACCGGTCCCGAGAGCGACATTGTGGGTCGCGATCATTATCCTGTCGTCCAAGTCGCCCATGCGGATGCCGAAGCTTATGCGAAATGGGCAGGCAAGCGCTTGCCGACAGAAGCTGAATGGGAATTCGCTGCGCGAGGCGGCAAAACCGGAGAGCGCTACACCTGGGGAAACGAATTGAAGGTCGATGGAAAGTTTCAGGCAAACATCTATCAAGGTAAGTTTCCGGTTGAGAACGGCGACACTGGAGAAGACGGCTTTAAAGGCATTGCACCGCCCAAGCAATATCCGCCCAATCCCTATGGACTTTACGACATGGCCGGAAATGTCTGGGAATGCTGCAGCGATTGGTATCGGGTGGACACCTATGCACGCCAAAAACTCGCCGGCGGCGTCACCCGCAATCCACAAGGCCCGTCAACGCCCTACGACCCTGCCGAGCCTTCTGAAAAGAAGCGCATCCACCGCGGCGGATCATTTCTCTGCACCATTAAATACTGCACGCGCTACATGACCGGCACCCGCGGCAAGGGCGAGGTCAGCACCGCAAGCAATCACTTGGGTTTCCGTTGTGTGACTCCATTAACGGCACCAACTCCCTAGTCCGTAACGATGTCAGCACCAGTTAAATTTCTCAAAACCGCCCTGATCGCTGGCGCGCTTGTCGTGCTGCCAGCTTGGCTCGCTGTCCTGCTTCTGCTGAAAATGCTGTTCAAGCTGGAAGTCGTAGTTAAGCCGATCAGTGCCGCTCTTCCTAATAACATCATACACCCGCTACTCATCGCGGTCGTCGTGCTGCTGCTGATCTGCTTCATCGTAGGCGCGCTCATTCAGTCGGCGATCGGTCTCAATATGAAAAATGCGGCGGAGAAAGCGGTTCTGGAGAAAATTCCCGGCTACACGACGATACGCGGCCTCGCTAGTCAGATCGGCGATCTTGAGGACAGGAAGGGCTTCGAACCCGCGCTCGTCGAAATCGAGGAAGCTCTTGCACCTTGCTTCATTATCGAGCGTCATGAAGGCGAGCTTTGCACCGTATTCATACCCTCCGCTCCCACGCCTGCGGCAGGTTCCATCCTGATCATTGCGCACGATAGGGTACATCCCATCAACGTCCCTGTTACCAAGCTCTTCAAATGCGTGACAAAGTGGGGGGCCGGCTCGGGGGAGTTGCTCGCTGCTCTTCCGAAACCCGTAGCGCCATGACTCACTCCTGAATCAACACCCTAAACCACCTATCCAATGAAACAGCACGTAATTTTAACTGCCTGCCTCGCCTTGGTGCTCTATACCCCGGTCTTGTATGCCGATGAAACGACCCCTGACATCGCAGGCTTGCATAAGGCTGCCAGCAATTTCGTCAACGCATACAACAAAAAGGATGCCGCCGCCATCGCTAAGCTCTTCACTGAGGATGGGGAACTAACAGATCTTTCCGGTGAGAAAATCACCAGTAGCCGCGCAGAGATCGAAGCTCACTATTCTGACGTGCTTGTGGATGAATACGCATCTTCGATCGCCATCGAGGTTTCATCCGTCCGTCTCGTCACTCCGGACATCGCCATTGAGGATGGCAGGGCGCACTTCACCCCGCCCGGGAAAGTCACTATCCCACGATCAATCGCATACACGGCGGTTCTTGCTAAAAACGCCGAAGGCGCATGGCTGATCGCAAGCAGCCGCACCCTACGTGATGTCACTGATGCCGCCGGACAACTTGCCGCTCTCTCCGCCGCGCTGATCGGTGAATGGACAAGCACCACTGCCGACGGGGTTCGCCTCGATCTAGCAATCGGTTGGGATGTTTCTGAAAAATTTCTCTCTGGTGAAATGCTGACCACCACCGCGGATGCCGAGCCACAGACCGGCACGATTCGCATTGGATGGAACGCCGCTAAAAATTCCATCGTCTCCTGGATGTTTGATTCCGAGGGAGGCGTCATTGAAGGCGTTTGGACTCCGTCTGAAACGGGATGGTTGATTCGTGCCGAAGGAACCACGGCCGATGGCGAAACGTTCAGCACCATGCAGAAAATCACCCCCGAAGGCGAAGATGTCATCCAATGGGATGCAAGCCAACGTGTCATTGCAGGCGCAAAACAGCCCGCCAACAAAATGCGGCTCGTCCGCCAGCCACCTGAAGCAGCAGAAACGAACTGAAATCCTAATCACTACGACCATGAAACCATTTTCCATAATCACTACAGCACTGCTGGGGACCTTTCTAATCATCCCGGAAGTCGATGCCCGCGGTGAGCGCGGCGGTGGTAACGGCGAGGAGCGTGTTCAGGCGGCGAGCCAGAATCGCTCAGGAGGTGGAGACCGCCGATCCCCGATGACCGGATCGAAAATCCAGCGTCCTGAAGCACGCCCAGCTCTGCGACCGGAGGCCAGACCGGTTGAGCGTCCTCAGATTCAGAAACCTTCTTTGCAAAAACCTGTCACCCGTCCCGCAACCAGGCCCGCCCAATTGCCGGATAGGCTCCTGACCAATCGTCCCGAGACTAGACCCTTACCATTGCCGGGCAAACTTCCTAATGATCGCCCACAAATGAACCGTCCGGATACGCGGCCATCTTTCAATCGCCCGGATGGCAACAAGCCGACCACGCTTCCCGGCATGGTCACGTATCCGAACCGGCCTGCCAACAAGCTGCCCGGAGACCGCACGAACATTGACCGCAACAATATCCACATCGACCAAGTCAACGTCGGTCGCCGCAACGTCGGACTCAACCGCCCGAGCACTCTGCCCGCCAAGACTCGCGACTGGGACAATAACAAGTGGGGCGGAAACAACAGCATCTGGGGCAACAACGTGAATATCGGCAACAACGTGAACATCAACATCGACCGCCGTTTTCAGGTGAACAACAACTTTTCCTATCGTCCTAACTACTGGGGCGCGAACCCGTGGTGGGGTGCCGATCATTGCCACACTTGGCATCACGGCCACTGGGGCTACGGATGGAACAGTAGCTACTACAACCACCACTGGTGGTATAGTAGCAACGATGATTTTGCCTCCGGCTTCATGTGGGGCATTGCGGTCTGGAGCCTCGGCAACATGATTTATGACATGGGCTACCATACCTATAAGAACCCATATCCGGCACCTCCCGTGCAGAACACTTACATCACCTATGCGCAGCCTGTTTCCGTGGCCGCCGCCGCGCATCCTCCCGGCGATGAAGCCTCCACGAAACTTGCCGAAACGAAATCCAACGAAGCTCTGGAGCGTTCCCGCGTGGCTTTCAGAAAAGGCGACTACCTCACCGCATCAAAAGCCGTCGATGAAGCCCTCGCCTTCACTCCGTCCGATGTGACGCTGCACGAATACCGCGCGCTCGTATTCTTTACCCTCGGAAAATACGCGGATGCCTCCGGTGTTCTCAACCCCGTCCTCGCCTCCGGCCCCGGATGGAGCTGGGATACCATGATCGGCTTCTACGGTGCATCCGCCACTTACGAAGATCA
>CAMBTP010000070.1 GCA_945870855.1 Prosthecobacter debontii
CCGGCCATTGGGAGTGCCGTCCCCGTAATGGTAGTCGCCATCCACATCGAACATCAGCGTCACATTCGCGGTGCCATCCTGGTTGTTGCCATTGAAGGTGAGGCGGTGATTCCAAGTCGTCCACCCCAACTGGATGCCGGCACGCTCGTATTCCGCCTGACTTGCCATCAAGCCAGCTGCCGGGAGGCCAACCGCGTATTCGAGAATCGTATTCCCGCCCCGTCCCGTGGGGTTCGTGCTTGCTGCAACATTCGCATCGGTCAGCGACGCCAGCCGATTGACAAACAACTTTCCCTGATTCGTCCCAGCCACACTGCATCCGTAGAGGAGAATCTCCGCATTGGCGGACAGAGAGTTTTTCCAGTCGGAAATCTGTCTGGACCGCGCATCAAGCATGGCCGCGTCGATCTTTTGGGTACCAAAGCACAGCGCACCATACTCACCGTGTGAGAGAACCCGGACGACATCGATATCGGTCTGCCCATCGAGTGCTACCGTGATCTGCTCGATCACATCGCGGTTGCCGTCGATCGGGATGACTCGCGAGCCGACGAACTCCTCCCGGGGAATGCTAGCCAGCAAAGTCGAATCAACGAGCGCCACGCTGCGAACGGTGGCCGCATCGTGGTTCAAACCTGCCGCAATCAGTGGCTGAACCCCGACCATTAGCAGGCCGATCGCCAAAATCAGGAACCGAAATGCGATCGTCTCGATTGACCGCAGTATATGAGCGATATTCATGTTTTTAATCAGTAATGTTGAGCGAACCCGAAAATCTAGGAACCGAAGAGCTAGCAGACTATGGTGGCAGGTTACGTGAATCAACTAGGAGATCATGGGTTAAAGATCAAGAATTAAGTGGCGAGGGATTCGAATTTGGGCGCCTATAGCGGAGTCCGCCCATATTCGTCGCGCTGGGGGGCGTCATGCGGTCCAAGGGCCATTCTGTGGGCTTTGCGACACAGGCCGGAAGACTGAATGCTGATGCGTTTGCCGTGCGGGTGGTAGTTTAAGTTCTGGCGTGCCACCTCGATCATCGGTTCGCTGATCTCCAGGCCGATGTAATCGTTGGCCGCGCCGAAGTTGGAAACGAAAGGAAGTAGCGCCTGACCGCGGGAACATCCCATGTCGATGATGGCGGTGCCGGGTTGCACGAAGCTCCGTCCTACCTCGTAGGTCACCATCCGCATCGCGTTGTATTGCGGAATGCTCCGTTGGAGCATGTCGTCGAACACGGCGGTCACTTCATGATCGAACTGCCAAGCTCCGCGGGGAACGACTACATCACGTTGGGCTTCATTCATGCCCGCGTGTCGGATGTCAACGCGGTAGGCGTTTGAAGATCCGCGTGCCTTCGGTCAGGCTGGTCCCTTCAGGCGACACCCAGAAGCACGGGATGGAAAACTTCGCATACATATCGCGAGTCCGTGGGTTGCTTTCGATCGCGATGTAGCGGACGTCATCGCCATGAATTGGGAACACGTCCTTCTTGAGCAGGTGCTCCTTGATCGCCGGAGGATTGCACCAGCCCTTCGGCGCGAAGCACGCATCCTGGGGACGCCAACCGGTCTGCTCCTTCATACAGTCTAGCGTTCTGCTCGTCCAAGTGTCGGTGCGGGCGGTGATGTGGACGACCGTGTGAGGCCGGATGAGCTCAACCACCACCCCCCTTCTTCCCTGCCTCCGGTCCGACCCAATGGCTCTTTCAGGTGCCTCTGTGCAATCTCCCGCAATGGCACCGTGCCGCTCAGCCCTTGAAGCTGGAGTTCGGCAACCCGTCGTCCATCAGGTCGCCGATGCGGTTCACCGTGTCCTTGAGGATGGAGGCGGCGGCGAACACGAGCACCCCGATGGCTGGATCGACGAAGGGGATGACGTTGAGGGC
Organism: Prosthecobacter debontii; assembly: GCA_945870855.1. Taxonomy (GTDB): domain Bacteria; phylum Verrucomicrobiota; class Verrucomicrobiia; order Verrucomicrobiales; family Akkermansiaceae; genus Luteolibacter. The sequence goes on from CAMBTP010000070.1 coordinate 1,886, forward strand.
GGAAACGAATCCGGCGAGTTTCGGGATTCATTCATCAGTTACCGCATCGCCATCGTCCAGAGTGCCGATCAAGTGGCGCTCGAGGCGGGCAACTCGGCCTCCATCATCTTCAAGCACTACCGCCCCGCCGCGCAACACCCTCTCCCGCGCCAAGGATAACATGGCCTACACCGTCAGGAAAAAGCTCCAGGCTAAGCCCGCCGGAAAAATCCTGCGCGACGACCTCATCCTGCTCAAAGGGGCGAAAAGCCGCGGCCAGTATCCCGAAATATTCCGACGCGTGGAAATGCTCGTCGAGGTTGACGGCAAGGAAGTCGTCATGGCTTTCATCACCAACAACACCCAATGGGCGGTATCGAGCGTGGGCGAACTCTATCAGGAAAGCGGGCTGCGGGAAAGGGGTGGAAAACGGATCTACCAGAGTGGCGATGGTCGGCGGGAAAAGATCGTTGAAAAGTTTCGAAGCAGACGGCGGTAGGGGGGCTTTCTGGTTTTCCTCAACCGGTTCCTTGGATTTCACCTCGGCGATTTTATCGCAGAGGTGGCAGGGTTTCTCTCCGGAGAAGGTGTCGCTGACGGCTTGCGTGAGAGTACTTTCCTGCGAGTAGCTGACCAGCATGTTCGTCCATGCGTAAACCTGTAGGATCGCGTAGGGGCCGCCGACCAGATGGAGGCAGCCAAAGATTAGGAACAGGTGACGGAGGAGGTTCTTCAACGCGCTGGACTAATCGATGCGCGGCGAGCTGCGACGTGTCAACTTTCTACCGTGCGATGGCACGAATACGTCACCTTTGGCGCGGATCATTTGGCTTTCCCCGCCGCCTACAACGGATAGCTTTTGGACATGCTACGCAGGAATTTTCTCAAGATCACCTTGCCGCTGGCTTTTGCCGGGAAAGCCACAGCCGCTCTAGCCACCGAGCCGGAGCTCACCTTCGGGGTCATCGCCGATCCACAGTATGCGGACGCCGAACCGCAGTGGGGGCGCTTTTACCGGAACTCTCTGGTGAAGCTTGCCGACGCGGTGGCTGACCTGAACATGCGCCCGTTGGAATTCGTGGCCACGCTCGGCGATCTGATCGATCGGGATTTCGAGAGTTTCGCCGCCGTGATGCCGCTCTACGCGAAGCTCAAAGCAACCCATTTCCCGGTCTGCGGAAACCATGACTTTGAGGTCGCTGATGAGGATAAGGGCAAGGTGCTCGGTGCGATGGGTCTGAAGAAACCGTATTACGCCGTGACATGTAAATCATGGCGTTTCCTGTTTCTCGACGGCACGGACACCGGCGTCTGGCGTCATCCCGCCGGGGATGCTCGCACGGCGGAGGCAGAGGCGATTTTGGAAAAGGGTAGGGAGGCGAAGCTGCCTAATGCACAGGTTTACAACGCCGGTATCGGTGAGGTGCAGATGGAGTGGATCACCGCCGAGCTGGAGGCCGCGCAAGCAGCAGGGCAGCGCGTGATCGTTTTTTGCCACTACCCGCTCATCCCTGCCGCCGATCCGCACAACCTCTGGAACGCCGAGCAAATCGTCGCCCTTTTCGGGAAATACACGAATGTTGTCGCCTATATGAACGGCCACAACCACAAGGGAAACTACGGCCTTCATAGTAATTGCCATTACGTGAATTTCAAGGGAATGGTGGAGACCGAAAAGGATACCGCGTATGCGGTGGTCAAATGTTTCCCCGACAGGCTGGAGATCGAGGGCTACGGCCTTGAGCCGGATCGGGAGCTGGGGAATGCGTGATTTTCTCCCTTCCGCCGGAGGGCGGCAGGATCGGAGCTGCGGGATGTGCATTTGAGATATGCGCATGTGGAAGATCCCAGCTTGTCGCGGTGGGATAAATCGTCCAATTTTTCCACATGCCAAACCAATGGACAGGAAAAGGAAATCCCTACACAAGGGAGGAAGTCGTCGAACGATTGAATGATACGCTCTCGAAAGGGACGGCGATTATCGTGGCCGGAGCTGGCGCGGGGATCTGCGCGAAGTTTATCGAGAAAGGTGGAGCTGACCTCATCATTATCTACAATAGCGGGCGCTTCCGCATGATGGGCCACGGTTCCACGGCGGGTCTTATGGCTTACGGCGACGCGAATGCGATCGCCATGGAAATCGGCGAGTATGAGGTGCTGCCAGTGGTTCAGGAAATCCCCGTGATCTGCGGAGTACACGCCACCGATCCCCGCCGCCGCATGTGGCACTGGCTCGGTAAGGTGAAGGATATGGGTTTCTCCGGGGTGAATAATTTTCCCACCCACACAATCATCGACGGTCACTTCCGCGGTGTGCTTGAGGAAACGGGAATGAGCGTGGAGAAAGAGTTCGAGATGATCGGCCTCGCGCGGCGCATGGATATGTTTTCCATCGTCTATGTTGGCTCGCCAGAGGAGGCAAAGCGGATGGCGGAGAATGGAGCGGATGCGATCATCGCCCACGTCGGCACTACCGTCGGCGGCTCCATCGGTGTGCGCGATGCGGTGGTGAGCTGGGATGAAACGATCAAGCGCACGCAGGATATCATCGATGCGGCGAAGACCGTCCGGAAGGATATCTTTTTCCTCTGCCATGGTGGCCCTATCAATACGCCGGAGGACGCAGATCGCGTGATCCAGGCCACGGATTGCGTCGGCTTTGTCGGTGCATCCTCCCTTGAGCGGATGAGCGTGGAGAAATCTCTCGAAGCACTCACGCGCGAATTCAAAGCCATACCTATCAAACGCTAAATGAAAACTATAGCTGTGCTTGGAACCCTCGATTCGAAAGGCGAAGAGCACGCTTATGTTGCTGAGCTGATCCGTAATCGAGGCCACCGCCCACTCCTCATTGATGTCGGCACTGGCTCGGAGCCGACAGTCAGGCCGGATGTCTCGCGCTATGAAGTGGCGGCCGCAGACGGCTTGGATCTTGAGGAAATCATGTCCCGGCAAGACAGAGGAGAGTGCGTTACCGCCATGTCGCAGGCAGCGCCGAAGCTGATTTCCATGCTTCATAAGGCAGGACAAATCGACGGTGTCATATCTTTAGGTGGCGGCGGAGGCACGGCGATTGCCACAGCCGCGATGCGGGCCCTGCCTATTGGTTTTCCGAAGCTGATGGTCTCCACCCTCGCAGCAGGCAATACCGCCCACTACCTTGGCACCAGCGACATCACTATGATGCCGAGTATCGCCGATGTAGCCGGACTGAACCGCCTTTCCGAAACCATCTTCGCCCGCGCGGCGGGAGCCATCTGCGGCATGGTTGAGGTAGAAATCCCGCCCACCAGCAGTAGGCCGATCATCGTCGCATCGATGTTCGGCAATACCACCGCTTGCGTCACCGAGGCGAAGCGAGTTCTTGAGGAAAACGGCTATGAAGTGCTCATCTTTGCTGCCACCGGCGCGGGCGGTAAATCAATGGAAGCCGTCATCGAAAGCGGCGTGGCGGTGGGTGTTCTCGACATCACCACCACCGAATGGGCGGACGAGCTTTGCGGCGGCACGCTAAATGCTGGCCCCACCCGCATGGACGCGGCGGCGAGGGCAGGTATTCCGGTAGTCATCGTCCCCGGTTGCCTCGATATGGTGAACTTCGGCGAGAGAGCCTCTGTCCCTGCGAAATACGAGGGTCGTAACTTTTATATTCATAACCCGCAGGTCACCCTGATGCGCACGACACCAGAGGAATGCGCAGAGTTGGGTCGCATTATTGCGGAAAAAGCAAATGCCTGTGCCGAAGGACTCTGCGAGATCCTGATTCCTGAAAAAGCGATCAGCGTCATAAGCGCTGAGGGCCAGCCTTTTCACGATCCCGCTGCGGATGCCGCGTTATTTGAAGCGATTGAGAAACATGCGAATGTTACTGTCAGGATATACGACGGAGAGATCAATAATCCGTTGTTCGCGCGGGCTTGCGCGGAGAGGTTGCTTACACTGTTGGCGTAGTTGGTTCAGATACCGTATCGATTTTCACCCCTTGAAAATCAAATTTCGTTATCTTTTGAGCAACTGATCGGATCGCGCAGGGGTGTCAGTATTCCTTGGTCGAGGCGGTAGATCCACGAGTGGATGGCGAGTTCCTGCCCGCGCTCCCAAGCGTCCTCGACGATGGTCGTGCGTGCCACGTGCCTCGCTTGTGAAAGCACGTTGAGTTCGCAAAGCCGGTCGAACTTCGATCCGTCTTCGAGTAAGGCGAGTTCATCTTTATGGACTCTTGTGAGAGAGCGGATCGGCGCGAGCCAGTTATCGATGATGCCGTGGCGGAAATTTTCCAGCGCCGCTTTGACACCGCCGCAGCCATAGTGCCCGCAGACGATTACATCGGTAACTTTCAGGACATCCACGGCGTATTGGAGGACAGCGAGGACATTGAAATCGGTTTCCTGTACGACGTTGGCAACGTTGCGGTGGACGAACACTTCGCCGGGGGGCAGGCCGGTGATCTGGTTCGCGGGGACGCGTGAGTCGGAGCAGCCGATCCAGAAATAGCGCGGGTTCTGCTGTTGAGCCAAGCGGGTGAAATAATTCGGATCGCTCTGGCGCATGCTATCAGCCCAGATGGCGTTGTTTTTGATAAGGGTCTCGATGCTTTGCATGTGTGGCGAGTATCCGCGATGAAGCAACGCGCATCCAGAGTAAAATTACGTGGGCGCGGTTGCCTTCGCATCGAACTCCGCCTTCGCTGCCTTCCGACATTCTGCGACGAAGTGGTTGCATGCCTCACGGCACACCAAAGGGATCGCCTCGTTTTCGGCTGCATTGCCGGCAATTCCATTGAAACGCGATGCCTCGCTGTCATCCAGCGGGGTGTTTCCATCGAGTTTCCATAGAATTTTTTTTGCGCAGTTGTGAGCCGGGCCGCAGACCTTCTGGATGAGCTCTTGTGCTCCCGCATCGCTGATCGAGCGGGCGAAGCGATACATTCCCGTCTGACGAGCGAGTTTTTCCCGCAGATTTTCCACGGGCAGTTCACCTTCCTGATGCCGGATGAAAAGGGCGGTGCAGGCGGGGTAGAAATGATCGAGCGCGTGCAGTAGATCGACTTCGTCGTCGAGGGTCATAATCCAGCCGCGCTTGAGGTTGATCATGCCCTTTGTGAAACGGTATTCGCCGTCCTCCGCGTAGGTGGAAATATCCCGCGCCATATCCGGGCCGTGAAAATGTTCGAGCCCACCATAAGCAGGTTGGGTGGCTAAATCCTCGTCGTCGATATGATGGAGGGCATACGTAAACTCACAGAGGTCGCGCTTGAGCTCGATCTGTCCGATCTGACGGATGCCAGAGCGGATCAGTTTTTTCAGAAGTATGGGCAGCGTCTCCGAATCCACCGGAGCGGGCGGGGTGGGATTGTGCTTTGAATCGAAATCACTGATCTGGTCGAGGATGACGTCGGCCATAAGAAGCTCGGTGCCGATCGCGGAGGAGTAGTAGAGGTTTTTGCCACGTAGGTGATTCGGATTTTGCCGGAACACATCCGTCTGGCTCGCAGCGGGGCCGACTTCCTTTTCCAAACCTAGCATCACCGGAATGTCTTGATAGGAGTGCAGGCCGTCGGAGATGAAAAAGGGAACGACCACCACGTTGCTCGTATCTGCCATCTTGTCCCACTCCGCGATGAACGGCTGCTCTTCCATGTAGGCGTCTGTCACCAAGGCGTAGCCCGCGCCCGAGGCGGCGATGAGATCTGCCTGATCCTTGATCGCTTTGGTGGAGTTCTGGTTGAGTCCTGTGCCGTGGCCGGTGATGATCAGTGTCGTATCGGCGGGATCGGCATCGGGAGCGACTTCCTTGGCACGTTTTAGGATCAGGCCAGTCATCGATGAATGAACGCCGACTGGCAGGCAGTAGTGCAGGGTTTTCCCGTCGCGGTGGGTGGTCGGGCCGTCGAGTTGGAGTTCGCGAGGGATGACATCCTGGGTGAAATAGCCCTCGCTGATGAAATCCGGCACGATGTAAACCTCGGGGGCATCGATCATAAACAGCGCTTCACGCATGGACGGCTCCTCTTTCCAGAAACAGACATGAACCTCGGCGAAGAGGTTGCGCCTCCGGATCTCGGCGGCGTGGTCGAAGTATGGCGTGGAGGAGTCGGGGTTCTCGGTCGATCCGTGCCCGACGATGAGCAGGGCGGTGTTTGGCTTCTTTGTGAAAGGCATGAGGAGAAAATGGAGAGAGATCTTCGGAATGCAAGCGGACGAATCGCCGCCGCGTTGTATAATCTGCTCCCTACCTAGAAATACTCCGATTCAAACGGTCTTTTTAACGGCCCATAACACCTTGATCCAATTTATCAGGCCTTGGGTGTAGGTCAGGTTGGAGTGTGTCGGCCTTTCAAGCAATCCACAAAGCGGGTTGCCAAGTGACTTCCGGCCATACTATCATCCGTTTTCGAAAGATAGATTTATGGCGATTGAAGGAGAAGAATTAGCGAAGGCATGTGTGAAGGCGGCAGAGGAGATCCAGGCGGAGAACATCCGGGTATGGGATATGCGGGGAGTATCGAATTTGACGGATTACATGATCGTGTGCTCCGGTTCCTCGATGCCGCACCTCCGCGCGATCATCCGGGACGTGGCAGGGATCGTGGAAAATGATACCGGCGCGAAGCCCGCCAACTCGGAGGGCAAGGCGGACTCCCGCTGGGTGGTGCTCGATTACATCGATGTCATGGTGCATGTGATGGACGAGGAAATGCGTGAATTTTACGGCCTCGAGGAACTCTGGGCAGATGCGAAGGAGATGGAATGGAGCCCGGCTGGTGCCGGTAAAGAAAATGGCGGCAAGCGGAAATCCAATTTCATCCATTGAGGGGAAGGCGCTTTAGGGCGGATTTTTGATCCGCCCCTCCATGCGCTTCGCGTAAGAGGTTCAGGAAAAATTTAGGACTACCCAAAAAAAATATCTCAAAAATATCTCTTGACGGAAGAACGCCCGGTAAGTTACGGCACGAGTCCTAATCGCTCTGTGCATTTTCTGGTCGAAACTATCGTAACTAATGTAGTTACAAGTTGTGACTTGATATTTTTACGTAGAAATGATGGTATAGAAGATTATATGTGCGCATTGAATCAGGATTTAAAGAAAAGTTACTTGGGTAAGCCCACCAGTATCCCGCCGCTATCAATTCACCAGAAGCTCCAGCGTCATGCTGAGAAATTAGCGACTTTGAAGAAATGCTCTATCGACGTGGCTCTCGCTCTAATCATAAATAACGGCATTAATAGCGTCGGTTGCGAACTTGAAGTTGACCCCGTATCTAGCAATTCCTCCGATCTCACCGCCCGCCAGAACTCTGTCCTTCAGTATCTCCGCAACGGCCTCACCGTGAAGGAGATCGCATTCAGACTCAACGTAGGCGAAGCTACGATCCGCACCCACATCATCCGCATCCGCGGGCGCATCGGATGTTTGGATATCCTTAAACTACGGATTCCGCAGTAGTTCAGCTACCGGTTGCTACAACGGCGCGTCACCGCCATCGAGCAACGGAATACTAGGTGGCTCAGAATTCAAAAAGCAAACCCTGGGCATCGTTCTTAGGCTTGCCCGCGGCGGTTCCAAGAGCACGGATACCGAACGAGATCCAGCGGGTCATCAAGGCATTGATATTTTTCGACTCGGCGTCCACCACAAGGGAATGCGCGAGGCCTGCTTCGAAAAATGCCCAGTCGTCTGCAATATCCTTGCCTAGAGCTGCGAGGAAACGCTGGGTTGTTTCGCGGCGGGCATCCTTCATCTCGGGCGGCAGCGCCTCGTCCGGCAGGGAAAGAATGCGTCCGGCGAGGCGGTAAAACAGAGAACGCTCCATCCCGATTCGCACGGCGGCGGGTTCCAGTGCGTTCACATACGCGGCCACCGCCTGATCCACGGAAGCCTGTTTCCCAGTAGCCTCCAGCCGTGCGATCCGCTCGGCACAGAGCGGCTCGAGGACATGCGTCATAACCAGCGCCAGCAAACCCTCGCGGCTGCCGAAGTGGTAGTTCACTGCCGCGACGTTTACCTTCGCGGCCCCCGTCACATCACGGATCGACACGGAATCAAAGCCTTTCACTGCGACCAGCCTCTCGGCGGCATCCAGCATCGTCCGTTTCGCCCCGGTTTCTGGCACTCTCGTAACTCTCACGCCACAAGCCAAGCGTCCCCGCATCCTTTGTCAATCACTGCTTGCCGGTCGTCATACGCTCGCTCCTGTCAGGCTGCGTTGTCTTTCCTGCTCCTGCTGAACCCTTTCGGAAATCCAGAGCTTGATGAGCGACTGCCTGCTCACGCCGATCAGCATGGACTGCACGTCCAGCTTCTCGATGATCCATTCGGGAAAGTCCACGTTCACGCGGCGCGCTTCCAGGCCGGGACGGCGGAGCGATGATTTATCGATGAAAGGGGTGATGTCCTCACCTTCGTCGAAACGGCGGTCAAATTCCTCAGCGGTTATGGTAGGTTTCTTTTTCATTTTCTCTGGCTCTTCTTACGGATATGATTCTTGTTTTTTCTTCGCGGAAGGTGAAGATCGCCACCCAGAGGTTACCTCCGGACGATCCGATGAGTCCATATCTGAGCTCGGCGGAAAAGCGTGCGACAAACTCAACCCGGTTGGGATCGAGCCAGAGGGATTTCGCCGTTCTAAAATCGATACCATGCTTGGTTCGGTTGGATTCGCTTTTGGCCGAGTCATACTCAAATTCCACCTAGGTATAATACCTATACCGCCAGAGTAGTCAAGACAGCGTAATTCCCCCCGAATCCCCGCTTGCCGACACGCGAAAGGGGAGTAGCGTTCCTTCATGCTCCACCGGATCGTCATCCCCGCCCTCGTCATGTGCTCCTCCGCCTTCGCCGCCGATATCACCCAGATCGCCTTCGCTACGGCCGACGGCAAAAAGGCCACCCTTGCCGATTACAAGGGCAAGGCCGTGCTGTTGGTGAACGTGGCCTCGAAGTGCGGCTTCACCAAGCAATACGAAGGCTTGCAGAAGCTCTATGAAGAAAAGCAGGCCGACGGCCTCGTGATCCTCGCTTTCCCCTGTAACGACTTCGGCGGTCAGGAGCCCGGCACGATCGAGGAAATTCAAGCGTTCTGTAAGGCGAGCTACGCCGTCACTTTCCCGATCATGGGCAAGCTTTCCGTAAAAGGAGAGGGTCAGCACCAGCTTTACAAGGCTCTTACCGGCCCCGGCGGAGCGTTTCCCGGCGATGTGAAATGGAACTTCGGAAAGATCCTCATCGACAAAAACGGTAAGCCCGTCGCCCGTTTTGAGTCGATGACAGCACCCGACAGCGAGGAGCTGAAGAAAGCGGTCGAAGCAGCACTGGCGGGATGATTGCACTACGGAAATCCATACGCACGTTATAGACCATTTGCTAAAAGTCCGTGCGCATATCCATGCCGCCAGAGGCTTTTGACTGCTGCGGTTCTCATCCGCAGCTTTTTGGGTTCGTGATGGAAAAACGAAGTAAGCTGGTTGCAGCCTTGCCGAATGGGAAGAATTTGAACCGCCAAGGAAGAGAAGTTCGCCAAGGAGGAATTGTTTTTTGCATTCTTCACTTTTCTTTCTTGGCGCTCTTGGCGGTGAAATTCTCCCTATGGAGAAGGGTCT
>CAMBTP010000071.1 GCA_945870855.1 Prosthecobacter debontii
CTTGTCGGTATCGACCCCCACCCGCGCCTCGACGCGTTCCACCCAAGGTCCAGAGCTGATGTAATCCTTGCTCGTCTGGTTGATCAGGTAGAATCGCCCCTCGGCGAAGCAAATATCGGGGTCGGGATGGCCGCTACCGAAGCTTCCGCAAAAGGTGAAAGGCTTGTTGATATCCGAGGAGGTGAACCGTGCGATCTGCATGTCCTTCTGACTTGCAGCGCCCGCCGGTTCGAAGTCGGCGAAGAGATAATATTGCCCACCGATCGAAATCGCCGCCCAATCGCCATAGGCGTTTTGCTCGGGCTCGTGAACCTCATACTCGGCCACATTTATCGGGAAGTTTTTGGGATCCTCTTTGGTCCAATGCGGATGGTAGTGTTTGGCCATTTTGCCGGTCGGCTTGGTGCGCTGATCGACGGCCGGCTCCAAGAGTTTGAAATTGCCAAGACCATCCGCGCTGACGGCGTGGCTGGCCAGAGGTGAATCCCACGCGTGCTTGGAGGCATTGATGGGGCTCCAGTCCTCGGAGATCATGTGGAACTTCCCATCCAAATCCCGAATGACTGCGCAATCCGAGCCGTGGGACGGATCTTTGAAAACGAGCCCCATGTCCTTGCCGGGCTTTCCGTCCGTGAGGTCCTCGTCGATATACAAGTGGGGGTCTTGGTCGTTTGGGAAATCATAATACAGATAGACTTTCCCATCGACGAACTCCGCGGTCGTCATCCATCTCGAACGCTTTTCTGCAACCGGACCGTGGTGAACCCAGTTCACCATGTCGCGGCTCTGCCAGGCATGGTAACCACCGAGGGATTTCTTCAGTCCGCCGGGCGCATTGAATTGGTTCGGCCATTGCGTTGTTTGGAGAGGGATATCGAATCCCTTCAACTTCGCTTCCATGGGAGTAAAATCCTTCGCGAGGTTTTTGTTCCCATACAGCCCGAAAATCCAATAGTCCCCAGGGCCCTTGGTCAGCAAAACCGGGGCATCTCCGAGAGAGGCGGGAGCCACTTTCGGGACGGCCGTCCAATTGTCCCACACCGGGGATTGCGACACCACCAGCGAGCGCGGGGATTGCTTTTGGTCGTATGTCTTGATCTTGCTGCGAATCGTGCCCGATGGGGCGGTCGGCACGGCCATCCCGTCTTTGAATTCAAAGCCGGATTGCGACTCGGCATTGGCCTCCCAATCCGCTTGGGTTTCGATGACCCACTCCTTGCCAGCTGGCGGCACAGCGCGCTTGGCAGCACCGGTTTTTTCGGATTTCGTTTTGGGGCTCGGGGAGTCAACCGCATGGCAAAGGGCAGAGCCCAGCACGGTGAGGGCGATCGCAATGGTTGCGGTTTTTTTCATTTGGATTTGGTTTTTGAAGTGCAAGGGGTGGGTGTCTCCGTGAAGGGGATAAGTCTTAAGTCGTTCGTTAGCAAATCAGAAAAAACTACCCCAACGGCAATCGCCCTTCGGTCGAATTTCTGGATTCTTTTCTATTCAACTGCGAATCAAGCGAATCGTTGCGAAAAAAACATTGGAGAGTCGTTTTTTAGTTTGTTTTTCATTCGCGGCCATTCCCGCCAGTCACTTCTTTTTGTGCGGGAGAGCGCCTTGCCCCCTTGCTGATGCAGTCCGGCTCGGGTTCGGTGGGGAATGTCGCCTGCCACCCGCGCAACGACGCGGTCAGCCGCGCCACAACCTCAGGATGCTCGGCGGAAACATCGAGCGCCTCGGCGCGGTCACGGTCGAGCCGGTATAGCTCGGCCCGCTTCCCGTCGTCGGTCATTAGCAGTTTCCAATCGCCTTCGCGCACCGCGAGGTCGGGCCACCAGTCGGGTTCTTGGTTGTGGCCCCGCCACTCCCAAAAAATGGGGCGCGTGCGGACCGTTTGTTCGCCGTTGAAGGCGGGGAGCAGGTTTTCACCGTCACTTCGGTAGTCTTTGGGCAATTCCACCCCTGCGGCGGCGCAAAGGGTGGGCAGCAGGTCCACCGCGGTGATGGCAGTTTTGTCGTTGGTGGTGTCCGCCGGAGCGTGTCCTGGCCAGCGGACGATGAAAGGAACGCGCACACCACCCTCGAAGAGGCTGCGCTTGCGTCCCCGCAGACCGCCGGTGTCCCCGACGCTGTAATGCGTCCCATACCCCTTGATGTTCACTGTCGGGTCGCTGTTCTCGCCCTTGTCCGGGCCGGTGGATTCCGGGCCGTTGTCGCTGGAGAAGATGACCAGCGTGTTTTCCGCCGCGCCGGTTTCGCGGAGCGTTGCGAGAATTTTACCGACATCGTTGTCCGCGTCCGTGATGACCGCCGCATAAACCTGCTTTTGCTTGTCGAGGTGCTTCCATTTTTCCATCGATTTCTCCGAGGGCAAATGAGGCGTGTGGGGTTCGTGCAGCCAGACATTCACGAAGAAGGGCTGGCCCTTGCTCTCGCGGATGAAGCGCACGGTGTTTTCCGCCGTGTCGCGCACGCCGGCGTGCTCCTCCGGATAATCCGGCGGGCCGTTGAAGACGCCGGCCCGGTCGAACGCGTAAGCCGCAACCGCAGGCGCCCCAGCGGAGTCGGCGTTCGTCAGGTGCCACTTTCCGAAGTGACCGGTTCGGTAGCCGCCGTTTTTGAGGAAGCGCGAAAGAAGAGGGGCTTTGGGGTCCAGCCAGTCGGGCATCCCGCGCTTCGCATTGCTTGAGGGCTTATCGAAGTGCTGGTGGATGCTGAAGCGTGCAGGGCAAAGCCCCGTCATGGCCGCGGCCCGGCTTGGCGAACACACAGGATTGACCACATTGAATTGCCGGAAGTCGATGCCCTCAGCGGCCAGCTTGTCGATGTTCGGGGTTTTCAGCCACGGATGGCCGTGGGCCGACAAATCGCCCCAGCCCCAGTCGTCGGCATAGATGAAAACGATGTGAGGACGTGCCCCGGACTGCGTTGCGGTGCTCCGGTCGGCACCGGTTTTTTCGGAACCCTTGGGGGGATTCGGGGCGTCAGCCGCATGGCAAAGGGCAGAACCCAGCACGGTGAGAGCGATCACAATGGTTGGGATTTTTTTCATTTCGGTTGTTGGGTCGGCTGATTGTGATGGGGCTCAGGGGAATGGTTGGAATTTTTCAAACTGGGGGCAGTAACACCGCCGATGGAGAGCAACGAAGGTTGCAGGATATTCCTATCATTCCCATCTTATTCCTATCATTCCCATCTCCCGCATATCGCCCATTTGAGCGATGGCAGGCAGGGGCGATCTATCGGCAGCATCTGCAGATTGATTCATATGGTCGAAAACTGGGCACGACTCCCATGCTTTCAGTGTCCCCAAAGTTTCTGCGGAGTTAATCAGTCCGATCAGGCCGGTGGCATTGGCAGGCAGTGCGAAGCTTTCGATCAGGATATCATTAAGATCAACCCCCTTTTCCCCTTGAACGGTTCGGCACTTCGGGACATTCTGCGTCGCGAGTGAAAAAGCAAATTCCTAGCATTTGTGGATCCGCAGGAATCAAGAAGTCGCGCGAGTACTCGCTGTCTTCTGTGTGAACTTCACCCGCTCGTGAATCCAGTCGGCCACCTCAAGGGCTCGCTTCTCATCAAATCGCTCCAATGGCCATGCCACAGCGATCTTGGGTTCGCTATGCACGGCCCACCGACCATTCACCGCCATCGCCACCATCCCGGAGACGGTTTCCTCACGGTTCCACGCGATTCCCGAGCGACGCACCTCGTTGAGTTCAAGGTCAAATTCCGGTTCACTCTGGAGCCACTGCTCAGCCAAGTCCTTGCGCTGCGACAAGATCAGTTTGCCAATCGCATTGTGACGGATGTTGTGATGCGTCCACGGCGCCGGCGCCACCCGCACCGCGTGGTCAGCAGCCACAAAATCCAAATGCACCACACCAGTTCCTTCTAAAGTGCCAAGCAGAACCAACTCCCCGGTCTGCGCTGCGATCGACTCCAACAACTTGCGATAGCGCCGCTTCAGCCAACCATATCTCTGCGGCATGGCCCACTCGCGGAAAGCCCGCGTCGCCACGTAGCAGCGCCCCTGCTTCATCACGAAACCATACTCGACCAACGTATTGAGCACCCGCAGGACTGTCGTGCGCGCCAGATTCATCATGGATGCCAGCTCGTGCGCCTTGAGCCCCTTGGGGTGTCCGGCCAGAATCCCGAGCAGATCGAGGGCTTTGAGCAATGAAGTGACACGGTCCATGGCCGTGATGTTTTGTCAGGAATAGCGTCATTTCAAGTCTGGGTTTCGATTGTTTTAATGCGGCCGATCGCCTTGAGTGGTTCATTCCTAACCCTTGACTGACATGTCCGATTCCGACTACTCCCTTTTCCAACAATACCGCAGTGAGCTCTTTACCGCAGTGGTCGGCGACGTAATGGACACGCTCGGCTACACCCGCCAGTTCCTGCCACCGCGGATTCAACCCCTGCGCAGCGACATGATCGTCGTCGGCCGCGCCATGCCGGTGCTGGAAGCTGATGACGACGGTGGTGAAGGACCAGGACGCGCAAACCCAACGCTCAACCAACCCTTCGGGCTCATGCTCAAAGCGCTCGACGACCTCAAGGCCAACGAGGTTTACATCTGCACCGGAGCCTCCCCACGCTATGCCCTCTGGGGTGAACTCATGAGCATGGCCGCCACTCGCCGCGGCGCGGTCGGCGCCGTGGTCAACGGCTACTCGCGCGACACCCGCGGCATTCTCGAACAGAACTTCCCCTGTTTCTCCTACGGCCCTTACGCCCAGGATCAACGTCCACGCGGCAAGGTCATCGACTTCCGCTGCCCAATGGAAATCGAAGGCGTGAGAGTGCGACCCGGCGACATCATCTTCGGGGACCTCGACGGAGTCTGCGTCATTCCTCGGGAAATCGAAACCGAAGTCACCGCCAAAGCCCTGGAAAAAGCCCGTGGCGAAAAGCTCGTCTTTGACGCCATCAAAGGCGGCATGCTCGCACAGGACGCGTGGGACACTTACGGCATTCTTTGAATAAAGCTGAAAGTTGAAAGCTGAAACACTGAAATCAGAACCGAGGCAGGAAAGTCGGAACGTCATTCCTGCCGCCAACGAAAAACGAAGAACATCTCAACGAAGGTCGAAGAAAATCTCAACGAAGAACGAAGAACATTCTCCATGAAAATTACCGAAGTCAAAGTCTGGCTCGTCGAAGGCGTCAAATACAACTGGACCCTACTGAAGGTCTATACGGACACCGGCCACACCGGCGTGGGCGAAGCCACCAACTGGCCCGGTTCTCCCATCATCGAAGCTGCTGCCAAACACATTGGCGAACGAGTCATTGGACTCGACCCGATGCGCACGGATTTCATCTGGCAGAAGCTCTACCGCGACCTCAACTGGATCGGGCCCTTCGGCGCTTCGATGTGCGCAATCAGCGGACTGGACATGGCGCTGCTCGACCTCAAGGGCAAGGTGCTCGGCACGCCTTGCTACCAACTGCTCGGCGGAGCCTTCCGCGATCAAATCAAACTCTACGCGAACTACTGGTTCACTGGCGGGGATCTCAGCCCCGAATCCTACGCCAGCCAGGCCCGGCGGGTGAAAGAACTCGGTTTCACTGGCCTCAAGTTCGACCCCTTCGCACACACCAATTACCTCTACGGTGAAGATCTCAATACCGACCTGAGCTTAAGCCCCCAACAACAGGATACTGCCTACCAAGTCACCAAAGCGGTGCGCGATGCGCTCGGCCCTGAATTCGACATGATGATCGAAACCCACGCGATGCTCAACTTCGAGGTCGCCGTCAAAATGGCCGAACGTCTCGCCCCACTCGGCGTCACTTGGTACGAGGAACCTGCTGGACCTGAAAACGCCGATACTCTGCGCGCGTTGCGCGATCGACTGCCTTCCAATGTGCCGATCTGTGTTGGTGAACGCCACTACACCCGCCACAACTTCCGCCCTGTTCTCGAAAAACACATCTGCGATGTCATTATGCCCGATATCACTCGCTGTGGCGGCCCCTCGGAAATGAAACGCATCGCCACCATGGCCGAAGCCTATGGTGTGCTCGTCGCTCCTCACAACCCCAACGGCCCACTCAGCACTCTAGCCAGTGCTCATGTCTGCGCCACCATCCCAAACTTTTTCCGCTGTGAATTCATGGTCAACGACGTCCCTTGGCGCGATGAGGTCATCACCCACCCTCTCGACATCCGCAACGGCTACCTCCACCTCTCAGACCGCCCGGGTCTCGGCGTCGACCTCATCGAAGAGCAGCTTGTAAAACACCCAGGAATTCGCGAACTTGGAGCGAAGAAAAACTTTTATGTCTGAACCATCAGCGACAGCCATCGGCCGCCGCTCAATGCCTACCAACCATTCATCTCATGAGCCTTCCCATCGACCTCTCCGGTAAACGCGCCTTTATCAGCGGCGTCACCAGTGGCATCGGTGCGGGCATTGCCAGCGCACTCGCCAAGGCAGGTTGTCATGTCGCTGGCTGCGGCCGGCGCCCAGCGGATGATCTTGGCGCCACGTCCTTCATCTCAAGTGTGGTCGCCGAAGGCCGCAAGGCCTTCTACCTTCAAGGCGATGTCGCACAACGCGACAGCCATCAAGCGCTCATCGAGCAGGCCGCCACCCAACTTGGCGGCATCGATATCCTCATCTCCAACGCCGGACGCAACATCTTCAAGGGAGCCGCGATGGCAAATGACTCGGACTGGGAGGAATGCATGGAGCTCGACCTCGCTGCCCACTGGCGCCTCGCAAAGGCCGCCAAGCCTCATCTGCAAAATGCTTCTCCTGGCGTCATCGTGATCATCGGCTCCAATCACGCTTGGAACAGCATCCCAGGCTGCTTCCCCTACAACGTGGCCAAAGCTGGGCTGCTAGGGCTGGTTCAATCGCTGGCCATCGAATGGGGACCCGCCATCCGCACGGTTGGTGTGGCACCAGGCTTCATTGACACCGCCGGCAATCAAACTTGGTTCGATAGCTTCGCCGATCCTGTGGCTGAACGTGCCAAAACCGAAGTCAGTCATCCAGTCGGACGCATCGGCACGGTCGATGAAATCGGCGCCCTCTGCGCCTTCCTTGCCTCCAACCACGCAGGCTTCATTTCAGGCACGACGCTGTGCGTCGATGGCGGGCGCTCCGCCCTGATGCAAGGTTAGGCCTTCAGGAATCGGAACACTCAGCCGCCCACCCGCGTCGCAATCTGCTTGGTCAGCTCAAATTTTTGCCATCCTAGGGACAAAACGAATTTCCCGTCTTGCCTCCTGAGCCCTGACGAAACATACAAGCAAACGTTCAAGCTCCTGCTCACAGTACCGCCATGGCCTGAACCATACCGTTCCACCAACCCAAACCCAAACCCATACGCATCATGTCACTGACCACTATCGATCTAGTCGTTTTCGGCCTCTTCATTTCCGCTGTGATCGGCCTTGGCCTCTACAAATCCAAAGGTGAAGGCAAAGATTCAGAATCCTACTTCCTCGCCGGACGCGGCTTGATGTGGTGGTTGATCGGCGTCTCGCTCATTGCCGCTAACATTTCCTCGGAGCAATTCGTCGGCATGTCGGGTTCGGCCGCTGACTACATGGGTCTTGCCATTTCCAGTTACGAATGGATGGCCTCCATTACCTTAGTGGTCGTCGCTTTCGCCTTCCTTCCCTACTTCCTCAAGTCGGGCATCTTCACCATGCCCCAATTCCTGCAGCAACGCTACGGCGACAGCACCCGCGCCATCATGGCCTTCATGACCATGGGGCTGTTGGTCGGCGTTTCACTGACTGGTGTCATCTATGCAGGTGGGCTGACCATGAGCGAACTCTTTGCCGGCCACTCCGTCCTCGATCTGGGACTGACGGGTTGGTGCTGGCTCATCGGCATCATGGCCGCCATCTACATCGCCGCGGGCGGCCTCAACGCCTCGGCCTGGGCCGACCTGATCCAAGGCATCGCACTGATCCTGGGGGGCGCAGTCATCACCTACTACGCCCTGCAGAAACTTGGGGTGACGCCCCTTGCCGAACTGACCGCATCGAGCGTCAGTCCCAAGGAGGTTGCCGACAACTCCAGCGGTGTCGCCAAGCTGATCGCCCTCAACCACGAAAAAATGCACATGAAGCTGCCCAGCTGGGACAAGAACATCCCATGGACTGCCTTGGTGCTCGGCCTCTGGATTCCCAGCTTCTACTATTGGGGTCTCAACCAATACATCACGCAGCGCGTACTCGGCTCAGCTTCGCTCAAGCAAGGCCAGAGAGGCATCGTTTTTGCGGCCGCCATGAAGTTGATCATCCCCTTTGTGATCGTGATTCCTGGCATCGTTGCCTTTAACCTCTACAGCAAGGATCTGGCTGCAACCGACGCCCGCAACAATGCCCCAGCGTGGGCCGCGCTCAGTGAAAACCTCGGCAAGCCAGAATCCGGCCACGCCTTCGTCGCCAACATCCAATGGGCCCGTTTGAACCCGGAGAAGGCTCAGGCGATCGACGCCCACAACATCGCGGTACTAAAAGCCAAGGGCGGCGACGTCAGTGGACTCGATGGCACGATCACCGAAGAGCAACGCTTTGCCATCATTCCAGCCCGTCTGGAAAAAATTAAAAAAACCGCCGACCTGAAACTCCACCCGATCCACGGCTACAAATACGATGCCTCGCTCAACCTGCTGATGAAAAATCTGCTGCCGGAAAACACTGGCATACGGGGCTTTGTGATCGCAGCGCTTCTGGGTGCCATCGTCAGCTCGCTCGCCGCCGTACTCAACGCTGCTTCAACTATCTTCACGATGGACATCTATCAGCGCTACATCAGCCCCGCGGCCTCCCAGAAGGGACTCGTCGCCTCAGGCCGCATTGCGGTGGGTGTGTTTGCCGTCATCGGCTGCCTATTGGCTCCCAACTTGGACAAATTCGGCTCGATCTTCAAATACATCCAGATGCTCCAAGGTTACGCCTCGCCTGGCATTCTCGCTGTCTTTGTCTTCGGCATCATGAATCGCCGTGGCCCGGGCATCTGTGGCGTGGTCGGTCTATTGCTCAACCCCGTGCTTTACTGGGTGCTCGACGAATACACCTCACTGGCCTTCCTCGACGCGATGGGCGTGTGCTTCTTCGGCGTTCTGGCCGTCATGTGGATCATTTCCATGATCAAGCCACTGGCCCAACCGGTTGTGTTCTCCACCAACACCTCGATGAACCTCGAAAGCTGCAAAATGTCCAAAATTGCTGGTATCCTCGTCGTCATCATCACTTTGGTGTTCTACGCGATCTTCTGGTAAGATCGACAAATTGAAAATTGCAGATGGATGATTGCCAGAGCGGCAGCAACACCGCTCTGGCGAGCCATCAATGAATGGATTGCCGGCGCTCCGCTCTGGCCATGCAGACTGCAAGATCCTTCTCCGGATCTTGTTTTAATGATGCGCCGCCTGGCTGCGGCAGAAGCATTCCCGATGAAGAACCCAGAAATAGGTGTGTCCCGTCAAAATGTTGAAATTCTTCTCTGCCGCGCGAAAGGGACCTTCGGGGCGATCAGCAACCAGCGTTACCATGTAGGGAGGGTAGTTCCCCAACAACAGGTAATACTTGTCGCCGATCTTCTCTACGGCTCCGACTTCTGCATGTTCGCGATTGACCCCTGACACTTCAGGCGGAGGGAGGGCTTTCCAGTGCAGGCCGTCGTCCGATTCGCCAAAGCCGAATTTGCTGCCTTTGGAAAGCGGACTGGCTGTCCAGTAGCCATAAAATCCCCCGCTCGGTTTGGGCAGGGTCCAGATGCAATCCCAACGGCCGTTCTTCTCATACCATCGTTCGTCCGGCACAAACCGGTATTCCTCTCCCTCCATCCGAGTCCAATTCAGAAGGTCTTTGGATTCGGCAAAGTAGATGGTTTGACGCCCGCCGATCTCTTCCGAGAAATTCATGTAAAATTTGCCATCCTGGTCGAAGGCGGCTGATTTCCAGGTTGATCCGGTTCCCATCCAAGTGGCCTCTTCAGCCTTTTTCAGGATCGGACCTTTCTCCGTCCAGTGCACGCCGTCAGGCGAGGTGGCCAACGAAATGTTGTTCCAGGGCTGGCCCTTGGGAAGTCTGGGCCCGGCATTGGCGAGGTAATACAGGTAGTAGGTCCCCCTCATGATGATAGAGCCACACATCCCACATGTTGCCGGTTTCCGGATGCTGTGCTTTGTAGAAAAGGGAGGATGCGGGAGAATCGGAAGCCCGCTCCTGCGGCTCACCGAGAGCGGTCTGAATCACATCCGCGACCTGCTCGCCCAAAACCTTCGAACCTTGTTCATTGAAGTGCACATTCCTTCGCTTCTGCAGGGTGTTCAATTTCGGCAACACCATTTCATACAGGTCATTGACCTGAATGTTGTTGGCCCGAATGACGCCCAGGGCGGCCGCATTGTATCTCGCGGCATCCTCCGGCAGGCGGAAGGGTTTCACCCCGGCAGGGAATGGTGTCGTGGTAGCAAAGATCAGTTTGGCACCGGTGTCCTGCAACTGCTTGACGAGAATCTCCAGGTTGGCGGTATAGGTTTCCAGATCGGCCTGCCGAGGGTCGTTGGGATCATTGGAATTCTCCCCGGTTTCTGCTTTCACGCTTTTCAAATCGTGCAGCCCCCAGTTGAAATGGATGACATCCCATTTCGTATCGCCGAGCCATTCCTTCAGTTTTGCGAGTCCCAGCTTGGTTCCCTCCGCATTGCCCGGATTATGGATCACATTGGCCTTACCCGCCAACTTGGAACTCACCGTCCCGGTATAGCCGATGGAAATCGAATCCCCGATAATCAGCACATTCGGCAGATTGGGATCCACTTTCGGCGGCCTCTTTTCACGAGATTTCGCCGACAGCTCTGCGGACCCCTCTTCTGGAATGTAGGGTTGAGCCAACCCATTCATGGCACCCATCATGACGAGCGCCACCAGAGTCACCGCACGACACCATCCCATATAGACATGCTTGATATTCA
>CAMBTP010000072.1 GCA_945870855.1 Prosthecobacter debontii
TGGCGGAGCCGCGTTCTCCAGAACGCGAATCGAAGGAGCCTCGCGTGCTGGAGAACGCGGCTCCGGAACAGGAACTCCTCACCCGCCTCGTCGCCCTCAACCACGCCCGCGCCGCCGAAGAAAAGCGCGGCCAAATCCGCTGGCTCCGCCCAGAATACCAGAACCGCAGCAGCGATCCCCGCTCACCCACCCAATCCACCCTCCCCGGCACCGAGGTATCCTCTTCCCCATCAAAAATCCAAAATCAACAATCATCAATCATCAATCCCTCTTCCCCTTGGCCTGATCGTCTCCCCGCCCAAGTCACCCTAATCCGCCAGCTCCTCACCCAAGCCCCCACCGCCACCCCGGCGGAACTCTCCAACCACTTCGGCCGCAAAAACCAAAAGCGCACAGAACAGATCGAGGGCATCATCGAGACGCTAAAGGGATTGGGTCAGGTATAGCGTAGGGGAGCACACGCGCCCTCGCGTGTCCCGGGCTGCGCCCTCGCTGCCCGGCGGCTGGAATCAAGGACGGCATCGCCTTGGGATATTGGTTCGCACCATCCCGCAGTTTCCAGCCAAGTTTCCGGCGAGGGCACCGGAAACAGCACGCGATAGCGCGTGCGTTCCCCACGGATTTCTCTATATGGAGAAGGGATTTGAAATCCCTTTCTCGTGATTCGGAAGAAAGCCGGCCGGAGGCGCGGCTCTCCATCAGCCCCGGCGCTTGCGGACAGCTTCGGCGAGGACTTCGAGAGTCTCGACGGTGTCGTCCCAGTTGATGCAGGCGTCGGTGACGGATTGGCCGCGGGTGAGTTTTGTTAGATCGGGGTTCAGCTTCTGATTCCCCTCGACGAGGTTTGACTCGATCATCACCGAGGTGATCGAGCGCGATCCGGCGGCGATCTGGTTGGCGAGGGCTTTAGCAACGAGCGGTTGGTTGCGGAAGTCCTTGTTCGAGTTTCCGTGTGAGCAATCGACCATCACGGAGAGCGGCAGGCTCTGCTCGGTGAGCATGGCTTCCACGGCGGCGATACTTTCCGCGTCGAAGTTGGTTCCAGTTTTACCACCCCGCAGGATCAGATGGCAGGAGTTGTTTCCGGCGGTCGAGACGATGGCGGAGACACCCTGCTTCGTGACAGAGAGAAAGTGGTGGGGGCGGGAGGCGGAGAGGATGGCATCGAGTGCGAGCTGGATGGAGCCGCCAGTGCCGTTTTTGAAGCCAACCGGCATGGAGAGGCCGGAGGCGAGCTCGCGGTGAATCTGGGACTCGGTGGTGCGCGCACCGATGGCGCCCCATGCGATCAGATCCGCGATGTATTGCGGGGAGATCGTGTCCAGGAATTCCGTCCCGGAGGAGACGCCGATATTGGCCAGATCGATAAGCAGTTTGCGGGCGACACGCAGACCTTGGTTGATGTCGAAGGAATCGTCTAGGTGGGGATCGTTGATCAGACCTTTCCAGCCGACGGTGGTGCGCGGCTTCTCGAAATAGACGCGCATGATGATGCAGAGGTCGTCCTTCAGCCGATCTGCCTCGGCTTTCAGGAGTGTCGCATATTCGAGAGCGGCGTCCGGGTCATGGATCGAGCACGGCCCGACGATGGCGAGCAGGCGGTCGTCCTGGCGATTGAGGATGGCATCCGCCTCGGTGCGTGCGGTGTGGACGACGGAAGCGACGTGCTCGGTTGTCGGTAAATAATAGGCGAGCACCGCCGGGGAGATGAGCGGATTGATGCCAGAAATGCGGAGGTCGTCGGTGCGGTGTTTCGTCACGGGGCAGATGGATTAACGCCTCAGGCGCGGCTTTGCCAGTATTAAGTACGGCCGGAAGCAACTCAAAGGGGTGGGATTTGGGCGAGCGCAGCTTCGAGCCGGGCGGTGGTCTTGTGGATGGCGCACCAGTTCCTGATGTAGGGCATGTCGAGGGTGTCGGGATCCATGATGGCGAGGATATCCAGAGCGTCATCTAAATCCTTTGGGCGGCCCCAGCGGAGCTTTTGGACAACCATGTCCTCAGGAGTGGGAATCCATGATTCGATGGATAGCTGCGGAACAGAGATCCGCTTTCTGCGTGAGAATTGTGTTTTTACGAAAGCATCATCGAAAAGCTCGAAAAGCTCGATTCTCACTAGAGTGTTTCCAACCGGATTGCCGATATGGCGGCGACCCCACGTCAGGGTATCGAACTGGACTTGCCCTCCGAATTCGATTTCCGGCTCAAGCTCCCCGATGAGGGATTTGATGCCGCCCGGGGCGGATACATCGACTACGATGTCAACATCCTTCGTGGCACGCGGGATGCCATAACAATTGTAAGCAAACGCTCCTGTAAGCATGTGATCCATTGACCGTTTCTCACAGGATCCGATGACACGGATGGCAAGTTGCTCGACTGTCATGATGCCTGCTTGTTTGTGACATACATGCCGTGGTCTCGCGTATGGTTGAGCCGCGCTCTGAGGCGCTTGGCCTCAGCCCATCCCAGTTGCTCATCGGTCGTGCCTATCATATTCATTGCTCCCGCGAGGTTGAGGAGTGATACCAAGTTGGTGAGTTCCACTCCCGCGATGAAACGTTCCTCACTCGTCATTGCCCGCGCCCGCAGGACTTTCTCACGGTAAATGGAGTCCTGTAAATCTTTGAGAGCGGTGGGATGGTCGTGGGGATTTGTCATCGGAAACTGTTAAAAACGTATCTCGCGCACCGCCGGATTCCAAGCCGCGAATTCCGCCATCACGCCCTGCGCATGTAATCCGGCACGCGATTCCGCTGCATCGCTGGCGGAACTGCCGAACTTCCAAAAGAAATCACAGCCCCGATGCCCGCCGCGTGGCTACCGCCTAATCGCGGTTCCACCTCGAATTCCGGGAAACGGAACCTCACTCTGTTTCTCCACCACGCCACCGCGCACCATAGAATTAGCAAACCACCGAAGCCCGCCGCGGCGATCCCGCCCACCAGCCTCATCCAAGATGGGATTTCCGATGGCGTTTCCGAAACTTTCTTTTTTCGTGGAAACGCGCGCGCACTTTCACTTTCTCCATCCGGGATCGACTCCTTGGTCTCCGCCGCCGTGCCTTGCATCATACGCTCCATATTCTCAAAATTGACAAATACGCCACCAGCCATCCAGCGATCCTCCATCAATTGCGAAAGCTCCTCCGCCTCCCATGCTGGAAGTGGAGGCTCGACGCGCGCGATGGCGATGCCCGCTGCTAAAATGCACATCGTCAGGCAAGATTTCATCGTTCCACCTCCCTACCCTCTTCGGATCGCGACTCGGCAGGACGATTGCCTTCGCGGATTTTCCTGACTAGATCGCCCACCGCCAAAGGGGTCGCAACTTTGCGCTCATACATCTCGAAGTTGCGCCTCGCCTGACGGGAACGCTTCTTCAGTAGTTTCCGGAGTTGGGCAAGGCACTTCAGGAGTCCCTCTGCGTAGCGCCCCTCCAGCCAATACGAGTGTGCGCGAGACAAACAATCGAAGGTATCCTGCTCTTCTAAAAAAGGATCCAGGAGGTATCCGAAAGTCATTGCCGCCACTTTGGAGTCGGGATCGATCACGATCAGTATCCCGGCCTCGTTCGGTTTCTCTACCGGCACATCCTCGAACGAGCCGCGGTTAAGCAACCAGAACCCAAACTGCCGCAAGTTCGCCATTTCCCCGACACTACCTGTAAAAACAGCTACAAAAATCTGTGGAAAAACGATCCCAATGCGCTCCATCTCATCCTCTAACAGGTCGCGGTCATTGCGCCGGAAAATTCCCGCTGTGTCGGTCAGGCTACGCAACTTCACATCGCTATCCCCGAACATATTATCTGCATCAGACAGACCAAATCCACATTGCGGACAGACCACCGCAGCACGGTGGATCAGTTGCACACATCGTGGACATTTCATGTTTCACCTCCTTTGCTACGGGAAACCAAGTATTTCGTCAAAGTAAAATACCAAAGCTTTAATGAGAAATCCTACAGCCGAAGATTTCACCGATTATGGCGGCATCAATCACCACTCCGCGCCATTTCCTCAAGCCAGATCGCGCGGACAGCTTCGAAGAGCGGGTGCACGTCGAAGTGCCGACTGCCATAGTTAGAGATGCGGACAGGGCCGCGGATCGAGGAGGTGAGAAACATGCACTCGGCCTTCGCCACATCGTTGCGCTTAAGCGGTTTTGCCCGGCACGGGATGCCGTGAGCGGCAGCGAGACGGATGACGAGTTCGCGTGTGACACCCGCGAGGCAACCACTGTCCAGCCCGGGAGTGAGCAGTGAACCGGAGCGAATCAGAAAGACGTTGGCCATCGCAGCCTCACAGAGTTCGTCGTCGTTGTTGAAAAAAAGCATTTCATCAAAACCCTCGCGACGTGCCATATCCAAAGCGATGAGGTGCTCGGCGTAGTTTCCCATCTTTAGGCCGCGCAGGACGTTCTCGCGATCCCGCCGCCATGGTGCGGTGGTGATACGCACGGTCTCTGGCGATTCATCGACAGGAGTGGCCGTCATCCATGCCCACGTCGCACCACTATCGATCAAATTCAGCGGCCCTGCTCCAAGGCTCACCGCCAAACGAATGCGTGCCATGCCATGGGTGAGACCGTTCTTTTCCAACAGTTCCACCATCGCCCGACGCAGCCCAGCACCAGAAATCTCCACACTAGAGACCGCAAGCCGATCCAATCCACCGCGCAGGCGGGCAAGGTGTGCGTTAAGAAGGCGAGGCTCTCCGTCAACGGCCAGCAAAGTTTCAAACACGCTCATGCCATGACAAAGCCCGCGGTCGAAGGGAGAAACCCGAAACTCGCTGATCGGCAGAAAATCACCGTCACTCCATACAAAACCCATGGGGGGAGTAAGTAACGAGAAGCAGGCCGTGGCAAGAGCCGAGACGGATTAAAGCAACTCGTGAAGAAAAAAAAGAGGCAACCCGACCGATTATCCCCGGGAAAAACCCAAAAACCCAAAGGGACGTTCAGTCGGGTCGCCTTGTCTTGCGACAACGACAAGCTTTCATAGAGCGGGATTCCCGTCAATAAGTTTTTTCAATAAGAAACAAAAAATTGGAGGGTCACGACGAATCACCACCTCACAGCGGCTGCGGCCCAAGTGAGGCCGGCGCCGAAGACGACGAGGACGATGTGATCGCCGCGTTTGAAAGCTCCCGAGCGGGCGGCTTCGTCCAATGCGATCGCTACGGCAGCCGCAGAGGTATTGCCGTATTTGTCGAGATTCACGAAAACGCGACCTTCGGGGACGGAAAGGCGATCGGCAATGGCATCGATAATTCGGAGATTCGCTTGATGGGGAATGACGCAGGCGATGTCCTCCGCCTTCAGCCCGGCGCGTTCTATTACGGTTTCGGCAGCCTCTTTCATGCGGTTTACGGCGTGCTTGAAAACCTCCTTGCCCTGCATGGCGAGGGTAGCAAGGTGGGTGCCGACATTTTCAGAAGTGATCGGGCATGCGGATCCGCCGCCGGGGATGTTGAGGAGGTGAGTGAGATTCCCATCCGTGCCCATTTCGGTGGCAAGGATCTCGCCCTCACCTGGGTTCGCGCGGCGCAGCACAGCGGCTCCCGCACCATCGCCGAAGAGCACGCAAGTGGAGCGATCCTCCCAGTTCACGAAGGCGGAGAGTTTTTCCGCACCGATGATCAGGGCGTTTTCAAACGCACCGTCGGCGATCAGCCGTTTGCAGATCTTCATCGCGTAGAGGAAACCAGAGCAGGCGGCGGAGATATCAAAGGCGACGGCGTTCATCGCTCCGAGTTGCTGCTGGACGTAGCAGGCGGTGGCCGGCGTAAGGGTATCCGGCGTGATGGTGGCGACAATAATCAGCTTGATCTCGCTCGGCTCCAAACCCGCTTGTTCGAGCGCCTTTCGCGCCGCGGCAGTGGCCATGTGTGAGGTGAACTCGCCCGCGGCCGCGATCCGGCGTGCTCGTATTCCTGTGCGGGTGAAAATCCACTCGTCGCTGGTATCGACTCGTTTTGCCAGATCCTCATTGGTCAAAATTGTCTCTGGGAGGTAACTACCCGTCCCCGCAATACACACCCCGTAGTTTGTCGCCGCGCCGCTCATGTGGACGGACTCTGAAATCACAAGACATCGCTAACAAGCGATAAATTCTAATCAAGTTCTCACAGGCGGGAGCTTGGCGCGGAAATGATGCTGGGAAAATGCGATTTTGGCGTGCATATCTGCATTCGGTTTAAGGCGGTGCTGCTCCACGACTGGCTCCAACCGTTTCATAAGTCCGATGCCATTGGCCATCTGGATCGCGAGGCCGGGGCGGGCGTTTACCTCGATCATCAGCGGCCCCTTAGTTTCATCGATCATTATGTCCACGCCAAGGTAGCCGAGACCTGTCATTTCCTGACAAGTCACCGACATTTTCAGAATCGTGTCCCATTCTGGGATTTGCACACCGATGAGTTCGATCCCAAGATCCGGATGAGTAGTTACGGGATTGCCATGGTGTATCGCGCGGACAGTGATGCCGGTGGCTATGTCAATACCAACGCCGATAGCGCCCTGGTGCAAGTTCGAGCGTCCGTCGGACTCTTTGGTCGAGGCGCGGAGCATCGCCATTACTGGATAGCCGTGGAGCATGACCACGCGGATGTCCGGAGCACCTTGGAAACTCATCGCTGTGAGCAACGCGGCGGGACATACGCGGTATTCGATAAGCGCGTAGTCACGTTTTCCGCCGAGGCTGAAGAGACCTGCAAGAATATTGGAAACGTGATTCCGCAAGTCGCCCGGCGTGAGTTCCGCGCCGCTGGGTTTTACAAAATTTTTCCCGTTTTTACCATCGATCACGAGCACGCCCTTTCCGCCAGAGCCACGCGTGGGCTTGATCACGAAGGACTCGTTGCCGTTGAGCATTTTATCGACCTTGTTCGCGTCGTGTGGGGTGCGCACCACGCCGTAGGTCTCGGCGACGTTCATTCCGTGCTCTTCAGCGAGCGCTTTCGTGCGGAGCTTGTTGTCCACCAGTTCGTAAAGTCGGCGAGGGTTATTCGGCAGCAGAAAGCGCGCGTTGCGCATGTTGATGCCGACCACCCCCATTTCACGCAACTCTCCCGGCAAGCGGAACCAACGGTGCCACCAGTGGTGCTCGGAGCTCACCGTTTTCTCATCAGAGGTGACAGGCTCATCAGGCATTGGTGAAGGACTTGAAACGGATCAACTCGGAGAGGCGATAGCCGGTATAGCGACCAATTAGAAGGATGCCTGCCAGTAGGATCAGGAGCATTTCCGGAAAATAGAATGCCCAATACTGGATCTGCGAGACCTTCATGAAATGGTAAGCACACACCGCGACGATAACCGAGCCCGAAACCTGAACAATCGCGCTGCGTTTACCCTCCTCTTCCCAGATCAGCGACATCCGCTCCAGCGTCCACGCGATAATGATCATGGGGAAAAGAGTAATCTTGATACCTACGCTGAAGCCGAGTTGATAACTCAGGACACCCATCAGCATCATTAACAGGGTTACAATAACCACACACGCCGCGACGCGAGGCACTACCAGCAGATTCATACGTGAAAGCAGGAAACGGAACCAAAGTCCTGCCGCCACAAGAACACTGAACATCACCAAACCCTGCACCAGCGGCAATTCCAACAGAGCCAGCGCAAGCAGCACCGGCATGAAGGTGCCGAGCGTGGCGATTCCAACGATGTTTCGCAGCAGAACCACGACAAACGCACCCAGCGGGATCAGCACAATATACCGGAACACCGCACGCTCTGCAGCGGGCAACGCTAGGATCGTCGAGACCAGCAGCGGAGAATCCTGGAGATCGGTGAGGGTGGCGAGCGGGATGCGGTCTTTCACAACGGTAAAAGTGACCCGGGAGTTATCTCCGCCATCAACATCAAGCAACGAGCCACCACCGCGGTGCCATACGAAAAGCTCCCGACCATCGAGAATCTTCGATGGGTTTGCCGGATTGCGTACTTTCCACAATGCGCCATCGTAGTATTCAAGCAAAGGCACGGGAATCTGGCCGCTGTTCTGATCCCTGAGCGATACGCCGTAGGCAGGTCGGGCAGGCACTCCCGCGAGGCCGAGTAGATCAATACCCATCGCGATATTCGGGTTTGCGATGCCTTCCTTTTCATAGTGGCGTTTCACGATCAGATATTCCTGCGACGACGCGCCGCTGTTGATCTGCTCGAATAGTGCCACGAAAAGAGAATCGGGATCGGCGGCCACATTCTTCGCCCGCGTGACGATGCTTTGCGCCGCCGTACCGAGCGAACCCGGAAGTTTAGGCACATCCGGCGCGTTCGGTTTCTCTACAGAGGCTATCGGTTCTCCGCCGCTATTAAGACCCTCCTTGAAACGCACGCGGTAATAAAGCGCCTGCCCGTCTTCCCGCGCACCGGATGACCACACTGCGGTGTATTCACCACGGTCATCCTCGACATTGTAATGATAGTCCAGAGAACCGGACTCCTGGCCTGATCCACTTTCCACGGCTATGGATGGCAACGCCAGCCTAGCCTTTACGTCACGGCCTGTAGCAAGAAAGGAAACGCGCGACTCAACAAGCCACTCATTGACTTGGTCGCCTTCCCAAAATGGCACGCCGAGCTTCGAACTCTTGTAACCAGCCATCCCTCCCCCGACAGCGATCAGTAGAGCGACCGCCATAATTAATTTCGCCTGCGCACTCATTCGTTTCAGGTTAGCCGGAAAGCCTCAGCGCATGATATTCTTATCGGCGAGGTTTGTCCGCGATGGATCGATCCAGCCGAGTTCGTGGATTGTCGTGCGGCCGATGAGCACGGCGGAGAGCATGTTCGAGCGGTTGTTGAGGGTGAATTCGCCGCGTAGTTTTCGCTCACCGATCTTGAAGGCCAGACGCACCACCTCGCGGGTTTCCGTCTCGCCGCCGGGATTCTTAATCCTCGCGATCCGAATCAGCGGCGCCTCAAGCCGCACGCGTGGGGAATCCTTCTGGCGCGGCTCGGTGACAATAAAGCGCACCCACTTTTTTCCATCGCGCTCGAAAAGCTCCTTCTCCTCCGCGTGGATGGAACTGGTGTAAGCACCTGTGTCCAGCTTCGCATAAATCTTGCCTTCGATCCCATCGATCAGGATTTTTTCCCTCCAACCATAGACTTGGATCGGATCAGGAGATACGGGTCTAGCAACCGCTGCCGTCTCCGCTTCCGCTGCTTCTGTAGCGGCCTCGTCATCAGGATCAATCTCTTTGGGCTTCTCCTCTTTTAGCTTCTCCTCTGAGGGCTTCCCCTCTTCCTTTGGCTTGTCGGCTCCGTCTTTCACGGTATCTGGCTTTGTTTTTTCCTCGGGTTTCATCTCCTCCTCCTTATCAGTAGCATTCACCGTCGGCTCCTGAGCTCTTGCTTGGAATACACTGGTAGCTATGAAAAAAAATGCCAGCAGGGAAAGGGTCTTCGAACTGAATTGGGAAAACATGTCGCTGCGCGGACTATCACCCGCCACCTTCTGGAAATGCAACGGAATTATCAGTCCAATGTGTCCCACAAGTTCTCGTTGCAGTATGCTCCACTAAATCCCAACTTCCGGCACATGACTCCTGCACAATCCGGCTATTCGATGCCGCCCGAATGGTCTCCGCAAAGCTCAATCTGGCTCTCCTGGCCCGTGGACGATCCACGTCACTGGGGCGGAGAGAAACGCGACATCATCCACTCAAAATTCGCTGAGATCGCTGCTGCCATTTCGCATACGCAGATCGTCCGTATCAACGCCCCAGGCAATTCCCACGAAAACATCGCCACCGCCTGCAAGCACGCCAAGGCCGATCCTGCGAATATCGAACTCTTCGATCATCCCAATAACGACGTATGGTGCCGCGACCACGGCCCGATTTTCGTGAAAAACACCAGCGGTTCCCTCGCCATCACCGATTGGGAATTTAACGCATGGGGCGGCAAATTCGGCCCCTGGGATCTCGACAACGCCATCCCGGCACACATCGCCAACGCCCTGTCACTCCCCGTTTACAAAGGAGGCATGATCCTCGAAGGAGGCGCGATTGAAATCAATGGACGCGGCCAACTCCTCACCACCGAGGCCGTCCTTCTCAACCCAAACCGCAACCCCCACCTATCCCGCGAGGAGACTGAACAAAAACTCCGCGACTACCTCGGAGTCTCCGAAATCCTCTGGCTGCGGCAAGGCATCGAAGGCGACGACACCGACGGCCACATCGATGACCTCGCACGCTTCACCAACGAGGAAACTATCCTAGCCTGCCACGAACCGGACGCTGCTTCACCCAATCACGATCCACTCGCCGATAACATGAGTCGCCTGAAAAATTTCCTCACCCCCTCTGGCAGACCCTACGAAATCCTCCCCATCCACCTCCCGCAAGCCTGCGAGATCCCCGGCTGGCGCCTCCCCGTCCTTCCCGCCTCCTACGTGAATTTCCTCATCCTCAACCACGCCGTCCTCGTCCCTACCTTCCGCCAGCGGAAAAACGATAACCGCGCGCTCGGCATCATCGCCGAGCAATTCCCCACCCGCGAGATTATCCCTATCGACTGCCTAGATCTAGTCCAAGAAGGCGGCACCCTCCACTGCATCTCCCAGCAGCAGCCCGCCTAGCGGCGATCTTCGGTCGCCGTTTTCAGCACACTCCAGCCATACCAACATACAAACAAGCAAGTAAGCGCGTTCAAGAACGGTCTAGATCATTTTTCAGAAGGCACCGTTCCAGTCTTTTCATATCCGGCTTCCAGAGCGGCGGAATACGTCGAGAAACAACCAACGAGGCAAGTGCCCATGAAATAACGACGGTAAGCCCCCCCATGCACTGCCTGTGAAATATCTCTCAGCTCCCTCGCATCACAAAAATCGATCCCGACTT
>CAMBTP010000073.1 GCA_945870855.1 Prosthecobacter debontii
GCTTCGTGCTCGCCGGTGGATGCGCCGGAAGGAACGGCCGCGCGGCCCATTGCTCCGCCTTCGAGGTAAACGTCAACCTCGACGGTTGGGTTTCCGCGTGAGTCGATGACCTCGCGGCCCCTGATTTCTACGATGGTGGTAAGATCCATGATTTTAAGTTTCTGAGTTGGGGAAAATGCTCCCTCACGCGTGATAAGCGGAGATCGACTTGATCGTCAACGTCCGCATTTGTTCAGATTCAACATCGCGAACCTTCGCGTCATCGCCGATGGAGAGACCCATCAGCGCCTTGCCGACTTCGGAAAGGTAGGAGACTTCCTTTTTATCGGGATCGGAATCCCAGGCGCCGAGCACGGTGATCGTCTGCTCCATGCCGTTTTCATCGGTGAGGACGACGACGGTGCCGATGTTGACCGTTTTGGTATCGGCTCCCTTGAAATCGGTGCCGCGGGCTAGCGAGATCTCGCGCTCCAGCGCGGCGCGGCGGTGAGCGAGGAATTTTTCCATGTCCTTGGCGGACTTGTATTCGAAGTTCTCGCGGAGGTCGCCATAGGAGCGGGCAATTTTCACATCCTGGAGATTCTGGGGAATTTTCTCGCGGATGAGTTCCTCGAGTTCCTTCTTTTTCTTATCGAGGGAATCCCATGAAACAAGCAGCGGCTCCTCGCGCTTCGCGGCGTTCTGGCCGGAGACGAGTTCCACGGTTTCCGGGCGCACTTTGATGATGCGCGCCATCAGGGATTTTTTCTCAAGGTCGGCGAAGACTGGGCAATCGAGCAAGCGACGGGCGAAGTTGCGCGCCTCGTTGAGATCCATACCTTGGACGAGATCGGAAAGCAGGGCTTTGTCCTCGGTAAGCAGGGTCTGAAGGCGGGAAGTTTTTCGCGGCCCGTCGGAAAGGTGGTCGTTTTCTAATAGATTAAGAATGGATGCACCCACGTCCGCGCCGAAAACCGATTCCGATGCGCCTTTGCGCTCGCGGCAGACCCAGATGAGGGCATCCGGGCCGAGGGCGCGCCGAGCGAGGGCGGAGCCGACGTGATCGGTGAGGGCAGACATACCGTTGTTATCGCCGAGGATACGGGCGATTTCCGTCACACCGCGTGCACCGACTTTGTCGAATACTGTGACGATTTTGGAAATCCATGCGTCGCCGAAAGCGGTGCCGAACGCCTCATAGACAGCGCGCTGGCGGTTGGAAGGGAGGTTGACGAGTTCGTCGGCGATCTTGCCGAGATCGGATCCGGCGATGAGATCGCTGAGACGAACGGCACCGGGATCGAGCTCCAGCGCCTTGCTGCCGCTGATTACCTCGTCGCGAGCGGCGATGAGCTGCATCGCCTGGCCAAGCTGGACGCGGGCGGCTTTTTTCGCACCGTCGTCAATGTCCATGATGAGTTTCTTGAGGGCTGCGATATCGTGCTCGAACGCGCCGATGTCCGCCGCGATGGCTTCCAGCGCTTTGATCATGCCCTTGATGTCCTTCGCCGACTCGAAATCAGCAAGCAGTGCCTCCGCCGGGGTGATTCCGGAATCGCGGAGGACGATGGGTTCCGTGCGCTTCGTCGGCACAACCGCCTTGCGGCTTTCCTTCAAGGCTTTTTTCGTGGCATCCCACCACTTCTTGTAATCCTTCTCCGGGATCACTGTGCCACTCACCAAAGCCTCGATCGCCTCGCCGGTGATCATGCCGCTATGACTTTCAAGGATGTGAACGACCAGTGCGACTGAATCGACCTTTGCGAGTTTCCGCAGCTCCTCGATCTGCTCGATTTTCACCGCGCGGAAGTCGTCTGGCGCAATCCATTCCGTCTTCTGCATAGCGAACTGGAGATCCATTTCCTGGCCGCTCGAACGCTCGAAATCGACCGTTATTTTCTTACCGCCGAAGTCCCAGTCGGTGATTTTTCCCGCTCCAAAGGATTTGTGGAGGCAAAAATTCCCCGGGGCGAGCTGTGACAGACGTTCTCCGACAGGCTTCGGTATCTTACCGGCCTCTACCAATTTCTCGACATCAGGATGCATCTGCACAGCTTGGAAAGGCAGTTCGCGAAACGCAAGCCTAGTGGTGACAAATCGTTTCATGGCAGCTGATTGCATCCGCCATGCTATGCTAGAGAAGCAATTCCTGACTTTGGCATAGCGGATACAATCAGCCGCAACGGTCATACCAGCCTAGCCGCCAAAAGCTCACGTTGGAAGATGAGTTCCTTGGGCAGGTGGTCGTAGAGGTCGATGAATAGCTCGCTTTGGGAAACGAGCTCGGCTCGCCATTCCGCGCGATCGAATTTCATGACCGTGTCGAAATCCTGCTCCGTGAAGCCTTCAAGGCCGTCGGTGTTGAAATCGGTGAAGTCAGGAGTCCAGCCGATGCGTGTCTCGTGGCCGGCGGCTCCGCCTTTGCAGCGGTTCACGATCCATTCGAGCACACGCATGTTCTCGCTGAAGCCCGGCCACATGAATTTCCCCTCGGGGGTCTTGCGGAACCAGTTCACGTGGAAGAAACGCGGCAGGTGGGTGAGGTAACGCTGCATCTCCAGCCAGTGGCCGAAATACGCGCCCATGTTGTAGCCGCAGAACGGCAGCATGGCCATCGGGTCGCGGCGTACTTTGCCGATGGTTCCCGCGGCGGCGGCGGTCATTTCCGAGCCCATCGTCGCGCCGACATAGACACCGTGACTCCAGTTGAAGGCTTGATATACTAGAGGCATCGTAGTTGCACGGCGGCCGCCGAAAATGATTCCTTCGATGGGGACTCCGTCGGGGTTTTGCCATTCGGAATCGATCGTGGGGCACTGGTGGGCGGGGGCGGTGAAACGGGAGTTCGCGTGCGAGGAGGGGCGGCCGCAGCCGGGCGTCCAGTCCTGGCCCGTCCAGTCGATGAGGTGGGCGGGCGCGTCCTCGGTGAGGCCTTCCCACCAGACATCGCCGTCGTCGGTGAGCGCGACGTTGGTGAAAATCACGTTCGCCGTCATCGACTCCATGGCGATGCGGTTCGATTCCGAGTTCGTGCCGGGGGCGACGCCGAAGAATCCCGTTTCCGGGTTGATGGCATGGAGCCTGCCGTCCTTATGCGGCCAGATCCATGCGATGTCATCGCCGACGATGGATGTCTTCCAGCCCATATCCGCGTAGTGCTTCGGCGGTTCCAGCATGGCGAGGTTGGTTTTTCCGCAGGCGGAGGGGAAAGCGGCGGTAAGGTAAGTCGTCGTGCCATCCGGTGCGTGCATACCGAGGATGAGCATATGCTCCGCCATCCAGCAATGCTCGCGGGCGATGTTCGACGCGATGCGCAGCGCGAGGCATTTTTTCCCTAACAGGGCGTTGCCGCCGTAGCCGGAGCCGTAGGACATGATCTCGCGGGAATCGACGAAGTGGGAGATGTATTTGTCGTCGTTGCAGGGCCAAGGGACATCCGTTTCACCTGCGGAAAGGGGTGCGCCGACAGAGTGAAGGCACTTGATGTATTGGCCGTGGCCGTCGCGTTTTTTCGGAACCGCTCCGGAAATTTCGTCCTCCAGACGCTTCAAGGCCTTCGCGCCCATGTGAGCCATGATGCGCATGTTCACCACCACGTAGGCGCTATCGGTGAGTTGCACACCGATCTTCGCGAGCGGCGAATCTGGCGGACCCATGCAGAAGGGGATCACATACATCGTGCGGCCTTTCATCGAGCCGGTGAATTTTTCCCTCAGCAGTTGCCTCATTTCTGCGGGATCGGCCCATTGATTGGTCGGGCCGGCTTCGTCGGGGCGTTTGGTGCAGATGAAAGTGCGCTCCTCGACGCGGGCGACATCCGATGTGGTCGAGCGGGCGAGGAAAGAGTTCGGGCGTTTCTCCGGGTTCAGGCGGGTGAAGGTGCCGTTGTCGCAGAGAAGTTGGGTCAGGCGATCCCATTCCTCTTGCGAGCCGTCGCACCATTCCACGCTGTCGGGTTGGCAGAGTGCCACCGTCTCATCCACCCATGTCTGCAATGCTTCGTAAGTTGTTCCTTTTTTTTTCATACGCATTCATACAAGCGGATCGGATGCCAAGCGGCAAGGATACCCGGCAGGATCGCTGGATATGCGGCAATATCCTCAAATGGTGCGCCTTACAGGGAAACGAGGAAATGTTGGGGTTTATCCGAGCAGTTCCAGGAAATGCCGGTGCACCTCATGGTTCGGAACGATACCGGAGAAACGCTCCGCCTGCGGGCCGATGGCGGAGATCATGGTCGGATCCGAAGTGTGTGAAATGCCGGTCCAGCCGATGCCGGTGTGGTTGCCCATCATTTGGCCGAGGAGGCCGGGTAGGTTTCTGTGCTGCTCGCTCCATTCAGAAACTACTTCCGCAGTGAGACTTGAGTGGAGCTCGGCGGCTTCCTTTGGTTTGAGCAAAATCCCGAGCTTTTCCTTGATCATCGCCGCCAAATTTTCCGGCGTATTTTCCGAAGACCGCCCCCAATCATCAAACAACTTCTCATAAGAGCAGGTCATCTTGGCAATTTTTGAGAACGACTTGTTCGTTTCATCGTAGTTTTTCCCGGTGCCGTTGAGGCCGGGATTCGCGTTGCCGTGATCGCTGGTGACGATCACCAGAATATCATCGCGTCCCGCTGTCATTTCCAAAACCTTCGCCAGCGCGTCATCGAAAGCGAGCTGATCCCAGATCAAGCCGGCGATATCATTCGAATGAGCCCCGTGGTCGATGCGCCCGCCCTCGATCTGGAGGAGGAATTTCTCGGGATGGCCTAGCAGGTTTTTCAACGCACCCTCGGACATTTCCGCGAGCGTGGGGATTTTTTTGATGAGTTCGGGGTCGTTGAGGCGATCCACCTCGAAAGGGAGGTGGCTGCCGCTGAACAGGCCGAGCACCTTGTCGGACTTCGATTTCAGCAGGGTGTCGCGGTCTTCGATCAGCTCGTATCCGGCTTTCGTGAAGATGGTGAGCGCGTCGCGGGAATCGACGCGTTTCTGCGGGCTGAAAAAATTCATCCCGCCGCCCATCAGAAGATCGACGACGCCGAGGTATTGCGGCGCGATGATGTGCTCGTCGTCCCGATTGGCGGTGACAGCGGCGAAACCGGCGGGCGTGGCGTGGGTGATTGTAGCAGTGGTAACGAGTCCGGTGCGGCGACCCAATTTTTTCAAATGGCGTAGGATGGGCGTGGATTTCGATCCATCAGGGCGGATGTTCACAGCTCCGTTATTGATCTTCACTCCCCCACCCCACGCCGAAGATGCGGCGGAGGAATCGGTAACGTAGGAATTCGCCGAGCTATTTTCCATCAGTCCGCGCACGGAGGCCGGATCGTTGATGAGCTCCCACCAGCGGGTTCCCTTTTTCCTGACGATATGGGAAAAATTCTCCGCCATGGTGAGGACACCTGTGCTCATGCCGTCGGAAACCATGAACACGATGCCGCGCACCTCCCCTTTCGCCTCCCCCGCCGTCGGCTTTGAGCAACCGCTCAGTAAGGCCGCCGCACCGCCCAGCCCTCCGAGTTTCATCCAGTCCCGCCGCCCGATTTTCGCTTCGCTCATCTCCCGAAACTAACCGCCTCCGCAGCAGACGCAAGCCAGCCGAAGCCACCCTTTGCAACATTCGCGTCACGCGGAGCTTGCGCAGAGCGGGCGCGTCCTCTAGCAAGTTTCACCCATGAGCAACACCCCGGACCAACATGCCTCGCTGGGAGCGATGTATTCCGATTATTTCCTCGATTACGCCAGCTACGTGATCCTGGAACGGGCAGTCCCGCACCTTCACGACGGACTGAAACCCGTCCAGCGACGCATCCTCCACTCCATGCGCGAGCTGGACGATGGCCGCTATAACAAGGTCGCGAACGTGGTGGGAAACACGATGAAATACCATCCGCACGGCGACCAATCGATCGGCGATGCGATGGTGCAGATCGGCCAGAAAGACCTGATGATCGATTGTCAGGGCAACTGGGGCAACACCCTCACCGGCGACGGCGCAGCTGCCCCGCGATACATCGAGGCACGGCTCACGAAGTTTGCGCTAGAGGTCGCGTTCAACCCGAAAACAACCCGATGGCTGCCCTCCTACGACGGCCGCAACCAGGAGCCGCTGACCCTGCCGATGAAATTCCCGCTACTCCTCGCACAAGGCGTGGAGGGCATCGCCGTCGGACTCGCGTGTAAAATCCTGCCGCATAATTTCAACGAGCTCTGCACCGCTGCCATCGCCCACCTTCGCAAGGAACCCTTCGAGCTTGTCCCCGATTTCCCGACCGCCGGGATCATGGACGCCAGCGAGTATAAGGATGGCCTGCGTGGCGGGAAAATCCGTTGCCGCGCGCGCATCGACATGGAGAAAAAGGGCATCCTCCGCATCACGGAAATCCCCTTCGGCACCACCACCGGCGGGGTCATGGATTCCATCGTCGCCGCCGCGGACAAAAACAAGATTAAGATCCAGAAGATCGAGGACAACACCGCCGCGCACGCGGACATTCTCGTATATCTCACGCCGGGAGCCGATCCGGAGAACATGCGCGACGCGCTCTACGCCTTCACCGATTGCGAGCTCAGCATCTCTCCGAACGCCGGGGTCATCGTCGATGGCAAGCCCGCTTTCCTCGGCGTCACGGAAATCCTCCGCCGCACCACGGATCTCACCCGCGAGCTGCTCCGCATGGAGTTGGAAATCCGCCTCGGTGAACTCGGCGACAAATGGCACTTCTCCTCGCTTGAGAAAATTTTTATCGAGAACCGCATCTACCGCGACATCGAGGAATGCGAAACTTGGGAGGCCGTGCTCAAGGCCATCGACGACGGACTCAAGCCTTACAAAAAACTGCTCCGCCGCGAGGTCACCGAGGACGATCTCACCCGTCTCACCGAGATCCGCATCAAGCGCATTTCGAAGTTCAACTCCTTCAAAGCCGACGAGGAAATCCGCGCCATCGAGGACGAGATCGAGGAGGTTGAGAAAAACCTCAAGCAACTCACGAAATACACGATCCGCTGGTATGAGCAGCTCGGGAAAAAATACGGTAAAGACCGCGTGCGCCTTACCCAGATCGCCAGCTTCGACCGCGTCGATCGCACCCAGGTCGCCGCCGCCACCGAGACGCTTTACCTCGATGCGAAAAACGGCTTCGCCGGCACCTCGCTGAAAAAGGAAGAGCCGTTGGAAAAATGTTCCATGCTCGATGATGTCATCGTCTTCAGCGCCGACGGCAAAATGAAGATCTGTAAAGTCGCCGATAAATTCTTCGTCGGCCAACGCCCGCTGCGCGTCGCCATTTTCCGCAAGGACGAGGATCTGATCTACTCGATGATCTATCGCGATGGCAAAGACGGCAACGTCATGGCGAAGCGTTTCACCGTCGGTGGCACGACACGTGATAAGGAATACGACCTCACGAAAGGCACGCCCGGCAGTAAGGTACTCTATTTTAAATGGCACACCACCAACGAAGAAAGCTCCGCGCAGATGCTCATCGTCCACATGAAGTCCGGCCTGCGCCTTCGCAACCTCACCCGCCCGATCCACTTCGCCGAGTTCGGCATCAAAGCCCGCGGCAGCCAGGGCAACATCGTCACCAAACACCCCGTCGAGAAAATCCTCATCGCACCGAAGGACTTCACGCCATAGGGTTTGGAATGTTGAACCGCAAGGCGCAAAGGCGCTAAGCCAGCATGATGAAACACTTTAAATGGATGACGAAAACTTTCCGAAAGCCAAGCTTCGCGCCTTTGCGCCTTTGCGGTGAAAATTCTTCTATATGATCACCATCGGCACACGTGTTTCCATCACCGTCCTCCGCGAGAAACCGGTCGGCCTTTTTCTCGATGCGGAGAACCTTGGAGAAATCCTTCTCCCGCGCCGCGAGATGCCGAAGGAATGGGCTATCGGCGCGTTGGTGGACGTGTTCATCTACCTCGATTCTGAGGACAGGCTGGTCGCCACGCTCAAACAGCCGCGCGCCATACCCGGGCAGTTCGCGAAGCTCGCCTGCATTGCCATCACGCCGGTCGGTGCGTTTCTTGATTGGGGCTTACCGAAGGATCTTCTCGTCCCGTTCCGCGAGCAGAAAACCCGCATGGAGGTCGGGAAAAAGTATCTCGTGAAAGTGCTCGTCGATGAAGAAAGCCGCCGCATCGTCGCAACCACCCGCATCGCCCGTCATATCGATCTCACACCCGCCGAATTCGAACCCGGCCAAGAAGTGGAACTGACCGTCTATGGGAAAACCCCGATGGGCTACAAGGCCATCGTCAACAACACCCACACCGGCCTCATCTTCGCCAACGAAGTTTTTCAAGAACTCGCGCAAGGCGAAAAACTCAAAGGCTGGATCGCCGCCCTCCGCGGCGATGGAAAGATCGATCTTTCCCTCCAGCCGCCCGGCCGGGAGCGCGTCGATGATCTCGAAAAACAGATCATGGGAGAACTCGTCGCCCGCGGCGGCTTCTGGGCGCTCACTGATAAAAGCCCTGCTGAGGAAATCTACGAGGAGCTCGGCGTCTCCAAACGCACCTTCAAGCAAACGCTAGGCGCGCTCCTAAAAAAGCGGCTGGTGACACAGACGGAGACGGGGATTCGGTTGAATTAGGCGGGCTTGGCTTCTTCACGGAATCGCTGGGAACGCGAGTTTGCAACTCGCAAACCCATGATCGGAGAAAGAAATAGACCTTCGAGGTTTTTTCCTTTCGCTTATCCATGAGCATGCGGGTGCCAAACCCGCGATCCCAGCGGCGCGAATTCCCTTAACTTGACGCGCATGTCCGTTGGGGCAAATCGTTGAACTCCACCACGTTCCCACATCCGCCCTTGTCCGATGTCGTGATGGGATGCAAGGTGCGCGTCTTGATGCGCGCGACGGCTTTCCGATGGGTGATACGCGGCGAGCCCTTTTTACCGAACGGGCACGCAGCGGATGAGGATTTTCCTGAAATCCTCCGCCACCTCGTGCGCCAAAGGGGCGTCCCGGAAGGCGCGGCGATGGAGAGCTTTTTACACCCTAAACTCAAGGATCTTAGTGACCCTTTTCTGATGCCCGACATGCGCCCCGCCGTCACGCGCATCCTTGAGGCGGCGGATCGGAAGGAAAGGATCTGCATCTTCGGAGATTACGATGTGGACGGGATTTCCTCGATCACCCTGATGACGAAAATCCTCCGCGCCTACGGGCTTGAGCCGAGGGCGTTCGTGCCGCGCCGGGGGGCCGAGGGCTATGGGCTGAGCTTCGCGGCCATCGCCCGCTGCCTGGCAGAAGGCGAGAAGCCGGATCTGCTGATCTCGGTGGATTGCGGGACGGTATCCACCGCCGAGGTCGCGCACCTGCGGGAAATGGGGATCGATGTGATCATCGCGGATCATCACGAGCCGAACCCGACGGGAAGGCCGGATTGTGTGGCGATCGTCAACCCGAAGTGTGGTGATGATTTCACCTACCTCTGCGCGGCGGGGGTGGTTTTCAAAATCGGCCACGCGCTGATGAAAGAGCGGCCCGTTGACCTCGATCTGAAAGGGCTGCTCGATCTCGTAGCGGTGGCGACCATTTCCGACATCGTGCCACTGGTGGGAGAAAACCGGCTGCTTGTGCGCCACGGACTGCGGGCGCTGCCCAAAACGCTGAACCCGGGGCTACGCGCGTTGCAAGAGATCACCGGATTGAACGCAAATCCCACGGCGGGCGATGTCGGGTTCCGGATCGGGCCGCGGATCAATGCAGCTGGGCGCATGGATTTCCCCGAGGATGCACTCGCCACGCTGAACACCGATTGCCGCCGCACCGCCACCGAGCTGGCGCAGAAACTCGATGCCTACAATCGCAAGCGGCAGGACGTGGAAACCCGAATCCGCAAGGAGGCGGCTGACGAGCTTTCCGCCGGTTTCGATATGGAAAGTGATCCCGTGATCGTGCTTGGCTCGCGGGACTGGCATCATGGCGTGGTCGGCATTGTGGCCTCGCGGCTGATGCGGCAATACCACAAGCCCACCTTCGTGATTGCGATTGACGAAAACGGTGTCGGCAAGGGCTCGGGTCGCTCGATTCAGGGCGTGTCACTGGTCGAGGCGATACGCGCCTGCTCCGACGACCTGATCACTGGCGGCGGTCACGCAATGGCCGCCGGACTATCCATCCGAGAGGAGAACATGGCGGATTTCCGGAAAAACTTTGCGACATACGTTTTAGAAAACAGCAGTGAGGAGGAACGGTTGCCGAGGTTGGTCTATGATACGGAGATCAGTTTTGCGCAGCTCTCGCTAGATTTCCTTGCAAGCTACGAGCTACTCCAGCCCTTCGGAAACGGCAACCCGCAGCCAGTGTTTGTCTCACGCGGCGTGGGTCAGAGCCGCCCGCCCTTCCACATGAAGAACAAGCACCTGCGCCTCATGCTCCGGCAGGGCTACCACGAGCAGGACGCCGTCTTCTTCGGTGGCGGCGAGCACAATCTCCCCAACCCGCCATGGGACATCGCGTTCACCATCGATCGCAATACTTTCAAGGGCAAAACTGCTCTCCAGATCAACATTCAGGACATCCGTGCGGCAGAAGAGGTTTCATAAATCCGAAACGCTAGACTGGTTGCCAAAAGTCCATGCGCAAATCCATGCCGCCGGAGGCTTTTGACTGCTGCGGTTCTCATCCGCAGCTTTTTGGGTTCGTGATGGAAAAACGAAGTACCCCGGTAGCAACCCGTCGTCCCGTAAAACAAAGCCGTCCTTAAGAGCTGTGAATGAAGAATCACAGCAGTC
>CAMBTP010000074.1 GCA_945870855.1 Prosthecobacter debontii
TGGACGCCCTTCCGGAAATTTCGCTCGGCACGGCCGCCGTGATTATCTTCGGCTTCTGCGCGGTGTGTATGTTCCTGCGCGGCATCGCCCGCACCATCGTGAACGCGGCTTACATCACTTTCAGCGCATGGATCGGCTTCCGCGTCTGGCAGCAGGCACCTTCGCTGGCCATCGATTGGTTCGGCAAACCATCTGAACTCGTTGCGACCGGCCTACCCCTCGCCGCTTTCCTCGCCACGCTTCTTGTCCTTCGGAAAGTGATCCGCTTCTTCCGCGCGCCCATACCGCGCTCAGGCGAAGATGTAGCGCCGCATTCAAGCGGGCAATTTGCCTTCCGGCTTCTCATCACTCTCGTCCCCGCCGCCTTGCTCTGCCTGATTGCCGCTACGTTCGTTCATCACGCCAGCTCTGTGGCAGAGATACGGGACTCTGCCAAGGCAGGCAGCGCCGTATCGACTGATCCCAGCGTGGCCGGACGGCTTAAGCGCTCGCTGTCCCTAGCCGTGCCTGAAAAGTTGATGGATTGGCTCGATCCCCTCGCCACCGAACCACGCCTGCGCCTTGCGAAAATGATCGCCGCCAGTTCCGAGCCACTCGAAGCCGTGATCAATCCCGAGACCGGCAAGCCGTATCCCCGCGCGATCATCGTCGATAACCCGGAGTTGTTAGATCTCGCCCGCGAAGGCCGCTTCAGCACCCTGCTCCGCCATCCCCTGCTTTCCGAGGCGTTGAAAGATCCGCTCATCCGCCAGGCCTTAGGGTTGTGAAGATTTCCTACCGCGAAGTCGGATTCGCGGTTAT
Source organism: Prosthecobacter debontii (assembly GCA_945870855.1). Lineage (GTDB taxonomy): Bacteria > Verrucomicrobiota > Verrucomicrobiia > Verrucomicrobiales > Akkermansiaceae > Luteolibacter. The sequence continues at coordinate 802 of CAMBTP010000074.1, forward strand.
ACCGTTTGCCAAAAGTTCGTGCGCAAAAGTGAAGTGACAACAAAGTAGAGTGCGCCGCAGGCTCTGGACTGCTGTGATTCTTCATTCACAGCTCTCACCTCAAAGCAGAGGTCGCAGAGGGAACGCGGAGAAGAGCTTGTGTTTCACGGTAGGGTCATTTTGATAAAATGACCCACGCAGCGTGTGTTAGCACGGTGATGGGTAGGAAAGCTCCGCATCAACGCCGCGAAAGGGTGAGACACGGATTTCAGATGAGGTTGCACGCACAGGGTGGGTCGTTTTATAAAAACGACCCTACCATCTGCTAGGGCGATCAAGCTAGGGAGTGAAAATCCAGCTATATGGAGAAGGGTGCTTCCAGCCCCTTTGCACAAGCCAAGCGAACCGATTTCCAAGTCCTCCGCAAAGGGGCTGCAAGACCCTTCTCCATAGGGAGAATTTCACCGCCAAGTTCGCCAAGTAAGAAAAGTGAAGAATGCAAAAAATAATTCCTCCTTGGCGAACTTCTCTTCCTTGGCGGTTCAAATTCTTCCCATTCGGACAGGCTGCAACCAGCTTACTTCGTATTTCCATCACGAACCCAAAAAGCTGCGGATGAGAACCGCAGCAGTCAAAAGCCTCCGGCGGCATGGATATGCGCAAGGACTTTTGGCAACCATCCTAAAAACCAATCCCCGCTGCCGCCAGCGCTGCATGGATTTTAAAATCCACCGCGAGTCCTTCGGAAATTTTCCCAGCCAGGAAACACCTCAGCTCCGGGAGCGGCACATGATGCACAGTGATTTCCTCACCGGACACGCCGCCGCCCTCGGTTTCGCGGCTCAGGCCAGTGGCGAGAAATAGGTGCGTGAACTCCGGCGTCATCCCTGCCGATGTCGGCGAACTAAGTATAGGCCGGATCTCCGTGGCGCGGTGTCCTGTTTCCTCCATCAACTCCCGCGCGGCGGTTTCTGCCAGCGCTTCGCCACGATGCTCCTCCTCATCACCCACAAGACCCGCCGGAATCTCGATGACCCGTTTCCCCACTGGAATACGGAACTGCTCCACGAGCACAACCTCGTTGTTGTCCGTGATCGCGAGGATGCCCACACAGGAGTCAGAGTTGGGACGTCGGGCAAAATCCCAGTGGCCGATGCGATAAAGGCCGAGCCATTTTGATTCATAGAGCGTGATCTCTTCGGGCATGCCCCACCCCTAACTCATGTGCCGCCGCTTTCACAAAGAAATTCGGACTCGGAGCGTAGGCTTCAGCCTACCATGGGAAGGGGACTTCAGTCCCCATGGCGCAGGGGGAAAGCGCGGGCTGAAGCCCGCCCGCCTTGGTAGGCTGAAGCCTACGCTCCCAGTGGGAACCGTGCGAAACATCGCGCGGTGCGGAAAGAAAGGTTGGCAGAAACAAGTAAACGGGGATAACAAACCGCCTTCACAGAAAAAGCCTCCATGGATCGCCACGACTTTGATATCCCCGTCACCTTCAGGCATCGGGTGATATTCACCCGCAGCGCCTTCTCACATGGAAACAAAGCCTTGGCGGATGTCCTCGCGGAGGGAGGTGGCAGGCGGGCACTGGTATTTCTCGAAAACGCCGTCGCCGATTCATGGAAAGGTCTTGCCGACGACATTCAGGCTTACTTCGGAAAACTCGATCTCGACTTCCGAGGAGTTCGCATTTTCGCCGGCGGCGAGGCCTGCAAAGCAGATGAAAATCTAGTCCGCGAAGTCTGGCGCGAGATCGACCTCAGCCACATCGACCGGCATTCCTACGTCATCGCGATCGGCGGCGGCGCGTTCCTCGACGCCGTCGGCTTCGCTGCCTCTACTGCACACCGCGGAGTGCGGCTTGTGCGTTTTCCCACCACCACCCTTTCTCAGGACGACAGCGGTGTCGGCGTGAAAAGCGCGATCAACGCCTTTGGTAAAAAGAACTGGATCGGCTCTTTCTGCGTGCCCTTCGCCGTCATCAACGACTTCCGTTTCCTTGAAACACAGGACAGAGAAACCAGCCGCGCAGGACTTATTGAAGCGATAAAGGTAGCCCTCGTGAAAGACGGCGATTTCTTCGCATGGATCGAGAAAAACGCCGCCGCACTGGCGAAGGGTGAGCGCGATCCTTTCGAAGAATGCGTGAAGCGCTCCGCCCTGCTCCACACCCGTCACATCGCCCTCGGCGGCGATGCTTTCGAGACCGGCTCCAGCCGTCCACTCGACTTCGGCCACTGGGCCGCGCACAAACTGGAGGCACTTACCAACTACCAGCTCTCACACGCCGAGGCGGTTTCCGTCGGCCTCGCGCTCGATACGATTTACTCGCGCAACATCGGCTTATTGGCAGAAACGGATGCCGCTCGCGTTCTCGCCGTCCTCTCCGCGCTGGGCCTCAAGACATACCACCCGGCGCTCGACTGGATGGACAGGAAAGGCCAACGCCGCGTCCTCGCCGGCCTCGATGAATTCCGCGAGCATCTCGGCGGCGAACTCACCGTTCTCCTCTTGGCCGACATCGGCAAAGGCACCGATGTCCACGAGTTCGACATGGAACAGTTAGAGAAAAGTATCGCTGAACTACACTCCGAATGGGATCGGGGAGATCATTTCAGGAAATCCGGGGCTTGATAAAAGCTCTTCTGATTTTTGGATGCCTCTCGAGCTTTCTGCACAGCTTGCGGCGTGACCGGTGCGGCTTTGTTGCCGAAGGCATTTCGCACAAAGGTGAGCACATCGGCCACTTCATCATCCTTGAGAAATTTGAAGGGAGTCATCGGCACGGCACCCGCGTATTTCACGCCCTTGACTTCGATGGGGCCGACCAATCCGTGCAGGGTCAGACGAATGAGGCGGCTTTCATCACCTTGAACCCATTCGCTGCCTGTGAGCGGCGGGAATTGCGCTTCGGGCAGACCGTTGCCATCTTTCTGGTGGCAGGTGGCGCAATGTCCGTCGCGCAGGTAAACTTCGGAGCCACGGAGGAATTGTTCTTTCTCAACTCCGGTCAAATGCGTTTCAAATACCGGCGGCGCTTCGGCCTTGAGTTGTTCGCCTTTGAGAACAGCCGAGGCCGCATCGAAAACCGGAGAAATCCACTTGTCCATCGGATTCCCACCGTTTCCCTTGTAGGCTGAGGCGGCATCCAACACACCGAGACCGTCCGTATTCGCCAGCCATGATGCGGCAACGATTGCCTCGAGCCTGACGCGGCCATTTTCATCCGCTGCGGCGGCTTTCAGCAGTTCCGTCTGGTCGGGAATCGAATGGCCATTGTAGCGCAGGGCGCGGACGGCTGCCGCACGGGCTTGGGGAGATTTGGCCTTCAGGAGAGTGCGCACGATGGGTTCGCTCACCTGATTGATACCCCAAGTGACCCACAGCGCCTCGACGAGATTGTGTTCATAGTTCGGATCGGATTTATCCAAACCCTGCCCCCACGTTTTCACGCCAGCCAGCACATCAGTATGGTCTCTGCCGCGCAACTCGCGACGGCTGCGATAGCGAGTGCGGTATTCAGGGAGCTCGAGATTTTTCAGTAGTTCATCGATCGACGCACCGGCCACTTTGGCGGGTTTGACGAGTGGCCGCGAAGGATAGGTGATGCGGAAAATACGGCCATGGCTGTGATCGCGGTTGGGGTCGCGCGCACTATGCTGCATGTGGCCGATCCTCGCATTGTGCCAATCGACCAGATACAGCGAACCATCCGGCGCAAACTCCATGTCCACAGGTCGAAAATTCTGATCGGAGCTTTTGACTAGATCATGACGGAAGGTGCTAACATAACCGGTGCCCTCGTCTTTCATGGTGTGTTGTTTGGTGCCCAGAAATCCGATGGTGTTATTGATCAGCAAGTCACCCTGCACCTCATCGGGAAAGTGACGGCTCGATACGAATTCCAGACCGGAGGTGGGACGCACCAGCACGGAGAGCAAATTCGGCGGGGTCGGGCTGAAGCTGCCGAGCGGCACCTGCAAGGAACCTTGCAACATCCAGCGCACATGCGGATCAGAAGTATCGGCGAAAAAGTCCTGCCCCCAGTGATCGAACGCGATGCCCCACGGATTGGGGATGGAAAGCCGCGCCGTTCTCTCCAGATGCCGCCGCTCGGGGTTGTAGCGGAAGAAACCGCCGTTCGAGCTGCGGATCGGGCCATAGGCGGTTTCGATGTGACTGCGCAGAAACGTGCCCTCTCCCATCAGGATGGCGCCCGAAGGATCAGCACAAAATGCGGAAATGGCATGGTGTGTGTCGTGATCATCGAAGCCACTCATCACGATGTCCCTCACGTCGGCTTTGTCATCACCGTCGGTGTCCTTGAGAAAAATCAACGAGGTTCCCTGCGCCACGTACACCCCGTCATGTGAAAACTCGAAACCCATCGGCAAATGCAGGCGATCGGCGAAAGTGGTTTGTTTGTCCGCGCGCCCGTCGCCATCGGTATCCTCAAGTATGACCAACTTGTCATTCGGCAGAGGATCGCCGGGACGGTAATGCGGATAAACCGGCATCGTCGCCACCCACAGCCGACCTTTGTTATCGAACGACAACTGCACCGGATTTGCTAGATCGGGAAACTTGCTTTCATCGGCGAACAACTCGATTTGATAGCCTTGCGGAACCACAAGGGTTTTCAACGACTCTTCAGCTGACAGATACTTGATGTTTTGATCCTTCCCGCCCACGTCCACAAGCGGATCCGTTTTCGCATCGGCCGCCGCCACATCGAACTTTTCGCCTGCCGCCAGCGCCCAGATAGCTTGCTCTCGGATGTTCACCATCTGTTCCAATTTACGCAGTTCCGCTGGGTAGTTTTGTGAACCGAACGGATCGCGCCGCCGGCCGTACACGTGCACGCCGTTGGGGATTTTATAATAATTCTGCCACATCCAGGCAAAGTCTTCGACGGCCTTCTTGAGATCCGCGGCACTGGCCTTCGACTCCGGCTTGCTGGCACCGAAAAGCTGATCAATGAGCATCGGTGCCAGTTTCGCGTAACCCTCGTCTGTCAATAGCGCACCATCGCGCGTCAGCGCTTCGCCGCCCTTGACGAACCACGCACTGGTAAGCGCGTAAAGATTCACAAACGGAAGTTGGCGGGCGGTTGCCACATCCTCCATGGCCTTGGAATACAGCGCCAGATTGGCATTCTGCGTGATGCCGGTCGGCGTGCCGTAAAGTGCCGATAAATCCTGAAAGGCTGTGGGCGAAACGAGCACCAACTGCGGGGCTGATTTATCGTTGTATGTCTGCTTTAGCGTGTGGTCGATGAATGCCTCAAGCTCCGCTTTGAAGTTCGGCAACCCCGAGGGGCCATCGAACGATTCGTTGAAACCGAAGAACGCAACGATGATATCCGGCTTGCATTGTTTCAACCATGCATCCGGCTCTGGGTATAGGCCGTCCCCGGAATTGCCACCCCAGTTGTCATTGGTTTCCACCAGGTTACGGAATTTCTCACCACCGGAAAACGCCCAGGGGCTCTTGCGTCCCGCGTTGGGGCGGAAAGCGGGAGTATCGCCCTCGTCACACAAGTTGCGGATCACCAGATGATGCTCGGGGTAGCGACGATGCATTTCGGTTTCAAAATGCCCGTAGTGCAGCATCCGCGCCCCCAGACCGCCGCCCAGGAGCACCACGCGCGAATCTTTTTGTAACTTGATTTCCGCAGCAGGTGATGAGGGCATCAGCAGGGCGGACGCGGCGAGGAGGGTGACCGTAGTGAGAAGAATTTTGGAGCAATTCATGGAATGAGATATTCGCTGGAAATTTACTTTGTGCGGAAGGCTCCTGTGACAATCGGAGGAACTGATCAACGGATACGAGATCGGTATGGGGGAAATTTCACTTTAAGAAAACCTCGCGCGGTTTCGCTCCATCGCCGGGGCCGACGACTCCGCGTTGCTCAAGAATATCGACCATGCGGGCGGCGCGAGTATAACCGAGGCGGAGGCGGCGCTGGAGCAGGGAGGTGCTGCATTTCTGCTCCTGGCGGGCGACTTCGATACACTTGATAATGAGTTCCTCGTCGGCGTCGGAGACATCGTCGTCCTCGTCGGAGCCGGCGGCATCGATGGTTTCGCGGATGTCCCTTTCGTAATTCGGTTTCGCCTGCTTGGAGCAGTGGGCGACGATGCGCTCGACCTCTTCGTCCGAAACGAAAGCGCCTTGCGCGCGCTCCAATTTCGCGGAGCCGGGAGGAAGGTAGAGCATGTCGCCTTTACCAACGAGCTTGTCGGCTCCCTTGGTGTCGAGGATGACGCGGGAATCGAGCGCGGAGGAAACCTGGAAGGCGATGCGGCTGGGGATGTTCGCCTTAATGATGCCGGTGACCACATCGGCGCGGGGTGTCTGGGTGGCGATGATCAGATGGATGCCCGCCGCACGGGCCTTTTGCGCAATTCGGGCAATGCACATTTCCACATCCGCCGGGGCGGTCTGCATGAGGTCGGCGAGCTCGTCGATGAGCACGACGATGTAGGGAAAGCGGTCAGGGATTTCATCCTCTTCGATTTCCAGTTCCTCGAAATCCGCCTCGGGGCCGAGATCGCCGTCCTCCAGCGCGGCAGCGATGGCTTCGATCTCGTCGAGGTCGGCTTCCGGCTCCTGAACTTGCGGAATGGCAGCGGCCGCTTTCTCCTCGCGCGGACGATTGTTAAAACCATCGAAGTTCCGCACGCCCATTTTCGCGAAGATCTTGTAACGCTTCTCCATCTCATTCACCACCCACTTGAGGGCGGCGACTGTCTTTTTCGGATCAGTGACGACCGGCACAACCATGTGTGGGAGCTTGTTATACATCTGCATCTCCACGACCTTGGGATCGACCATGATGAAACGCAGCTCATCGGGGCCGAACTTGAACAGGATAGACGCGATGATCGAGTTGATGCAGACGGATTTTCCTGAACCCGTGGCTCCCGCAACGAGGAGGTGGGGCATGGCGGCGAGATCGCCGATGACGGTTTTGCCGTAAACGTCCTTACCGAGGGCGAGCGGGATTTTCTTTTTCGCGGAGCGGAACTCAGGGTCGTGCAGGAGCTCATGGAGAGGCACGGCGACCTTGCTGGAGTTCGCGATCTCGATGCCGACTGTGTCCTTGCCGGGGATGGGCGCGAGAATGTTGATGCGCTCGGCGCAGGTGGCACGGGCAATGTCCGCCTCAAGCTGCGAGATGCGGGAAACGCGGAGGCCGGTGGAGGGATAGATTTCGTAGCGGGTAATCGTCGGGCCACGGGTAATATCGCCGGGCGTGACATCGATACCGAAGGCTTTGAGGGTCTCGATAATCTTGGTTTGGATATCGAGAAGTTCGACGTGGTTCGCAGCCTCGGCCTCGACCTCCACAGCATCTAACAGATCAAATCCTGGCAATTCGTAATCCTCGAAGCCTGAGATGGAAAGCGATTGGTGGGAGGGTTTCTTGCGCTCGAACGGCTTCGCACCGGGCTCCATGATGCCGGAAGCGCGGCGCTGGGAGGAATCGATGATCTGCGGGGTCGGTGTTTCTCGGATCGCGAGTTCCTTCTGGCCGGGCTTGTCGGTCTCGGCACTTTTCAGGCGGGCCATTTCGCGCTCGATCTTGCGTTGCTCACGCTGGCGTTCGCGTTCGCCAAGGAGCTCTTTTTCCCGAGTCGCCGCGCGTCCGGATTCGGTCCGGCTTTCCTTCCATGCGTCGAATCTCGTTTTCAGAAGGCGATGGCAACCCTTTGCGAAGTCGGCGGGTGACTGCCCGGCGAGCCAGATCATGCCGAGCAAGTAGGCGGCTCCCGCAATTCCTATGGTGCCCGGTTTTCCGATTAACGGCATGAGCAGCGAGCCGCCGAGCGCTTGGCCGATCACACCGCCGGGCTTGCCGGGAAGGTTGCACCGCGCTGCCCAATCCGAGAAAAAAATGTCCGCTGCGTGAAGAAATACCGCACCAGCGACAAGTGCCACCGCGTGCCCCAGCGCCATCCGCGGCCACAACCGGCCTTTGTAGGCGAGCTTCATCACGCCGAACCAGATGAAGCCGAGTGAGAGAATCCAGCCCGCTGCTCCAAGTACGAGGATCTGCATAAAGGCGAGGATACCGCCCACTGGCCCGAGCCAGTTCTCCCCGCTCGCGCCGCTGTCATCTGCGAAAAGCCCGAACATCCGCCAATCTGGCAGATCCGCCGGGCTATAGGAAAGCTGGGAAAACAGCAGGATCAGACCGCCCGCCATCCAGCTCACGCCCGCGATCTCGGTCGACCATTTCTTCGGCTCCTCCACATGGCCGCGCTTCTTGTTGACTCGGTTTCCCATCGTTTCTCGTCGCCGAAAGCATCTCCCCACAGCCTTCGAGGTGCAAGATTGTTTTAAGAGGTGGGAAAATCAGGCGGGCTTAAGGAAATTTGCTATTTCTGCCCATGGGAATAGGGAGAATGGCTTTGGAAGCCCTTTGCGTAAGTCGGGGATTTTTTCCCGCGGGTTGTCTTGGAGAAAGGGGTTTCAAACCCCTTCTCCTTATTCCGGATAGCGGATGTCGAGCTTGTCGCCCGCATTACTGCGGACGATCCTCTCTTGAAAACTGGATCAAGCAGCCGCACTCGGCTAGTTTCGGCGGCGGCGAAGAGAGGCAAATACGAGACCTCCCGCAATCAAGGCAACAGCCGATGGCTCCGGCACCACGGTAATTTTTCCCGTCATCCCCGGATGACCCGTCACTGAGCAGGTATACCAGAAATCGCCGCTCTGGCTCGGAGTCCAGCTGATTAGGTCAGAGGTAGGCGCTGGGTCGGCTGTGAAGTTGGCGATCGGGGTCAGCGTGGCGTTGCTGATATCGGTTGAACTGGATGTGGTTCTGTTAAAAGCCCCATCTGTGCCGCTCATGAAGGCGGCGGCGGTGTTGTCCATGATGACGAAAGGATGCGATGAGGATGTCCGCTGGAAGGTATAAGTCTGCCCAAGAGTCAGGACCAATGTGGGATCAGCAATGCGGGAAAAGCTGGCGGGAGGCGCGCCCGTGGGATCGGTCCAGCTGAACAGGAATGAAGATGTGCCTTCGCTATCCAGAGCGAAAGCGACTCCCTCGGTTACCGAGTATCTGCTGGTGCTGACGAGCGAACTGACAGCGTGTGACATGTTCGCCAGTAGGAGAAAGCCGGATGCTATACCATATTGAATGAGTAGTGAATGTGTGTTGTTTTTCATGCTGCTATGGTTTCGAAGTAGCATTTTTTACTACATTACAAACACTGGTATCCCAGCGCGGTGGGGTTGCAACAAAAAAAATGAGGTTTTTTTCAAGGCCCTAAATCAGGAACTTCTGTCGCCAATCGCCTCGTTTAACAGGACAGACAAACTGTAAATGTCATGCGCTTTGCGATGAAAATTCTCCAGGGTTTGGAAGCCGACGGAGCGAGGGTTGCTGCGGTCGAAGAAGAGCAACTCGACCACGCCCTGCCAATCCGGCCTTGAGAAGTAGATCATTTGCCAAAAGTCCTTACGCATATCCATACCGCCGGAGGCTTTTGACTGCTGCGGTTCTCATCCGCAGCTTTTTGGGTGCGTGATGGAAAAATAAACGCAGTTGGGTGTCAATTTTTCACCGCGGAGGCGCGGAGGTCGCAAAGGAACGCAGAGCCTTGATGTGGGAAGATAGGAAATTTGGGAAACCGATGGAACTGCTTGGTTCGCCCATTCGGTGAAATGGTAGGGTCGTTTTGACAAAACGACCCACCCTGTGCGTCCAACAAAATCTCAAACCAGCTCTCACCCTTTCGCGGCGTTGATGCGGAGCTTTCCTCCCCATCACCGTGCTAACACACGCTGCGTGGGTCATTTTATCAAAATGACCC
>CAMBTP010000075.1 GCA_945870855.1 Prosthecobacter debontii
CGGCGGAGGTTTCCCGCTTCCTCTTCCTGAAGGGCAGTGAGCCCTCAAGGGATCTAGCCCTTTTAGTCCATCTTGATTTGCAGGCCTCCGGCGGTTCTTACCGTGCGGGGGCTTTGCATTTTAAAAAGGTCAGCCTGTTCAGCGGTTGAGGATTTTTGCGACGGCAGGTGCGCGGAGGCGGTGTGGCTCGGGCATGTTGGAGCCGAGCAGCGGGCGGCAGTAGTTCATGAAATCCTGTGTGACCCCGTTGCCTTCCGCGTTGATGAAGTTGTCCGGCATGTGGCGGGTTTTTCCGGCGACTTTTTTGATATCCACCAACTCATAGTCCACCGAGTAATCGAGCACGGGGCGCTTGATCGCTACCGATCCGTCGACGTTGTCCCACATCGCGTATTGCACGGCCTTTTCGCCAACCTCGCGGGCTTCGCGGGCATCGCGGTCCGACTGGATGCCCATGAAGGAGCGCTGGAGGTAGCCGAAGGTGTCGGAGCGCACGCGCTTGATTTTGAGGCCGTCGCGAATGGTATCGGCGAGCAGGTCGCCGAGGGCGCCGGTGCCGGAGAGCTGGACGTTGCCGTGGGAGTCGCGTTCCTCCTTGCCGAGAAGCTTCACGATCATCGGCGTGCCATCAGGATCGGAGATGCCTTCGGAAACGGCGATCGTGCACATGCCGTATTTCGAATAAACGCGATCCACGTCCGCGAGCAACTGCTCGGTCTTGAAGTGGCGCTCCGGTACATAGACGAGGTGCGGGCCGTCGTTGAAATATTTCTGCGCGAGAGCGGAGGCGGCGGTGAGGAAGCCGGCATGGCGGCCCATGATGCAGCCGATGTAAACGCCTTGGAGGGCGCGGTTGTCGAGGTTCACGCCCATGAACGCCTGGGCACCGAAACGCGCCGCCGAGCCGAAGCCGGGGCAGTGGTCGTTTTCCATCAGGTCGTTGTCGATGGTCTTGGGGATGTGGATCGCGCGCAGCTCATAGTCCGCTGCCTTCGCCTGCTCGTTGACGATGCGGACGGTGTCCGAAGAATCGTTGCCGCCGACGTAGAAAAAGTAGCGGATGTCGTGGGCTTTCATGACCTCAAACATGCGTGCGCAGTAATCCTCATCGGGCTTGTCGCGGGTGGAAAGCAGGCCGGAGGATGGGGTTCCGGCGACCTGTTCGAGGTTGTGGGTCGTTTCCCGCGTGAGATCGACGAAGTTCTCGTTGATAATGCCGGAAACGCCGTGCACCGAGCCGTAGATGCAGGTGACCTGCGAGAATTTCCGGGCTTCCAGCGCAACGCCGACGATGCTTTGGTTGATAACAGGGGTGGGGCCGCCACCTTGGGCGACGAGGACTTTTCCTTCAAGACGAGTGCTCATACGGGCGGGAGGATTTCTCTTTCGCCTTGCGGGGGCAAGAACGAAGATTGGGGTGTGCCACCTTGCCCCCATCTACCGCCCTATTCTGAGGAGAAACAAAAAAACCACGGCGCGGGACGAGGCGCTAGTTTTTATCTCGATGCGCTTACCTTTGCGCAAGGCTTTTGGTTGGAAGGGAAACCAGCGCAGGCGATCCTACAGCTCAACCGGGCATTTTCTGCGGATCTGCGGGAAGATGATTCGGTTCTTATGGAATGGCCGTGGCCCTTTGCGGCGTTGGAGTGGATTTTACAAAATGCGGCGAGCGGGGATTGTGGTTTTCTCGGAAATCCCGTTCGTCATTTTCAGCACCTTGCCACGCGGATGAGCGAGCCGAGGAGAGAGGTGCGCGTTGCCCGAGCATGGAGGTGTTTCCACATCGCGAGGCGGGTGTTGGATGGTAAAGGGGATTTTCCACTTGATGGCAGGCAGATCGCGAGGGAGGGAATTTTCATTCCTGGATGCTAGGAAAGGAATGATGCCTGTCTCTGTAGGGTGGCCCAGCCGCCAAAATAGAACTATAATAGTGCTTGTCGGCGGGGGCGTGTGTCAGTGGAGTGCATGAAGTCATTTAACTCAAAATACCTATGTCAAAATCCGCCGCATTATCCTCAAATGACGCCAACGGTTGGTGGGGTCAGCTAGCCCCTTACCAACGGCTGGTGTTTATCGTCGCGACGTTGGCATGGATGTTTGATTGCTTGGATCAGCAGCTTTTCAACCTCGCGCGGAATCCTGCGATGACGGCGCTGTTGGACAAGGGACAGGATACCAAGTTTTTCGGAGGAATCGCGACGGCGATCTTCGTCTTCGGCTGGGCGACGGGTGGGATGATTTTCGGATCGCTGGGGGATCGCTACGGCAGGGTGAAAATGCTGGCGGTCACCGTCCTGCTTTACTCATTGGCGACGGGTCTTTCTGCGCTGGCGGGATTTCCCAAGTTGGCGACGGTCGCTCAGGCACTCCATTTGACTTCCGTGCCTTGGTTTGAGGGGTTGACACCGCACTACATGGATTTCTGCATTTTCCGCTTCATTACCGGGCTGGGTGTGGGCGGGGTTTTCGGACTCGCGGTGGCTCTTGTGGCGGACACTGTGCCCAGCGGGGTGCGTCCGCGCGCGCTGGGTGTGCTGCAATCGTTTTCGGCTGTCGGAAATGTCGCAGCGGGGTTCATTGGATTGGGGATCGCCCTTACCGTGATCGGCACCAACCCGAACTACTGGATGTGGTTATTTGTGATCGGTGCGCTGCCAGCCTTCATGGTTGCCACGATCCAGCTCCGCATCAAGGAGCCTGAGACGTGGATCGAGGCTCGTGACCGCGCAACAGCCGAAGGGAAAAAATCCGGTTCCTACAAGGATCTTTTTGGTCATCCCACTTGGCGGCGGCATGCCTTGCTCGGCATGGTGCTTTCATGCGCCGGGGTGATCGGGCTTTGGGGGATCGGGGTGTTTTCCACCGACCTCGTCGGCGATATTATTACCAATCATTTCAAAGCGAACGGCGCAACGTTGGACGAGATCAACAAGGGGAAACAGATTTGGAGTTCTTTGAATCTTCTATGTTTCAATGTCGGGGCATTTTTTGGCATGATGGCCTTCACCCGTGTGACCGAGAGGATCGGGCGCAAGAAAGCCTTCGCATTCTTTTTCCTAGGTGCGCTGGTGATGACAGTCTTCGTTTTCCAGATGCTTGGAAAAATCAACGGGCGCTGGGATATTCTGTGGATGGCGCCCCTGATGGGCTTCTTCCAGCTTTCGGTATTTGCAGGATTCTCGATCTATCTGCCTGAGCTTTTCCCAACCCGCCTGCGTGCGACGGGAGTGTCGTTCTGCTACAACGTCGGACGCTATCTCGCGGCGACAGGTCCCTTGACCCTTGCGCTGCTGGCTAAAAGTCTCGCGGACAAAGCGGCTGTCAAAGCGGCAGCAGTTGGCGGGGATGTGGCGAACGCGAAGATCGATGCCTTCCGCGATGCCGCCTCGTGCATGTGTCTGATTTTCCTGCTGGGACTGCTGGTTCTGCCCTTCCTTCCGGAAACGAAAGGCAAGCCGCTACCGGAGTAGTAATCAGTCTGAGGGAAATGCCGCCCGCAGATTTTTCATACTCACCGCCGCGAGGATTTCAGGGCTGATGGTGGTGTCGAAGACTTCGACGGATACCCATTTGTCGTAGCCGCCTTGGATGAGTTCGGCGGCGATGGGGGAAAAGCAGGTTTTCACGGCAGAGGCGTGGATTTTGGGGTCGTTGGCGTGGAAGTGGGCGATCCAAGGGAGCGCAGTGCGGACGATCTCCGGGATGGATTTGTCATCCGAAGACATGGCTTTCACATCTAGGTGGAGGCGGACGTTGGGCGAGTTTATTTTTTCCAACAGGGCGATAGTCTCGGCGGCGGTGTTGATGAAATTCGTTTCTGCAGGACCGAGGAATTCGAAGGCGATGGTGATTACCGCCGCGGCGAGCTGCGGGGAGAGGCGCTGGAAGAAATCGATGAAGCGCGCATCTGCGTCCGGGCGCGACCATGAGGGATGGAGGGTTCGTTGCTGCGGGCTGCCCCAGACCATGATGCCACCGCCCATGGCGGAGCAGAGTTCGGCTAGGTGCCGGGCGTAAGCAAATGTGCGGGCGTGGACGGCGGGGTCGGGATCGGTGAGGTGGTAGCCTTCGGTTTTGGCGAGCAGCCAGTGGAAGCCGACTATTTCTAGACCGTGGTCACGGACGATGGCGCCGAGTTTTTCCGCGTCGGCGGTGGTGATCGTCTCGGGATTTCCGAGGGTGAAGGGCGCGATCTCAAGGCCGGTGTAGCCGTGGCGGGCGGCCTCGGCGCACGTGCCGGGGAAGTCGTGGTCGCGGAAGGTTTCGTTGCAGATGGCTAGTTTCAGGGTGAGAGCAAAGGGTTCCAGACTTTTCCGAAGCCGAAGCCCCGGAAATCTTTGACGTTCGCAGTGGCGAATTCCGTGACGCCGAAAGCGCGCAGGCTGAGGGCGGTGCGGGTGTCATAGATGCGTCGGCGTGCGAAGCCCGGGGTGGCGGCTAGATTCCAGAGTTGGGTGTGCAGCTCGCGACTGGCCGATGGGAAACCGAGAACTTTCCATCGGGGATGGTGCCGGAAACCCCGGATCACCGCGACGGCCTGCGGGGCGGTGAGAGGCCGCTCTAGGACAGCGGGGTTGCGCAGCAATAGGTAAAGTTCGGTGAGGACGAACTCGCTGAGTGCCACTTTATCGAGATCTGAGACGGATTCGATAAATCGCCGCGCACGCGTGTGTTCTGGGCAGGTCGTGCTGTAGCAATAAAGCAGGAGATTTGCGTCGATTGAAAGCATGACGTTCAGGACAGGCGCGGGTCTTGATCGGCGAAGGCGGCCTCGCGGAGTTGTTTGGCGCTGAGACCTTTCCAGCCGACTCGGTTCGAAGTCGGCGGATTCCAAGGCACGGAGGTTTTTCCGGCTGGCGCTGGATACACCTCCATCAGCAGTTCCGCGCCGCGTCGGAATGTTTCAGCTAATGACCACTCGCGGCGTTTCGCGAAAGCCCTAACCTCGTCGAACAATTCCTCAGGGACTTGGATTTGCGTCTTTGTCATGGGGAGAATTTGTAGCCCCATCAAATTGATGTCAAGCTCCCCGGTGTTTTTTGAAGATGGCCAGCGTCCGGTCGCGCTCGGTTTTGTGATCGAGGCAGGGGAGGGGGTAGCCCGGAGCGAGAGGGCGTCCATCCTCGGGGGGGGCTTGGAAACGTTTCGGATGGATGTTCGCTAGCTCGGGGATCCAACGTTTAATATATATGCCATCTGGATCGTAGCGCGCGGTCTGCGTCCATGGGTTCTGGATGCGGAAGTAAGGGGCAGCGTCGGCGCCCGTGCCGGCGGACCATTGCCAGCCGCCGTTGTTGGATGCGATTTCACCGTCGGTGAGGTGCTGCATGAAGTGAGACTCGCCGAGTTTCCAATCGATGTGCAGGTCTTTGGTGAGAAACATGGCGGTGATCATGCGGACGCGATTGTGCATGAAGCCGGTCTTGAGGAGCTGCCGCATCCCGGCATCGACGATGGGAAATCCAGTCTCGCCACGCTTCCATTTCTCGAAATTCTCGCCGGGTTCATCCCATGGCAGACCTTTCCAATCTTCGTTGAACTCATGATTCAACACGTGAGGAAAGTGATGGAGGATGGCGAAGTAAAAATCGCGCCATGCGAGTTCCTTGATGTAGATATCGATGGATGGTCGCGCGGCAGATGAAGCGTTTATCTGCCCGGCGATGACTTTCGCGTAAAGCGTGCGGATAGAAATGAGGCCGTAGCGCAAATCTTGGGAAAGACGCGATGTGCCGTCTTCTGCGGGGAGGTCGCGGCGGGCAGAGTATTTCGCGGTGATTTCAGAAACCGCGCGAGCAATGCGGCTGCGCGCGGCGCGTTCGCTCGGTTCGGGAAGTTCGGCGGAAGGCGTTTTCAATCCCCAATGAGCGGTAGTGGGAAGGGGGAGAGATGGGATGCCGGGAGGTGTATTCAGAGATTTCGGCTTGGGGAGAGGTGCGGGCTTTTCGAGCGAAAGCCAGTTGCGTGAGTAAGGGGTGTAAACCTTGTAGGGATTTCCCGTCTGGGTCAGGACTTCGCTTGGGTTGTGCATGGCGACATCGTCATGGCCATGGCAGGCGACTCCGAGTTCGGTGCAGAGATCGGTGAGTTCTTTTTCGACCGCTTTTCCAAATGGATCTGGATCACGATTGAAATGGATGGCGGTCGCGCCCGTCTCGGAGAGTAATTTTCTCAGCTCAGTGAGAGCGTCGCCTTCACGAATGATGAGACGTCCGGAAAGGGTTTCCAAATTTTTAGCCAGCGATTCGAGGCAGCCGCAGAGAAAATGTTGGCGGTTCGCGCCCGTCCAATAGTGCTGCCCTTTCCAACTGCTGAGGATGTAAACCGGAATGACAGAGCCCCCTGCGGCGGCGTGGTAGAGAGCGGTGTTGTCCGCAATACGAAGATCTCGGCGGAACCAGTGAATGACAGATGGCATTGGTGACCAAAGCACTGATTTGCGGCTCGCGAAATAAAAAAGCGAGCCAAGGGCTTAAACTTTCGAGAGCATGGCCGCGCATTTTTTTGCGGCAACCGGGCTGAGCTTGCCTTCCACTCTACGCGCCGAATCGAGGATCGTCTTAATCTCTGCAAGGGCGAGCTCGGCAGCTACCAGGGATTTTTTTCCACTGCCATACTTCTTGTCGGGAAAATACTTGATGAGCGTGGTGCCTGCGCGGGTGATGCAGAGACGCCAGCCTTCAAAGGCGGCGTTCTCATAAGTGAATCGAGTGAGGTTTTTCTTCGATTTCATATTAAAAGGGGTAAAGGTTGACTAGCAATCAAGCCGTCTAACTATCGGATTCCAAGCACAAAGGCTGGAATTGACAAAAATTCTCAATTTTTCATCGAAAAAACATTGCAAGAAGTGCTTCCAACGACTTTCTTCGCGCCCCGCGAGCGATTGTAATCGAAAAAGCCGTTGGTCCTCCGGGCGCGAAAGCGCCTTGCTCGCTGGAGGGTAACCCGGCAACTATAAACAAACATGTCAGCCATCACACTTGCTCGCTTCGAGCTCCCCAACCGTCTCGTTCGCAACGAGGAAACCGCCACCGACACCTACGCGCAATTCATCGCGGAACCCTTTGAGCGTGGTTACGGCCACACCATCGGTAACTCCCTGCGTCGTGTCTTGCTCTCCTCGCTTGAGGGTGCTTCCATCACCTCGGTGCGCATTGCCGGTGTGCAACACGAATTTTCCAGCCTTCCCGGCGTGGTCGAAGATGTCACCGACATCGTGCTGAACCTCAAGAAGGTTAAGTTCTCCCACAACGACAAGGAGCCGCGCATCCTTTCGATCAAAGTAGAGAAGGACGGTGTCGTCACCGCTGGCGACATTCAGGGCGATAACATTTACGACGTGGTCAACAAGGATCAGATCATCTGCACCCTCGACAAGAAGGTGAAGTTCGATTGCGAGTTCGAAGTCCGCGTCGGCCGTGGTTTCTCCACCGGCGATGAAAACAAGCGCAAGGATCAGCCCATCGGTGTGATCGCGATCGACTCGATCTTCTCCCCCGTGACCCGTGTGAAATACAGCGTGGACACCACCAGAGTTGGTCAGATGACCGATTATGATAAGCTCACTGTCGATATCTGGACTGACGGGCGCATCACCCCACAGGACGCGCTCCTCCAAGCTTCGGCGATCCTCCGTCACCACCTCGACGTATTCGTCAACTACGACGAAAATGCTGTCGATTTCGAAGAGGCACCGGCGGAATCGAGTGAGGAAAATCTAGCCCTCAAGAAGCTGCTTCATATGTCGGTCAACGAGATCGAACTCTCCGTCCGCGCGGCGAACTGCCTGAACAATGCGAACATCACCTCCGTCGGCCAGCTCGCTATGAAGTCGGAAGCAGAGATGCTGAAATACCGCAACTTCGGGAAAAAATCCCTCAACGAGATCAAGGACAAGCTGGTCGAACTCGGCCTCGGCCTTGGCATGACCATCGAGCCTGCGCTACTTACCGGTGGTTCCATCGCTACCCGAGGCCCGCGCCTTGGTGCGGAAGACGAAGCTCCTGTCGGACTCGCCGATCTCATCGCTCAGAACCTTGACGAATGATTCAAACCTTTAATTTAAACCACTAAGGAAGCCACCGATGAGACATCGCCGCAATACTACTAAGCTTAAACGCACCGCCTCCCATCGCAAATCCCTGCTCGCGAACCTCGCTTGCAGTCTGATTGAGCATGGGCGCATCCGCACCACTTTCGGAAAAGCCAAGGCCCTGCGCCCTGTCGCCGAAAAGCTCGTCACCCAGGCCAAGCGCAACGATCTGCATTCCCGCAGGCTCGCTATCGCTTTCCTGCGTCAGAAGGAAGCCGTATCCAAACTTTTCGCAGAGGTCGCACCGGCCGCCGCGACACGTCAGGGCGGTTACTGCCGTATCACAAAACTCGGCCAGCGCATGACCGACTCCGCACCGATGGCGATCATCGAGTGGGTCGATCTCCCGGCAGCTGAAACCGAGGAAGTGGTCGAAGCACCCGCCGCCGAGGAAGCCAAGCCTGCGAAGAAAGCTCCCAAGGAAAAGGCCGACGAGAAAACGGAAGAGCCGGCAGCCGCTGCGGAATAATCCGTCTGATCCAAACAATCACTCAAAGCCCTCCTGCGGAAACGCTGGGGGGCTTTTTTTTGGTGTAGGAGTATTTTAGGGACTCGGCCAAAAATAGACTGGTTGCCAAAAGTCCTTGCGCATATCCATGCCGCCGGAGGCTTTTGACTGCTGCGGTTCTCATCCGCAGCTTTTAGGGTTCGTGATGGAAATACGAAGTAAGCTGGTTGCAGCCTTGCCGAATGCGAAGAATTTGAACCGCCAAGGCGCAAAGACGCTAAGCTGGGGTTGTGATGGTTAAGTTTTGAAAATGGTTAAAATACGGTGCATTGGCTTTGCGCCTTTGCGCCTTCGCGGTGAAAATTCTCCCTATGAAGAAGGGTGCTTCCAGCCCCTTTGCGGAGGACTTGGAACTTCGGTTCGCTTGGCTTGTGCAAAGGGGCTGGAAGCACCCTTCTCCATATAGCTGGATTTTTACTCCCTAGCTTGATCGCCCTAGCAGATGGTAGGGTCGTTTTGACAAAACGACCCACCCTGTGCGTCCAACAAGATCTCAAACCAGCTCTCACCCTTTCGCGGAGTTGATGCGGAGCTTTCTCCCCATCACCGTGCTAACACACGCTGCGTGGGTCATTTTATCAAAATGACCCTACCGCAAAACACAAACTCTTC
>CAMBTP010000076.1 GCA_945870855.1 Prosthecobacter debontii
GCCATTTGGCTGCCGATGCACGTGAACCGCCCTCGTGATCTCAAGCTTGGCCAGAAAGTCGAGGTTGGAGGCTACCTCCAGAAAGGAAAATTCGCACCCGACTTCGTCGTGCAGGCACTCGAGGTAATCGGGGAACCCGGCCTTCCAGAACCTGAAAATATCACGGGAAGCGAGTTGTTGAGTGGTTCCTACGACTGCCATTTCGTCGAGCTCTCCGGCATCGTCCGGGCGGTGCAGCCTTGGGCGTCCTTGGGCAGGGATCACGCCATCATGCACTTGGACGCCAAGGGCACCCGAATCCTAGTTCTCACCCCCAGCGATCAACTCGGACGGCTGTCCGGATTGGTGGACGGAGTGGTGCGGATCAGGGGAATCAACGCCGTCGCCGTCAACGAAGCAGGGCAGGTTCTGACCGCGCAAATGCGGGTGACCAAACCAGAATTCATCGAGGTTGTAGCTGCACCACGGGATGCATCAACTCTGCCGCTCACGCCTCTGAATGGTTTGTTAGGTCATCCTGTCAGTGGAGCGCCCGGCCACCGTATCCGCACCTGGGGCAAGGTCACTCATTCTCGAAATAACGAGTCCTTTCAAATTCAGGATGAAGAACACGGAGTGCGGGTATGGACAACGGGCAAGGTCAAACCACCTGCGCTAAACTCCATGGTTGAAGTGCTTGGATTTCCAGTAACTGGTCCGTTCAGTCCGATGATCGAAGATGGCCAGTTCCGAATTTTGGGTGACAGCACTGCTCTTGAACCCGCAGTGATGGCGAGTGCGAAAGATGCGTTTTCCCATGAAGGGCGGCTCGTTCAAGTCACCGGGCGGCTGATCGAAACTAAGACCGATGTGAGCCCCGCCCGACTATTGTTGAAGGACGACCATCTGCTATTCGCCGCCGAATTCGACGGCAGCATCCCCCGTGATGCACTCCCTGCCGAGCCAGGAGCTATCATCACCGTCACTGGCATCGCGGAAGGATCGGTAGGATCGCCTCAGCAGGAAGAGGGCTACTTGAAATCACGGGATCTTTTGATTCGTTTGAGAAATCTAACTGACGTGCGGGTAGTGGAGCGAGCGCCGTGGTGGACGCCTTTGCGCCTCGCTGTTGCCCTCGCCGCGACTGGTTCGGCGCTGCTGACCGTGATGTTTTTCGCCGGCCTGCTGACCCGCAAAAACAAGAGCCTCGTCGACGCCGAAGCTGAACTTGTATCCGCAAGAGACGCTCTGGCGAAACGTGTGGAAACCCGAACCGACCAATTGCATGCCCAACTCAGCGCGCGACGCGACGAGCTTAGCGAATACTCCGCCGTGGCCGCCGAGCGTAATCGCCTCGCCCGCGACCTGCATGACTCGCTTGAGCAAACCCTCGCCGGTGCCGCTTTGCGCATGGATGCAGCCAACGACTTGCTTCCAAATCTGGATACCGCCGACTCGGAGCCCGCCCGGCGGCAAATAGAAAAAGCCGCAGAACTGCTACGCATCAGTCAGACCCAGGTCCGTCGCACCGTATGGGGGCTTCGCAGTCTGGCGCTTGAGAAACACAGCCTCGCCGAAGCCTTGCGTGAGTCCGTCAGGCTGCTCACAGAAGATACCGGCATCGCAACCACTTTGGATCTTTACGACGGTGATGCCGGGCTTGCCAACGAGCAGGAATGCGAACTTCTGCACATCGCCCAGGAAGCCGTCGGTAATGTTCTCAAACACGCCCGAGCCACCACTCTGGAAATCACGCTGCTACGCAAGGACGGAATGATCGTCATGACGGTGAAAGACAATGGCCATGGATTCGACCCTTCCATTCCCATTGAAAAC
The DNA here is from genome assembly GCA_945870855.1 of Prosthecobacter debontii. Taxonomy (GTDB): domain Bacteria; phylum Verrucomicrobiota; class Verrucomicrobiia; order Verrucomicrobiales; family Akkermansiaceae; genus Luteolibacter. The sequence goes on from CAMBTP010000076.1 coordinate 1,816, forward strand.
GACAGGCCCCATTACGGGCAGCAGGATATGCGCGAACGGGCGCAGTTGCTGGGAGCATCGTTGAGCGTAAATTCCGAAGTCGGCGGCGGTTCCTGCATCGAGGTAACCCTGCCTCATTCCACCTGATCGACCAACCACCCCCATGATCCGTATCCTCATCGCCGACGATCACGAACTCTTCCGTGAGGGCTTGCGGGTGGTGCTCGACCTACGTCCTGACTTCGAGGTGGTTGCCGAGGCCGCCAATGTGGCTGAAACCGTCGCCGCCCATGCCCGGCATCAACCGGACGTGACCTTGCTTGATCTTCAAATGCCGGACGGCACGGGAATCGATGCATTGAAGATTATCCGCAAGACACAACCCGATGCACGCGTGCTGATGCTGACAACTTATGATGGGGATGAAGATATCCACCGCGCAATGACCGCCGGGGCGAGTGGTTACCTGTTGAAAAGCATTCCCAGCAAACAACTTGAAGCAGCGATCCACGCCGTGATAGAGGGCCGCCAGTATTTACCCCCCGCTGTCGCGGAACGCCTCGCAGAACGAGCCGCCTTCCAAGCGCTCACGGCTCGTGAGTTGGAAATATTGGCGCTCATCGCCCGCGGACTTTCCAACAAGGATGTCGCCCGCGTCCTCGCAGCCAACGAATTCACTGTCAAAGCACACGTGCGCAACATCCTTGCTAAGCTCGGTGTGGAAACCCGCACCGAGGCGGCGATTCTAGCGGTTCAGCGTGGCTTGGTGCAGGTTTGACCGTCGGCGTGCTTGGCTAGCATGTCGGAGAGCCCTAGCCCCAAGATACCAGCATGCCGTTCCCCTGAACGGATCTCTTTGCCTGCACCGTGCACGATCTGGAAATAGCCTGAGGTGCCCAGCGTGAAATCGCCCGCCCACCCCGAAGCTGGACAAATGCCCAAGCTTCCCTGAACATCCGCGCCCAATGTCAGAGTTAGCGAAAGCCTATGAGCCACAGGCTGTGGAGGAAAAATGGTATGCCGCATGGCTCGCCGCAGGTTGTTTCAAGGCGGATGAGTCTTCTGAAAAGGAGGCGTATTCCATTGTCATCCCGCCGCCGAACGTCACCGGCATCCTCCACCTCGGCCACGTGCTGAACAACGCGATCCAAGATATCCTCGCCCGCCGTGCGCGGCAGGAGGGGAAAGAAGTTCTTTGGCTCCCCGGCACCGATCACGCGGGCATCGCCACCCAGGCAAAGGTCGAACGCGAGCTGCGCGAGAGCGAAGGCAAGACCCGCCGCGACCTCGGCCGCGACGAGTTCCTCAAGCGCGTCTGGGATTTCAAAGACAAGCACGGCGACATCATCATCAAGCAGCTCAAGCGCCTCGGCTGTTCCTGCGATTGGTCGCGCGAGCGTTTCACGATGGATGCGGAATACACCCGCTGGGTCAGCCAGGTATTCGTCGATCTTTTCAACGAAGGTCTGATCTACCGCGGCAAGCGGATGGTGAACTGGTGCCCCGTTTCCCTCACCGCCCTGTCCGACGAGGAGGTGATCATGAAAGCCTCACGCTCGAAGCTTTTCACGATGAAATACGAACTCGCGGACAGCCCCGGCGAGTTCATCCACATCTCCACCACCCGCCCGGAAACGCTGATGGGAGACGTCGCCATCGCCGTCCATCCCAAGCATCCGAAGTATGCGCAGTGGATCGGAAAAATGGTCAAGCGCCCCTTCCCCGCCGCTGAGATTCCGATCATCGGCGATGAAATGGTCGATCTCGAATTCGGCACCGGCGCGCTGAAAATCACCCCCGCCCACGACAAGGTCGATTTTGAAATCGGCCTCAAGCATGGCTTGGAAATCATCGACGTGCTGCATCCCGACGGCACCATCAACTGCCCCGCGCTCCCCGAGCTTCATGGGCTGGATCGCTTCGTCGCCCGCCGCGCCGCCGCCGCGAAGCTGGAGGAAATGGGCCTGCTGATCGGCATCGAGGAATACGAGAACAACGTCGGCTATTCCGAGCGCGCCGATGTGCCAATCGAACCGCGCATTTCCATGCAGTGGTTCCTGCGCTACCCGGAGATCGCAAAATCCACGGACGCGGTGGCCTCCGGCGAAATCCAATTCCGCCCCGAGCGCTGGGCGAAAACCTACGCCCACTGGATGGAAAATCTCCAGGACTGGTGCATCAGCCGCCAACTCTGGTGGGGCCATCAGATCCCGGTGTGGTATCGGAAAGACAAGCTCGATTCACTGAAAAACGCCGAATCGCTCGAAACGAAGGATGCGGAGATCGGCGATATCTACGTCGGAGTCGAAGCCCCCAGCGAAGGTGATTGGATCCGCGACGAGGACGTCATGGACACTTGGTTCTCCTCATGGCTCTGGCCGTTTGCGACCATGTCTAATGTCGGTGAAAATTCCGCGACACTGAAAAAATTCTATCCTACGTCAGATCTAGTAACTGGCCCCGACATCATTTTCTTCTGGGTCGCTCGGATGATCATGGCGGGCTATCGCTTCGGCGGCGGGCTGCCGTTCAAGAATGTTTATTTCACCTCGATCATACGCGACCTCAAGGGCCGCAAGATGAGTAAATCGCTCGGCAACTCCCCCGATCCCATCGACCTCATGGACAAGTTCGGAGCTGATGGCCTCCGCTTCGGACTGATGCGCATCGCGCCGGTGGGTGCCGATGTGCGCTTCGATGAATCATCGACTGAGGAAGGCCGGAACTTCGCCAACAAACTCTATAACGCCTGCCGTTTTCGCCAGATGGACGGCAACGAGTTCGTCGCGCTGCCAGACCTGAAAAGCCTGCCGGTTTATCACATCCAGGTGATGTCGAAGCTCGACCAACTCGCTGAAGACCTCAAAGGCATCTACGCCGATTATCGCTTCGGCGAGATCGCGCAGCGCCTCTATGAATTCCTCTGGAACGACTTCTGCGATAAATGGCTCGAAGCCGTGAAGGCCGATCTCCGCGAAACCGCCACGCCGGAAGCCCGCGCCGCCGCGCTCGGCACTTTTGATGCGGTGATGAGCCGTTACCTCCAGTTGCTGCATCCCTACATGCCGCACGTCACCGAGGAGCTTTCCGAGCGCATGAACTACGTGGCCGCAGGCGAGTTTGTGATGAAAAAAATCCTGCCGGAGAAACCGCTTCTCGCCGGGCTTTCCGCTGCCGAAACTGAAGCCGCGCAGAAACAAGCTGCCGCGATTTACGAAACCGCCGGCCGCCTTCGCAATCTCAAGGCGGAATACAATCTCGGCTCCCGCAAGGACGTCCGTTTTGTGATGAAAGGCGCAGTGGCATGGCTTTCCGCAGAGCTCAATGTCCTCGCCCTCCTCGCCGGATCTACGGAGATCCTAGTAGATGATACCTACGAAGCTCCGAAAGGAACACCCGCCGCCGTCACTCCGGTCGGCGAGGCCTACATGCCGATGGATGGCCTGATCGATGTGGAAGCCGAGCGCGTGCGCATTTCCAAGGAGATCGAGAAAATGCGCATCGAGGTCACTAAATCCGAGGGCAAGCTTGGCAACGCATCCTTCGTCGATCGCGCCCCGCCGGAAGTGGTGGTGCAGGAGAAGGAGCGCTTAGAGGATTGGAAAACCAAGCTCGCCCAACTCGGCGAGATGCTAGCAGCTTTGAAATAAACCGATGCTCGTATGCAACGAAAAATCGGCAGCCCATAAAGCTTCCAATCAGATCGCCACTGCCAACGCTTGAGAGTCGGATCTATTAGCTCATGAAAATCCATCGCTTATTTTTTCCCGCACTTCTCTCAGGATGCATGCTGGTCTCCTGTTCGGATGTGCCGGAAATCACAATGGACGAGGCCATGCCGCCACCCGGAGTCGGGCCTAAGATCCGCACCCCCGTAGCTGACGGCGTGCGCGTGAATCCCGGTGGCAATGCGCAGCCACTGCCGATCAATGCCACTCCACAGAATGACATTGTTTTCACAGATCCCGATAATCCCGACGCAGGCATACCGGAACTGGCAAATCTCATGGCCGCTCCCAAAAGAGGCCCATGGGAGGAAAGTGAAACGATTGCCCGGCAGACCGCCGCACGCGAGGGCAAGCCCATCCTCATGTGGTTCACCGACTCCGCCCGCAGCCCCATGTGCAAAGTTCTCAGCACCGAGCTTTTTTCCAATACGAAATTCGAGTCATGGGCTGCTGAAAACGTCGTCCGCCTGCGCGTGGACTCCAACGTATCGGCGGATGATCCCGACCTGTCACTCGACGAAAAGATCACCCGCGAGACCGAAATGAAGGCTTATGTGGCCCGCCTGAAAAAGCGCTACCGCGTCCTTGGCCATCCCTCCGTGCTGATGCTCAATCCCAGCGGCGAGGTCATCGAGCGCTTGCGCGGCTACAAGCGGGGCGACGCGGATTACTTCTGGGGTCTGATCAAGCAAAACACCATCGCCGCGCAAATCTCGAGCGAGAAGTGGCAGAAAGAGCTGGAGGCAAAAGGCTACCGTGACTGGCGCGGACAGAGCGGGCGCAAGGTCTTCGCCAAGCTCCTCCACTATTCCAAGGGCACACTCATCCTCATCGAGCCCGGCGGCGAGCGTTTCCGAACACAAGAGAACAATCTCTCCAAGGACGATCAGAAATGGCTAGACGATCAGAAAACCCTGCGTGGTATCGAATGAAATTTTTCCCGCTCATCACTCTTCTCTGCCTTCCGCTCATTTTTTCCCCATTGCTTCATGCGGAAAAAGATGCGCCCCGCCCCAACATCGTCCTGATTATGTCGGACGACATGGGTTACTCAGATCCCGGTTGCTACGGTGGCGAGATCGATACGCCGCATCTCGACAAGCTCGCTGCCAACGGCCTGCGCTACACCAGTTTCTACAACACCGGCCGCTGCTGCCCCACCCGCGCCTCGCTGCTCACCGGCCTCTACGCTCACCAAGCGGGTATCGGCCAGATGACCGACGACTTCGGCCAGCCCGGCTACCGCGGCGACCTCTCCCACAACGCCGTGACTCTCGCCGAGGCGCTCAAGCCCGCCGGATACCGCACCTACATGACGGGGAAATGGCACGTGACCACCCAGCTCAAGCCCGACGGCGACAAGGCGAACTGGCCCCGCCAGCGCGGCTTCGACCGCTTCTACGGCACGATCACCGGCGCAGGGAATTTCTATGATCCGTGGACGCTCACCCGCGAAAACGAAGCAATCACCCCGGAAAACGATCCGGTCTATAAACCCGAGCGCTATCACTACACCGAGGCGATCAGCGACAACGCCGTGATGTTCGCCAACGAGCACGCGCAAAAACACGCTGCCGAGCCTTTCCTCATGTATGTCGCTTACACCGCTGCGCACTGGCCGCTACACGCCTTCCCGGAGGATATTGCGAAATACAAGGGTCGCTACGATGCCGGATACGCGGCGATCCGTGAGGCTCGCTTCAAACGCATGAGGGACATGGGTCTCATTCCCAATGAATGGGAACTCAGCCCCTCACCGCAGCGCTGGGAAGACCTGCCGGAGGAAAAACGCGCTTGGGAACTGCGCTGTATGGAAACCTACGCCGCGATGGTTCATGCCATGGATCGTGGCATCGGCCGACTCGTTGCCGCGTTGGAGGCAAGCGGCCAACTCGACAACACCCTCATTCTCTACCTCCAAGACAACGGCGGCTGCGCCGAAAGCATGGGACGCTACCAGCGTAAGAATACATTGGAAGGCATCGTCCCCATGAAAAAGGACGAGCTGCAGACCAAGATGATCCCCGCCCGCTCCCGCGAAGGCCTGCCAGTGCTCACCGGCCCTAAGGTCATGCCCGGCCCATCGGAAACCTACATCGCCTACGGACAAGGCTGGGCCAACGTTTCCAACACCCCCTTCCGTCTCTACAAAGCGAACAACCACGAAGGCGGCATCTCCACCCCGCTCATCGCCCACTGGCCCAAAGGCATCAAGGCACACGGAGAATTCCGCAACCGCCCCGGCCACCTCATCGACATCATGCCCACCGTCGTCGAACTCGCCGGAGCCAATTACCCCGGCGGCGAAATCCTGCCCATGGAGGGAGCCAGCCTCGCCGCAAGTTTTACCAAAGACGAAAATCCCAACCGCACCATCCTCTGGGAGCACTACGACAGCCGCGCAATCCGGCTCGGAAAGTGGAAACTCGTCGGTCTCCCCAAAAAACCATGGGAACTCTACGACATCGAGGCCGACCGCGCCGAAATGCACGACCTTTCAAAACAAAACCCAGAAACCACGAAGGAACTCGCCGATCTCTGGGAAAAGGAAGCTCACCGCACCCTAATTTACCCAAAGCCGCAGAGAAGGCGCTGAAAGTGCAAAATCAGGTAGCAGCAAACTAGGGCTTGCTAGGAATTTGCTTTGTGCGGAAGGCCCCTAAAAGAGCCTTTGGGACGAACCGGCCTGCCTGTCGTAGCCTTGGCGAAGATTGGAGGGCGGGGAAATGGAGGGTGCTGATCCCATGCCAGACCGCCGAGATATATTTGCGGTGCGAAGCGAAGAATGATTTCTAACGGTTTGAAATGTGAACATGCGCCCCTGTCACCGATGCTCGCCGATTGTGTCACGCTGACGCCTGGATCAACCCCCTGACCCACAAAACCTGCCCCAACTTTTTCCCGTATTCATTCCTGCCAACACCAGGGGAAAACTCGCTTTTAACCACTAAAAATCCCTTTATCTATATCGATTCAGCGTGATCGTACTCAACACATGAACCCCAAAATCTAAGCTAAAAACTGATTGTATGCCTTGCTTCTTGAATCCGTGTCAGAGTTTCGCTCGCTTTTGAGGAGGGCTTCCACTTTTCTCAGGAGGAACCGCAAGGGCTTTTCCAGTGGGTTGCAACCCACTGGAAAAGCGGGAAAACGCCAGACCG
>CAMBTP010000077.1 GCA_945870855.1 Prosthecobacter debontii
TGGGAGCCGGGCAAGGAAATGAATGACAGCCTGCTCATTTTCCCCGACAAGAACCGCGACGGCGTGGCCGATAAGGCGATCGAGTTCGCGAAAGTCCACAACCCGCTCGGCTTCGCCTTCTGGGGCGGCGGCGTGATCGTGGCTTCGCAGCCGGACATTCTTTTCCTCAAGGACACCAATGGCGATGATGTCGCCGATGTCCGCATCGTCCTGCTCCAGGCCACCGGCTCCGCCGACACCCACCACGCGGCCAACAATTTTATCATCGGCCCCGATGGCGGCCTCTACTGGCAGAGCGGCATTTTCCTACAGCACAACTACGAGCACCCGTGGGGGGCATCGCTCTCATCCACTGCTTCCGGCATGTATCGCTTCGATCCAAAACGCCACACCATCCAGTTCATCGCGGCCAACGACCCGAACCCGCACGGCACCACCTTCGATCGCTGGGGTTATCTCTTCGCCTCCGACGGCACCGGCGGCAACGCTTTCCAGGTGCGGCCTGATGGAGACGGCTTCAAGATGTTCCCCTTGCTCAACAAGGAGGTGCGCCCCGTCCCCGCCAACGGCATCATTTCCAGCACGAATTTTCCAGATGATCTCCAGCAGGATTTCCTGGTCTGTAACACGATCGGATACCTCGGGATCAAACGCTACGAACTCATGCGCGACGGCCACAACTCCCACAAACAGGGCGAGATCTGGGGCGAACCCACCGCCGATTTCCTACGCAGCGATGACAAGAATTTCCGCCCCACCGACGCCAAGTTCGGCTCCGACGGCGCGCTTTACGTCGCAGACTGGCAGAACGTCATCATCGGCCACATGCAGCACAACATCCGCGATCCCAAGCGCGACAAGAAGCACGGCCGTATCTTCCGCATGATCTACAAAGACCGCCCGCTCCAAGAGCCGGTCGCCATCCACGGCCAGCCGATCCCCGCCTTGCTCGACGCGCTGAAGCACCCCATCGACGGAGTCCGCGAACGCGCTCGCACCGAACTGGACGGGCGAGATGTCGCCACCGTGATGCCCGCCTTGCGCGAATGGATCAAACAGTTCGATCCGAAAAAAGCCGAGCACGCCCACCATCTGTTAGAAGCCCTCTGGTATCACCAGCGCCACAATATGCGCGACCAAGCACTGCTGACCGCCGTGCTCGAATCCCCGGAGCCGCACGCCCGCATCGCCGCCGCCACCGTGAAACATTACTGGGGTCCCGCCGATCCCACCAAAGGAAAAGCGCCGACACAGATTGTGAACATTGTGAAAAAAATCGAAATCAAAGTCCCGGCTCATCTTACCGGTGACGCAGCCAAAGCCTACAGCCTCGGCGGCCAGGTCTTCCACCGCGAGGCTCACTGCGTAACCTGCCACCAAGCGAATGGCCAAGGCCTCGATCCGGCATTCCCAGCGCTCGTCGGCACACCATGGGTCACCGGTAGCGAAGAGCGCATGATCAAGATCGCCCTCCACGGCATCCATGGAAAAATCGAGGTGAACGGCAAGGTCTATGACCCGGAGAAAGGCGTCCCACCGATGACCGCGTTCGGCTCGATCCTCAAGGACGAGGAAGTCGCCGCCGTCCTCACCTACGTGCGGAACTCATGGGGCAACAAAGCCGCTCCTGTCCTTTCCGAGACCGTAAAAAAAGTCCGCGAAGCCAACAAAACCCGCGACATTTTCTGGAAACCCGAAGAGCTTCTCAAAGACCACCCACTCGAATGATCACCATGAAATCACTACGTATCCTGCTAACCGCCGCATTTGCCACCAGCCCGCTCCACGCCTCCTCCATCGTCTATGAAGGCGAGGCCGGACCAGGTCTTGGCAAGCATATCGTCTTCCTCGCCAGCGACCACGAATACCGCGCCGAGGAAACCTGCCCCGCCCTCGCCCGCATCCTCGCGAAACATTACGGCTTCAAATGCACAGTCGTCTTCGGCGTGGATAAGGATGGCTTCATCGAGGCCGGCTCTTCCCGCGTATCCGGTCTCGCGGCATTGGAAAAAGCGGATCTGTTTTTCATCGTCGCCCGTTTCCTCAATCCGCCCGATGAAGAAATGGCTCACATCGAAGCCTACTTGGAACGCGGCGGACCCGTCGTCGGCCTGCGCACCTCGTCCCATGCCTTCCAGATCCCGGCGAATTCGAAATACGCGAAGTATGATTTCAATTCGAAGATCGCCGGATACGAGGACGGCTTCGGCCACCAAGTCCTCGGCAATACTTGGGTGGGTCACTACGGTGAAAACCACAAACAAGGCACCCGTATCACCACGATCCCCGAGCAGCGCGGAAACGTAATTCTAACAGGTGTCGGCGAAACCGCATTCACACACGCCGGAGCCTACGTCGGAAAAGCTGCACCGGATTTCACCGTCCTCACTACCTCGCAGCCACTCATTTCCATGGATCCAAATGCGGAGGCGGATACCAAGAAGCCGCCCATGCCCTCCACATGGACTCGCCAATACGCTGCCAAGGACGGCTCCAAGCACCGTGTTTTCCACAGCACCCAAGGCGCTTCCGAGGATATCCTCGATAACAACTACCGTCGCCTCATCCTCAACGGAACTCTCTGGGCTATGGGCATGGAAAAGCAAATCAAACCCGACCTCAACATCTCCTTCGTCGGCCCCTTCCAACCAAACACCTTCTCCTTCGGCGGCCACGCGAAAAAAGTGAAACCCTCCGATCTCGCCGGCTGGGAATCCCCCATCATGCCAAAACAGCCGGAGTGAGTTTTCGCCAGAAAACCGGTGACTGTCGGCAGCAGGCTACCGCTATCGGTTAGACAACCGGAGCGAAGCGGAGATGGACGGCCTGAAAAAATCCAATCTGCCGTCGACCTGCTGTCAACCACGGAGCACAGAGCGGTTACGGCTCGCAGCAGGCTGCATTGCCAACAGCGTCAGCAGGCTGACGTCACTCACCGGTCTATCGACCTCACTCGCCGTCTTTTTCCGCAATCTGATCGTGGCGGAAACTGGCGATTGTCTTCAGCCACGCGGGCGTTACTTCCTTCCTGAAAGCCGCAGCACTGCACCATTTCCAATCCGAACCCACATTCACCAGCTTGTGGTGCACCGCGTTTTGATGGACGTAGTGCAGACGTGCCAGATAGCTCCGGGGGTGGAGTATCCTCATCTCGCGGAAATTGTGCCATAGGCGCGTCCTTCCGCTCATCCCTTCGCGCAGGTTAAGCTCCTTGGTGGTGAAGCTGTGAAGTTTTGTCACCAGCTTGCGGACGGAATTTCCGCCATCCGGTCCCGGCGGGATGTTCGCGATGAAATGATAGTGATTCGACAGGATCGCCCATGCCGCAAGCTTCCAGCCGAAGTCCTCCGCAAGCTGGAAAAAGGTTTCTTGGAACCAGTCTTTCATCGAGTCATCCGTCAACAAGTGCTTCCCGTCCTTCGCGCGTGAGGTGAGAAAATAGATTCCAGCGGAGTCTAGATTGTGTGGTGGAGCATGTGGCCAGTTGCGAGCACCGTTCCTACTCTCGGAGTCGGAGGGGATCAATGGTTCCATGAAACATGGAATAAGATTTCCCGCAGGAATTGTCCAGTCGCCAGACCGGTGACTGTCGGCAGCCTGCTGCCGCTTTCCGCAATGCAGCCTGCTGCGAGCCGAAACCTTCTCAGTCCTCCGCCGTTGACAGCAGGCTGTCTAACGGAAAGCGTCAGCAGGCTGACGGCACTCACCGGATGGCTTCGCCATCTAGCTTAGCAACTCGCGGATCATCGTGGCGTCAAGTTTCCTGACGATATCCGCATCCGCGAGCAAGCCATCGGCGAGCTTGGCTTTCTCGATCTGGAGTTTGTGGATGCGTTCCTCGACGGTTTCTTGGCAAAGGAGTTTGTGGACGAAGACCGGCTTGTCCTGACCGATGCGGTAGGCGCGGTCGGTGGCTTGCGCCTCGGCGGCGGGGTTCCACCAGGGGTCGTAGTGGATCACGGTATCTGCGGCGGTTAGGTTTAGGCCGGTGCCGCCGGCTTTGAGGGAAATCAGGAACACGGGGAATTTACCCGTCTGGAATTGCTCGACGAGTTGCCCGCGGTCTTTCGACGCGCCGGTGAGCTTGAGGAAGGGGACTTTCGTTTTCACGAGATGCTCCTCAATCAGCGCGAGCATGGTGGTGAACTGTGAGAAAATCAGAATGCGGCGGCCTTCTTCGATCAGCGTCGCCAGTAGTTCTGTTAGATAATCGAGTTTCGCGGAGCGGTGCACTCCATCGGCGAAATCGGGAGGCAGCAGGCGCGGATCGCAGCAGATTTGGCGGAGCTTTAAAAGGGCGTCGAGGAAGACGATCTGGGATTGTTCGATGCCGCGGGCGGCGATGGCTTCGCGGACGCGCTTGTCCATCGTGGCGCGGACAGTTTCGTAGAGATCTTTCTGGTCGGAGTGTAGCTCGACGAGATGCACCATGATCGTTTTCGGCGGCAGTTCCTTCGCCACCTGGTCTTTCGTGCGGCGCAACACCAGCGGCGCGATGCGTTTTTTTAGCAGTGCATTTTTCTCTATGTCGCCCTCCTCCTCGATGGGTTTGCGGAAGTTTTTCGTGAACGTGTCCTCGGTTCCGAGGTATCCGGGGATGAGGAAATGCATGAGGCTCCAGAGCTCGCCGAGGTGATTCTCGATAGGCGTGCCGGAAAGGCAGAGCCGGTGCCGCGCGACCACCCGGCACGCGGCCTGCGCGACTTTGGCGCGGGGGTTCTTGATGTATTGCGCCTCGTCGAGCGCCATGATGTGATACTGGAAACCTAGTAGTTTATCGATGTCCCGCTGGAGCAGCGCAAAGGACGTGATCACAAGATCCGCATGCGGTATGGAGCGGTAGTATTTGCGGCGGTCGGCTCCGTTCAGGACGAGCACGCGGAGGCCGGGGGCGAACTTGATGGCCTCCGCCCGCCAGTTCGGCACCACGGAGGTCGGCGCGATGACTAGCGATGGCCGGCCGCCGCTCCGCCCGCTGGTTTTTTCCGCCATCAGGTGGGCGAGGGTCTGGAGGGTTTTGCCGAGACCCATGTCGTCCGCGAGGATGCCGTGAAGTCCGTGGCGGGCTAGGAATTGCATCCAGCGGAAGCCGTCCTTCTGGTAATCGCGGAGGGTGGCGCGCAACTCCGGCGGCTCGTCGAGCTCCTCTACCTTGGAGAAATTTTCCAGCCGTTTTTTGAGCTTTTCCAGACCTTTCGGAGCATCTATCCCCAAGCCCTCCAGCCCGGCCAGCGCGGCGGCATCGAGAGCGTGGACGCGGGCTTTTCCGAAAAACTTCGGATCTACCAATGCGGAGAGATGCCGTAGGATGCGCCGCACGCGACCGATGGGCAGCTTCAAGGCATCGCCGTTTTTCAGCGGTGCATAGACGTAGCCGCCGTCGGGACGGTCGAGCGTTTCCTCGAGGAAATCCTGTTTCAGCAAACCCGCGAGGATCGGCATGAGATCGTGGCGCACGCCGTCCACATCGAAGCCCACGGAGAGGCTGAACCATCCGCCGTCGGAGAAATCGCCCTCGTATCCGTCCTCGTCCTCGTCGCGTGAAAGTTTCGTCTCCCATTTCACTGGATCCGCTTCATGCACCTGGTGACCGACGCCTTCGCCAAAAGAGATGCGCCAGCCGATTGCCTCTAGTTGCGCGACTTTCTCGCCACGGAATTCGTGCCAGAAAGCATCCACCGGCATACGCCCGGGATCGGGAAACCATTTGTCCTGCCCCTCTTCTGCGGAGACCGAGCGCGATTTCATGCTGAGCAGGAAACGCCACGCGGGGTTCGACATCATTGAGGAAAGCCCTGTATCGCGGAGCTGGCGAATTGCCCGCATTTCTGCTGGGGTCTTGCCGTCCTCGCCTGAGTCGGCGAGGGGTTTGCGGAGGTTGCCGTAGCTCACGAAAGCTTCACCGAAAATCCATTCCTCCGGCTCCTTCTGGCCTAGTGATTGGAGCAAAAGCTTCGTCGCCCGATCCACCGCGCCCTTGCGCACCGCTAGCTCGAACACCGGCTCCGGAGCATCATTCCTTTCCGTAATTTTCTGCCCCACACTTCCGATCGCCATCGTCACTGCCTCGGTAGCCGTGCGACCAAAAAGCCGTGCGAGGCGTTTCTCCTTCGCCATCTTTCCCAGCACCGCAAAGCCGTGTTCGCAAAACGCGCCCGCGCCACAGGAGCAGCTTGTTTCAAATGCGATCCCGCCCGCCTCCTCCCAAAACGTCGCCTCCACTTCCTCTCCGAGCACATTCGCCTTTGCAGAAATCTCCGCCTCACCATCCAGCCGCAAGTCATTCACTTTCGGCACCAATCTTCCGCCGAGCGCCCGCAGTTCCTCATCGAACCGCTCCACCCAAGCGCTTTCCGCCAGAAAATCCTGCAATGCCGCTATCGTATCCACGCGGTGGAAGCGTATTTTCCGCGCGGGCAAGCGTCCACTCTCTTTCCCTGCGTTCCTACATTCAGAAGACGGAGAAACGAACGCGCTTTTGCGCGATTAGCGGAAATCGGCAGGGGGCCGCGGGATTACGCCGAGTTTCTCGTAATCGAAACCGCTGGAGAGCGGCTTGTATTCTGAGGCGTATTCTACGGAGCTTTCGGTGGAAATTTTATCCTCCATGCCGAGTCCCCAGTAGGTGCCGTTCACGACGAGGCGGCGCAGGCCAGAGTTCTCGAAATCATTGCCACTGCCCATCGTGCAGTGCAGCACGCGGGCGGCTTTGCCGGAGGTGGTTTTCCAGTCCTTTGTCCAAACGACCGGCAGCGGCTCCTTCTCAGGATTATCCGCGCCGCCCTGCTCGCGGCCAATCAGCGGCTGTCCCATCACCAGCGCGGTGCAGCCTTCCGGCAGCGAGCCGCCCTCCTTGAAAGTGCGATACACGTCTGTGAGCCCCCAAATATCCTTCACACCTGTTAGACTCGGATGGGCTTTCATTTCCGGAATGATATCGCCGCGCGTCGAGTCCGCCGACCAGTTGCCGTGGTGGTTCATGAAAGCGCCTCCGACGATGTCACCGATGTTCACGCGCTTGCCATCGATCTCGTAGGGCAGGGGGCTGCGAAAGCCGTGATTCGCGGTGCGCAGCGCGATGAGAGGTTTCCCGGAGTCGAAGTAATCCGCAAAATTCTTGAGCTGATCGTCCGGCAGGGTGAGCAGACGGATCGCGAGGATCACGAGATCCGCCTTCGCAAGATGCTCTGTGCCGGGAATGCTGTGGGGCTTGAACTCGGCCTCCTTGCCCTTCTCCGGATAAACCGGCGCAGTGGGATCCACCAAGCCCTCTTCATTCACGCCAAAGAGAACGGTGCAATCGAAGCCGTGATGTTTCGAAAGAATGCCTGCGAGCATCGGCATGAAGTTCTCGCCGCGATATTCCTGATCAGCGGAGACGAGGACGATGTGCTTGCCTTTACCAGGACCCTCGCCGCCGGGATAAGTCAGCCACTGCGGGCTTTCCGGAACGGGGTGGGCCATGACGGGAAAAAGGAAGAGCGGCAGGAGCGCGGCGAGAGATTTCATTTTCATGAGAGTGATATCGTTTGTGGCGGCGATCTTCGGTCGCCGCCCGTCCCGCATCCAGCGAATTCTTCAAGTCCGAAATCTACTACTGCGCTAAGGCAGTTCTTCTAGATCCTGCATATCTTTCGGTCGTCCGCTGGCAAGTTTGTTGATTTTCAGATCCTCCAGTGAAATGAAGGGCACCAACATGCGCCCGACTTTCACGAGATCCCGACGATCATGGCAACCGCTGAACTCGATGCCCGGAATGCTGGTGAAGAGCTCAAGCCTCATCGGCTCAAAGCCCATCCTAATGATCTTTTTACTGTCGGTAATCATTTCGGTGGAAACCGCATCATGTGGGAAACCGAATTCCCTCAGGACGGTGACGACGCGCCTGGCGTTTTCAGGTGACGCGTCGATCCATAGATCCAGATCGCCGGTGTAGCGGGGTCTGGAATGGTGAATCACCGCGTATCCGCCGATGACCATGAAGCGGACTTCATTCCGCAGGCACAACTTCAAGAAATCGCTGAAGTCTGCCGCCAATTTGATCTTTGCCATAAAAGGGTTCGCGGAGTGTTTCGAGGGCGTTGAGTCGTTCGGCGGGCGTGGCGGCGCGCCAGTAAGCGCGGGTTTCAGCCTCCGCCTCGGCAAAGCTGTCGGCGACGACAATCTGCCATTCCGCACGGCGGCGGGCGGTGCGCGCCTCGACTGCGGTGGGAGCGGACTGTCGCTTTGCATTTAACATGTATGAATCATCCTCGATTCTTGCAAAAGGGTCAATGCCTGCGATCAAGGGTAGCCGAATTTTGTCTATTGAGTTCAAGCGCCCCTTCCGTGTTGCGCCAATGAAAAATGACACCGGAGAGGTTAAGTCGTTGCGCCATCATTCATGACACCCGGCGGTTGGTTGTTTTTTGGTTGTTTGATGATATTTTGACAAGCTTTTCCGCAGGGGTGGATGTAGTGGAGGCGTAGGGAGCGG
>CAMBTP010000078.1 GCA_945870855.1 Prosthecobacter debontii
TCATTTTGATAAAATGACCCACGCAGCGTGTGTTAGCACGGTGATGGGGAGGAAAGCTCCGCAGCAACGCCGCGAAAGGGTGAGAGCTGGTTTGAGATCTTGTTGGACGCACAGGGTGGGTCGTTTTGTCAAAACGACCCTACCATCTGTTAGGGCGATCAAGCTAGGGAGTAAAAATCCAGCTATATGGAGAAGGGTGCTTCCAGCCCCTTTGCACAAGCCAAGCGAACCGAATTTCCAAGTCCTCCGCAAAGGGGCTGCACGACCCTTCTCCATAGGGAGAATTTTCACCGCGAAGGTCGCAGAGGCGCAAAGCCAATGCACCGTATTTTTAACCATTTTCAAAACTTAACCATCACAACCCCAGCTTAGCGTCTTTGCGCCTTTGCGGTTCAAAAATCTTCCCATTCGGACAGGTTGCAACCAGCTTACTTCGTATTTCCATCACGAACCCAAAAAGCTGCGGATGAGAACCGCAGCAGTCAAAAGCCTCCGGCGGTATGGATATGCGCAAGGCCTTTTGGCAGACGGTCTAAATAAAAAAACGCCCGGAGTTTCCTCCGGGCGTTTTGTAAATGGTTTGGGCGACCGAAGATCGCCCCCACTGGGGTCAGCGGGAGTAGAGCTCGACGATGAGTTGCTCGTTGACGAGCGGATCGATCTCGGAGCGCTCCGGGATGCGGGAAACAGTTGCTTCCATTTTATCACGATCCACATCGAGCCAGTCCACGGCAGGAACGGCTTGGGTGAGATCGAGCATGCGGAGGGCGAGCTGCTGTGAGGATGGCTTCGCGCCGACCTTGATATGGTCGCCGGGCTTCACCTGATAGCTGGCGATATCGACGCAGCGTCCGTTCACGAGGACGTGGCCGTGGTTGACCATCTGGCGGGCGGCTTGGCGGGAATTGCCGAAGCCTGCACGGTAGCAGACGTTATCGAGACGGCACTCGAGGAGTTGGAGAAGGATAATACCCGTGATGCCGCGGCGGCGGGCTGCTTCCTCATAGTATCCGCGGAATTGCTTCTCGAGGACACCGTATTGGAAACGGAGCTTCTGCTTCTCGCCAAGGGCGACGGAGTATTCGGACTTCTTCTTGCGACCAGCGCGGACGCCGTGCTGACCGGGTGGGAAGTTGCGGCGCTCCAAGGACTTGGAGGGGCCGAAAAGTGCGACGCCGAAGCGGCGGGAAATTTTGGTGCGGGGACCTGTGTAGCGTGCCATGATGTAGGAAAGTTAAGTGTTTAAAATGTTGGATTAAACGCGGCGCGCTTTCTTCGGACGGCAGCCGTTGTGTGGGATCGGCGTGACATCACGGATCGAGAGGATTTCGAGACCGAGACCCTGCACTGCGCGGACAGCGGACTCACGGCCGGAACCGGGACCTTTGACACGGACATCGACCTCCTTGAGACCGTGACCCATTGCTTGGCGGCAGGCGTCTTGGGAAACCACTTGAGCGGCGTAGGCCGTGCTCTTGCGGGAACCTTTAAAGCCCATCTTACCGGCGCTGGACCATCCGATGGAATTTCCAAGAGCGTCGGTCACGCTGACGAGGGTGTTGTTGAAAGTGGCCGTTACGTGGACGATGCCACGGGAGATGTTTTTCGATCCCTTTGCCTTGTGAATCTTGACTTCCTCCTCGCCTCCGCCGATTTCTGCGAAGATATCTCTCTTCTGCTCCTTTTTCGGGGAGCCATCGGGATTGAGGGCGGGCGCGGCAGGTGCCTCAGCGGCAGGCGCAGCCTTTTTGGGTTCATCCGTTTTTGCGGAGGCTTTCTCCGTTTTTGCGGATGCTTTCTCCTTTTTTGCGGAGGCTTTCTCCGTTTTTGCGGATACCTCCTCCGTTATTGCGGATTCTTGCTCCGTTTGTGCGGATTCTTGCTCCTGTTTTGCAACAGGGGTTACGGGTTTGGCCTCGGCAGCGGGAACCGCTACTTCTTCAGCTTCTGTGTTGTTTGTTTCTTCGGACATATGTCGGGAACTGTTTGACTACCTCACGGCAGCCGGAAAATTACTTTGTAACCAGTTGGTTACTTCTTAACACCCACGGTCTTCTTCTTACCTTTGCGGGTGCGGGCGTTGGTGCGGGTGCGCTGGCCGCGGACTGGAAGACCGCGCTTGTGGCGGATGCCGCGGTAGCAGTTGATAGAGGTAAGGCGCTTGAGCTGTGATTGGCGCTCGCGGCGGAGGTCGCCCTCAACCATGATTTGCTCGGCTTGAATCACCTGGGCGATCTTGACGAGCTGATCCTCGCTGAGCTGTCCGGTGCGGATATCCGGATCAATGCCGGCGTGTTCCAGAATGCGGCTCGCCAAAGGGCGGCCGATGCCGAACATATAAGTGAGTGAAGCTTCGATGCGCTTCTCGTTGGGGATTTCGATGCCTAGGATACGTGCCATGGTGTGCGGAAGTTCTCGTGAAAAAACGGGGCACCGATCCATGTCGGAAGCCCCGCGGGGCGGGTGATTTACCAGAAGAACACACTCTGGCAAGTCGGAAATGGAAAAAACAACGCGCCAACCCGCCTTTTTTTTAAAAACCCCCTGATCGCGCCCCTACTTTCACATTATCCCCGGATCACGTCTCGACAAACCCACGGTTCCCCGTAGCTTTTTCGAAACATCATTGCATACATGGACACACACGAACCAGCCCTCGAGGAGATCGCAGCCGAAATCCCCTTCATCCCCGCCATCCCCGCCGAATTGCTTGAGCAAAATTTCACGGAAAGATCGCCCTACCAGCTCCCGCCTGATGATGTCGCCGCCATCGATGAACTTGGCAAAATCTACCAAGCCCTCCGCGCCGAGCTCGGCAAGACCATCATCGGTCAGGACGAGGTCATCGAGAAACTTGCGATCTGCCTTTTCGCTCGCGGCCACGCCTTGCTGATGGGAGTTCCCGGCCTCGCGAAAACTCTCCTCGTTTCCTCCGTCGCGCAGACCTTCAACCTCTCCTTCAACCGCATCCAGTTCACCCCCGACCTGATGCCCGCCGACATCACCGGCACCGATATCATTCAGGAAACGACCGGTGGAAAACGCGAGTTCGAGTTCGTCCAGGGCCCCGTTTTCGCCAACCTGCTGCTCGCCGACGAAATCAACCGCGCTCCCGCAAAAACCCAATCCGCCATGCTTGAGGCGATGCAGGAAAACAAGGTCACCGTGCTCGGCAAGACCTACACGCTCCAGCCGCCTTTCTTCGTGCTCGCCACGCAAAACCCCATCGAGCAGGAAGGCACCTACCCGCTCCCCGAGGCGCAGCTCGACCGCTTCATGTTTCTCATCGAGGTGGACTATCCATCCGCCGAGGAGGAAAAACGCATCGCCCGCGAAACTACAGGAACCGCGAAGCAAGCGCTTTCCAAGCTCATCGACGGCGAGAAAATCATCGCCTTCCAACAACTCGTCCGCCGCGTCCCCGTTCCAGATCACCTGTACGATTACGCCGTCGCGATCGTCCGCAAGACCCGCCCCGGCCAACCCGAATCCCCGCAATGGATCAAGGACACCGTCGGCTGGGGAGCAGGCCCGCGCGCCGTGCAATATCTCATCCTCGGGGCGAAAGCCCGCGCCGCCCTCCGCGGCAACTACATGGCCTCGCTCGAAGACCTCGAAGCCGTCGCCCCCGCCGTTCTCAACCACCGAGTCATCACCAACTTCGCCGCCGAATCGCAAGGCATGACCTCGAAAAAGATCATCCAGAAGCTAATTTCTGAAATGCAGGAGAGCTGAGAAACACTCCCATGGAAAAAACCATCCGGAAATTCTCCTCTCATGAGGAAATGCGCCTAGCTCACATTACTGGCTGGCAGAAGTTGAGTCCGGCAGTTCGCTTGTCCGAGGCATGGGGTTTAGTCACCTCCTACCGCGAAATGAAAAACATCCAGCCCTATGAACCAAGACTTCAAAGAACTGTTACAAGTGTTCGCAGAGCTGGACGTTGAATATCTGATCGCGGGGGGATACGCTGTGATTTTCCACACGCAGCCACGCTACACCAAAGGCCTTGATTTGTGGATCAAGCCTTCCCCGGAAAACGCAAAGCGACTGCAAAGGGCGTTTTACAAATTCGACCTTCCTATGGTCGAGGTGTCCGTGGATGACTTCGCCCAGGAAGGCATACAGTTTTCGGTTGGGGTCGAGCCTTGTTGTCTGGACTTCCTGACCACAATTCCCGGCCTTGCCTTCGATGAAGCATGGCGTAACAAAGTTACTGAAACTTCCCTTGGTTTTCCTGTGCATTACGTCGGAATGAAAGACATGAAAACCGCAAAGCGAACTGCCGGTCGCCTCGTTGATCTCGCTGATATCGAGGAACTCGAAAGAGCGGAAAAAGCAAACTCCAACAATCAGAAATGAGCACCCACACCTTCATCGACAGCGACCTCCTCTCCCGCCTCGGTTCGCTTCCCATCGAGTCGCGGGCACCGATGATCGGCAACGTCGCGGGCAAGCACCGCTCGCCGCACCGCGGTTCCTCGGTTGAGTTCGCAGAGTATCGGAAATATGTTCCCGGCGATGACACCCGCCGCCTCGATTGGAAAGCCTTCGCCCGCTCCGACCGATTTTATATCAAGGAATTCGAGGCCGATACAAACCTGCGCGCTTACTTTGTTATCGATGCCTCCGGCTCGATGAATTTCCACAGCTCCGGCCAGGAAAAGAAGATCGAATATGCCCGCCGCATCGCTGCGTCGCTCGCCTACCTGCTCGTCAATCAAGGCGACGCCGCCGGCCTCTCAATCTGCACCGACAAGCTCCACCTCGAAGTCCCGCCCTCCCGCCGCGCCGCTCACCTTGAGCGCTTTTTCTCTACCATCGAGAAAGTCGAGCCATCTGGCGAAACCGGCCTGATCCCCGCCCTCCACACCATCGCGGAAAAAATCGGCCAGCGCGCCTTCGTCGTCATCCTCTCCGATTTTTTCACCGATACCGAACTGCTCTCCGAAGCCCTCCAGCACCTCCGCTTCCGCAAGCACGACATCTCCCTCTTCCATCTCATGGATCCTCAGGAAATCGGCTTCGATTTCGACCGCCCCCACCGCTTCGTCGATCTCGAGGACGGCACGGCCATCGTCGCCGAGCCGAACCTCATCGCGGAGGAATACCACGCTGCCCTCAAGGATTTCCTGAAAAACGTCCGCGCCAAAGCCCACGACGCCGCCGCCGACTATCAACTCGTCACCACCGACACCCCGCTCGAGCCACTGCTCCGCGAGTTCCTCACAGCGCGGCTCCCGAAGGCGAAGCATTGATTCCGTGTGACGAAAAGTTCATAAATGATATCTACGGGGGCTTACCTTTTTTCCGCACAATTGGCAAATGCCCGCAACTGCCGTCTCGCCGCGCTACCGTATCAGAACCACCCGAGGCGCCGCCTACATCCGCTGCGCCCAGCGCCTGCGCTACGAGGTCTTCAACGTCGAGCTTGGCGAAGGTCTTGCTTCCTCAGAAAAAAGCGGCCTTGATGCCGATCCCTACGATGCGCAATGCGATCACCTCATCATTGAGGAACAGGAAACCGGCGAAGTGATCGGCACCTACCGCCTGCAAACCGGTGCGATGGCCGCCGCCGGCCTCGGCTACTACAGCGCCACGGAATTCGATTTCTCCCCCTACGAATCCCTACGTCATGAAATCCTCGAACTCGGCCGCGCCTGCATCCGCGCAGACCACCGCAACCGCGCCGTCCTCGATCTACTCTGGACCGGCATCGCCCGCTACGCGCAGACCAGCGGCTCGCGCTATCTCCTCGGTTGTAGCTCGCTCACTTCTCAAAGTCCTCTGGAAGGCTGGGGTCTCTACGAACAGTTGGAAGAGAAATTCCTCGCGCCCTCATACTTGCAGACTCGCCCCATCGGATCATACTTTATGCAACGCCCAGCAGCGCCCGCAGAAATTGTCAAAACCCCAAAACTCTTCGCCGCCTACCTCGCCGTCGGAGCGAAGATCGCCGGCCCGCCCGCTCTCGACGAGGATTTCAAAACAATCGACTTCCTTACCATCCTCGATCTGGAAAACATGACCCGCGCCGGCAAACGACACTTTTTCAAAACCGATTGATCACCTCCCTCACCGCACTCCGCAGACTCACCAAACTTGCTTGGTCCATCCTCTACGGCCTCATCGTGGATCGGCCGTCATCCTCCCTCACCGGGAAAGCCGAGTGGCAGAAGCGCCAAGCCAGCCGCATGCTCCGCGCACTTGAGACGAAGGTAACCGTCACCGGCACGTTTCCCTCCGCTGGCCTGCTAGTTTGCAATCACCTCGGCTATCTGGATACGATCATTATTGGCGCACAGGTGCCCCTTGTTTTTGTTGCTAAATCGGACACGAGAAATTGGCCGATCATGGGGCGCATTATAAAATCCGCCGGTTGCATTCTCGCCGATCGCAGCCGCCGCACCAGCGCTGCGGAAACCTCACAACAAATGCTCCACGCAATGGAATCCGATCTCCCCGTCGTTTTCTTTCCTGAAGGCACCAGCTCCGATGGCACCAGCGTCCTCCCTTTTAAACCCGCCCTCCTACAAACCGCCCTCGACACCCGCAAGCCCATCACCCCCGCCGCCATCTCCTACAAGGCTACCTCCGGCGATCTGAAAAACGACGTCTGTTACTGGGGCGATCACACCTTCGCAACCCACCTTTTCCGCCTCGCGAAAATACAGAACCTCACCGCCCACCTCATCATCGGAATGGCACCTCCCCTCCCCGCTGACCGCAAGGCCGCCGCCCGGACGCTGCACTCGGAGGTCTCCGAACTGCTCAAGGCGGGACACTGAAATCCCAGCCTTGCCATTTCATCCGTTTCATCCAATTTAGATGAAATGAAAACATTCACTGCCAACGAAGCGAAGCAGAAGCTTGGCCTTGTCCTCGACACCGCCCGCACCGGCCCGGTCACCATCACGAAACACGGCCGACCAGAGTTCGTCCTGACTTCCAAGGAAGATTACGACTCCATGGCGGAGCTGAAATACGAAAACTTAAAGCGCGAAGTGGCCAAAGGTTTCGACGCCCTGGATCGCGGTGAGTTTTCCACGCGGACATTCGAGGAGATTCTTGCCGAGGTGAAAGCGGAGTTTAACCAGTAAAGGCATGAGCAATTTCCGAGCATCGAGTCACGCTGAGGAAGATCTCAAGTCCATTTTCCGATACACGATCCGGAAATGGGATTTCGACCAAGCGGATACCTACCTCAAACTCTTGTCATTTGCTCGCGAACGCATCGTGGCCAATCCATTTCTTCGCGGCAGTAAACCCCGGGAAGATCTCGTCGCAGTTTGCCGGAGTTTCCGATGCGGCAAGCACATATTTTTCTACCGCCTCCGCAACAAGACCGTGGAGATCGCCCGCATCCTCACGAATCCATGGATATCGAACGGCACGTCGCCGAATCCCATTTCCCATAAAATCCCCAGCCTCTTCCTTTGAGTTTTAAAGTTTCACCCAGGTAGGGCTGATCCGGCTCGGTCAGCCCACTTCAAAAATCTAACGCACCACTCACTCTGACGGGAGTGAAATCCCGAAGCAAACAGCCCGCCTCACATCGGTTCCACTACCATTGCGTGATAACAGCTCCTCCGTTTTCAATCAGGGCAGACCGAGCCGGATCAGCCCTACCAATGCAGAGGAATAGCAATTCCCGTCTTCCATTGAGTTTTAAAGTTTAAAGTTTTGTCTGCGTGACGGAA
>CAMBTP010000079.1 GCA_945870855.1 Prosthecobacter debontii
GACTCGGCGAGTTCCTTCTGGAATACGGCGCGGCGGGTGGTGTTTGAGCGGGGTTCGAAAAGGATCCACAACCGTGAGTCCGGATATTTCTGGCGGATACTCTGCACGGCGAGGCGGATCGCGGTCGGGTGGTGGGCGAAGTCGTCGATGACTTTGATGCCGTTTTTCTCACCCTTGAGTTCTTGTCTGCGGGCGACGCCGCCGAAGGCCAGCAAGCCAGCGCGGATCTCGTCCGGAGTGAGGCCGCCGAAGCTTGCTGCCGCTGTCGCCATCGCGGCGTTGCGGACATTGAACTCGCCGGTCATTGGTACGGTGTAGTGTTCTCCGCCGAGGGAAAACGAACTACTATTTTCATCGTATTTCACATCCGTGATCCGCAGAGTATTCCCATCGCCTAGGCCGACGCTTGTCACCGGGCAAGGTGCTTTCTCTGTCACATCGAGGCAGTTTTTCTCATCGCCGTTGACGAAGGCCATGCCGTTGCGCGGGACAATGTTTAGGAGGCGCTTGAAGCTCAGCTTGATCTCCTCGACGTTGTTGTAGATGTCGGCGTGGTCGAACTCGATATTGTTCACCACCACGCATTCCGGTAGGTAGTGGAGGAATTTGGAGCGCTTGTCGAAGAAGGCCGTGTCGTATTCGTCACCCTCGAGGACATTGATTTCGCTGTCGGGAAAATGCGCGCCGCAGCCGAGGTTTTTCGGAAGTCCACCGATCATGAAACCGGGATCGCGCCCGGCGTTGCGGAAGAGCCACGCGAGCATGGAGGATGTCGTTGTTTTTCCGTGAGTGCCGCTGACCACGAAGTTTCGTTTTCCGCGCAGGAAATGCTCTTTCATCACCTCGGGGAGGGAGTGGTAGAGGAGTTTGCGATCGAGAGCGGCCTCCGCTTCCGGGTTTCCGCGTGAGATCGCGTTGCCGATTACGACCACATCCGCCCCGGCGGGGATATTTTCCTCACGGTAACCCTCGGCGATCGTGATGCCCTCGCCGCGCAGGAAATCTGACATCGGCGGATACACGTTCGTGTCGGAACCCGTCACCGTGAAACCGCGCCGCCTCATCGCGGCCGCCACTGCGCCCATCGCCGTCCCGCAAACGCCCGTGAAGTGGAAATGAGTTTTCTCTAACATGCAAAGGCCGGAGGCTAGGGAAGCCGCACCCGCTTGCCAACTAGGAATCTTAGGATTTCACGCGGACGTTCGCGTCCATCCAAGCCATGAAAGTATCGGCGGCGGCCATCGAGTTCATCACCGGGACGCCGCCCGCTTGGCGAATTTTTTCCGCATCCGCTTCTTCAAAAACCCGTGCTATGACGGGCACGCCTTTCACATAACGCAGCACCGTGAGAGAGTCGCCCACCCTCCGCATTGAGGCGATCACGAGTTTCGCTTCGCGAGCGCCAGCCTTGGCAAGCACCTCCACCTCCGCGCCGTCGCCACGCAGGAAAGGGATATTCTTTTTCGCAAGCGATCCGCAGACCACGGCGTCGTCATCCACCACCAGCACCTTTTCGCCTTGAGCGAGAAGGGGTTTGAGAATCCACATCCCCGCCGCACCGAAGCCGAGGATCAGCACATGACCCGACGGGGTCTCGCCCAAGTCTTTTCTTTTTCGAAGTGGATGGAAGCGCAGGAGGAAATTCGCCACTTCCTCGCGCCCGAGGAAAGGGGTTGCGGCCATGGTAATCACCGTGGTGAGGGCGAGGACTGAAAAGGTTTCCGGGCGCACATGACCCAGCGCCAGTCCGCTTAGGCCGAGGAGCAGAGAATACTCGCTGGTTTGTGCCAGCAGCAAACCCGACTCGATGCCCGCGCGTGCGTTCAGCCCGCGCCACTCCGCCACGAGAGCCACTAGAGGCGGCGTCACCGCCAATACCACCAGCGAATAGGCCGCCGCTTGCAGCCACAGCCCCGGTTCCGGCACGCCGAGCAAAGCACCGAGCGCGACGAAGAACATGGCTTGGAAAAAATCTACCAGAGAGGAGAGCTGTCCGCGCACCAGGCCGTTGATAGGAAACGCCGAGAAAACGAATCCACCCGCGAAAGCCCCGGCGATCAGCGGCAGTCCGAGCCACGAAGCGACACCCACGAACCCGAGCAAAACCGCCACCAGCCACAGCAGCAAATTTTCCTCATCTGGCTTGAAGCGGAGCACCAGCTTCGGGATCACGAAACGCTGCGCGACCCATGCGATGCCACCGATTACGCCCGCTTCCCACAAGCCTTTCGCCACATCCCAGCCACCACCATTCACCCGCGATAACACCACGATCAAAAGCACCAGCGCGACATCCTGTAATAGCAGCACCCCCGTCACCACCCGGGCATACGGTTCGAACATCGCCCTACGCGCCTGAAGATGTCTGAGCACTACCAGCGTGGAGCTGGCGGCCATCCCACCGCCCATGTAAACCGCCTCCAGCTTGCCCATTCCCATCATCATGGCGCATAGGTAGCCGACACCCATCACCAGCAAAAACTGCACTGTCGTCACCCACACTACCGCTTTCCCGAACCTCTTGAAACGTTGCGGATTCAGTTCCACGCCCGAGGCGAAAACGAGGAACACAAGTCCCAATTCCAGCACGTGGATCGCTCCCTCGCCCACGGCATTTCCAAGCCCGAATTCTTTCGGCACAAGCCCCGTCAACCCGAGGCTCATCCCCGCGCCGATCAGCACCGGGATGGATGGTAGTTTTAACAACCGCGCCAGCCCATAAGCAGCGGCAGCCACCGCCAGTAGCAACGCAAACGCCGTCACTTCAGTACCCCCATTTCCTTCAGCGTCCGCAGCTGCGCCTTCACCCCATCCACTTTGGAAACCATCAGGTAATCCGTTTCCAGTTCCAGCAGGTTGTCCACCACGGAAAGATCCACGACATGGATCGCGCAGGGCACACCGACGCTTTTCGAACGATAGGCGAGCAGGTCATTTGTCTCCTCGATCTGTAGGGCGCTGACGATGAGTTTCGCTTTTTTATACCCGGCCTCTTCCAGCACCGAGAGGTAATCCGCGCTGCCCAGCAAAGTTCGTCCGGGGAGTCCTTCCAGCTTCACCGGATCGGTATCGACGGCCAGCGTGTCCTCGCCCTTCGCAGTCAGCCTTTTCACCAACTCGCGACCGAGCGCGTTCATGCCGACCACGATCACATGCCGCTGCAAACCGTGGCCGGGTTGCACGATGCGATCCGTCACCTCCGGCTTGCTATCGAGGAAACGGAACTGAAACGCACCGAGTTTCAGCAACCACGCGTAGAGGCCGTGGCTGTGGTTGATCATGTAGGAGGAAATGGCAATCGTCCCCACACCGACGAGTGCGGTGACCAGCATCACCTCGCCACCGATTAGGCCTTTGCTCATCGCCAGTCCCGCGAGGATGAATGAGAACTCACTGGTCTGCGCCAAGCTCACGCCCGTCAGGAAAGCGGTCTTCCGCCCGTATCCCATACCGCCGATGATCCCGAGGAAAACCAGTGGCTTCCCGATCAGGACGAAGGCCGTGAGAGCCGCCGTTGCTCCCAGTTGGCCAAGAGCGCCATCGAAATTGATCCTCACCCCGAGAGTCACGAAAAACACCGCGATGAAAAAGTTCATCAACGGATGCACCCTCATCCGCAGGTTTTCGTTGTAGGGAAGCTGAGCCAAACTCATCCCCGCAAGAAAAGCACCGACCTCATGCGACAGGCCAAATGTGTGCGCGCCGAGAACCATCAGGAAACACCAGGAAAGCGCCCAGATCAGGAGGATTTCCGGCGATCTCGCCGCCCAGTGGAAAGGCTTCGGCAAAAGGTATTTCGCGGCGATCAAGGCCACAGTGACCAGCGCGGCCATGCCGCCGAAAGCTTTGAGCAAACCAAGCCCCACCGCGCCTGCATCCAGCCCCACATTTCCTCCGGACATCCCGGCGAGGAAAGTCAGTAATGCGATCACCACCAGATCCTGCACCAGCAACACACCCACCGCGATGCGCCCGTAGAGGCTCTCGATCTCGCCTTTTTCATCGAGCAGTTTCACCACCACCACCGTGCTGCTGAAAGTTAGTGCCATCGCGAGGAACGTCGCTTCCACCAGCCCGAAACCGAGCCAAATGCTCAGCCCGAAACCGAGCGCCGCAGTGAGTATGACCTGCAGGAATCCGCCCATCAGCGCCACTTTCCCCACATCCCGCACCTTGGAAACGCTCAGCTCCAGCCCGACGAGAAAAAGTAGCAGTGCGATGCCCGTTTCTGAAACCAGACTGAGGCCTTCTCCCAGTTTCACCCAGCCGAGCACCGGCCCTAACAGAATTCCGCAAAGCAGATAAACCACGATCGCTGGCATGCGAACGATCCTACCCACAGCAACAAGAATCGCCGCGCAGACCGCGATGATCCCCATTTCCTGTAAAAAACCGACTCCCGACATCCCCTCGGATGGATACCGTTAGGAGGCCATCGTCTCAACATCAATCGGCGTATTATTGCGAAGCATTCCGAGAGGGGAGCGCACGCGCCGCCGTGTGCTCCGAAGCGCGCCCTCGCGGATCGGCGGCGCTTTGTACGGAGCGCTCTCATGAAATCCCAACGCAAGGCGGTTCCGGCCAGTTTCCGGCGAGGGCGCCGGAAACAACACGCGAGGGCGCGTGTGCTCCCCCACGCGCCAATATGCGTAAAAAAATCACACTTTCAGAGAAGCGCCCCGAAGGCTTCTTCATCGAGTATGGAGACGCCGAGTTGCTTTGCTTTATCCAGCTTCGAGCCTGCGGACTCGCCAGCGAGGACGTAGTCGGTGTTTTTGGAAACGGAGCCGGAGACCTTACCGCCGTTTTGCTCGATGAGGTTTTTGTAGTGGTCACGATCTTGGGAAAGTGTGCCGGTGATGACGAAGGTTTTTCCGGTAAAGGCGAGGCGCGGGGTCTCGGCGGGTTTGGGGGCGAAGTTGCTCGATGCAGGATTGATGTCGAGCTCGGCGAAGCGGCGGAGGGCTTGTTGGCCGGCTTCGGAGCGGAAGAAGTTGAGGATGGATTCGGCTACGGCGGGGCCGACTTCGCCGGTGATGGCGTAGGGCTCGAGAGCGGGGTTCTTCTTCTTCGCGTCGGGGCGGGTGTCTCTGAGGAGTTCTGTTAGAATTTCCGAGTTCGGGACGTCTGTTAGATTTTGGTGAAGCCTAGACATTTCCTTCGCGGCGGATTCGCCGAGCTGGCGGATGCCCATGGCGAAGAGCCATTTGTTGAGGGGTTTTGAGCGGGCGGCTTCGAGCGCGGTGAGGATTTTTGCGGCGTTTTTTTCGCCGAAGCGGCGGGGGGCTTCCACAGTGCCGAGGTTGAGGTTGGCTAGGGTTTCCTCTGTCAGAGAAAAGAGGTCGAGCGGGCTTTTTGCGTGTCCGTGGCGGACGAGCGCTTCGGCGACGGTTTCACCGAGGCCTTCGATATCGAGGGCTTTGCGTGCGGCGAAGTGGGAGATGGCGGTGACGGCTTGGGCGGGGCATTCGAAGTTCGTGCAGCGCCATGCGACGAAGCCTTCTTCCTGGGTGATGGGGGCTTGGCAGGAGGGGCATTTCCCGGCGACGAAATCGTAGAGCGAGAAGGGCGGGATGGCGGTGTCGGGATCGATGACTTTGACGATGGCGGGGATGATTTCACCTGCCTTTTCAATGAGGACTGTTGCGCCGATGTAGATGCCTTTTTTGGTGATCTCGTCCTGGTTGTGCAGGGTGGCGCGGGAGACGGTGGAGCCGGAAATGAGGACGGGGGATAGCTCGGCGACGGGGGTGAGAACGCCGGTGCGGCCGACCTGGATGGAGATGGCGTTGAGGGTGGTTTCTTGTTGCTCAGGGAGGAATTTGTAGGCGGCCGCCCAGCGTGGGGCGCGGGAGGTGGAGCCGAGTTGCTCGCGCACAGAGCGATCCAGGACTTTTACGACAACTCCATCAGTGGCGTGATCAATCTCATGCCGGTGTGCGCTGAAAAACTTTACTCCGGCGAGGAGTTCATCGAGGTTGTGGGCGATGTGGACCGGTTGGTTGCGGGGGATCGAGAAGCTGTCTAACAGATCGTGGAAATCAGTTTCGGAATCGAGCGGATCGCCATCGTAAGCGCCGAGGCCGTGGGCGAGGAAGGCGAGGGGACGAGTGGCTACGATTTTCGGATCGAGCTGCTTGACGGTTCCGGCGGTGGCGTTGCGCGGGTTTGCGAAGGTGGGGAGGCCGGCTTCGTCGCGCTCCTCGTTCATGGCGGCGAAGGCGGAGTTCGGCATGAAGATCTCGCCGCGGATTTCCAGGGTTGCTGGAATTTTGAATTTTGAATTTTGAATTTTGAAACTTTCCCCCTCCTTGAGGACTTGGAGGTCGATGGGGATGAGTTCGCCGTCGGAGGATTTGATGAGGTTGCCGGTGTGGGCGTCGGCCACGTCAACGCCTGTGACGGGGTGGAACCAGCGGTTGTGGCCTTTTGATTGGTAGCCTTGGTTGGTGAACCAATCGTTGATTTCCCCGGAAGAAGGTTCGGTGCCATCGACGTAGGGTTGGGAAATAACGAAGGCGGGGCCCTGCTCGGTGAGGAGGATGCCGTGGAACCAGATGTCGTCGCCGTAGATGCGGTTGCAGGCGACGATGTTGCGAAGATAGGGGATGCTTCCCTGTGCTCCGAAATTCGGGGGGAGGGTGAATTTTACGACGCGGAGATATTTTTCCGCTAGGAAGACGGTGTGCTCGGATTGACCGGCTAGCTTTATCCAACCTTCTGTGAGGCGAGTAATTTCCTGAAGGTTGAGGAGTCGACGAGTGTGAGTTCCCCATTCAAGAATGGATTCGGTTTCACGTCGGATCCGTTGCGCCACATTGTC
>CAMBTP010000080.1 GCA_945870855.1 Prosthecobacter debontii
AACGCAGCAGGAGTGGCTGACGCCTGTCTGCCAAGACAATGGATGGCCGTGGCAGACAGGCGTCAGCCACTCCATTACCTTTGAAGCATGCGCGATCTCGGTGATTTTCCTGATCCCGCTCTTTTATTTTGTCTCACTTCCCATCCTTCGGAAACTTCTCGGAAAAGTGAGAGCGGAATCAACATAAGGCAGCGAACGATGAACGCAGCAGGAGTGGCTGACGCCTGTCTGCCAAGACAATGGATGGCCGTGGCAGACAGGCGTCAGCCACTCCATTACCATCGAGGCATGGGCAATCTCGGGGATTTTTCTGATCCCGCTTTTTTATTTTGTCTCACTTCCTGTCCTTCGGAAACTTCTTGGAAAAGTGAAAGCGGAATCAATCCGTTAGGTAAAAGTCGATGGTGGTGACCACGCGGACTTCCTTGGTGATGCTGCTGGAGCCGCTGTTGTTGGATGCGGAATCATCGACGGTGAATCCACCTTGGTAAGCGCTCCGGATCTTGCCGACTTTGGCTCCGGCGTTTAGCGCGAATTCCGAGGCGGCGAGGCGCGCGTTTTGAGCGGCCTCCTTAAGCATCGCGGGTTTGATTTCGTTGATTCCGGTAAAGTTGTAGCTGGGAGCGTAGTCGGTGATGTCCATGCCTTGGGCGAGGAGCTTGTTGACCTCGGCGCGAGCGGGATCAATCAACTCGACCCGCGAAGTGGAGACAGAAATCGAGCCTCCGAGTCGGTGTGTTTCGTCCACAAGGTTTTGGTTCTCATCGCGGTATTCGCGCAGGCTGTAGCCGAGGATTTCGGCGCGGATTTCTTTATCGTTGAAGCCTGCCTTTTTGAGGATTTCGAGAATCTGTTTCTGCTGGGCTTCGGCCTGCTCATAAAGCGCGGGGATTTCGGCTTTGGTTTTACCGCTCACGCTGAAGCCGACCGTCCAGTTCGCCTGATCGGCGGTGACCGTGCGCTCCGCGAGGCCTTTCGCCTGCGCTGTATTCACAGCGACCTTGGCATTGTAGAGTGTCTGGCTGGCAAAGTATCCACATGCGGCGATGCCGGATGCCAGGATGAGCGCGATAAGAACGAGGGTGCGACCGGATGGGTTCATAATGTGGAAAGCCTGGGTGAAGCGCCGGGCGAAGTCAATGAATCAAGGAGGGGCTTTCCTCTTTCTGTTTCATCGCCGACCCTATCGTGAATGAGCTTTGTGAGATGATGTGCTCCCGGCTCAAGGAGGAAATGGAAAGCAAGGTGCAGGCTTTTGATGCGGGGATTTGAGGGTATGCGCCTATTTCCCCACCTTGATCCGCGCCGGGACATCGTTGATGGAGATGCCGGCTTTGCCGAGGGCGTCCCAGATTTCTAACAACCTTTCAAGGGGCAGGCGGCGGTCGGCTTCGAGTTCGAGTTTCCGGCCGGGGTTCTGTTTCTGGTAGGCTTGCAGGTATGCTCCGAGGAGTCCTTCAGGGACGGCGAGGGAGTCGAGGGTGATGTTTCCCGTCGCATCCACAGCGATGACGGAGCGCGTATCGGTGACGGTCTCCGAGGGGATTTCGCGGATGGTGGGCAGCTCGATCTGGAGGATCTCGCGGGGTTTCTTGAAAGTGGTGGAGACGATGAAAAAGACGAGTAGGATGAACAGGATATCGATCATCGGCACGATGGGCACCTCGGCCCGGCGGCGCTGGACGCGGTAGAATTGCATCTCAGTTTGCGGGCGGGGTTTGGTGGCAGCAGGCGGAGACGAAATCAGCGAGGACGGATTCCAAGCGTGCGGTGAGGCGCTCGATGCGGCGGGTGAAATAGCTGTGGGCGATCACGCACGGCACGGCGATAGCGAGGCCGAAAATGGTGGTGTTGAGCGCCTCCGCGATGCCGTGGGCGATCGCGAGATGGTCGGTGGTTTCACCGAGACCTTGGAAAATCGTGACGAGGCCGGAGGCGGTGCCGAGTAGGCCGAGCAGCGGTGCGACGGTGATGACCACATCGAGCACGCTGATGCCATCGTGCATTTTCACGACCTCCTCGCGGGCAGAGGACTCGACAGCGCGGGTGATGTCCTCGGCGGGTTTGCTGCGGTGGCGCATGGCCACCGCGCCTAGCCTAGCGAGTGCGCTGCCGCCCTGATTGAGCTCACGGACGACGGGATCGGAATCACCGGAGCTAAAGCTCGCCATGCTGCGCGCGAGGCCGTCCGGGACAGTGCGTGAACGACCGAGGGACATGGCCTTGAAGCCGATCGCCGCGAGGCCGGTGATCGAGCAGAGGACAAGCGGATACATGAAAATGCCTCCCTTATCGATGAATTCCAGGGTCGCCTTGGTGGCGCTGATTGCGAGTAGTTCCATACGATTTTTCTGTTAGAAATAGAAGTTGAAGATGAGTTCCAGAGCGTCACCGCCCATTTCCTTTTTCACACCCTTGGGCATGGCCGGGATAGGGGCGTTGCGGATTGAATTCAGTGTGAACCCTTTCTGCACCTCTCCGGTCTCGCTGTCGCCAACAAACTGGACGCTTTTCACGCGACCGTCCGCCGCCACGTAGAAGCGGACGGTGAGGTAGCCGGGGGTGATGAAATCGCGGTGCTTCACGCAGTTGCGCTGCCACTCCAGCTCCACGGCACGGTTGATCTGCGCCTGGTAGCGCCCCATCGGTGAATCGGCTACGTCGAGCGCGCTCACACCGTTACGTGAAATGTTGCCTTGGATGGCGGTCTTGCTCTGGTTTCCGGTGAAGGCCGGATCGGAAACGGGAGACGGCTTGGGTTTTGGCAGTTCCTCGACTTTTTTCTCTGCCAAAGCATCGAGTGCGCCGTCGCGTGCTTTTTTTTCTTCACGGGGCTTGATATCCTCACGCACCTCGCTTTTTGCGACTGGGGTGTCGATGGGATTAGGGCCATCGAAAATCTTTTCGCGGATGGCGGTTACGGCTTTTTCTTTATCGCCGGGGTCGGGGCTTTTCTCGCCCTTAGCGGTTTCGGCTTTTGTCATCTCCGGTGGTTCGGGAGAAAAGGTAGGGGAATCGGCGGTCTTGAGCTTGCCGTCCCGATAGCGGCTTTCGGTAGTTTCCGGGGCTTCTTCAGGGCGGGCTTCGCGGCCAAACTGGGAGATCGAGTTTTCATCGGAGGTCGGCGCGCGGTCGCTGGTGGCGTTGGTGTTGCGCTCTCCAATGTAGCGGCGGCTGGCGGGAAGCTCGGCGCTTTCCTGTTCGGGGGTGGTGCGGGAAAACTCAGGCGGGGTTTCGGGTTGCTTCACGGCAGCGACCGGAACTTCCTCGATACGCTCCAGCATTTCCGGGAAAATCCGCACCGTTTGCTCAGGCTGGAAGACGACCGGCGGCTTGTTTTTCCGCGCCAACTCGGACTGGATCGCCTCGATGCTGACCCATGCCAGCAGCAGCAGGTTCAGCACGATGGATCCGCAGAGAGCGACTGCCCACAGCCGAGCGTCGTCCATTCTGCTTTTTGCATCCGCACTCGGCATGGTTTTTGTTTAAACCGTTCCCGGCAGGCTTGCAACGGTGGGTTTGGGGCGGGAAGCTTCGTTCTTTACCTCGTGCCGGGTATGCATTCTCTTGTGCGCGTGCACGCGCTCTCGGCTTCGTTTTTCCTGCAGATGGCCATCATCCTGGTTGTTTGCCGGTTGGTGGGGATGGCCGCAAAACGCATCGGGCAGCCGCAAGTGGTGGGGGAAATGATCGCGGGCGTGATGCTCGGCCCGTCTCTCTTAGGGTTGATCTGGCCGGGATCGACGGCGCTCATTTTCACCCAGGAATCGCGCGGTATCCTCTATGCGGGAGCTCAGCTCGGTGTAGGGCTCTACATGTTTCTCGTCGGGCTGGAATTTCGCACGGATCACTTCCGGTCAAGGGTCCGCAGCGCGGCGTGCGTATCGGTGGCAGGTATGGTCGTGCCGTTCATTCTGGGAGCATTGCTGGTGCTGTGGCTGATCGATGTGCCGGGTATTTTCACGCCGAAGGTAAAATATCACGAGGGTGCGCTATTCCTCGGCGCGGCCATTGCAATCACGGCGTTTCCGATGCTGGCGCGGATCATTTCGGAAAGGGGACTTTCCGGCACACCACTGGGAACCCTCGCGTTGGCGGCGGGAGCCATCGATGATGCCGCCGCGTGGTGCGTGCTCGCCTTCGTGCTGGCGTCGTTCGGAGCATCACAGCCGTTACAAATCGGTGAAATCAGCATCGGCGCGGAGGTGATCGCGATCGGCGGCGCGCTGCTTTACGGCGTGCTGATGCTGACGGTGGGGAAAAAGCTGCTCGCCGGGCTGGGACGCAAGGCAGAGAGAGATGGAGAAGTTTCCCAACCGATGATGGCCGTCACTCTGGCACTGTTTTGCGCGTCGGCTTGGTATGCGGATATCATCGGAGTTCATGCGGTCTTCGGCGGATTTATTCTGGGGATTGCCATGCCGCGTGGCATTTACGCAGACGACATCCGCCGCAAAATAGAACCCTTCACCGTGATTTTCCTACTGCCGATGTTCTTCACCTTCTCCGGGCTCAACACCAAATTGGATGTGCTGGTGGATCCGGGCTTGCTGCTCGTCGGACTGGTAATCCTGATCGCTTCAATTTTCGGAAAAGGCGTCGCCTGCTGGGCGGCCGCGCGTCTCAACGGAGAGGACAATGCGACCTCACTCGCCGTCGGTACACTGATGAACGCGCGGGGTCTGATGGAGTTGATCATTATCAACATCGGCCTCCAGCACGGCATCATCGGCGAGGCGCTGTTTTCGATCCTCGTGGTGATGGCGATCGTCACGACGCTGATGGCATCGCCGGTATTTGAGATGGGTTACGGGCGGCGCATGAGGGCCGCCTCGGTGGAATCAAAATAACGGCAAGCCGCGCCTAACAGCACACCGGCGGAAAATCCGAACACGTGCCCGAAGACATCGACGCCCGCGCCGGGTGCCGCGCCGCCGAGCCAGCCTAGCAAGACCAAGCCCGCGAGCAGCGGTGCCAGCACGCGCATCCATGGCATGCGGAGTTCCTCGCGGAAATTTTCCACCAGTCCGATGCCGGAGAGTATCCCCAATGCGCCAAACACGGCGGTGGATGCGCCGAGCGAAACGAAGGGCTTGGGATAAGTGACGGCAGAGGTGATCGCGTTGCCCAAGGTTCCGGAGAGCAGGATCATCGCCCAGCCATTCCGCGGGCCGATGGATTTTGAAACCAGCGCACCGAAGACCGCGCCGGATGCGAGATTGCCGAGGATGTGGCCGCCATCGCCGTGGAGGAAAAGCGCAGTGAAAGGCCGCCACCATTCGCCGTGTGCGATGAGGCCGATGCTGGATGAGGCGTAGCGATCCGCGAGAGTGGGATCTTGCGATTGTTGGTGGAAAACGAACAGCAGCACCGCCGCCCAGACGAGGTAGTGGAGTGCGCCGGCGGGATGATGCGACCAGCTTGTGGAAACGAGGGGCGGCGGTAGTTTCACCTCGGCCTCGGCGGCGTATCCGCGCAGCTCCTCGGACACACGCGGCGCGGCGGCAGGCTCCACGCGGAGTTCGAACTCGCCGGGCACCTCGCCATGATCGACGCGGATCGCCTCGCCCATCGCGAGCGCGACGAGGGCGTTTTCCTGAGCCTCATCTAGGCTGGGGAAACGGGCGACATCGACCCATTGCTCTTCGTCGGCTTGTTCGGTTTCAGGCATGTCCTTTCAGATAATCGAGGGCCGCTTCGGCGCGCAGCACGGCGAGCGAGAAATGGCCGAGACCATCCACGGCCTCAAGCTCCGCGCGGGGCAAAATTTCGCAAAGCCTTTCGACCAGCGAGATCGGGATGTTTTTGTCATCCGCGCCGTGCCAGTAGTGGATAGTGTGGGTGTTTTCCTCCGCCTTGAAGCCGGGCATGCGCAGGTAGATTTCTGAATCCGTCATCACGCCCCGCCCTCCGGATGGGCCGCAGACGCCTTCGGTGAAACTTTTCGTAAGTACATCCCAGATCCCCGGGATCCCCTGAATGATGGCCCTGTCCTCTTCGGCGAGGCTGCGCAGCAAAAGCGACATCGGAGGGACATCCGGCTGGCATTTGCAGGCGAGCGCGGCGGCTTTAAACCCAAGTGTGAAAAGCGGCGCGGGCAATTTCCGCAGCGGGATCAGCATGCGGTAAAGCGGGTGCAATCCCCTCCTGCCATGGCCTAACAGCGGCAGCGGAACCATCCCTGCGAGCACGACAGAACGGGTGAGCCGTTCCGGGATCATCACAGCGCCCGCCAGCACATACGGCCCGCCGCCGGAAACGCCGAGCTGCCCGAATTTTACGATCCCGAGATGATCCGCAAAACGCACCATCAAATCCGGCCAATCTTCCAGCTTGCGGTCGCGAACGAGCGTCGATTTCCCCATCCCGGGCCGATCCATCGCGATGAGCCGCAGCCCGCGCTCCGCCGCGAGATGATGGGCGAGCCGCGCCTGCAAACGTGAGCTCGGCCAGCCGTGGTAGTAAAAAACGGGAGCGCCATCGGGAGCGCCGAATTCGTTCCACGCGAGCGAAAGCCCCGGCGCATGTTCCCAAAATTCCGGTTCGCGGACGGGCGGGAAATCTTTAAGGAAATCGAGCATGTTCGTTACTGGAGAGCCTACTGGAGAGCCGCGCCTGTGGCCG
>CAMBTP010000081.1 GCA_945870855.1 Prosthecobacter debontii
GTGAGGTTGCCGTGCTCAAGGTCTACATCGGGGAGGAACTCGTCGTCGAGGGCGGAGAGAAGGGGCTGGATGTTGGATTCGTCGAGGCCGGAGTCTTTGAGGATGATGACCGTGCCGGCGATCGTGCCATTGGTGAGGTAGTGGAGATCTACCGCTGCGACGTCATTCCCGCCGCGCTGGGCGAGAAATCGTTCAGACGAGGGTGTGCGGAGGGTGCGCTTCCAGGTGAGTATCATGTCAGTGAGGTGAAGATCCAGTGAGACAATGCGAGTGAGGCCGGAATGGCCGTGATGAGAACGAGGCAGCCACAGCCTTTGCCGCTATCTTTGCTACTGCTGCGGTAGCCCACGCCGGTGCCGGGGATACTGAAAGCCGTGTAGTTCCGGCCGCGTGCGCTCTTGCCGACCCGAAATCCTCGCCCACCCACGGAATAGCCGATGCCAGAGCCGCTCAGGTTCACCCTGAACGGTCCTAGATTGATAGATTTGCGGTAGATAAGGCCCATGGGGAGGTGCTGAGGATGCGGTTACTGGAGCTGATGATAGCAGGCGGGGTGGGACATCTACGGGGGCAGGCTGTGAAAAAATGCGATTTATGCGGAAAACCCGAAATTTCAGCTCTGGCGCAGTTCAGCAGATATGTAGGTGTTCCCTCAAGGTTAATCGGCCATCGATCTTGGCTTTGGATTTCTGAAATCGGCGGTTCTTCAGCTGGCCGTTGCAGGACGCGACGATCCGACCACCAGACGCACCCTCGAAGGTGAGCATGTCCCAACGCCTACCAGACTAGACAAGGAAGAGCTGTTTTTTTGCGTTTTTTCGATCCAGCCAAGGGGAATGGCGTGGCCAGCGCAGGGACGGTGGTGAGTTGCGCCAGTTGCTCGGTTACGGACACCAGCGTCAGCCGGTTTACCGAGGCAAGTGCTTGGAGGGGCAGCGGAATTCACCTGCCAGGTGCTATCAGTGCATAGTATCCCGTCTTCCCCGTGCCGATGAATTCAATGCTTTCAGCTAGGTCGCCGAGGTCTCGTTTGGCGGTGGCGGTTGAAACATCAAACCGCTCTTCCAGATCGCACCGCCGAAGTTTTCGCCCCGATTTGAGTTCATCCATGATCCATTGCTGGCGATCACTTGGACTATCACCATCATCTTCGGTCACCTCTTGAGACACGCTGTCGGATAAGTCTTCAAATGTGAGTGCAGAATTTATCTGATAGCCAGCTCTACCGGTGATTACCACAGTATCGTTCTGGGCTTCGATACCTTCATCGGCGAGAAGCTGGACGACGCGCTTGCGGAAATTACTGATCGCATCGCAAACAGCGTTTTGCCCGCGTATAAGCCCAAGCGTATCGGCAATTTCCTTGCCACCGAACGCTTTGGGTTGGCCGTTGTCTTTGCGCCGTTTCAGAAGCTCCAGTATCCGCCAGATAGTCCCGCTGTCCCTTGTGCAGACCTCGATCCCATCCAGTTCGATCACATCGTGTTTGAAAACCAGTTTGCCGTTCTCAAGCAACCTCATTTCGATGGCAGCATCAGAATCGGGCGTCCCTGTGGCGGAATTGCCGTTTGCACGGCGTTGGAGCGCCTCACGAATCGCTTGTTCCAGATTGTCGAACGGCTTTCTCACGAAATCAACGGCACCTGCCTTCATGAGTTCAACGGCGAGATCGGGGCGGTCGTGGCCGTGTGCAGTGACAACGATGACGGGCGTGTCGTTGTTGCGTGCGCTGACCCGTATCGACTGGAGAATGTTCTTCCCGATCTGGATCGACGGGGGACGCCCGAAGCGGACGGGAAGCTCCAAATCCAGCAGGATGTAGCCGTAAGTACACCGCTCAATACGCTCCCCCGCCTCGTTCTGATTGCCTGCGGCGTGGCAATCATGTCCGAGCGACTCCAAGCGATCCGCAAGAGATTCACGGATAGCAGGATCGTCTTCAATGATGAGTGCGAGCGGTTTCATACATCTGCCTTTCCATTAAGCGGCAAGCACACCCTGACACGGGTGCCGACGTCCACCTCGCTTTCGATGAATATGTCGCCGCCGTGAGCACGAATATTGCGGCGGGCTATCGGCAGACCAAACCCAGTGCCGAGGTTACCTTTGGATGACTTGCCTGGAATGAATTGCCTTACAGCCTCCAATTCGACCACTTCCAGTCCCATGCCATTGTCGGCAATGGTGATGAAAACAGATTCTCCATCGCATTCAGCCGAGACGCGAACCACACCCTCCTCGAACGAAACTTCGTCTCGCATGAATGACTCGTGGGCGTTCTTGAGCAGATTACGCAACGCGAGAACAATTTGAACGCGTGAGACACTGGCGGTGAGATCTGCAGGGATCTCGCTCACCACGGTGATGGGTGTAACGTCGCGCGCCTTCGACGAGAACTCCGCCCGCACCATTTCCATCGCGTGCCGGAAAAGATCATCCAGCCGCTCGGTGGCACGTTCGCGTGACGGGGCGCGGGTGTAGTCACGCATGTCATCGAGCAACTGTTCCAGGAACTCGACGGATTTTCCCAACCGGGGCGCGATCCTGCCCGTCGCCGGTTCGTCGGGATGTCCAGTCCGTGCCAGTTGCTCGATGTCCAGCTTCATGGTGGTGACCACGCTGCGCATTTCGTGGACGCTAGCTCCGACCAACCCTTCGTATAGCCGTTGTGCCATATCACGGACGAGTGAGGAAACCTTAGTGCCGTGGCGAATCTCAACCTTCTGGAGTTCATCCTCCATCCGATCCAGTCCTTTCGCCCGTTTGATCGAACCTAGATGCCCCTTCCTGCGGCCGGCCAATGCACGTTCGGCGGCGGCCTTGACGAACGCATTGTTGTCTTCAGTGAAAATGGCGGCGAACGTGGCGAAATCCGAGTCCCCTAGTTTGGGAAGGTGATCGGCAATTTCCTTACGAACCTCCCACTTGGGATCAACGGCGAGCAAACGGAGCAACTCGGATGCGCCGGGACTGAGAGTGCGAACCCGGCTGGCGTCGCCGAGCAAACCATTCACCAGACGAATCCGGTTCGGCCAAGGAATGGATTCCCGGTCGGCACGCAATTCCGCAAGTTTGGATTCGATGGTGGCGGCACGCATGATTCAGACCCCGTAGCGTGCACCCCGTTTGCGAAAGGCATCCGCGCCCCCCTCCAGGAGCGTGACGATCTGATCCTTGCACTCGTCCACTGTGCCAGTAGCTACCGCTTTGGCGTGTTCTCCGTCAGATTCCATTACGAACAGGCGTGAAGCATCGCCGAGCACCGGAATGTTCGGGTTGTGAGTGACGAAGATTAGTTGGCGGGCGGATTTCACCTTGTGGATGTTGTCCACAACTGTCTCGAAAATGAAGCGGTTGTCGAGATTGTCCTCCGGCTGGTCAATCAGCAGCGGGTTACCTCCCTCCAGCAGAAGGATCGGAAGGATTGTGGTGCATTTCTGGCCGGTAGAGAGCATCGCAGAATCCTTTTCCGTGTCCCCCACCCGCAGGCGAATCGTCGGTGCGTCCTGAAGACAGACCGTTTCAAGT
Organism: Prosthecobacter debontii; assembly: GCA_945870855.1. GTDB lineage: Bacteria > Verrucomicrobiota > Verrucomicrobiia > Verrucomicrobiales > Akkermansiaceae > Luteolibacter. Next base: position 3,529 of record CAMBTP010000081.1, read on the forward strand.
TCCGCGAGTTTCTCAGGCGAGTTGAACACGGCGGCGACCTTGGTTGCCTGCTCCGCATTCATGTCACCACGCTCGATGAGCAACGGGAGGTTTCCGGCGCGCACCAAGTCAGCCAACTGTGACGGCGGCAGCGTGCGGGTGATTTTTTGCGCCAGCATGTTCTGTTTCACGCCGCTGCCCTTCATCGAGGACTCAATGAGCTCCTGATACGCCTCGGCGTTGCCGTCCTGCTGAATGCTGACCGTTATGTTCGGTGAAAGCGCGGTGTTGAGTCGGTCGGCTACCCGTTTTCTGACTGCAAAGCGGCGGTCGCGTGTTTCGGAGAGACTGGCGAGAAGTTCTACACGGCGCTTCTCGGAGGACTTGATCTGCTTTCGAACCTCATTGGACTCATTCTGGCATTCAATGATGGTGTTGCGCTTCTTCTCAAGGGCTGCTCGCTCTGTGGACTGGTCTTGATGCTGCTTGTATTTTTCAATGAGTTGACGAAACGCAAGTTCCTGCTGCTGGTGAATGAGTTGGAGCGACACTTCTTCGGTGCGGGCGTTTTCAGAACATTCGGTAATCGCATCAAGGGCAGTTTTGATGGCAGAATCCACGGTTTTAGAGCATGCATTAAGGTGGCCATGAAGTTTATTGACGGCATCCTTATTCGGGCCATCAGCCATCTCCTGGGTGAACTTGCCCCCAAACTCTGTTTTGAACCGACCCTTAAACATGGAAAGTTCATCAGACAGCACTTGAAGAAATCCCTGTGCACCATCGAATAGACGGCTTTCGCGATCCCTGAGTGCTTTCAGCATGTGAGCTTGGTTGATTGCGTCGGCAGACTGGTCGCCTTTGGCCACGAATCCTTTGAGCCGTTCTTCCACAACAGGCAGTTGTTTGACTTCCTGATCCAGCGCAGCAAGTCGGGTTACAAGCGGCTGAGCCTGCTTCGAGTGCGTGATGATCTGGTGAACAAGGTCATCGGAGGCTTTCTCCATTTCGGCGATCTCCGCGCGGGCGAAGCTGTCGATCAACTCCAACTGGAACTTGCCGTGGTCTGCGATGGTCTCGACTTCGTTCTGGCTGAAAATGTCTGCCCTGAAAAACGCACCGCCGCTGACCGACAAAGCGGTCGGGTTACGCTCGGAATCAAGAACGATCGGTTCTTCTCCTACCGCACGTGTGATGAAATAGCGCAGGCAGTCGCGTGTCTCGATTTCAAGCTCAACGCGCCCGCCGTTCAGGTTGCCTTGGATCAGTGACTCGATGCGTTTGCGGGCCACGGGTGAGATGTCCTTGCGGGGCAACTCGTCTAATACCCAGCGGACGAATTCCAACAGGGTTGTCTTCCCGGTGCCTCGTGCGCCGATGATGCAGTTGAGGCCTGGTAGGAACTCGACGTGTGTGCCGTCAAGTAACCCACCTACGATTGTCAGCGATATGATGTGGTCGATCTTCATGATGTGGAAGCGTGGGGCATAACCGGGCAGGAGCGAGAAAAGACGACACCGGTATCATAGTCCATACGGCTCGGGTGATACCGGTATGACACCGGTAATGACACCGACCAAGTCAGCCATATGGCCGCGCGTATGGACTATGCGACCGGTATTCAGAGTCGGGAGATTTGACACCGGGGGATGTGCAAATCTCAAGCCGTCGGACGAAACACCACAACGGTGCAAGACGACTCTGAGACTAAAAAACAAACTACATCATTACCATGAAATTATCAGCAACTGGATCCACCACCCCCTTCGAAGCACACCCAGAGTATGACGGCCAAGCCGTCTGCGTGGATGTGACTCCGCTCAAGAAAACCCAATCGTCATACGGCGAGCGCGAAACCTTCCGCCTCGTGTTTGAGACTACGGAACTCCGCCAGAACGGCAGCCCCTATCTGCTTTTCTCCCGCAGCTTCACCCCGTCTCTGCATGAGAAGGCCGCTCTCCGCGCATTCTTGAAACAATGGATGGGGCGCGACCTGACCACCGCCGAGCAGAATGAGTTCGACACCGAATCGCTCATCGGTCGCCCGGCGCGTGTATCGGTGGTGCACTCCGATTACAACGGAAGCACCTTCGCCAACATCGGATTGATCCGCGCCGACAAATCCGGTGAGCCGCTCAAGCCATCTGGCAAGTATGTCCGTCAGCGGGATCGCCAGAACAATGGCGACGAGAAGTTCCGTCAGGCGTCCAACAGCAACGAGTCCCCCACCCCATCGGATTGGCGGCGGGTGAAGGTGCACGTGGGCAAGCACAGCGGCATTGATCTGGGCGAACTCGACCGCGAGTCAGTGGAGGCATTGGCGACGAAGTGGCTGCCCACCGCGCTCGAAATGGAAAAGCCGCTCAAGGCTGACCGCGAACTCATCGCCGCCCTTCAGTTGGCGAAGCAGGCGCTCACCACGGGCGAAACCGAAGAGGCCAACGGCGAGGAAGAGGGCAACTGCCCATTCTGATCACCCCATCACTCCATAACCAAGGACTCCCAACCATGATCATCGTACCCAGAGAATCCGCCTCGCATTGGTATTTCCCGGACGGCACCCCGCTCCATGACGTGCCACGTGCCGATGGAAAAGGCGAACGCCCGACCAGCCTGCGAGATGCCCGCAAACTCGGCTTGTTTCCATCCGTGACCAACGTGCTCGGCGTGATTTCCAATCCTGGGCTCGCTGCATGGAAACAGGAGCAAGCCATCCTTGCGGCACTCACCCTGCCGCGCCACGAAGATGAACCGCTCGACGATTTCGCTCGTCGGGTTGTCACTGACATGGCTTCGGAGGTGAAGAGTGCCGCCGACCGTGGCAGTGCCGTGCATGCCGCCATCGAGGGATACGCCCAAGGTGGTTGGCTGCCGGAAGACAAGGAAATCGCACGGCTATTCGAACCCGCCCGTCAGTGGTTTGACGCGGAAGTCATCCAAGTCCACTCGGTGGAAATCGCCGCCGGTAATCCCGAGTGGGGATACGCCGGTCGAGTGGACTTGGTGGCAACGCTGCGCTCCTCGGGGCGTCC
>CAMBTP010000082.1 GCA_945870855.1 Prosthecobacter debontii
GATCCACCGCGCACCCAAGTGCTCCACTCCGCCGTGCCCGCAGTTGGGATGAGCTGGGAAGTGGTGAACTGGACTTGGTCCGGGTTCGGGTTCCAACGCCAGACTTCCTGCACCTCGGGAAAGGATGCAAAAATCGTTTCCGGCGTGGCATAACTCGCATCTCCGTGCAGGTAGATGGAGTTCCAGCCGCCCTTGAGCGAGTAAGTCGTATTCTGCCACTGCGCGTGGGCGGTGGCGGCGAAAAGGAGCGAGACGAGGGTGAGGAAAATGGATTTCATCGGACGGAGAGGCGGTAAAATTCTGAAGTGCCGGAACGCGGCGCGGTGAACGCGGAAACAACGCTGACGTCCGTGGCCTGATAGCCGTTAGAGCCGGTGCCGGGAGCACCCACCGCGAAGGGCACCCGCGTCCAGGTCTTCATGTCCAGCGAGCTCTCGATGGTGTAAACTTTGCCGGTGATGCCGTAGAACTCGAAGCGCACGCTCTGCGCGAGCTTCTCCTTGATGGTTAGGCCAAAGGTCTCGGTGGCATCGCCCGCGAAGGTGCCGGCGATGTATTCCATCAGGTTGCTCTGGCCGTCCTTGTCGAAGTCGCCGTTTTTGTCGAGCAAGCTGAGATCCCAGATGCCATTCTCATCCGGATAAAGCCCGGCTTGGTAAAGTTGCCAGGCCTCCCAGTCATCCGGCAGCCCATCCTTGTCCTTGTCCTCGCCGAGCGTGAGGTCGAGCTTCACGCGCTCGCCGCCTTTCCCTGCTGTGAGATTTCCTGAAACCTCGATCGGGTAGAACAACACGCCGTTCATTGAGACCACCAGACTGAACAAGCCGCTGGCAGCGATCGCCTTGTCCGTGTAAAACGTAGTCCCCGTGCGGTTCTGATCGAGCCGCATGTTGAGCTCGTAGCTTTGGTCGATGCGGTTGGAAGTGATCGGCGTGCGGCCGACCTCAACGCCACCCTTGAGCAGGATCACCTCCGCGCCTTCCGCCGTGACCGTCTGGCCGACCTGGTCGCGGACCATGCCGTAAAGCGTGTAATACGGCGCGGGTGGGAAGGCGCTGGCCGTTCCCGCGACAAGCAGAAAACCAAACAGAGCCTGCCATTGACGGCATCCGCGCAGGAAAAGGGAGGGGGATTTACCTCGGGGAGACATTTAATCAAAATGATTAGTTTACCACTTCCATGACTAGAGCGGAGTGACGAATCAGCCCAAATGAGTGACGAATCAGCCATATCCGGGCGCGCCGACGTCCACGTCGGCATGGCGAATGGGAGGACAACGGGAAAGCCGTGAACGGCACCTCGTTGGCACTTCATTCTCAAGCCTACGAGGCGTCGGCGTTCCCAGAGACATCGGTGCTCCCGGCGGCCGTGCTTTTCATACTGGCTTTCAGCCGCATCGCGGAGGTCCGCCCCAGCTGGAGCGACCATGTGGAGCTATGGAAACTCACTAAGGTCTCAATCCGCGATTTCCAGCGGACGGCCCGGATGCGTGCGGAGTGAATGATTTCTTTGCGCCCCGTCCTCACAAAGAGATCGGCAGGCAGCAGCGCCTCCCAAGCCGCCATCGTTTGGCGGCACAGGCTAGGCTTCTTCGTATTCGCGAGATAGACCCGGGTGTAGTTTTGGAACGATTCGATCCAAAGGATTTCGTCGAGTGGAATCCTTTCGATAAGCCCGGAAATCCCCATGCAATCGAGGATAGCTGGCCCCGGCGGGACGATGTCCGGCACGCCTCCCAGCAAGCGCTCGATGGCGATGGCCAGCCGGTCGGGATCGACCGGTTTGAGCAGGTAATCCACCGCCCCGAACTGGAATGCCTTCAACGCATAATCCGGGTAGGCCGTGACAAAAACCGTGCGTGTCGCCTTGCTTAGGTGCCGCTCCAATCCGAGTCCGGAGCCCCCCGGCATTTCCATGTCTAAAAACACCAGTTGCGGCGCCTGCTCCTGCACGAATGCGGAGGCCTCGGCCACGCTGCCAACCTCACCGACGACCTCGATCTCGGGATGGGCGATGAGCAGGACTCGCAGCCGCTGGCGGGCGGCCGGCTCGTCATCGACGATGAGGGTTTTCAGGGGCGAGTTCATCGATTAAGCGGAGTGAAGGAGATCTGCCTGGGCTTGCGAAAGAATCGGGATTCGGATGATCACGACCACGGCTTCGGGTTTTTCGAGAACCTCGAGCGTGGCGGCTTCACCCAGCAGTAGAAAAAGCCTGCGCCGCAGGTTGGCGAGACCGCTGCCAAGGGAATTATCGCTGCCCGGGGGAACCCAGCACCCGGAATTGGCGACGGCGACTTGCAGCATGTCATTTTCAAGCGCGGCGGTCACCTCGATGCGCATTGGCATCGCGCTGGTTCGCGGGCCGAACTTGAAAGCATTTTCCAACAGCGGCTGCACCAGCATCGGCGGCACCAATACGTGCAAGGCGGCGGGACTAGCCTCGATGAAACAATCGAGATTGTCGGTAAAGCGGGCGCGCTGGAGCTCGAGGTAAGACTCAAGCGCGTCGAGTTCGCGCCCGAGCGGTTCGAGCGGCTTCGAGGTTGCCAGCGAATACCGCAGGTAGTCCGAGAGCATCTGCACGACCTCCTGGCCCGGCGACGCGGGATCGATCTTATTCTGCACCAGAGTCAGGGCGTTGAAGAGAAAGTGCGGATTGAGCTGCGACTGGAGTTGCTTGAGCTCGCTCGAGCGGGTGGCCAGGCGGGCGTCGGCGGCCTCCAATTTCAAGGCCTGGTGGACGAGCATGAAGCTGAGGCCAAAATAAGCGCCATTCCACAGCGCCAGCGAATACAGACGCGCCACGGTCATGCTGTGAATATTTGCGATGGGAAGCTCCGGCGCACCGTGACGAATCAGCTCGGCCCAAATGACCGCGCCCGCGAGGCACATCCCGAAGTTGAGCAAGAGGACGGATGGCCACTTCAGCCATCCCTTGGCGCGCAGCATCCACGGGCTTTGGTAGATAAGATGCAGCAAGCTGGTCATCAGCAGCCCCGTCACGCTCCGCCCGAGAATGATCGGTGCCGCCCCGTGCACGGGAGTGAAAGTCTCGATCAAGACTTTGAGGGAAAGCGCGCTGGTGACCCAGAAGAGCGCTTGGAAAATCCAAAAAACCCGGCTGCTAAAGCGCGGCGCGCGACGGCCGAGCGGGAGAGTGAGCCTATCGGCCCTCCATGAAGAAGTGGGCACCGTAGATTCCGCAGCTGGAAAGAGTTTGTGATGCATGCGAACTGGTTTGTGGCAGACTGATAACTCGCATCACAGCAAGTCGAGCCAAAATCCCGCATACTGGGACAGGGCGATCAAGTTAGGGAGCAAGCCGTTGAATGATTCGCTAAGCCTGGAAATACAGGACTGCCCGTGCGGGGGCTTTTGAGTGCGCGCGATCATTCGCCGCTTTTGTTCACCAGCGGGCCGTTTTGTCGGGGTGCCGCGAACTTTCCGAACCAAAGCCGTGTCCCGCCTAAGGATACAAAAGCGGTGATTCTCCCCGCACTCAAAAGGCTCCGCCTCCCATAACCGAGCCGATCCCTAACTTGATCGCCCTGCATACTGGGAGCGCCGACGAGGACGTCGGCGGTCCCGGGACTTACCACCGCAGTTCCATGCCGATGCCGAGCAGGCGCGGCGGCGCGGCCTTGCCGGTGACGGGGAGACCGATGCTGGTGTTATCGGAACGAAACAATGCGTAGTCGTCATCGAGTAGGTTCGAGCCGAAGGCATACAGGCTGGCATGCTGCCAGGCATAACCGATGCGGGCGGACAACAGTTGGCGCGCCTCCAGCACGGTCACTTGTGGACTGCTGATCTCGCTGTAAGTGCTGTCAGCATAGGAAAAAAGCGCTGAGCCGAACCAACCGGTCGCATGGCGGTAGTCGATCCCCACGGAAACAATCCATTCGGGCGCGTTTGAGAATGCTTGGCCGGCGCGGTTGACGCCATTGAGCGTTAATTGATCAAACTCAGTCTGGACCCAAGCGAGGGCACCGGTGATCGCCAAGCCATCGGCGGCTTGCCAGCGAGTTTCCAACTCGGCCCCTTGGCGGCTGGCGGAGGCGGCGTTGTAGATGAGTGTATCAATGCGAGCCAAGCCACCCGGCACATTGACCGGAACTTGCTGATCGTCGATCTGTGAATGAAACAGCGCGGCATTGACTTGGAGATTCTCGGTGACGGCAAGCCGGGTGAACAGCTCTGTATCCCATGCATATTCAGGATCATAATCTTGGGTGAGCCCCAACGACGGCGCGTAGCTCGTTCCGCCGCCCCGATACCCCCGCGCTACCTGAATGCCGAATGTCCGATCCAGTTGCGGTTGCCACGACAAGCCCAGCTGGGGCAGCAAGTCCGTCACTTTCGTTTCGTTGGAAGATGACTGCGAAGGGAGCGGGCCGAAGACTGATGCATAGTTGAGTTCCCGTTCCTCGTGATTGAGTCGCAGCCCGCCGGTCAGGTGAAAGTCCTCAACGAACTCCCAGTCAGCGCGGCTGTAGAGCGCGGCGATATTAACAGTTTCCGTTCCCTCGTTTTCAAACGGGCTGCCGAAGGGCAAGGGACGAAAGCCAACCCCCGAACTGCCGAAGTTGTATTCGCTGTGTTCGGCGTATGCTCCGATGAGCCATTGCGATTGGCCTTTTTGACCGGTCAAAAACAAATCCTCGCTGAAACGCGTTTCATTTCTGAATCCGGCAATCAGCCAATTGAGCGAGGATGATGCATCGAGGTCGTAGGATTGTTCGATATCGAGGCGCTGCACGGAGGTGACGGATTTCAGCTCCAAATCCTGCGGCAGGGCGACCGTAGCGCTGAGAGTGGCGGCGAGGCGATCCGCCGGATAGGCCGAATCGGTGTTCACCGAAGTCTCGCGCGAAAACAGGCTGTCGCCCGGTTTCTGCACGACCATCGCAAAGGGATTGCCGCGCGAACGATCCCGGACCAAGGCCAAATCAAAAGTGGCGTCCTTGTTTTTTGCCGGATGCCAGCGCAGACGCGCCTCAAGGCAATCACGGCGGGTTGCACCGAACTCATCATCGTCGGAATACAGATTGGTTTCATGACCGTCGCTTTGCTGGTGCAGATAGGACATCCGCAGTGCCAGCTCGTCCGGCAGCAGGGTGAAATCCTGTGCCAACCCGAAGCGCAAGCCGCCATCCTCGGAGAACTCCGAGAGCGCCTTACCCTCGGCATCGAAGCCCGGGGAGCGCGACTGCAACAGCAGCGCACCACCCATTGAATTGGGCCCGTGCGACAAAGACTGCGGGCCGCGCAGGACTTCCGCGCCCGCAAGATCCCACAGCACGGGCGGCAAATAGCGCAGGGACGAGGGCGAAAGCGGCGCGCCGTCCATCATCACGTTGATCAACGCGTTTGAGCCAGTGCCGAGGTAACCAAAAACATTATCCTGATTGAGCCCGCGCAGGCTGAAAGTCCCAGCACCGGGATTTCCCGCATAAGCACCGGCAGTGAGTGCAAGCAGATCTTGGTAGGTGCCCGCACCACCCGGCGGCAAGGCAGCCAGCTGCTCCGGCCCTAACACGGTCACGGAGCCAGAAACCTGCTCCGCCTGCTTGTTCAGTTTATCACCAGACACAACCAGTGGCTGTAAAATCCCGACCTCGGCGCAAAACGCGATGGGACACAGCAGGAATGGCAGATATCTGGCAAACATCGTTACGACGTCTTGTTAGCCGCCAAAGGCGAGAAGTAAAATCAAATTCATAGGCTGGATTCATGCGGCCATGGCAATGCAGTGGGACATCCAGCTCATCGAGACAGAGCATTTCCATCCGTGTTCATCCGCGTTCATCCGTGGTTCAAATTCTTCCACCCATTCATC
>CAMBTP010000083.1 GCA_945870855.1 Prosthecobacter debontii
AGAATGGATTCGGTTTCACGTCGGATCCGTTGCGCCACATTGTCTCCATGATTTCCTGCGGAGTCTTCTTGAAGCCTTCGAGCCAGGCTTTGTGGCGAGCCTTGCGGATGTGTTCCGGGGACAGGGGCATTTTCTGCTGCGTGCTCATGGGCTGTTTCATAAGGGAGGATGGATTCGAAGTCAACGCCGGTGGCGGGGGCGGAGGTTCGGTACGGGGTTTCGTCTTCCGCCAAGGAGTTTGTGGAAGGTGGGGGGGAGAAGTGGACTTCCGGCTCGGGTTGCGGGGGGGCAAGATGCCGCCCCTCCAGGGTGAGCGGGATGTTGCGGATGGTGCGGACGTTTTGGGTGATGTCGTCGCCGGTGGTGCCGTCGCCGCGGGTGGCTGCGTATTTCAGGGAGCCGTTTTCGTAGAAAAGGGAAACCGCGACGCCGTCGATTTTGGGTTCGAGGGTTAAGGTGATGTCCTCGCGGCCAAGGTTTTTCTGGAGACGTTTGTAGAAGGTGATGAGTTCGGCTTCCGGGATTTCGGAGTCTTTCAGCTCGAAGACGTCATCGATGCTGAGCATCGGGACGGGGTGGGTGATTTGGGAGAAGCCTTCGAGGGGCTTGGAGCCGACGCGCTGGGTGGGGGAGTTGAGATCGGCGAGGTGGGCGTGTGTTTTTTCCAGCTCTTCGAGTTCGCGGAAGAGCTTGTCGTATTCGGGGTCGGAGATTTCCGGCTCGGCTTGGGTGTAGTAGAGATTGTTGTGATAATCGATGAGCTGGCGCAGCTCGGCGACACGTTTCTCCGGATTGGGGATTTGGGAGAAAAGATCGAACTCGTCGTGCATGGGAGATGGATAATGGAAGGAGTGCCGTGTGCCAAGTGGTGAAAACTTCAAAACTCAAACTTCAAGGAAGAGTTGTGATGTTTAGGTTGTCGATTGGTGTTTGACGGGGATGAGGTGCGGTTCCAGCTTTCCGCTGTTGAATTCGGTGAATTACAAGATCGGCAATGAGAAGCTGGTGAAAGTTCTGGAGAACGCATCGAATCATTTACGCGGTTTGCTGGAAAAGCAGGGGCGGGCGGATGGGGCGCTGCGGATTGCGGTGATCGGAGGGGGGTGCTCCGGGCTGCAATACAAGATGGATCTGGTGGATGGGCCACGGGATCGCGATATCTTGGTGCCGAGCAATGGGGTGAACGTGGTGATCGATCCGAAAAGTGCGCTTTTCGTGAGTGGTAGTGAACTAGATTTTTCCGATGACCTCCAGCAGGGCGGCTTCAAGGTGAGCAATCCGAACGCGGTGGTGACTTGCTCTTGTGGGGAGAGTTTTGCGGCGTGAGAGCTGATTTTTTTTAACCGCGAATGGGCGCGAATTTTTGAGATGAATGCGTTTGAATGTTTGGGTATCAGGGTGGCGCTGACGGTTTCTACGGAGGAAATCCGGGAAGCGTTTCGGGTGCGGGCAGCGGCGGCACATCCGGATGGCGGCGGGGAAGAAGCAGAGTTTGCGGCGTTGCGGGAGGCGCGGGAGGTTTTGGAAAGCCCTGCGAAACGGCTGCGGGAGTGGTTGCGGGTGCAGGGCAGTGCGGTGGATGAGCGTGGGACGATTGGCGCGGAATTGATGGATTTTTTCCAAAAGGTGGCAGAGACCGGCGCGCGGGCGGAGGCGGCGATCAAGGCAGGCGAAGCGGCACAATCGGCTCTCGCAAAAGGGATGGCGGAGGTGCGGTTCATCTCCGAGCGGGAAAGTGTGAAAAACCTGCTTGCGGAGATCGATGCGGGGATCGCCGAACGGGTCCAGATTTTTCCGGCGATCGAGACTGGCGATAGCGCCGCCGCGACAGTGATGCGGGATCTCGTCTTCCTGGAAAAATGGAGAGGCGCGATGAGGGCGCTCTACGGGCGGCTTATGTGAACGGACTTCACTTTGCTGGCGAAGAAAGCGGCGGAGTCTCTGCTGAGCGGGTGATTTCGGAGGTCTTTCCAAGATAAAAAAGAGCCCCGCCTCCGCCTACCAGTATGACTAGGACGATGACAACCAGCAGGAGGAGGAAAAAATTCTTCATGTCGGAAGCGTGGAGGGAAATGCAGCCCGTTGGCGAGAGGAAATCCTAGGGAAGATCTCGTGGCGGAATGTGCTGGGCAAAATGCGAGAAAGACCCTTTCTTTTCTGTCTGTAGAAAGAACCCGATATGAATCCCACGACCGAACCGACCGACCGCCGCAGTTTCCTAAAAACCGGATCACTGATCACCGCCGCCTCAATCCTTCCTGGACTCGCACGAGCTCAAGCCGGAGCCTCCGAAATCAAGGTGGCCCTCGTCGGATGCGGTGGCCGTGGATCAGGAGCTGCCGCCCAATCGCTCAGCGTGCCCGGCACCAAACTGGTGGCAATGGCCGATGCTTTCGAGGACAACTTGGAGAAAGCCCACGACGCTCTCAGCAAGCAGTTCGGAGAACGTTGCGACGTGCCCAAAGAGCGGCGCTTCCATGGTTTCGATGCCTACAAGCAAGCGATTGATGCCGCGGATCTCGTCCTGCTTTGCTCTTCGCCCGGATTCCGCCCCGCGCACTTCGAGTATGCGGTGGCGAAAGGAAAACACGTTTTCATGGAGAAGCCCATCGCGGTGGACGGCCCGGGTATCCGCAAAGTGATCGAAGCCGCGAAGGCCGCTGATGCGAAGAATCTCAAGGTGGTCTGCGGTTTACAGAGACGTTACCAAAACAGTTACATTGAGACGTTTGCGCAAATCAAGGCGGGTATGATCGGTGAAATCACCAGCAGCCAAGTTTATTGGTCCGGCGGCGGTGTCTGGACACGGGAGCGTCAGGAGGGCATGACGGAAATGGAATACCAGATGCGCAACTGGTTTTATTTCAACTGGCTTTGCGGCGATCACATCTGTGAGCAGCACATTCACAATATTGATGTCGGCAATTGGTTCAAGGGCGCGCATCCCGTCAAGGCCAACGGCATCGGCGGACGCTCCAAGCGCATCGGCAAGGAGTGGGGCGAGATTTACGATCACCACTACGTCGAATACACCTACGCGGACGGCACGGTCATGAACAGCCAGTGCAAACATTGGAACGGCACCTGGTCGAAAGTTTCCGAGACCATAGTCGGCACCAAGGGCACGGCCACGGCTGGTATGATCAAGGATCTCGCGGGCAAGGTCATCTGGCGTTTCAGCGGGGAGAATAACAATGCCTACCAGACCGAGCATGACGTGCTGGTGAAGCACATCATGGAGGACAAGCCGATCAACGACGCCCATCGCACCGCCGAGGCCTCGCTTTCCGCGATCATGGGACGTATGGCTACTTACTCCGGCCAGGAAATCACCTGGGAACAGGCGCTCAACTCGGATCTAGATACGATGCCGAAAGTCCTCGCATGGGACGCCGATCCCGGCCCGAAAGCGGGAGCAGACGGCCTCTACCCAGCCCCTATCCCAGGCGAGACAAAGGTGGTTTGATAAATATCCGTGGACTGCTACAGCCTGCTGTAGCTTTCCGTGAGACAGCCTGCTGTCAACGGCGGAGGACTGGGAGTGAACAAGCCTAGCCGTTCCAATGCCGTCCGGTCGGCAGCGGGCTGCTAGACCGAAAGCTACAGCGGGCTGTAGCAGTCCATGGCTTGCGGCTTAGTTATCCTGATTTCCCGGCCCGGGGCCCATGTTCCAAGCCTTATGCATTTCCTCGACGCTTGGCGTCTTAAGAGGGCGGACGATGCGAAAGCCGAGCCATGAGGCGTTGGTGAAATACCAGATCGACTTGGGATTCTGCGGATCCATCACCTTGAGTTCGGGTGCGGTTTTACCGCGAGCGGCGGAGCGAAGTGCATCGGCATCGGCATCCCAATGGCCGCCACGGAAAACGGTGGAGTATCGGATGGGGGCGGGGTTCCAGGGATTGACCGCACCGGCTTGAATTTTGGCGTAGGCGTCAGGAAGGTATTGATCGAGGGTGAGCTCGGCGGCGTTGCCGTGCATGTCGTAAAGCCCCCACGGGTTCGGCTTTTTCTTACCGACCTTCTGGTATTGAAATTCTGCGTTATCCACAAACCATGCGTATTCGGGGAGCAGGGCCGGATCGTCTCCGAAGGAGTAGGCGGTGGTGGTGCCGGCGCGGCAGGCGTATTCCCATTCCGCTTCGGTAGGAAGGCGGTAGAAATGACCTGTCTGTGCGGAAAGCCATTCGCAGAACTTGTTCGCGGCATGGTGGGTGATGCCGACAGCAGGGAAGTTTTTGGTGTAGCCGTCTCCCATAGAGAAGTGCATGGGGATATAGGGCGGGGTGGGCTGGGTTACGGTGTCGATGAGAGTCTCGCCGTCCTTAGCCTCGGGCGCCTCGGTGGTGGTCATGTCGGAATCGCGATTGAGGGTGCCGTCCTTATTGCGGGATTTACCGTTTTCCATATAAGGGCGGTAAACGTCCCAGGTGGTCTCCAGTTTCGCCATCCAAAAAGGTTCGATGGCTAGTTCCTTCTGCGGTACCTCATCCTTCGCGCGGTTCGCCTCGCCTGCCGGGGAGCCAATCTTGTATTTTCCGGCAGGTATGGGGACGAGTTCGATGACGCCGCCTTCGGCGAGCGGGACGGCTTCGGTGTAGCCTTTCATCTCCTCTGCTTTTTGGGCGGCCTTCTTGGAAATGATCTCGTGGATCGCCTTGGTAGTGGGGAGTAGGAGAGGGTTGGTCAGTTCATTTGCGAGGCATGGTGCGGCGATTATGGCAGTGATAAATAGAGCGCGCATGAAATTTTAAATTTTAATCCTTAATGAAGAATTCTGATTACGGGCTGTTAGAGGGATTTTTTTCCGAAAGAAGAAACCAGGGCGGTGAAGTCCACGGGTTCGGCTTTGTCGGCGTTAAGGATAGCGATTTTTTGAAGGGAAAAGATTTCCGATATGCCGTTCCTGGAGAGGTCGAGCATGGCGGTCATCTGCTCGGTGGTGAACACGGCCTCCTCGCCGGATCCCTGCACTTCCACGAACTCCAGTGCCTCGGTCATCACGATGTTGAAATCGACGGTCGCGGCCTTGTCCTCGGGGTAATTGAGGTCGAGGACGGGCACGCCCTGATAGACCCCGGCCGAGACGGCGGCGACGAGTTTCTTCAGCGGGAAATCCTTGAGCCGGCCGTCCGCCAGCATGCGGTT
>CAMBTP010000084.1 GCA_945870855.1 Prosthecobacter debontii
GGTTCCACCGAACCCGTGCCCGTGGTGGTGAAGGTGTGGGACGATGCCGACAAGGCGGGATTCTTCCGCGCCTTCCTTGCCGCCCGCGATTTGTGGGTCTGGCAGAAAAACTACTGCCCGGTGAAGGACTCGCCGGATGCAGGAGATGAAACACCGCCGACCGCTCTGGTTCCGGCCTAACAAAATCAAACATTCAGATCCATACCCATGAACACTCCCATTTATCCGCAGTCTGCGTATCGTCGCTTCCCCATCCAGGGATTCACCGCTCGCCCTAACCGCCCTCGTCGCCGTTGGCCGATGATCGTCCTCTCCTTCCTCCTCGGCCTACTTGCGGGCTGGGTGATTCGCGGCGGAGGCGCGTGGCTTCAATGAGCGGTAGCCTGGTTGCCAGAAGCCCCGCTGACCAATTCCGTGATCTCGCCGACACCGGTAGGAATGTCTTCCTGACGGGTCCGGCGGGATCGGGGAAAAGTCACAACGTGCGGGACTACCTCAAACGTCATCCCGATACGCACGTCACCGCCTCGACCGGGGTGGCTGCCCTCAACGTGGGAGGTATGACCGTGCACCGTTGGAGCGGAATGTTGCTCGGACCAGCCCCAGGGCAGGATTTCGAGCAATACTTTGCGCAGCTTTCCCGCGACGCCAAACCGAACGTGCGGGCTGCATTCAACCGGGTGCGGCGTTGCGAGCGGCTGGTCATTGATGAAATCTCGATGCTCGCGGGTCGGGCGTTCGGCTACCTCGATTTCCATTGCCGCAGGGTGCGTGACGACGACCGACCATTCGGTGGCATCCAGGTGATCGGGACGGGTGACGCCCTGCAACTGCCCCCGGTGCGCACCAATCAATCACTGCCCTACGATTGGTTCTTCGACACCGAGGCATGGTCGTCGGCGGGATTCTGCAAGGTGGAGCTCCGCAAGATCATGCGTCAGGACGAGCCGGAATTCGTGGCCGCACTGGGGAAGATTCGCAGGGGCGAAATCGACGCCGCCACCGAAAAGCTGCTGCGCCCCAGGATCACCACCTTTCCCGCGAGGGACATCACCCGGCTCTTCACCCACAACTCGATGGTCGATCGTTGGAACGACTTTTGTCTCGGCGAATTACCGGGGCCTGAGTCCATCCGCGAGGCCGACACCTGGGGACCGCACAGCCAGATTGAATTCCTCGAAAAGAACCTACTCACGCCCAAAGTGCTGCGCCTCAAACCCGGAGCCAAGGTGATGTTCACCGTAAACAAGCCCGACGAAGGCTTCGTCAACGGCCAGACGGGCGAGGTGGTTTCCATCGGGTTCACCTCCGTGGTCGTCCACACCCAAGGCAAGGAATTGGAGGTGAGTCCCTACCGTTGGCGCTTCGATTCCAACGACAAAACCAGCGCCTGGTTAGAACAACTGCCGCTCCGATTGGCCAATGCCCTCACTATCCACAAATGCGTATCGACCGGTTCTAGGATTCCAACAACACGGGGAATCATTGAAGCATCGGAAGTCCGGCCAGGGGATAGCGTGCATTGTGGCCTGGGTGGGTATTCCCGTTGCCTTGCAATCTCTGCAATTGAGCAAAAGCGCGTAGTCAGGCTCCACACCAAGTGCGGTTTCTATCTTGATTGCACATGGGAGCACCCGGTGTTGGCGGTCCGACAAGGCGAGTTTGAGCCTTCTTTCGTCGCAGCCGGCTCACTGACAGGAAAGGACCATGTCTGCATCTCAACTGAGCACCTGTCGATGGGTGGCGACGAGATTCCACTGACACCGGGTGCCAGACCACGGGAAAAGAAAATATCCATCACCACTCTGGATGAGAAACTCGGTTACCTGTTTGGCCTTTTGGTGGCGAACGGGTCTTACAGGAAGGGTGACACAATTTATCTCAGCAATCCTGATAACGAGGCGCTCCGGTATGCGATGGCAACCTTGGACGAGATTGGCATCAAAACGGGAATCCGGGAAAAGGGAAACTGTAAGCATATCTATTTTTCCTCGGGTCCGTTCTTCCGTGCCATGCAGGAGGCGGGTATTGCACGAGTAAATGCAGGACAAAAAAGGATTCCAGAAGCGATCTGGCGAAGCCCCGAAAGGGTGCGCGGGGCATTCTTACGCGGTTTGTTCGACGGTGATGGCAGTGCAAGTGGCAGCTCAAGCCTGAGATACGTTACAACATCGAGAGGACTTGCTCATGACGTGCAGCGGATGCTCCTAGGATTCGGTGTTGTTTCCTACATCTCCACGACGGTCAAATGGAAGGCACTAGGCCACAGCCCTTCATTCGTCCTCCACGTCTCAGGCGCAATGCTAGCCAATTTCGCAGCAGCGGTTGGGTTCACAGTCTCCCACAAGAAATCCGGTATGGAACAAATGATGGCGCGTCACAAAGGGCGGTCATCAATTGATTTCATTCCTCACGGTGAAGCCATCAGATCCGAAATCCTAGAGCTTTTCAAATCGGGGAAATCAAAGCGGAGAGCGGGCAAGGGCATGTGCGCAGGTGGTTCTGGATCCATCGACAGCATTCTTCGGAATAACAAGCGACTCACCCATCGACATCTAAATAGACTGGCTAAAGCCATTACGGATCAAGGTCTCGACATCCCGAAACGCCTTCGGACGGAGCTGGAGAGAAGATGCTTTTATGATCCAGTCGCATGGATCGAGGACATAGGTGAAGGTCCGGTGATCGATCTGGAAATTGAGACCGCCCACAGGTTTCAAGCTGATGGATTCATCTGTCACAACTGCCAGGGCCTAACCCTCGACTCTGCCTTCGTTGACGTGAGGGCAGCAAGAGAACCCGGCCAAGCCTACGTGGCCCTGTCGCGTGTTCGAACCCTCGCCGGACTCCACCTCAAAGACTGGCCCAAAGGCATCTTCGTCTCCCAACGCGCACTCAATTTCCACTTTCCACCAATCTCACCAAAATTTTCATGAACCACTCAATACCTTCAGACATCAACTCCCTCGACCGCCTCTCTGCCGTCCAATTCTATGCTAACACGCTCGGCTGGGCGATCCACCCACTGCTTGCACCTGACCGGGGCGACCACCACGAGCGCGGGAAGAAGCCGCTTCTCAAAGGTTGGCGCAACCACACCGCTGCGGAGATCACGCCCGACTTCCTCACCAAGTATTTCGGCACCGGCTCCAACCACAACATCGGCTGCGTTGTTAGACCGCCATTCGTCCACGTCGATCTGGATAGCAAACCCGATGCCGGTGCCTCGGTGATGGCATGGCTCGCCACCCAATCGGATCTAGCAACCGTGCCCCGTGAACGGACGGGCGGCGGAGCGCATCTCGCATTCATCTGCCGCGACATCCCAGAGGTGGTGATGAAGGCGAAAAAGGCACCCACCTGCCAGATCAACGACAAGGTGAGCGCGGAGCTTTATCTCGACGGTCTCAACTTGGTGCTCTCACCCTCAGTCCACAAAAGCGGTCACCTGTATTCCTGGGAAGTGACCGGCGACATCCCCGAGGTGAGTTGGGTGCAGCTCTGCCGGTGGTTTGGATTTTCCGCTCCGGAAGCCAAGAAGCGTGGACGCCCCGGTAAGGAAAAGCCGTGGTGGTCGAAATGGGAGCAGGATCTCCGCACCCTCGATCTCGCGGGCGTGATGGAAGACCTCAACCGCTTGGGTGAGTGCCTCGACCCAGACCATCACAAGTGGTCAGTGCGTTGCCCGTGGGAAGCGGATCACACCGGCGGAGTGGCTGAGACACCGGGGTCGGACACGATCATCTTCAACCAGCCCGAAACCATGCCAGGTTTCAAGTGCCTGCATTCTCATTGCGAGTCACACGGCATCCGGGATCTCATCGAATGGGCAGAGGCGCAAAAGCCGGGGATCATCACATCACGCTGCGCCAACCTGCGTGCTTGGTCACCAGGAACCACCAACGCCACCGGCAGACCGCGCATCATCCTTCCAGCCCTCGGTCGCTCCAACAGTGAGTTCGGCAAGGAGCTGGGTGGATACATTGCCCCGGCACTCGATCTCTTCCGCTTCTCAAGCAACGTGGTGGAAATCGCCACCGTGCCCGCCGCTGATAACAAAGGCGCGATCCCCGGTCACATGATCTCAACGATCCGCCCTACGGAACTGGTCACGGCGGTGGAGAGAACGGTGGAAACCGGCGTGCTGCGAGAAGACGACGCGGGCGACGAAGTGTTCATCCCAAAGAGCATGAGCGAGGCAGATGCGCGGATCACCTTGGTCAGTGGCGTGTTCACTGATGCCCTGCCCCGCATCAGACGGGTGCTCGACGTGCCGGTTCCGCATTTCTCGGACGACGGGAAAATCATCTACCCGAACCCCGGATACGACGAGCGCTTCGGCACCTGGTTGAACCCACACGCCCCAAAGCTCAAGACCATGGGTCACAGCGAGGCTATGCGCTGGCTACTCAATGACCTTTTCGGTTTACCGGAGCATGGCGGGTTCTGGTGGCACGACGAACAAGCGCGGGTTCACGCTCTCGCCCGCTTCATCACGCCCTTCTGCCGGGGACTGATGGGCTGGAAGCGAACCCCGCTCTGGATCTTTGATGGCAACCGCGAGGGCTGCGGCAAGGACACCTGCGCCGATCTCACCCACGTCGCCTACACCGGCCGTTCCATCGTCTGCGCCCCACTCTCCAAGGAATGCGACGACGAGATGCGCAAGCGGATCACCTCCGCGCTCATGGCCGGCAGTCGCTTCTTCCACTTGGCGAACATGAAAGGCCACGTCCGCTACGCGTCACTCGAAGCCGCCACCGACAACTCAGGCGTGTGGGAGGATCGCCGCCTCGGGGTGAGCGAAACCCTCACGCTGCCCAACGAGACGGAGTTTTCTTT
>CAMBTP010000085.1 GCA_945870855.1 Prosthecobacter debontii
GGATTGGAGTTGCGCTCCATCTGGCGAACCAGTGAGCCAACGTCATCGCTTAAAGTGTGGCTGTAGCGGTTCAGGTGGCGTCCCGTTCCCGTTTGGCCGTAGAGGGCAGTGGCGTGCCATTTGACGATGTGGGCGAGCTTGCGTGCGTATTCGCTCATCGCTTGTGGATCGTCAGTGCCAATGATTGATTTGACGCCCACCGTGATGTGCACGCCGCAGGAACCATTCACGTTTGCGCCGATTGCCTTCGCCCATTTGATGAAGTCGATCAGATGGATAACGCCATCGCTTCCGTGGAGGATGGGTGAGACAAATTCACATGGTAGGCGACCCGTGTTGACGCGGATGGAGCCATCGCGTTCGGCCTTCCAATGTGCGCCGTTAAAAGTGGGCGCGGTGAGGTGCTGCGTGGTGCCGTTAATGGCAGCTACATGCACAGTGGTGCCGTTGTGGTAATTGCCGACACTGAGGCCGGAAAGCACGGGGACGGTAGTTTCGAGTTCAACTCCAAATGTAATGGAGGCGGCTTGGGTATCTTGTGGTTTCATGGGTGGATCTGGTTGGAATCTGAGGCCGGTGAGGACAGGAGTGCCCGCGTTCCGACATCCTTCTTCCTGCCAGCCACCCGCGTCGTTTGTCGCGCACCATCCCGCACCATTTTTCAGGGGGCGTTTTGCCCGCTTTCACATGTCCCAAGCCGCCCGGAAACCGATGAACTTCGGGAACCGCGGAGCATCTTTGGCACCGCTCGGCTGATGGCTGAACTTCACCACTTTTCCGATCAGAGAATCGCGATCCATCCACAGCGTCACCCGATCAATTCCGCCGACGATATGGTTGTAACCGAGCCGGAATTCCACGCCCGTTTGAAGGTGCTTTACAATGAAGCCACCAAGCTCACCCCTGCCGACCATACCCGCTTGGGCAAGGCTGCGTTTCGTGCGCCCGAAAGCGTCCTGTTCGGCGGCGTTCTGATTGGTCATGCCTTCGTAGGATTCAAGCACCACCGCCTCCGCGTCCTCGAAGCGTTTGATCTTGAGGAGCCACGCTTCACGCTCGGTTGACCGTCCGCATTTGTAGGGTGAATGGATGGAGCGAACCATCACGCCCTCGTAGCCCTCGGTGATGCACTCCTCCTCATAGGCAAGTAGCTCAGCGGAGTCATGGATCATCACCGGCAGCACCTTGATGATGTGGAGTGATTCGGGCAGCTCGGAGAGGTGGGTCATTCGTTCGTGATACGGCGTGGCGATGGAATCGGTGACGTAGTCGAAGATATGGAAGACGAAGTCCGGCATGCCGTCACGGCGACCGATCGCGCTGGTGGTTTCCGAGAACGTGCCGTTGCGCAGCATGAGTTCGCCGTCCACCCCATCGGGCAGATTGTCTTCGATCCACTCACGGGCGAACCGGTTGGAGATCGGTTTGAATGAGCGGGTGAGCGCTTTGCCGCCGATCTTGAGGCAGCGGATGCCATCAAGTTTTGGCGTGGCGAGCACGGGGAATGGGAGCAGGTCGGGACGTTCGCACTTGGAGGCGAGCATTGGCTTGGTGATGGTGTTCATGGTTCTGTGGGTCGGAGGGGTTGTGCGTTCCGACATCCTCCTGCCTGCCAGTCAAACCCGTCGTTTGTCGCGCACCATCCGCACGCCAAATCGCACCATTTTTATCGGCCATTTATTGCTGTTAGATGCCATTGGCATGCGGATGAAACAGGCATTGACAAATTACCCGTAGAACCATATTTACAGGCTATGAAAACGACGATCGAACTGCCCGATTCACTTGTTAAAAAGGCGAAGGTGCTCGCTGCGGAGCGTCGGACTACCCTGCGAACCCTTGTGGTTCAGGGCTTAGAGCACGTAATTGCGGAGAAACATGTGGCAGCAAAAGACCGAGCTAAGAAGCTATTTGCTGCCATGGACAAGGTGCCGGGGATCACCGCAGGTAAACGTCTTACCCGAACCGAAGCGAATGCACGCTGAATTCTTCCTTGATACCAACATCCTGCTCTACGCCGCATCCAGCAATAAGTCGGAACAACGTAAGCGCACCAAGGCAAGGGAACTGCTGGCGATGGAAGGGGGTGGCCTTTCCGTGCAGGTGCAGGCGGAGTTTTACGTCAACGCCACCGCAAAATTCAAAATACCCCATGATCAGGTGGTGGGAATTCTTGAGTCACTCGAAGCCTACCCGGTTCTGGCCGTCACCGAATCTGTGTTCTGGGCGGCACTCCAGATCAAGAACCGCTACAAACTTTCCTATTGGGACTCCGCAATCATCGCAGCCGCCGTGGAACTTGGATGCCAAGCCGTCTATTCGGAAGACTTGAATCACGGCCAGACCTATGCGGGCGTTCGTGTCATCAACCCCTTTGTGTAGTAACCTTCGTAAAACGCAGCAGCCACGGTGCCGCGTAATCAGCCATAAGAACACACGCTCCCATCACAAGGGATGCCAATGTGATCAGCCATCACATCCACCATCCGCGTTTGTTAGGCTGCCGTTAGACGTAGAAATGCGCCGTTGCTATGCGGATTGGAGGAGGGTTCACAAATCGCCTTGAAAATTGTAAATTAATAGTCAGCCTATCGAAATGCAACCTTTCAAGCGCAGCGCGACCCATGAACTCCACGAGTGCCTATCTCATTTTCCAGCCGTAGTTCTCACCGGGCCGAGACAGTGCGGGAAGACCACATTGGCCCAAGAGATCGCCAAATCTCTCGATAAACCAACCATCTACCTCGATCTCGAGAGCGCAACGGATCGGCGCAAACTCACGGATCCAAACGCTTTTCTCGATGCTCTCTCTGACCATCTGGTCATCTTGGACGAGGTCCAACGCGTTCCTGGATTGTTTCCGCAGCTACGGGGCATCATCGACCGCCGTCGCACCCCCGGTCGCTTTTTGCTATTGGGTTCAGCGTCCCCTCTACTGCTTCGTCAGTCTGGCGAATCACTGGCCGGTCGCATCGCCCACGTTGAACTCACCCCGTTCCGTATTCCGGAAGTGGGAGCGGAGATGCTTTCCCAGCTCTGGCTGCGAGGCGGCTTTCCCGACAGTCTGCTAGCTCCCAATATTAAGGTTTCCTGCCGGTGGCGGGAGGAATTTATTCGCACTTTTCTTGAGCGGGACATACCTCAACTCGGCTTTCGGGTTCCAGCCGAATCTCTTCACCGCTTATGGCAAATGCTCGCTCACCATCATGGCCAACTCCTCAACAGAAGTCAGCTAGGACAATCACTCGGGGTGACTCCAGCGACCATCGGTCATCATCTTGATATGCTTTCACAAACTTACATGGTTCGAAGCCTGCCGCCCCTACTGCCAAATTTGAAAAAGCGATTGGTCAAAAGTCCCAAAGTCTATCTGCGAGACAGCGGCATTCTCCACACGCTGCTGGGACTGGAAACAGAACCTGATCTTCGCGGGCACCCGGTTTTTGGCACATCATGGGAAGGTTTCGCGCTGGAACAAATCCTCGACCAATATCCTGGCTGGGCAGCGAGTCACTATCGCACCTCAACCGGCGTGGAACTCGACCTCATCCTTGAAAAAGGACGCCGCCGCATCGCATTCGAGTTCAAGGCATCATCAGCCCCAGATGTCACTCGCGGCTTTCATCAAGCGATTGCTGATCTCAAACCGGAACATACCTACATTGTCGCTCCGGTTGAGCAATCCTATCCAATTGGAAACAATGTGACAATTCGCCCAGCCTTGTGCGAGTGAATTGAACCGACTGCGAATCCGAGCTTAAATCAACACTCCCAATTTTGCCGCGTAATCAGCCATAGAAACACACGACCCCCTCACAAGGGATGCCAATGTGGTCAGCCCTCACATCCACCATCCGCGTTTATTAGGCTGCTGTTAGACGTGGAAATGCTCCGTTGGCATGCGGATTGGACAGGCTTAGAAAAAACTACTAGGGTCGAATCATGAACGACGATGATTCCAGCACCGCACACGATCCAATCGAAAACGATCCAGTTATAGGCGCTCTCGTCAAGCAAGCCGAAGAGGAAGCAATCGCAGCCTTAGCAAAAGAAGGCATCATGTTGCACATGGGATTCTGCTACGAGGTTTGGGGAAGACAAAAAAAGATTCTCAAGAAGCGCCACGGCATCGATTGGAAGGCACCGGATGAAATGAATCCGGATGTCCTATTTGATTGATCGTTAGTCCTCATAAAAGAGACAAAAATTACCGGCAAATCATCGTTCAGTATTCACTGGGAAGCATGATTGTCGTCATGCTCCGATCCCATTCGGTGATGATGTAGAGACGGTCGCCTGCGGGGGTGCGATAACAGCTTAGCAGGCGGCTCCCTTCTTTCAGGGCTTGCTCGTTGGCCGCCTTGTCTTCGGCGCAGAGTTCATTGCCCCAATCGCCGCAATGGTGACGGCGCATGTATTTCATCAGATCCACATCAAGAGCGGTAGCTCCCGGCGTGGCGTAGGTCATCCCGACTGGGAATCTGGGTTGCATGATTTCGTATGGCATAGGGATCTGGGGGTTGGTGGTTAGGAATCAATGAGATTGTCGAACAGGCCGGGGATGAATGGGCTGAGTGCCTCCTGCTCCGCCTTGAAGAAGTCCGCCTTGGTCTTGCCCATCTTGCGCCCCTGCGGCGTGTGGCAGTCGTAGGCGTAATCGGGGATGGGGATGTATTCG
>CAMBTP010000086.1 GCA_945870855.1 Prosthecobacter debontii
TACCATTGTTTTTCACCGCTAAAAAAGCAGCGACCGCGAGAATGATGGCAGTGAATATTCCTAAGATGTTGACCATGGGGTTATGATTAGTGGTTATTTAATGTCTGTCGGTGAGAGTAATCGACCGCGGCTGGGGTGGGCAATACCAAATTGAGTAAATTTTTAGTCCCATCTTTGACTCCCATGCTTGACTTTACAAAGTGTGCTCCTGTGCGAAGCGTCCTCCAGCCCCATGAATTCCGTTCTCCGCGTCTTTTCCTACCTACGTCGTTACCCCGGCCTCGCCGCCGCGCAGTTCGTCTGCGCAACATTAATAGCTGTATCGGTCATTTTCTTCCCTAAAATTACACAGATCGTCATCGATCGGATCATCCCCGATTCCTCACGCCATGATGAAATCCTCTTCTGGGCGCTTCTCGCCGCCGCCACCTATCTTCTCAAGGATGGCCTCAACTGCGCCCGCATTTTCGTCAACAACCACTTCGAGCAAAACGTCATCTTCGACATCCGCTCCGATCTCTACCGCAAAATCCAACGCCTACCGCTCAACTGGTTCGACTCTCGCCGCACTGGCGACATCATGACCCGTGTCGTGGAGGACGTCACCTCCATGGAGCGCGTACTGATCGACGGAATCGAGTTGGGCCTCGTCGCTATCATCCAACTCGTCGCTGTAGGCCTTGTGATGTATCTCACCGACTGGCAAGTCGCGCTCTGGGCCACTCTTCCAATCCCAATTCTTATCGTTGGAGCCTGGGTTTACTCAAAGGATGCCCGCCACCGGCATAAAGCTGAGCGCAACACCACCTCCGCACTGAACTCTCTCCTCCACGACAACATCGCCGGCATACGCCAAATTAAATCCTACGCCGCTGAAGACGAGGAGCATGCCAACTTTAATCGCCTCTCCCACCAGGTGCGCAAGGCCACTCTTTACCTGATGAAATGGTGGGCCTTATACAACCCCTCGATGTCCTTCGCCAGTATGCTTGGCTACGTCCTCGTGCTCGGCTTCGGATCCGCCGCGATCATCGCTGGGCGCATGACCCTAGGTGACATGACCTTCTTCTTCCTTCTGCTTAGCCTATTTTATGAGCCAGTCGGAAAGCTCCGCCAGCTCAACCAAATGATTTTTGCCTCGCGCGCCGCTGGCGACCGCGTTTTCGAGATCATGGACTCCGAGGACGAAGCCAACGCTGCCGATGGTGCTTCCCTGCCCGAAAAAATCGCTGCCCATGTCCGCTTCGAAAACGTGTCCTTTGCCTACGGTTCCCAACCCACCCTCAACGGGGTGAACCTCGATGCCTCCCCCGGGCAAACCATCGCCCTCGTAGGCTCTACCGGCGCTGGAAAATCCACAGTGCTCTCGCTCCTGAATCGCTTCTACGAAAATAATTCCGGTAAAATCACCATCGATGGGATCGATATCTCAACGCTGTCCAAAGGCAGCCTCCGTGAAAAAATCGGATACGTTACCCAAGAAGCGTTCCTCTTCAATGGCACCGTCCGCGATAATCTCCTACTCGCCAAGCGTCAGGCAACCGATGAGGAAATGTGGATCGCCCTGAAAGCAGCTAACGCCGAATCCTTTGTCCGCGATCTTCCCAAGCAACTCATGACCAACGTCGGCGAGCGCGGCGTGAAACTCTCCGGCGGCGAGAAACAACGCCTCTCCATCGCCCGCGCTCTCCTCAAAGACGCGCCCATCCTCCTCCTCGACGAGGCCACCGCCTCCGTCGATTCCGAAACCGAACGGCAGATCCAGGCCGCCCTCGACCGCCTGATGAAAAACCGCACCGCGTTCGTCATCGCCCACCGCCTCTCCACCATCCAGAACGCAGACAGGATCTACGTCTTCGAAAAAGGCAAAGTCATCGAGCAAGGAACGCACAACGAACTCCTCACCCGCGACGGAAAATACGCGGAGCTATGCAAGAGGTCGTTCCTCGCAGAGAAAGAATAACGGAGAGCAGAGCCTCCGGCCGGCTTCTTCATGCAACCAATGCAAACAGCCGGTCGGAGATACGGCTCTCAACGGAGCCTACTCCCCATGCTCCCATACCTCTTCCACTTCCCGCGCTCCAAGAATCCAACCCACCGCCAGGCAGCGGGTGATCTCGAACAACGGCTCATCCTTCCCCTCGTGCCGCACGATCTCTAGCGTGAAGCGCTCGCGGAAACGGGAGGTTCCCAAAATCACCTGCTTCATCCTCTCTTCCCGCATCTTCCCCACTTCCACGTAACCCAACACGGCCTGCGGAAGATCCGGACTGCTAAGCCGGAAGCCCGTCCACTTCTGCTGATCGCTGAAAGGCTCCGGCCGTTCCGTCGATGGCTCGCAGAACACCCGCACTGCCGCACGTTCTACCTTTCCCGAAAGCAGATCCTCCCAACTCGCCGTTCCGTAGAGCGCATACGCATCCCAATCCACCCGTGGCCCATCCGGCGTGCCAACCACCTCCAGAAGACGAAGATTGCCCGAAGGGAAAGCCACCACAAATCCCGTCACTGTGCGCCCGCCGTCCACCTGATGACCCAGCACTCGCTCGATCTCTCCCGGCGCACTCCTCGCCTCATCCGGATATCCGGAAAACCTTGTCCGAATCTCTTCCGCATTCCTTACCCATTGCAGCCGCTTCTCGGGAGCGGTCTCTGCAAGAAAAGCAGATGCGACCTTTTCTGCTGCCTCAAATGTCATACTTACCTCATCCTCAGCCTCCTGAAACGGCGCAACAACGACCGCTTTATCCTTGTGACCGCGTAACAAAATGACCGCCGGAATAGCCATAGAAATCAGGAACAAGATCAACATGGCTAGCCAAACTTTCCTCCACCCCGCAGATGCCGTTGATTTATGATTGCCCCATGCCTCCTCCTCTGAAGTGGTTTGGCGGTGCTTTCGCCTCTTTGTCCCACCTTTTTTGTCCGACCGTTTCGAGCGCATGATACGCCCATGGCGGTGATGACGAAGATCCTTCTCCTTCACGTCCTACCCTCTCCCATCCGCCCATGGCACCCGCCACGGCTTTCACCAGAACGGCTACTCACCGCGACGGAGCCGCGTTTGATTCGCCGGAAAACCCTCACGGATCTTCCCGCCGGAACGTCCGGTGGTTCCTGAGCGCGGCACGGTCGCGGCAGGCACCGACCCTCCGCGATTCTGGCCGGTTCGCCATTCCCGGATACGAGTTTCATCAAAAAAAAACCGCCCGCTTCGCGGGGATGGTCAGGAAGAAAAGGATAAGGGCAGAGTGCCAAAGGATAAAGGGAAGATATCAGCGTCTTCTTCTGGTTACCACGCCTAATGCGCCGATGAGAGTCAACAGTAGTGCGGACGGCTCAGGAACAGCTGCGACGCGGAACCCCACGAGGTTAAGCTCGTTCGCCGGACTTTCGGCGCCAAGGCCCGACGCGGCGAGAACGCCGGCGGCAGCGATCCAGTGGCCGCCGCTGAGAACCCGCGACTCGCCAGCCGTGTCGTTCGGAGCCGTAGAAGCCGATTCAGTCCATTCAGATGCGTTCCCACTCTGCGCCATCGTGCCGTAAGCACTCAGCCCGCCCGCGTTGGTGATGTCCGCCGGGCCTGTTTGTCCATTGTAAACCGCTGTGCCGCTCGTCGTTCCTCCCGCCACTGCAGTGGGTGCCGTATCGCTGCCTGTGGCATAATTGTAGTAACCTGCTCCGCCGCTCTTGTTCGGATCATAATACGCCGCCTTATACCACTCGTCCTCGCTCGGAAGGTAATAGTGCGCGTTGGCATTGCGGAAGGGATTGGCCGCATCGTAGCCCGCGTCTGCGCTCGTCCACAGCGCGATGTCGTCGTTATTACCGCCCGTGCTGAACTTGTAGGCCGCGCTGAAACTACTACTGGTATTCAGCCAGTTCACAAAGCGCGCGGCTTCGTTCCAACTGATGCCCGTGGCTGGGCGATTCACCCCGTTGCCGCCGAAGGATGTCATGTCGCTCATCGTCAGATCCGGACTGCTTAGGGTATTGTAGGTATCGATCATACCCCGGCTCACCTCGTTCACACCCATCCGGTAGTTGTAGCCTACACCGCCGTAACCAGTGTCATCGTCCGCGTTCCCGGCATTGCCGATGGTCACGAAGTCCATGTTGAAAGGGATTCCCCCTCTGCCAAAAATATCGCCAAAAGCAGGCGTGGTAATGAGGGATAGGATGGCTAGGGATTTGAGTTTCATATATCTATCAAGAAAAAACTAATCACCTGCCGGAAGTCAACTTAAATAAAAAAACGCCCAGAGTTTCCTCCGGGCGTTTTGTAAATGGTTTGGAACCACTATACCGTTTGCCAAAAGTTCGTGCGCAAAAATGCGCCCACAAAGTAGAGTGCGCCGCAGGCTCAGGACTACTGTGATTCTTCATTCACAGCAAAGCAGAGGTCGCAGATGGAACGCGGAGAAGAGTTTGTGTTTCACGGTAGGGTCATTTTGATAAAATGACCCACGCAGCGTGTGTTAGCACGGTGATGGGGAGGAAAGCTCCGCAGCAACGCCGCGAAAGGGTGAGAGCTGGTTTGAGATCTTGTTGGACGCACAGGGT
>CAMBTP010000087.1 GCA_945870855.1 Prosthecobacter debontii
TTCACCCTGCCGTAGCGATCCCCCAGCGATCCGAAAATCATCCCCCCGGTCGCCCAGCCGAAGACGAAGATCGCTGTGGCGATTCCGCCGAAAAACTTGGTGTCTTGTCCCTTGTCCAACAGCGCCGCCATCGCAGGATTCCGCGCGAGGTTAAAAAGCTGCTGATCCAGGCAATCGAACATCCATGCGAGCGTGGCGACGATGAACACCAAGCGCTGGTAAGGCTTTAGCTGGCTCCACCAGCCGGTGGCGTTCGGGGTGAAATCTGCGGCTTGGTTCGACATGGTTCGGATGGGATAAGGGTTCAGGTCACTCCACCGACCCCCGCCGCACCCGGCAAGCACTATTTCGGGCAAAGCCGGACAGGGATAAAAATCCCCTCGCGGGCGATCTGGCGGCCATCAAGGGGGAAATCGCCGCGTTCGGCAAGGACACGCCGGGCGATGTGAAAGCATTTCCAAGCCCGCGAGGTGCGCACTTCCTGCAGCGGCCCGCTCATCCGCGTGGCGAGGTGCTGGAAATGGCGCACCGGATTGCCGAGGAATCCCGCCGAACCGTCCGCCGCGTGTTCCATGATCCACTCCAGGGCGGCGTACGGCCACGGCCATTCCATAAGAACCGAATCATCTTCCCGCAGATCCGCAGAAAATGCCCGGTTGAGCTGTAAGATCGCCTGCGCTGGTTTCCCTTCCAACCAAAAGCCTTGCGCAAAGGTAAGCGCATCAAGATAAAACTCCGCGCCTCGACCCGCGCCATGGGTTTTTTGTTTCTCCTCAGAATAGGGCGGTAGATGGGGGCAAGGTGGCACACACCAATCTTCGTTCTTGCCCACGCAAGGCGAAAGAGAAATCCTGCCGGCCGTATGAGCAACCGTCTCGAAGGAAAAGTCCTCGTCGCCCAAGGTGGCGGCCCCACCCCCGTTATTAACCAGAGCATCGTCGGCGTCGCGCTAGAGGCCCGGAAATTCTCGCAGGTCACCTGCATCTACGGCGCAGTGCACGGCGTTTCCGGCATCATCAACGAGAACTTCGTGGATCTCACCCGCGAGACCACACACAACCTGGAACAAGTCGCCGGAACCCCTTCCTCCGGACTTCTCTCCACCCGCGACAAGCCCGACGAGGAATACTGCGCGCGAATGTTCGAGGTGATGAAAGCCCACGATATCCGCTACTTTTTCTACGTCGGCGGCAACGACTCCTCGGACACCGTCCGCATCGTCAACGAACAGGCGAAGGCCGCGGACTACGAGCTGCGCGCCATCCATATCCCCAAGACCATCGACAACGACCTGATGGAAAACGACCACTGCCCCGGCTTCGGCTCCGCAGCGCGATTCGTCGCCCAAGCATTCATGGGAGTGAATCTCGACAACCGCGCCCTCCAAGGCGTTTACATCGGCTGCATCATGGGCCGCCACGCCGGTTTCCTCACCGCCGCCTCCGCTCTCGCTCAGAAATATTACAACGACGGCCCGCACCTAGTCTACGTGCCTGAGCGCCACTTCAAGATCGAACAGTTGCTCACCGATGTGGATCGCGTCTATTCAAAATACGGCATGTGCACCATCGCCGTTTCCGAAGGCATTTCCGACCCTGACGGCACTCCGATGATCGTGAAACTCCTGGGCAAAGAGGAGCGCGACTCCCACGGCAACGTCCAACTCTCCGGCACCGGCGCCCTCGGAGACCTCCTCGCCGACGCGATCCGCGACGGCCTCAAAATTAAACGCGTCCGCTCCGATACCTTCGGCTACCTCCAGCGCTCGTTCATGGGCATCCAGTCGGATCGTGACGCCCACGAAGCCCGCGAGGTCGGCGAGAAAGCCGTGCAATTCGCAATGTGGGATAATGTGGACGGCTCTGTCGCGATCAAGCGACCTGTTCTCGACTACTCGGTGGATTACGAGCTGGTGGACATCACCAAAGTCGCCGGAAAAACCCGCCACATGCCGGACAACTTCATCAACGCGGAAGGCAACGGCATCACCCAGGATTTCATGAACTATTGCCGCCCGCTCCTCGGCTCCAACATGCCCGAGCCACACCGCCTGCGCGCACCTGCCGTCAAGAAAATCCTCAACCGCTAAACAGCCGGCCCTTCCTAAAATAAAAAGCCCCCAAACGGTAAGAACCGCCGGAGGCCTGTAAATCAAGATGGGCTAAAATAGCTAGATCACTTGAGGTCTCACTGCCCTTCAGGAAGGGGTAGCGGTAAACCTCCGCCGGCAGGAGCTGGCGGCGCGTCCTTGATCTCGACCAACTCGAGCTCGAAGATCAGCACGCTGTTCGGCGAGATCTGGGCGCTGCGGCGCTCTTCGCCGTAAGCAAGCTTGCTAGGTAGGAAAAGTTTCCATTTCGCTCCGACGGGCATCATACCAAGCGCCTCCTTGAACCCATCGACGACAGACAAGGTCATGGCAACAGGCGCACCTTTCGGTGAAGCATCGAATTCAGTGCCGTCGATCAAGCTGCCCTTGTAGTTCACCATGAACTGCTTCTCGGGTTCGCCTTCCTTCGGCGCCACATACTTGGATTCGCCGCCCTTCGCGAGCACCTCGTATTGGAGCCCGCTCTCAAGGGTTTTCACGCCTTCGCGCTTACCGTTTTCGGCGAGGAATTTCTTTCCTTTTTCAAGATTCTCCGCGGCAGTGGTCTTCTCGCGCTGCTGCAGCATCTCGCCGAAGGCAGTCATGGCGGCCTGCAGTCGCGCTTCCTCCAGCTCGGGCTTGCCGCCTTTGACGGATGCCCTGAAACCCTGGATAAACGTTTCCATCTCAAGATCATCAAGCTTCACCCCGAAGCGCCCGAACTCCTGCCCGAAAGTTCCTCCAGTGCGATAACCGAGTGCGTAGGAAGCGTCTTTCTTGGCTTCCTCCGCATTCAACGGAGCTGGAGCAGCCGGAGCGGGAACAACCACAGCGGGTGCTGCCTGTGCGGGTGCTGCTTCCGGGGCGGGAGCGGTCTTTTTCGGCGCGTCCTTTGCGGTCGCTATTCCTGTCGCGGCAAGCGCAATGAGGCTCATCCGCGCGGCATTGTGATATAAAGTATTTCTCATATTTTGTAGTGTGTGTTCGCGAACCCTAGGAGCGACCCGCGAACGTGTCCAGAACGGCTTTTCAACATTTTAACCATGTTCCTGCGGCCTAGCCGATGATCAACGGGATACCGCCCATACCATCCATCTACCGCAAAATGATCCCCTTACTTCCGTTAAATATCAACGCGCAGATCACGCATACTCCACAGCACCCCCGCCGCCGGAGCGCCACTGCCGCGCATCCGCCTGGCACCATCCTTTCTCCTTTCCGTGAATCTCTGCCTTGCTTCATCAAACGCCTCGTTCACGAACGCCTTGCTACCGATCACCGCGCCGTCTGTAAAATATCTCACACGTTTACTCAGCATCCCCGCCATCCCAAGATCCGGCAAGTGGAGGCGATCTTCGGTCGCCCCCTCCAGATACTCCACCTCATTCATCGTAGCATGAGCCGAAATTACCGCTCCTGCGCGTCCACTTTTTCTATCAAGTGCAAGCCCCATCGCCCTCCGATAAATCCGTGAAACTTCTTCCCACGAGTCGATTGTGATCTGGTCTCTTGTTTCTGGATTCTGAACCGTCAGGATCAATCCCAATTTCGCTTTCTTGCCGTTCCCCTTGGCACCGCCACCCACCGCCTCGCCATATCCGCTCCAACGGTAATCTGCCGGATCGGATACCATCCCCGCCCGCACCGGATTCAAATCAATGTAGGCCGCCATCGTCCGTGCCGCCACGCCGCTTTGCACGATAACACTCTTGTATCGCTCCTCCCATAAGGTTCCTCGGCGCTTGTGCTCCCGGTTGAACCAGCGCGTGAACCTTTGCAAAAGCGTCTTCATAAACTCGCTCAAATCGTTCATCCTATAAGTGAATCGCGCGCGGATCTCCGCAACCATCTCCTCATCCTCCTCTTTGCGGGCATTCTCTAACTCTTGCGCAACCCCGTCCACAAAGGCCTCGGAATACAAGGCGGCCAGCCGTTTTAGAAGCAACTCATCGGAAACTCCACCCTCCGGAATAGGCGGAACCTCCAGCAGGATATGGAAATGGTTCGACATCACGCAATACGTCAGAACCCGGCAGCCCGTGAAATTCTCCTGCATCCGCATGAATATCCGGAACTTCTCCCGCTCCTCATCCCCGAACACAAATCGCCGATCCACCACCCGCGAAATACAATGGTAAATCGCCGGCTTCCCCTGCTTTCCCGCCCATTCCGCCAACCATCTCGCCTTCCGCATGCAGCCATCTTGCCCTCCCCTATCCAAATCACAAGAGAATACTGCACATTTTGTCTGTCCCTTTGAATA
>CAMBTP010000088.1 GCA_945870855.1 Prosthecobacter debontii
CTGCACGAATACCGCGCGCTCGTATTCTTTACCCTCGGAAAATACGCGGATGCCTCCGGTGTTCTCAACCCCGTCCTCGCCTCCGGCCCCGGATGGAGCTGGGATACCATGATCGGCTTCTACGGTGCATCCGCCACTTACGAAGATCAGCTCCGGAATCTTGAAACGCATGTCAAAAGCTCGCCAGACAAAGCCGACGGACACTTCCTCCTCGGCTATCACTACATGGTCTGCGGACACATGGAAAAATCGCTGGCGGAATTCGAGGTCACGGTCCGTCTCCAGCCCGCCGATTCCATCGCACGCCAACTCCGCGACCTGACGAAAAACTCCATCCCCGATGGCGGTAATTCCGATGTCCCCCCTCCAATCACACCACCACTCGTCCCACTCGAAAAACTGATCGGTACATGGGTGAGCGACCGCGGCAAAGATGGCAAGGTCACCTTCACCATGAAGGAAAGCGGCGACTACACCTGGTCTTTCATGAACGCCGATAAATCCAGCGAACTCAAGGGCACTTACGGCCTGAATGACAAAGGACTCTTGGTGCTTACCTCGGACGATTCACAGATGGTTTCCGCCATCACGCTCGATGGGGATCGTAAACTCAATTTTGTCCTTATCGGTGCACCGGATGGAGATCCCGGCCTTGATTTCACGAAAGGCTAAAAAGCCCTTTACCATTCCGTCTTTCCATGTATCCCGCATTCAGCATTCGACTATGACTATTCATCCCTCGCGTCTCACCCTTTTTGCCACCCTTGCTCTGGGTGCTTGCGCTCCAAACCATCTCCCGCCTGCGGAAGGCTTGCACAAGTCCGCCGTCATCCACTTGAGCGAGGCGGAAAAGACGACACTCTCCGACGAACAGCGCGCCGTGTTCTATCTCGATGCCGCGAAAGAATCCTCCGCCTTGCTCGGCTCCGCAGAATCTGGCGCAGCCTCGCGCGTGATATACAACAAGTCCACCGCCGATCTTGTCGTACTGTTGCGCTCCTCTCAAAATGGATCGCTTTGGAATCAGCCGTTGACCCTCAGTCAAGGCGGCTCGACCTACCGACTGCGTTTTGCCAAAGGGACACGGGACGGGGTGTGGAATGCGGATCAATTCACCAGCTTCGTTCCCGCCGATGGAGTGGACTTGAAAACCATCAAGCGACGCAACCGCATCGACGGCATCGGTGGCGCGCTCGTTGGCATCCGTAAGACCAGCCCATTGGAGTCTTTTTCTCCGCTCGTGGGCGTTACCGCACCCGTCACCGCCGTACTTGATTTCAAGGGCAGTGACGTGACGCTTTCACTGATCGATCCGTCAGAGAAGACAAAAAACCGCGTGGCGGGCAAAGAGCGCACACTTGATGCGGATTTTTCGGCACCGCTCGCCTACTACCCCCAGCATAATGAAATGTTGGAAGGCTTGTTAGGCGCGATCCGTGTGCAGCAGCACATGAATATCACCGGGCTCTACATGCTTCAGCCTTATGATCCCGATCGCATCCCTCTCATTTTTGTCCATGGCCTGATTTCCACTCCACGCATGTGGCGCAACGTGATCAACGAAATTGAAAGGGACCCGGATCTGCGCCGCCGCTACCAATGCTGGGTATTTGCCTACCCCACTGGCAACCCTCCGCTCTACTCAGCCCTCCGCCTGCGCGAGGAACTCGCAAAAGTGCAGCAGCGCTACCCGGCTTCCAATGACATGGTTCTCGTTGGCCACAGCATGGGTGGCATCCTGTCCCGCACTCAGGTTACGACCGTGGACCGCGATGCATGGAATGTGATAGGCAAGGATAATGCCAACCAACTCTTCGCCAAAGTCAAACCCGGTGATCTGATCCATCGCTGCACCATTTTCAACGCGAACCCGCATGTCGGTCGTGTTATCTTCATCTGCTCGCCACATCGTGGTAGCCAAATAGCTATCGGCACGCTCGGCGCACTGGCCATCAAATTGATTTCTCTCCCGGTTGATCTCGTCTCCATCTCCGCCAGCACGGTCAGTAGCTCGATTTCCGTGATCACGGGTGACCCGAATCGCATGCCAACCAGTATCGATGGCCTCTCGCCGCGCAACCCAACCCTCAAAGTACTTGATTCCCGCTCCATCAAAGTTCCCCATCACTCGATCATCGGCGACCAAAGAAAAGGCGATACACCCAAAAGCTCTGACGGGGTAGTGGAGTATTGGAGTTCGCATCTCAAATCCGCGAAGTCAGAGAAAATCGTCCCCGGGCCACACGGATCTTGTGAACTTCCAGAGACCATTGATGAACTCCAAAGGCTGCTGCGCATGCACGTCGGATCGAAGTAGGAAAACCGCGAGCTTCAACATCAATTCAATCACGCTGTTTCATGTCCACTCATCTGTCATTTAGAGCCTGTTTACTCCGGATCGCGAAGGCATTTGCTGCACTGCTCGCGCTCGCCTTTTCGATCTCGATGTTCGGCGCGCTCTGCTTTGACGGGCCAGGTATCTGGCTCGCGGCTTTGGCCATGCTTTGCCTGCTGGGGGCGATGATCTGGCAGAAATTTCGTTGGCGGGCATGGGCTGTCTGGGGCATTTGCTTCGCCGTAGTTCTGATATGGTGGCTCTCGCTAAAACCACCTGCTGCCGCCGTATGGCAGCCGGATGTAGCGCAAGTGGCCACCGCTGAGATTGACGGTGATGTCATCACTTTCCACAACGTCCGTGATTGCGAATACCGCAGCGCAACGGATTTCACTCCGCGCTGGATCACACGGGAAGTCCGGCTTTCCTCGATCACCGGCGTGGACATCGCGATCAACTACTGGGGTTCTCCGTGGATGGCGCATCCCATCGTCAGCTTCCAGTTCTCCGATTCCCCGCCGCTCGCGTTTTCCATCGAGACGCGCAAGCGCGCTGGCCAGAGCTACTCCGCCATCGGTGGTCTCTACCGCCAGTATTCGCTGATGTGCATCGTCGCGGAGGAACGCGATGTGCTCGGCGTGCGTGCCGTCCACCGCAAAGGCGAGGACGTGTATCTTTATCACACCACCCTTTCTCCAGAAAAGGCGCGAACCCGCTTGCTTGAATACATCTCGACCATCAATTCGCTCGCGGAGAAACCCCGCTGGTACAACGCCATCACCACCAACTGCACCACTGGCATCCGCTCCCAGCATCCGCAAGGCGAACGCATTCCTTGGGACTGGCGCATGCTCGTCAACGGCAAGGGCGATGAGATGATGTATGAGATCGGTGCATTTATGACGGGCGACCTGAGTTTTCAAAAACTCAAGAAGCGTGCCCACTGCAACTCGGCCATCATCGCGGCCGATGGCAAATCCGATTTCCCCGCACTCATCCGCGCCGGCACTCTCCCAAACCGACAGTAAAAGGCGTCAATCACATTATCAGAACCACCGCACTTGCCGCCTTGCTCACCATAAGCAGCATTGCCCTTTGCCGATGAGCCGGAGACTACCGCGAAGGAGGCTTAAGCTATGACACCCACCAATCCGGCCTTTTCACCCGACAAAGCATCCATTTCTGAGTAACCACTTGACGGAATAATCGGTCACTCAAACAAGCGCCGGTCCAGCGAGCGATACTGAATGGC
>CAMBTP010000089.1 GCA_945870855.1 Prosthecobacter debontii
GCGGAGCCCATGAGTGTCAGGCTAACGGTGAAGGCTGTGGCTAGGGTTGTGCTTAATTTCATTTGGTTTTTTTTGTCGGGCGGATTCAAGCGGCCAGCGCAATCGGTGGTGGCGCGGTGAAGATGTCATTTGGAGTGGCATAGTCGAGACATTTCCTTGGACGTGAGTTCAGCTTGTTCTGCACCAAGGCCACCTCCTCATCGCTTAGCTCCGCAAAGCAGCTCCGCTTGGGGAAATACTGGCGGATTAGGCCGTTGGTGTTCTCGTTGAGGCCTCGTTCCCATGAATGATAGGGATGGGCGAAATAGGCGTTGGCATCGAACAAGTCGGCAAGCAGGACGTGATGAGCGAACTCCTTGCCGTTGTCGTATGTCATGGTGAGAACTTTCTCGCGGTGCGGATGCATGGCGCGGAGAATCGCACCACCCACCGCGATGGCTTCCTTGCTGGCCGCTAGCGCGATGAGCGTATAGCGACTCACCCGCTCGACCATCGTTACCAATACGGGGCCGCCCGGGCGTCCGATGACAGTGTCCATTTCCCAATCTCCAAGGCGTGACCGCTCGTCCACCACGCTGGGACGCTGGTCGATCATCACCTGATCCTTCAGTCTCCCGCGTCATTCGTTCCCGGAGCCACGCTTGCGGTAGGATTTACAACGGTTCCGAAAATGACTGTGGAGAGTGCCACCAGCTTGTTTGTCGCGGTAGATGTGCTGGTAGATCGACTCATGGCTCACTTGTCCCAACGAGTGCTTGGCAAGCCAGTCGCTGATCTGCTCCGGGCTCCACGAGGCTCCAGATCTCCGGATCGATGCGCTGGCCCTTCCACTCTCTAGAGTCAGCATGCTCTTGGGCCGCCACGAAACAGTAGGTCCCTGAAGTCATTCCGGCGCGGCGGAATTCGCGGCTCACCGTCGATGGGTGCTTGCCGATGGCGCCGGCGATTTCTTTTTGGGACGCGCCGTTGCGCTTCATGGCTTCAAGGGTGTACGTTGCTCTCGGGTCAGGCGGCTGTAGTGGTTCATATGGCTTTCGGTTCGGTTTGGCGATTGAACCAGAAGCCTCACACAGCCCCTGGCCCATTGCCAACCTTGCCGATTGCGCTAGCCACTTGAATCCGCGGTCGCGGTTTTTTTCATTTGGGTGGGTTTGTGGGTCGGCAAATCGCAAAAAGCAGCTCAGGAGCTGTTAGGCGTTTACTGTCTGTGGGCGAGACGCCGCGGATTTTGTTTAGACTGCCGGCATCTCGTAACCTTTGCGACGCGGACGATCTTGCATCGCCTTTGCAGCATCGTCGCCGATGATTTGTTCGGCCTTTGGATCCCACTTGAGTGCGCGGCCAGTGCGTTCGGCGATGCCGGCGAGTTGACAGATGGTGCCCGTACGGTGACCAACACTTGCCGGGCAGATCGTCGGCTTGCGACTCAGGATCGACGTGATGAAGTTCTCACGGTGGTTCTTGGATTCATACACCTGCACGTCGTTCGGACCGAACTTGTGGCGGACCAGTTCCTTCGGTGAGGTTTCGACCTTGCCACGGCTGGCGAGCACCTCGCCCTTGGTGCCGATGAAGCGGATCATGTGGCCGTTGTCGGGCTTCTTATCACGCCAGACGGTGATGCCGTCGGCGTAGCGGTAATGATGGTATTCCGCTCCTTCGAAACCTTTGGGGATGAATTCGACGGGACCTGTTTCGTCACGACCCAGCGCCCATTGCACGATGTCGAAGTGGTGCGCGCCCCAGTCGCCGAATTTGCGATTGCCATATTCCCAGTAGCAGCGCCAGCCACCTCCATACGCCCCTTTCGCCCGGTTTTCCGAATACTCGAAGAACGGGGAGGGCCCGAGCCATCGATCATAGTTGAATGCGGCGGGCACCGGGACCACGGTTTCCACGTCGGGCGGCAGTGGAAAATCGCCGATCTGGCAGTAGATCTCCTTGATGTCGCCGATCAGACCGTTGCGCACCAGATTGGCCGCGATGCGAAAATAGATTTCGGAGCGTTGCTGGCTGCCGACCTGCACGATGCGGCCGTATTTTTTCTCCGCCGCCACCAAGGCCTTGCCCTCCTCGATGGTCAGGGTCATCGGTTTCTCGACATAGACATCCTTGCCGGCCTTCATCGCCGCCAGTGCGATCGCCGCGTGCCAGTGATCCGGCGTAGCCACGCACACCGCGTCCACATCCGGATGTGCCAGCACCTCCTCGAACATGGTGGTGGCCAGAATGTCGTTGAAGCCCTTCTTCTTGAGGGTGTCGATGGGCTTCGCGAGCTGAGATTCCCTGACGTCACAGACGGCGATCGGCTGGACGTCCTTCATGCCGGGAAACGAGCGCACATGGCCGTCGGAAATCAGGCCCACTCCGATAAACCCCATGCCAATGCGCGAGTTCGCGGCGGTCTTGGCGGTATTGCCGAGGGTCTCCGCCTTGACGATCTGTGGAGCGATCCATGCGGTGCCTGCGGCCAGAGAAGACTTCAGGAAGTGACGACGTGTAGGTTGGCTGTTCATGTTGGTAATAAGTTTTATGGTCTCGCGACTGGATCTATTAACGGTGACTTGCAGGTGATCTCCGGGCTCTTTTTTCCGGTATCGAGCTGGACCTAGCAAGTTCAAACTCGCGGTGGTAACAGTATTCGTCCTTGGAAGCCGGGCCTTTGGGTGGACCGAGCGGGTTGTCATATTCGGGAAACCAGCGCACCCAATTCTTGGCTGCCGTCGCGTTGGTGGGTGACGCCTCCCTACGGGAGGGCGTGGCCTCGACGATGTCGAAACGGTCCGCTCTCGAGTAACACATCACGAAACCATGCGGTGCTGGCGATGTATTTCACTCCAGCATCCTTAGCAATTTTGACGATGGACTGTGCGTCGAACCGGGATGGATTGAATCGTTTCGCCAGCTCCTTGTACTCTGGAACGGGTATGCCCGCCTTCCGTGGTCGGGCTGGCGGGATTCGAACCCACGACCCCCTGCCCCCCAGGCAGGTGCGCTACCAGACTGCGCTACAGCCCGTCACGTGAACGGGGTGACAAACAAACAGGGGAAATGCGGATTGGCAAGCACGGAAAATCATGACATTGCAGGGGGCGTGAATCGTATCAAGACCGCCATCGTCGGAGCCAGTGGTTACACTGGGATGGAATTGCTCCGCCTGCTGCTCGTCCATCCAAACGTGGAAATTGTCGC
>CAMBTP010000090.1 GCA_945870855.1 Prosthecobacter debontii
CGCCACCGGAACCTCTTTCCGAGCGTCGATTCGGTTTTCAAGCTCTTCTATCTGGGCCTGAAGAACATCAGCCGAAAATGGACCAAGCCCGTGCCGAACTGGCGCGACGCCCTAAATCGGTTCGCCATCGAGTTTGCCGACCGCATGCCCACCTCCCACTAACACCTAATCAGCGGATCTGAACTTACACAAAATTTTTGACACGCCCCTCTCCAATGGATCAGTGATCTTGCCCAGCGGATCAATGATCTTTCCCAGCGGATCAATGATCTTTCCCAGTGGATCAGTGATCCTTCCCAGTGGATCAGTGATCTTTTCCAGTGGATCAGTGATCTTTCCCAGTGGATCAGTGATCCTTCCCAACGGATCAGTGATCTTTTCCAATGGATCGACAATCTTTTGTCGTTGATCGACGCCGAGGCCGAGCGGCGGTAGAAAGAAGTGGAGGAGCTGTGGGAGGGAGTGCCGTTTTAGGTGGGGTCGGCTTTACGGCTACCTTTGACCCGGTTCGGCAGCGAGGTCGATCTGTGGCAGAACGCGGAAATGGCTGTCGCGGGTGGCGTTGGCGACCCGTACGAGAATTAACTCCAGAGTTCGGAGTCCGCGAGTTTGAGGTCCTTTTCTAAAAAGTCATCCCACCCGGCCCCAAAGTCAGAGTCTCCCGCAAAACTATCGAGGTTGGTTTTTTTCACAGGTTCCTCGAGGGCCTTTTCCTCCCACGCTTCATCCACCCGACGAATCGTCACTTGAGCCATGTATGCACTCTAGCCATGAAAATGCATGCAGTCAAAGCTGGCTGTTTTAAGGGTAAGGATCGGATGTGCAGGCTGAGTGGAGTTTTTGGAATTTAAACCACAGATGGACAGGATTCACGCAGATGGGGAGAGATGAAGAGGAAGCAATGCGCCGTTGGCGCGGGCGGATTTTAGCATCGATGGGTGCTCGGATCCCCTCCACTAAGGATCCATTTGAAAAGTGCCGGGAACAGGACTCGAACCTGCACACCTTTCGATACCAGAACCTAAATCTGGCGCGTCTACCAATTCCGCCATCCCGGCTCGCGGACGAATCCTAGCGGGATCGGGGTGGTGGGCAAGCCTGCAATGCGAGACTGTTGGTTCTGGTGCAAAACTAGACAGATTTCAGCGTGAAATGGCCGAGAACCGGCCCCGACAGATAAAATTGGATGGAGTCGAAAAAGAGCATCCAGTGCTTAAAGTTTAAAAAATGCCCTAAACTTTTGCCGATAATTCGGCTTAATGCACTAAATATGTCATACTTTTTCAGTTGACGATACTACATCTAGTGATAGGTTCTCAATCGTAGTCCATCAGACACCATCATGCGTTGCGTTCAGTGCGGTTCCCAGAAAGATAAGGTTCTCGATTCCCGTTCGTCGAAGGACGGGGCGGCGATTCGTCGCCGCCGCGAGTGCTTGAAATGCGCTTACCGCTACACGACTTACGAGCAAATCGAGCGCACTGACCTGCGGGTCGTGAAGCGGAATGGAGCCCGCGAAGCGCTAAACCGCGAAAAGCTGATGGGCGGCTTGGTAAAAGCTTGCGAAAAGCGTCCCGTCTCGATGGATCGGCTTGACCGAGCGGTGGAGGAAATCCTCACGGAGCTCCACAAGGATCATCTCATCGAGGTGCCGTCCGCTACCATCGGGGGCAAGGTGATGGACAAGCTTCACCACATCGATCCAGTCGCCTACGTTCGTTACGTTTCGGTTTACCGCCAATTTGAGAACGTCAATGAGTTCATCCAAGAAATTCAAGCGCTTTCCCACCGTGCCGCCCGCGATCCTTTCCAGCGGAGGTTGTTCAAGGACTAAACTCGATTCTTTCTCCCCTTACCCAAAATCAACATTCGTGATCGCCTTTATTGCCAATCGACCAGCTCTTCAAATCGGCCGCTACCAAGTAATCGATTACGATACGGCGTGGCTGGACGATGCCATCCGCCGTGCGGCACTGGCCGCCGAACGCGAGGATTTCCCGTTTGTCGCGGACATCCGCAGCGGCATCGTGCAGTACTTGGAAAATAAGTGCCCGCTAAAGTTGCTGCAATTGGAAGACCTTTTCGATCGGGTGCGCAAGATGCTGGTGAAAATCGGCTGCGAATCGATCGCGGCGAAACTGGAGCTGCTCGCGCCACCCGTGACTGTCTCCCTAGTCCGTGCAGCGCTGGAAGCGGGCAATGGGTTCGAGTTGGCCTTTTTTAATACGCTTCGCAGCGAGCTGAGCGACTTGCGGGCCGTCGGGGCTGAAGAAATCCGTTTTGTCGGCCTGCGCGAAAGTTCGTTGATCCTGCGCGGTTCCGCGAGCTGGAACAAAGACTGCGAAGCGCTGCTTGCGGAAATCCAGGCGTTCCTCGGCGCATGGGATCGCGATCAACCGAAGACCGCCCGCCAACTGCGCCTGCACGTTGAAAACTGAGACTCGAGGCGTAACGCTTCTGACTCGGCTTGACCCGGCGATCATCACGTGCGATGTCCGCGCCAGATGATTTCAGTCCAGTCCCTTCGCGTTGAGTTTGGCCCTCGTGTGCTATTCAACGATCTTTCGTTTTCCGTCCAGCCGCGCGAGCGCATTGCCTTCGCCGGTCACAACGGCGCGGGGAAATC
Source organism: Prosthecobacter debontii (assembly GCA_945870855.1). Taxonomy (GTDB): domain Bacteria; phylum Verrucomicrobiota; class Verrucomicrobiia; order Verrucomicrobiales; family Akkermansiaceae; genus Luteolibacter. The sequence goes on from CAMBTP010000090.1 coordinate 2,627, forward strand.
CACGCTGATGAAGTGTGTGGCGGGAATCATCCCTGCGACCTCGGGCATGATCCACGCTCCGAAGGGCACGCGCATCGGCTATCTGCCGCAGGAAGGGATCCACGTCCGCGGCCGCACGCTATGGCAGGAGACGGAATCGGCCTTTGGCGAAACGATGGCGCTGAGCGAAAAAATCGACCGCCTTTCCAACGAGTTGGTTAAACTCGATCCTCGTTCGTCGCCTTACGGTGATTTGCTGGAAGAGATTGGCGAGCTGGAACTGTTGCTTGACGCCACCGATCCCGCGCGGATGAAGCCGCGGATCGAGTCGGTGCTGAAAGGCCTCGGTTTCCAACAAAAGGATTTTGTCCGCGACTGCTCGGAGTTTTCGGGCGGCTGGCAGATGCGGATCGCGATGGCGAAACTCTTTCTGCAAGAGCCGGAAGTGCTGCTGCTCGACGAGCCAACGAACCACTTGGACATCGGCACCCAGCTGTGGGTGGAGCAATATCTGGTCAACTATCCCGGTGCGATTTTGTTGATTTCCCACGACCGGGCGCTGCTCGATACGCT
>CAMBTP010000091.1 GCA_945870855.1 Prosthecobacter debontii
CGGACCGGAGGGCGGGAGAAATGGGGTTACAGTGAAAAAGAGGACGGAAGAAATGTTGCGGTGTGTCGGGAAGAAAAATCCCCAGTCCGCTCCGGTAAACGGCTGACTCGGGAGATTTCACGGCGGTTTTCATTCAACGCGAGCGTAGCTCTCCAAGCCGCTTTGCCAATAATTTTTGGCGGCGGTTTTTCGGCGAGTCTGCCCGGATCTTTACGTGTATTCGAGAACCAGGATGCGGCCGTCGTCAAAATGGATTTCGGGTGCCTGCCATGTTTGGCTTTGGTCGATTCCATCCAGATCGGGATTGGATGGATTCCGGGGACGGTTGAACCAGTCGAGATCCGGCTCGTCGTCGGGAATCCACTCGTTGATGGCGACTGGCAGCTCGTGATGCCAACTCACAACTCGAAATATTCCGCATCAAACCTCGCCATCACGTAAGGAAACGGCGGTTCCAGTCCGGCTGCCTGCTCCGCTTCCTCCTCTTCCTTGCCCAGGCGCTTGGCGAGCAGCCGCTGTTCCTTGTCGAGGCCGAAGCCGTCTTTGGGTTCATCATTCATAGTGACCAGAACCTCCCTGCTAGGTTGCGGTTGCGGAGCACTTGGAGCGCGGTGTTGTAGGCGTCGTTTCCTGGGGCGAGAAGGCTGCTGAAAATCGAATCCGCAATGCCGCCCACGAGGCCGGTTTGAAGTGTGATCGGCTCGATGGGTGTGGGATCGGGGATTTTTTGTGGCGCGTGGCAGAGATTCCAGAACTGGTCGTGTTTGACGAAGGTGGCCCAGGTGGAGTCCATCGGCAGATCCGGCGCGTATCCGGGTGGTGAGATGAAATAGATGGTGGCGATCTGGATCGCATCGAACTCGGGATCTGGGGCTCCTTCCAGCAGGTTGCCCATGTCCGCCTCTACGATGGGTTGGTATTTTGCCGTTACCTTCAAATACGGGCGTTTGCGAGCTGGTGTGGATCGTCCGTAGTTGATGACGAGAAGCGCGCTGAAGCTATCAAGGAACGGGTTGCCCTTGATCACATCTAGCTTTGCCGCAGGACGATCCACGTAGAGCACCACGTCGCAAGCGCGGAGCAGAGGCGGGGGTTCTTTGGGTTCTTCGGATTGCACCTCCTGAATGCCTGAATTGAGGTTACCTTGAAAGGTCAGCTTTTCATCGCTCACACCGAACTGGATGAAGAACTCGGGCACCTTCTCGAACTTCACGGCGATGTTTCCTGATGCTGAAACCGCCATCGAATCTGGGTTTGCACCTTTGCCAATGATTCGCGTTCCTCCAGCCGGAATTTCCGGTGATTCGGTGATGAGCGCATCTACCGATTGATCCTTCTCGGGGCGGTTGCCGGTTTCCTCTTCGATCCGGTCGAGCGTGCGCTCGGAGGCGAGCATGGCCAGAGTTGAGATTTCCGGTTCCACCCCATTCACGAAGCCGGGGCGAACGCGGAACACCCACTGTCCGGCGGTGTCGCTCCATTCCGGCACGATGGTCCACGGATGCACCCAGCGGCGTGACATTCTCACGAACCGCAATGGCAGCCGCCGCGACACCTCGTCGATCATGGCGTTCCATGTCTTGTGATTGATGATGGGAACTTTGCGCTTCATGTCGGGATAAAGAGGTGGCGACCGATGGCTTTCGCGTCCGGGTCTTTCTTGAGTTCCGCCTCGCTTGGTCGGCGCTCTTGGAACTCGTAGCGGATATTGTGGTGGACGATCTGGAACACCTCCTCAATCGACCCGCCGTCGCTGGATGCCCGAAGGAACGCAAGTGGGTAGTAGCCGAAGCCATCCGCTGGTCCTTTTGCCGAATCGGTCTGCACGATTTCGACATTCTCGCTCACCTGTTCGCCCGCCTTGTTTTCCTCCACACCAGAAATCCCGCCGCTCGCCGATTGCTTGATGCGCAGCGAGATGTAGATTCGCCCGTCCTTGGATGCCTTCTTTGGATCCAGCTTGAGCGCTGGATAGTCCTTGCCGGTTTCGCGAGTGCCGTCCTTGTCGCGGTTGTCTATGCGGCGTTTCTGCCCGCTCTCTGTGATGACAGGAATCAGATCATTCACGGTTCCTGGTGAAACGCGCACCGACGATCCGCTCACCATGACTCGGAACGGATGCCGGAACATCTGGTGGTCGCGAACCCGCACGATGGTTCCGTGGGGCGTGATACGCACGTCGATGCCGTCGTCTGGAACGACTTTCAATGAATCCACCCAGCGCACGAGACGTTCCCACGCATCGCGCACCTTCTCGCCCTTGCTTACCTTGAGTTCACGCGTCGTCATTGCTTGCTGGCTTTCTCGTAGATCTCCTCCACCCAGCCGCTTGGGGGTGAGAGCAGCCATTCGTTTTCGATGCGCCACACGTCGCCGTTCTGTGAGATTTTCGGCGGCATCGCCATCCAGGTGCGGCTGCCGAAATCAACCTCAGCAATCGCGTCTGGGGCATCCGGAATGCTGGAATAGACCTTACCGATGTCGTTGATAGTATTTTTTGGAATGATTTTAGACGACCACGTGCGGGTGACTCGGGCGGTCATCACCGCGTAGGTGGAGGTGCCAAACAACGGGTTCTTTTCACCTGCCTTCGCCTTGCCTTTGCCGCCGAGTCCGCCTTTGCCCTTGCTGTCCTTGGGCATGAATTCGGGGAACTTGAGTGGGCCGCCCGGTTCTTCGTAATAGCCGCCAAACGCCGCCTTGATCTCCTTGAGCTTGGGGTGGGATTCGATGGGTTCTTCTGAAAAGTCGAAGCCGAGGTTCCACTGCTCGGTGTCCTCGGGGGCGGGTTCCTCGTCCTCGGTGTAGCCCTTGTAACTGACCGTGACGATCCAGCCGTCGGTGCCGTCGTTGAGCGCCTGCCACGTCCTGCCGTTTTCAACGAGTCCGTAGTAATTTCCGGAGCCGACCGTGGTGACTTCGCTCAGGCTTTTGGCAAAATAGGAGACTGAGAAGGTCGAGATCATGTTCTCGTCCCTGCCGCCGCTCGCGCCTTCGAGGATGACTTCACTGGCCATGGCTTACGCGAAAACCGCCTCCGCCGGTGCTGGATCTTT